>NC_005125.1:2662296-3327870 GCF_000011385.1 Gloeobacter violaceus PCC 7421
CACGAAATTTTCCACAATCGGTGCACTCGGAGCAAATATCCAGAGAGATAGATTGTTGCAGCCATTTTTGATACATACACCGGCGGCTTTCTTCTAACCCTGGGGGGGCGTTCCTGGCCGTGCGGGAGGTGCTACCCGCCATGGTGGCCCAAGGGCAGGGCACGATCTTGTGCACTGGTGCCACTGCAGGACTACGGGGCGGAGCACGCTTCGCCGGTCTGGCGGTGGGCAATCGGCCGCTTCGGGCCGAGCTTGTTACGCCAGAACGGGGGAACCCACCTGCGCAAAGTGGGCTCCATGGTCTCGCTCTGCGGCACCATGGAGGTGCTGCCGAACATCTCTAAAAAAGATCCGGGTCGTGGGCAAAGTGTGGACTCCCGGTTCGGGGTCAACGTGACGATGAACATCTCCCGGCGCTTTGCGATCGCCCCAGAAGGCAGGCACTTCTTTGTGGCGGTCGGCACGCCCGCCTCGCCGCAGGAACCGGCGAATCCGCGGCCGCCCGGCTGCCGGTGATGCGCGGCGCAACACAGCGCTCGGCCGCATCACCGGGCAGAAACGACCGCAAGCGGTCGAGCACCACGAGGTTTGCCGGGCCGCACCCGGCGGTGGCGGCGTACCTCCGCCTCTCGCGATGCACGGTCCCCTTAATTCGTCGGCCTGCCCCGCAGGGCCGCCCTGGAGAAAATCGGATGAATAGGCAAACGATCGTCGACGCCCTCAACGAGATGCTCGAAGACTGCGCCTGCAGAACGGAGGTGCACATCAAGGCAGGTGACAGGTGCTTCTTGCTCCATCGAGACCGGGGAGGGCTCACCTGCATTGCCATCGAGCAGACCCGCCCCCAGTCCGACTCCGGGAGCGTTCGCCATCTCTGCTCGCCAGCGGAGGTCGGCCAATTTTTAAACACGGTGTTGAAGGAGAGCGCCAATGTCGCGATCGACTACAACGGCACCGGGTTGGACCGGCTTCAATAGGCGCCGGCCGACCGGTGCACCCCAATGGCCCGCGCTCTGGCGCAACGAGCCGGGTCGGCATGGCCTCAAATCCCTATGGGACAAGATATCGTGTCTTTCGGATACAACCGGCGGTGCCGCATTGCCAGTCCGCCGACGTCCGAGTCCACCACCCGCTACATCGCTGCCGCCCCGGGTTTCTACGCGCTCTGCCCCACCGGGAGCAAGAACTGCCGGGAGCAGTCCTTGCACAGCAACCGTTGCATGAACCCCTCGAAACCCAACTCCTCGAGGGGCAGGGCGCCCAACCGTGCCCAAGCGATGTGTACCCGCTCGATGTGTCGCTGTTCCAGGGCCTTAAAGAGAGCCCGCTTGTCGGGGAAAAACTGGTAGAGCGAACCGACGGCGGTCTCGGCGCGCTCCGCGATGCCGTGGGTGGTGGCCGCCTCGTAGCCCACCTCGGCGAACACCTCGGTGGCGGCCGGCAAAATCCGCTCGACGCGCTGTCGACCGCGCTCCTGTTTCGGGGTGCGGCGCACCTGGCCGGCGGGGTCTGATCCACTTGACACCGAACCTAAATGTCCAGGTCGGCCATCTGCAGCCGTGGACCGTAGGTCTCGATAAATTCGCGTCTGGGTTCGACGCGGTCGCCCATCAGGATGTTGAAGACGCGGTCGGCCTCGGCGGCGTCCTCGATGGTCACTTGCCTGAGGGTGCGCGTCTCGGGGTTCATCGTCGTCTCCCAGAGCTGATCCGCCTGCATCTCGCCTAGACCCTTAAAGCGCTGGAGCTCATACTTTTGGTTCTCGCGCAGACCGCGAAGGATCGCCTCTTTTTCCTGTTCGGAGTAGCAGTAGCGCACGTCGATATTGCGGCCACCGCCGATCGAAATTTTGTACAACGGCGGCTGGGCGATGTAAATGTAGCCCTGCTCGACCAAGTCGCGTTTGTAGCGGTAGAAGAACGTGAGCAGCAACGTGCGGATGTGGGCGCCGTCGACGTCTGCGTCGGTCATGATAATGATGCGATGGTATCTGAGCCGACCGACATCGAATTCTTCGGTTTTGAGGCCGAGGCCGAGACCGGTGATCATCGCCTGGATCTCGTTGTTGCCGTAAATCTTTCGGTCGTCGGCTCTTTCGATATTGAGGATTTTGCCCCGCAGCGGCAAAATCGCCTGGAATCGCCGATCCCGCCCTTGCTTGGCGCTCCCGCCCGCCGAATCTCCTTCTACTAGAAAGACTTCCGATTCTGCGGGGTCGCGGCTCTGGCAGTCGGCGAGTTTGCCGGGGAGGGTGGACGATTCGAGGGCCGATTTGCGGCGGACCAGGTCGCGCGCTTTGCGGGCCGCTTCCTCGGCCTGCATCGACTGCAGAGCCTTTTCGAGGATGGAAGCCACCACATCCGGGTGAAATTCGAGGTATTCGGTGAGTTTCTCGGAAATCACGCCGTCGACGATGCCGCGCACCTCGGGGTTGCCGAGTTTGGTCTTGGTCTGGCCTTCAAATTCGGGGTTGGGGACTTTGACGCTCAACACGGCGGTCAGCCCCTCCCGCACGTGCTCGCCGGTGAGGTTCTTGTCACCGTCTTTGAGCTTGTTGGCCTTGCGGGCGAAGCTGTTGAAGGTGCGGGTGAGGACGGCTTTAAGACCTTCGAGGTGGGTGCCGCCGTCGATGGTGCGGATGTTGTTGGCAAAACCCAGCACGTTGTCGTTATAGACGTCGGTGCTCCACTGTAGGGCGCACTCGACGCTTACCCCGTCGCGCTCCTGGTTGATAAAGATGATATCGGGGTGCAAAGCAGCCTTCTCGCGGGTCATGTACTTGACGTACTCGCGGATGCCGCCTTCGTAGATATAGCTTTCGGTGCGCTCGGTCTCACCGCGCAAATCGCTGAAGCGAAATTCGACCCCCGCGTTCAAAAAGGCCAGTTCGCGAAAGCGACTCAAGAGCGTGTCGAAATCAAAATCGACGCCGGTGGTAAAAATTTCGGGATCGGGCAAGAACGAAATCATCGTGCCGCGACGCTTCTGGGAGTCGGAACTCACCGCAAGACCGCCCTCGGGAATGCCGCGATGGAAGCGTTGAATGTACTGCTTGCCCTCGCGCCAGATCGTCGCGGTGAGGATGGTCGACAGGGCATTGACCACCGCCGCGCCGACGCCGTGCAGACCACCCGAGACTTTGTAGCCGCCGCCGCCGAACTTGCCGCCGGCACCGAGCACCGTAAGTACCGTCTCAATGGTGGATTTGCCCGTGCGCGGGTGGGTGTCGGTCGGTATGCCGCGCCCGTCGTCGGTGATCGTGGCGGAGCCGTCGGCGCCCAGGCTGATGGCGATGTGCTTGCAGTGACCGGCAAGAGCCTCGTCGACGGAGTTATCGACGATTTCGTAAACTAGGTGATGCAGACCGCGCGGTCCCGTGGAGCCGATGTACATGCCCGGGCGCTTGCGGACATGCTCCAGGCCTTCGAGAACCTGAATCTGCTCCGCTCCATAGGTTTCGGTCATTCGTCGTGCGCTCCTTCGCGCCAGCTAGCGTATCGCCCACGGTCGTTAGTGCCGCTATGCCCAAAGGCGCGTCAAAACGGGGCGAGGTCAGATCACGCATCAAGTGTAGCACAAAGCGCTTGCAGCGGCTTCTGGTCCTTTCTGAAGCCGCATTTGCAGAGCAGTTGGGATCACTTATAAAATGGACCCCTGTCCACGCAAAACCGCCCTCGGTCCGCCGGCGCAAATCGCCGGGACGGACCTGTCGGACAGCTTGCTTGGGGAAGCGTGCGGGGTGCCATGGTTTTCTTAGGGATTGCTGTCGGGGGACGCAATGCGCTTCCGGCTGGGGCGGCGATTTTGCTGTGATAGATTCGACCAGAATCAGCAAGCGGCGCAGATCATGGCAGGGCATAGCAAGTGGGCGCAGATCAAGCGCCAGAAAGCCAAAAACGACGTGGCCAAAGGGGCGATGTTCGCCCGCCTCTCCCGCGAAATCATCGTCGCCACGCGCCTGGGCGGCCCCGACCCGGCGGGAAATTTTCGGTTGCGCCTGGCCATCGAGCAGGCCAAGGCGGCGAGTTTGCCGGGGGAGAACATCCAGCGGGCCATCGACAAAGGCAGTGGCGCCATCGAGGGCGACAACTTCGAAGAGATCCGCTACGAGGGCTACGGCCCGGCGGGGGTGGCGATTTTGATCGAAGCGCAGACCGACAACCGCAACCGGACAGTGGCGGATCTGCGGGCGGTCTTCAGCCGCAACGGCGGCAATCTCGGCGAAACCGGCTGCGTGGGTTGGATGTTTCAGCAGCGGGGCGTGGCGGTCCTCGAAGGGCCGGTGCGCGAGGAGGAACTCATCGAGGCGGCCCTCGACGGCGGCGCCCTGGGCTACGAAATTGATCCGCAGGGCCAGGGGGTAGAGGTCACCTGCGAAGCTGCGGATCTCGAAGCGCTCACCGACGCCCTCAAGGGGGCCGGCTTTCGGCTGGCTGCGGCCGAGGTGCGTTGGGTACCCGACAACAACATCGAGCTCGCCGATCCGGACGTGGCCCGCCAGGTGCTCACCCTGCTTGAGAAGCTCGAAAGCCTGGACGACGTGCAGCGAGTGAGCGCCAATCATCTGGTCGAAGACGCGGTGCTGGAGTCAATCTACGCCTGATGGGGCCGCTGGGCGGGTCGGTCCGTTTACCCCGGCAACCGGGGCAAGGTTGAATGAGTGGTGGAAGCATCGGGCGGCCCCAAGCGGCTACGGAACAATCTATCCGATTGCCCAAACGCGCACCAGCCGACAATCACCCCGGCACGCCGAACCGCCGCCGGGGCCAGGGTTTACAAGCAGACTGCGCCTCAGCCGCTCCCGGTACTGCCGGGCCGCTGCTGAGCGAGCTTGAGGAACGTGGCGGCAATATCGCCCAAG
The DNA here is from genome assembly GCF_000011385.1 of Gloeobacter violaceus PCC 7421. Classification (NCBI taxonomy): domain Bacteria; kingdom Bacillati; phylum Cyanobacteriota; class Cyanophyceae; order Gloeobacterales; family Gloeobacteraceae; genus Gloeobacter; species Gloeobacter violaceus. The sequence goes on from NC_005125.1 coordinate 2,667,158, forward strand.
TCGAATTCCTCGCGCAACTGTCCCACGACCTCGCGGTAAAGTACGAGGCTCGGATCACTCTCGTCCGCCTGCAACTGCCTGCGCAACTGCTCGACGAGGCGTTCGGTGCGCCGCACCTGGATTTCTCCCGCTGAGGGAATCTTGGCTGGAACGAGCGTCGAGCCGGTCGCCCGTTCAATCAGCCGCAACCGATAGCGGTCGGTGGGCAGAGCGAAGCTGATCGCCACCCCGGTGCGCCCCGCCCGGCCGGTGCGGCCGATGCGGTGGATGTACGATTCGCCGTCCTGGGGCATGTCGTAGTTGATGACGTGGCTGAGATCGGCGATATCGAGGCCGCGGGCGGCAACGTCGGTCGCCACCACCACGTTGAGCTGCTGGCGGCGAAAGCGCCCCAGCACCGCCTCGCGCGCACTCTGATTGAGATCCCCGTGCAGGGCCTCGGCGCGGTGACCGTCGTCCTGCAGTTGTTCGGCCAGTTCGTCCGCCGCCTGTTTGGTGCGGGTAAAAATCAAGGCCGAGGCCGGATCTTCGGCCGCGAGCACGCGGGTTAGAGCCTGGGCGCGGTTTTTGAAGTTGACGAAGTAGACCCGCTGGGCGATGGCCGGGGTGTCGCGCTCCTCGGCGGGCATGGTGAGCGTCATCGGCGTGCGCAGGTGGCGGGCGGCAAGTTTGCGGATACTCGCAGGCAGTGTGGCTGAGAAGAAGACCAGTTGCCGCTCTGGGGGAGCCGCATCAAGAATGGTCTGGACTTCCTCGATAAAGCCCATATCCAGCATCTGGTCGGCTTCGTCGAGCACCAGCGTGCGCAATGCGCTCAGATCGAGACTGCCGCGCCGCATCAGATCGAGCACCCGCCCGGGGGTGCCCACCACGATCTGTGCACCGGCGCGCAGACGACGCATCTGGCGATCGATGGGCTGGCCGCCGTAGATGGGCAGCACCCGCACGCCCGAATGCTTGCTGTAGGTATGAATGGCCTCACACACCTGCACGGCCAGTTCGCGCGTGGGGGCAAGCACCAACGCCTGCACCCGGGCGTCCTGCGGGTCTGAACGGTCGACCAGCGGCAGGCCGAAAGCCGCCGTCTTGCCGGTGCCGGTCTGGGCCTGGGCGAGCAGGTCGCGGCCGTCCAGCAAAAAGGGGATGCTCTTCAGTTGAATCGGAGTCGGCTGCTCGAAACCGAGTTCGTCGAGCGCCTTCACCACGGACTCGCTGAGCCCGAGTGCCGAAAATGCAGTGGCCATGGAGATCTCCTGGTAGGTGACAAGGAGAAGACCTGCAAATCCATGGCCGGAAACTTTTTCTGCCGCCCGGGCCTGTGACCGGTGGGCGAGCGTGAGGCCCAGCGGTCTTGCGACCGGCAGAAGTTCAAAAGCTTCAGAGCGTTCGAGCGCTCGTCCGGGGATTCGACCCGCTTCTCTGCTTCATGTTAGTTAATACGGAGGGGGAACGTCAAATCTGAGTCCAGGCGGAACGGCAACTCCCGAGTTAGCGCCGGATTCATTTGCTTCTGCAGTCACAACCATCCCCGCTCAATGACTACCCGCGAAAGCCGCCGCGAGGATGAACAGGTCTGCACCGAACATCAGCACCACGCACACCAGCAGCGCCAGGTACATCCACGGTTGGGCGAGGGGTTTGACGCGGCTGGTATCCAGGCCGGTGCGCGCTTCGAGGATGCGCAAAAAACGGGCGAATCCGGCGATGCGCATCGGCAGCAAGTAGCGATCCCCGCGCCCATTGACCAGATAGTGGACCCGGCCGCCCTGGCTGGTGGGCGCGGAGCGGATTTCGCGCACTTCCTCCCAGGCCATCCGCCAGGAGCGGCCGACAAAACCCGGTACCCAGCGGGCGTAGCGCACCGCTACGCCATACCCGTCGGTGAGGACGCGCTGAGAAAGGGCGGCAGCCAGGGCCACGCACCCGGCGGCGATCCCGGCCAAGGTCACCCAGAGCGGCACAGGCGATCCCAGCCTCACCTGCAAAAAGGGCAGCGGCAGCACCAGGCTCACCAGCAGCCCGAACAGGGTATAGCGGATGAGGGGCGAGATGCGAAAAGTGGCCTCGACTGGAAAGGTGGACGGCTGGGTGCTTGCGGACATGGCGCTCTGTAAACTTTCTTTCCAGGATACCGGCCCCATCCCTGCCTGCTATCGGCGCTGTGCCGGGTGGGGGGATGAAAGAGCGCAAAATTTCGTCATACTGATTGGGGGGCCTGCGACCTCACCCGGCGGGTAGAGCGCCGGTGGCAAGCGGCATGCTTGGCTTGAAGATAGTGGCCGAATAGTGAAGTAGACGCGAGGGGGCAGGCGTGGATTTTGTCATCGACCCACCGATCGCCGATAAGATCGCCCGGATGAAAAAGCGGGTGCAGTGGCAAGGGGCGCCGATTCGCGGGCGCGGGATCGACCAGACCGCCCTGGTGCTCGACGATGGGCAGCCGGAGGAACCGGAATTCTCGTTTCTGGTGGTGGGCGACAGCGGTTCCGGCCCGCACCGCGGCCACAACCCCCAGCGCCAGATCGCCGAGCAGATGCTCACCCAGCGCGAGGACTGCCGCTTTGTCCTGCACACGGGCGATGTGATGTACCTGGTGGGCTCCGACGAGTACTACCCCAAAAATTTCATCCAGCCCTACCGCGAATTTCTGGTGGGGGGCGAGCGGCCCGAGCAGATTGCTTACGACCGGATGGTCTTCAACCAGCCCTTTTTGCCCATCCCCGGCAACCACGACTATTACGATCTGCCCTTTTTCTACGGCCTGGTAGCCCAGACGATGCTGCCGCTGCGCCAACTGCTCGGCTTCAAACTCGACCTGGATGTGGGCTGGCGCGGCTCCGACCAGGGCAAAGTTTACGCCAAGGCGTTTCTCGATTACCTCAAAGCCTTCGAGAGCGACGCCGAATTGGGGCGCCACCTCGACCGCCACTACACCGCCCGCACCGCTACCGGGCGCTGCCTGCGCTACCGGCCGGGGGCCTTCACGCGGCTGCCCAACCGCTACTACACCTTTCGGGCGGGGGGCATCGACTTTTTCGCCCTCGACTCCAACACCTTCAACGCGCCCACGCCGCTCGCTTCGAGTGACGAAGGCGAGGCTTCCCGCCGGGATCTCGAGCACCAGCGCGCCGAACTCGAAATCCAGAAGCAGCAGATGCTCGAGATGTCCGACAACCTGGAGCCCGACGAGGAGGAGGCTTCCGAGCAGCTCGAGGAGTTGCGCACCAAAATCGAGCAGCTCGAAGAGATGAAGATGGACCTCGACAAGCAACTGCACTGCGACCCGAGTACGGTCACCGATTTTGAGCAGCTCGAATGGCTCACCGAGCGGCTGGCGGCCTCCTGGAACGATCCGTCGGTGCGCGGCCGGGTGATCTATATGCACCACCCGCCCTACGTCACCGAGGCCACCAAGTGGCAGCAGGCCCAGACCCTCGCCGTGCGCCGCCGCCTGCGCCGGGTGCTCGACGCGGTGCACCGGCAGGTGGGGGAGCGTGCGAAGGGGCGCCCCCTGGTCGATGCCATCTTCACCGGCCACGCCCACTGCCTGGAGCACCTGCGCACGGCGGACACCGGCCACGCCGATGCCCACCTCGACATTGTGATCTGCGGCGGCAGCGGCTTCAGCCTGCGCCGCCAGCGCCCGGAAGGCCCGGTGCTCACCGAGGAATTTGGAGACCAGAGCCGCGAAGTGGCCCGCTCGCAGCTTTTTGTCGGCCGCGACGGAGTGGGCGGCCACAAGCGCCGTCCCTACTCGTTTTTGCGCGTCGATGTCGAAGGGGGCACCCCGCCCCGCCTGGTCGTGCGGCCCTTTATCGCCGAGCAATACCTGGGCCGCTGGATGAGCGACAAGCTCGCACCGTTCGACCTCGGCCGGGCCGGGGACCGCAGTGTTCAGGGCAGATAGCCCCTGGCTAGAGGGCGGATCTCGCCCTTTTTGAGCGCCGTTTTCAGCTGGGCCAGATCGTCAACATTGCTGCGGGTGAGCCCTCCGCCCACGAGCCTGGCTACGTTTGCTGCAAGGGAGTAGACCAGGATATTGTTCACCGTTCCCTTGACACCGTAGGCGTAGCGCTCGTAGACCACGACGCAGTAATCCGGCGAGATCCCGGCAAAGATCAGACGGCGCTGGGGCACCATGGGGTCGTCATCGTCCGCCTTTTGCAATTTCTGTCCCGGATTGGCCAGTTGCAGACTTGCCTGGCGCAACAGATTGGCCATCTGAACCTGGACCGCCTCGGGGATCTCTTTGACGGTCCTGACCACCAGAAAGCGCTCGGTCTCGACCAGATTGTCCCTGGCCTGCCGGGTCAGCGTCGGTACCGCGGCCAGGCCGGGTAAGGCCAGGAACAGCCAAACAAAAGACGCAGATACAATCTTTTTCCAGTAACTCATGGTTCGGTTGCGACGACGTTCTGTCCTGCCAGAACAGACTACGGCAAAGCGCGAGGGGATATGTGCATCAATGCCGACAAATTTTTCAATGCAATCGATCCGCTTTGGGCCGGTGGGTTCAAACTTGCTCTTGGCACAATTGCCCGAGAAACACCTCCGCGGCTGTAATGCGATAGCGCCGGGCATTCAAAACGGTGCGCACCATCTGGGAGCCTTCTTTGTCGGACAGCAGCTGCCGGATGCAGCCGCCGTCCTCAGCGCGGAACCGCCGCGATCAAAACGACAGGCAGGATTGCTCGTCCGTGCGCAGTACGGATTGTTGCTGGAAGGAGTCTTTGTAGGCTTCCCGGACCTGATTGACCTTTGCACTGCTTTCGCGGCTGAAGGGATAAAGCAGGATCAACAGCTTCGATCCTTCTTCGATGATGGTTCCAGTGGAATCTTTGAATTGCCCTTGGCCTGTGAGCAAAGTCAGTCCATCGGGGAACAGGGGCGTCACCACGGTGTCGACAAAGCCTTGAAACTCCGCCTCACTCACCTGTGAACCGTCTGATTTGGACAAACCAAAAAATAGTTCAGTTCTGAAAAACAATTCGCCACCGAGTTGTTCCTGACAAAAACCGGATGCGCTGGAGGCTTCATTCTGTTGAGCGGATGCCTGGGGTGTCGATACGCTGTGCAAAAGCAGCCCGGCAGCCAGAGTGATGCTCGCCGCGATTAAGCGCACGTTGCATTTCATGAATATGCTCCTGTTGATAACTTTCGCCATTGCGGGTAAAGATGGGGCTCAGCAAGCCCTACCGTTCGCCGCGAAATAGCTACAGTAATTACTCCACACACCGTTCAACGGATCGCGGCGGTTTCTGTAAACTATCCGCCGATTTTGGTGGCTTCGGTACCTAGCGCAACTAGGCTGGAACATTGACGGAACCCCGCCCGGCGCTACACTCGAGTGGCTCCCGATTCGCCCGCGCCGCTGAACAGGCCGCCCGTATGATCCGCATCCCTGTTGCCCTGCCCATGGACAGTTACGACATCTGCATCGACGAGGGCGGTCTTGAGCGCCTCGGCGAGTACCTGGCCGAACTGGGCAAAGTGAACCGGGCGCTGGTGGTGAGCAATCCCGTGGTTTTGCGCCATTACGGCGCCCGGGTGGTACGCTCCTTGAACGCCGCTGGCTTCGAGACGGCAAGCGTCACCGTCCCGGCAGGCGAGCGCCACAAGCACCTGCGCTCGGTGGAGCGCATTTATCAAGCAGCCCTCGAACACCGCCTGGAGCGCTCGTCGCTCATCGTCGCTTTGGGCGGCGGGGTGGTGGGCGACATGGCGGGCTTCGCGGCCAGCACCTGGCTGCGGGGCATCCGGGTGGCCCAGGTGCCGACGACGTTGCTGGCGATGGTGGACGCTGCCATCGGCGGCAAGACGGGGGTGAACCACCCCCTGGGCAAGAACTTGATCGGCACCTTCCACCAGCCCTGCCTGGTGCTCATCGACCCGCAGGTGCTGGGGACACTGCCGCCGCGCGAGACGCGCGCCGCCATGGCCGAGGTGATCAAATACGGGGTGATCTGGGACGGGGACTTATTTAAGCGGCTGGAGCAATTGCCCAGCCTGCAACGCCCGGACGCGCGCACCCTCACCACGCTGCTGGTGCGCTCCTGCCAGGCCAAAGCCGAGGTGGTCGTGCGCGACGAGCGCGAAGGCGGTCTGCGCGCCATCCTCAACTACGGCCACACCGTCGGCCACGCCCTCGAAAGTGCCACCGGTTACCGCCGCTATCTGCACGGCGAAGGGGTCGCCCTCGGTATGGCGGCGGCGGGCCGGGTGGCAGTGGCGCTCGATCTCTGGAGCCCCGAGGAGCTTCGCCGCCAGGAGGCGTTGATTATCAAAGCCCGCCTGCCGGTGCGCTGGAAGAGCGACATCGCCAGCGAGGCGCTGCTGTTGCGCATGCAATCGGACAAAAAAGTCGAGGCGGGCAAGGTGCGCTTCGTGTTGCCGGAAGCGATCGGTCGCGTCCACACCGGGGTCGAGGTGCCCACAGAGGTGCTGCGCAGGGTGCTCGACACCCTGCGCGGTTGAGGGTGCAGCGGCACCCCTACCGGCCCAAAATGCATTGGCCCGGACAATGGCATTGGCCGGGCCACGGCTCAATATGGCCGACACCAGGGCGCCTGCGGCGGATTGCCGCTCGGGGAGGGCGCGAAAAACATCGTCTATCGGGCTGTTAAGATGGTGTAGCACTGGGCGCCGTTACTTTTACACGACTGTGTACAAAACCCTGGCAAGCGTCGTCGCTACCATCCGGGAAGACTTCCAGGCCGCCTTCGAGAAAGACCCGGCCGCGCGTTCGTGGTTTGAAGTGCTGACTTGTTATCCGGGTCTGCACGCCGTCGCCGTCCACCGCTTCGCCCATCTTCTGTACGCCCGCCGCTGGTTCTGGCCGGCGCGCTTTTTATCGCACATCGCCCGCTGGCTGACCGGCGTCGAGATTCATCCGGGGGCCACCATCGGCGCGGGCATCTTCATCGACCACGGCATGGGCGTGGTGATTGGTGAAACCGCCATCATCGGCCGCGACGCGCTGATCTACCAGGGCGTCACCATCGGCGGCACCGGCAAACAAAAGGGCAAGCGCCACCCCACCCTAGGCGACAACGTCGTGGTCGGCGCCGGGGCAAAAGTTTTGGGAAATATCGAAATCGGCAACAACACCCGCATCGGGGCCGGGTCGGTGGTACTGCGCACGGTGCCCAGCGACTGCACGGTGGTGGGTGTACCCGGCCGGGTGGTCTATCAGGACGGCGAGCGCATCGATCCGCTCGCCCACGGCCAGGTGCCCGACCCACTCGCCGATGTGATCCGCTCGCTGGTCCGCCGCATCGACGAACTCGAAAGCGAAGTGCAACAGTTGCGCACCGACAAAACCGGGAAACCGGCAGCTCCGAGTTGCGCCATCGAGGCGCGCTTGCTCGAAGACTTTTTGCACGGCCCGGGGATCTAGCCACCGGGTCGTACCGTTCAGACTGATGCGGTTAGGCTGGTGGCAACCAGTCCACGGCGAGGCAATACGGTGCGGGCGAAGATTGGCAGCGATAGACCCGAGCGACCGAAAAGCTTGTATGAGGCCGATTTTCATGCCTGGACCGCCCAGCAGGCTGCTGCGATCAGAGCGCGCCAGTGGGAGCGGTTGGATATTGAAAACCTGGCTGAGGAGATCGAGTCGTTGGGGCGGGCGGAGCGGCGAGAACTGGAAAGCCGGTTGGCCATCCTGGTTGGGCATCTTCTCAAATGGCAGTTCCAGAGCGGGCGGCGCAGCAACTCCTGGCAGGCGACCATCGATGAGCAACGAAGACAGATATCGCGGCGGCTGGCTGCCCAACCGAGTTTGAAGGCGCATCTTGTCGAGGCGTTTCAAGAAGGCCGGCAAGCGGGTCTGCGATTGGCTGTTCAGCAGACGGACTTGCCCTACGGCCATTTTCCCGTGGAATGTCCCTACTCCCTCGAAGAAGCGCTTGATCCTGGGTTTTTCCCCGGGACGCAGTCCGATCCGTCCTGATCTTCGCCGATCCAGGCGTCCGCTTCGATTTCGACGATCATCACCGGGTCGATGAGGCGGCGAATTTCAACCATCGTGGAAGCAGGCCGGATCTGGCCAAACACTTCGCCGTGGGCGCGGCCGACCGCCTCCCACTGCTCAATGTCCGTCACGTAGATGCGGGTGCGCACGATGTCGGTGAGGCTGCTTCCGGCGCGCAGCAGGGCCAGCTCGATATTCTTGAGTACCTGGAGGGTCTGGGCATAGGCGTCGCCTTCCCCGACCACCCGGCCTACGGCGTCGGTGGCCGTGGTCCCCGAGACCCACACCTGCCGCCCGACGCGCACGGTCCGCGAGTAGCCGACGATCGGTTCCCAGGGTGAGCCCGACGCCAGATTTTCGCGTTGCATGAGCCGGTACCCTCCTTCAGAACTTTAACCACCAGCACGGCCGCACCGCCTGGCCAAGGAGACACCCAGGCCAGGCGCTAAAATTGTAAAAGAACAGCAATAAACATTAGCCCACGACCGGGCTGCGGAGAGTTTCCATCATGGGGTTATTCAATAAACAAGTCCAGATGCCGACGACGGCGCAGGCTCTGCCCGGACGCGCGCAGAGGATGCCGGTGAGCGTTCCTCACCACGTCAACGGCCGTCCCCTCCAGCCGCCCTTCCCCCAGGGAACAGAACAGGCCATGTTCGGCATGGGCTGCTTCTGGGGAGCCGAACGCGTGTTCTGGCAAGCCGAAGGCGTCTACACGACGGCGGTCGGTTACGCCGCCGGGTTGACCCCCAACCCGACCTATCGGGAAGTCTGCAGCGGCATGACCGGCCACAACGAAGTTGTCCTGGTCGTCTTCGATCCCAGGGTGATTTCCTACGAGCGTCTGCTGCAAATCTTTTGGGAGAACCACGACCCGACCCAGGGCATGCGCCAGGGCAACGACGCGGGTACCCAGTACCGCTCCGGAATCTACTGCTCTACCCCCGAGCAAAAGCAAATCGCCGAAGCGTCCCGCGCAGCCTATCAACAGCGCCTCACCGCCGCGGGCCTGGGCCGGATCACCACCGAGGTCCTCGACGCGCCGGAGTTCTATTACGCCGAGGATTACCACCAGCAATACCTCTCCAAGAACCCCGGCGGCTACTGCGGCCTGGGCGGCACCGGGGTCGCCTGCCCGGTGGGTGCGCTCGAATCCCGGCCCACCGCCCCGTAGGCAAACGCTAAAGCTCCCAGTTAGACTGATGATCCCCATCCTGCCCGCGGGGTGGGGATTGCTTTTGGTTTTCGCTTGCGTGCACCGGAGGTCGGCATGTTCAGTCCCTATGCCTATTACGGCAACGATATCTACAAAGAACGCTCCAATGTGGTGAGCATGGCCTATCTCTGCCGGACCGCCTCCGAAGCCTCCCGCTTCGCCAAGTTGCGCAACGACCTCTGCGCCCCCGACAGCCGGGGCTTCGGGGCGGCCTGTTTACTGGAATACGCCGTGCGTTTGCCCGGCCGGTAGCCCGTTCTCTGTCTGGGGAGGCGTCCACGCAGACGGTCGGGTGCACGAAGATTGACCCGCAATCCCAGGGAGACAAAAGATGATCAGCACAGCTGTGGACGTTTCTGCCCGCCGGTTGGCCATCGGCCTGATCGATGTTTATCGCCAAAGACTGTCCGCGCACAAAGGCTTTGCCTGCCCCCACCGGCTTTTGTACGGCGAATCGTGTTCTGGGCGCATCCGGCGCGCCTTTACCGACCAAAATCTGCTCGCGGCTGTGCAGAGCGCTGCGGCGCAGTTTGGCGACTGCTCCAGGGCGAGTGCGGTGTTGCGAGAACGCAACCGCCGGGGCAACGTCCGATGTATCGTCATCCCTTGCTGTTTTCCCATCTGAGGCGAAGGGTTCAGGCGGTCATCCGCCCGGTCCACACCCAGAGCCGCTCTCCGAGCAAGATGGCGATCGAAGCGAACAGCGGCACCATCAGCAGCAGCATTGGAAAGGTCGAGGGCGTATAGCTCGTCCAGCGAAAGATAGACCACTCGCTCAAAAACACCGTTTGGGAAGTGTGGGTGTAGATCCAGCACACCCCGGCCAGGTAAGCAAATTGGGCGAGTACGACCGACAGGATCGCCAGGCGCACCATCGCAATTGCCAACCACAGGATGCGTCCGAGCCGTTCGCGGTTGACGGCGACCCGGGCTTGGTAGGCGGCGATGGGTACCGGAACCGATGTGTCCTCTTGCGGTGGACAGGCCACCCACACTCCGCCCTCGCGGTGCAATCCATTCCAGCCGTGCTCCTCGCACCACGCCCGGATATTGCGCCTTTGCCATTCTTCGAGCGACTCTCGACCCATCGGCACCGCTCCTGGGGTACCCGCATTGTTCACTATCAGAATGCTTTAGCTCGGTCCAAACGGCAACATTTTTAGCTCTGCACAACCATCACAAATCGTGATTCGCTCTCGGTGCAGGCTGCTGTCGAGGAAATACACAGAAAAACCCGCTGTTGATGCGGGTTTTAAAATATCGGGACGGCGGGATTTGAACCCACGACCCCTACTACCCCAAAGTAGTGCGCTACCAAGCTGCGCTACGTCCCGGGCTTTTCGCTTTCCTAGCCTAACGTGCGGCGTGGTGAAGGGCAAGCTTCCAGCAGAAGTGCCGTGTTCTGGCCGCCGAAGCCGAGGCTGTGGAGCATGAGGGTGGTCACGGAGGTCCGGAAGGCTTCGCGTACAAAGGCCAGCGGGGCGAGCGGGTCGGTGAGCCCGGCGATCGGGGGCAACTGCCCAGTTTGCAATGCCAGGCAGGCGAGGGCCGCCTCCATGGCGCTGCTTGCTCCCAGGCTGTGGCCGAGACTCCCCTTGCAGGCGATGACCGGTGTACCAGGGGCGTAGAGCCGGGCGATCACGGCGGCTTCGACAGGGTCGCCCGCCGCCGTGCCGGTGCCGTGGGCGTGGACAGCCCCCACGCTCAGCCCCGGAGCTTGCTTTCTGCAGCGCTCGACGGCGCGCGCGAGCCCTTCGCCCTCGGGGTGCGGGGCGGTGGGGTGAAAGGCGTCGCAGGTGGCGGAAAAACCCCGGATGCGGGTGTAGGGCCGTCCGTGGGCGACTTCTTCAGCTTCGAGTACGAGTACCGACGCTCCCTCGGCGAGCACAAAGCCGCTATGACACCGGTCGAAGGGCAGACAGGCGTCGCGGGCCAGAGCACCGGCCCGACGAAAACCCGCTAGGTTGAGCGGGGTGATGGCGGCGTCGGCGGCGCCCACGAGCACCCGATCGCACAGGCCCCAACGGATCCAGCGGTAGCCTGTGCCGATCGCCCAGGCCCCCGAGGCGCAGGCGCATGAGAGCGCCGCGAGGGGGCCTTGCGTACCTGCCAGGGCCGCCACGGCGTGCGCCGGGGCGTCGAGGCCAATCAAGGGGCCGGTGCGACCGTTTTCCCAATCTGCCTGCAGTCCACGACTGGAGCCGATGGCGACCCCAAAATCGAACGCCTCACGGCTGCCCGCATCGGCGAGTGCTTCGCGGGCAGCCTGCTGTACCAAGGCCACAACCCGACCCGTCTCGGCCTGCACAGTCCCGGCACGGCCAACCGGCTCGCCAGGTTCATAGCCGCGCTCGCCCGCCAGCAGTCGCTTCCAGGTGGTGCGCGCCTCGCCTCCCAGACAAGAAACGATCCCCAGACCGGTGATCACCACGGAACGTTCCAGAGCAAGCATGCCAGAATACGTCAATAAACGTTCGGAGTGGACGGATCGATGCAAAGCAAGTGGTGGTCTTTGTTTGCTCTTATCCTGGCATGCCAGGCGACGCCGGTTCTGGCCCAGGGCGGTTTCGTGCTGTTCGGCGGCGAGCGCGACGCCAATTACAACCTCAGCTACTCGATGATCAACAACCGCTCGAAGGTGCGCTTCAATATGCTGGACCTGATGTTCAGGCCCCAGAACGTGGCGATTGCCGAGTTGCAGTTGACCTATCCCCACCCCTACGACAACAGCTTCGATCTGAACAATATCCAGGTGCTCAACGACCTCACCAAACAGGCCTTCGAGGTCGAAAAAATCGAGCAGGACCAGCTCGACAGCCAGGCGCGGGTGATGACGATCATCCTCAAGCAGCCCATCCCTGCAGAAACACCCCTGCGCATCCGAATGCAGAACTTTACCAATCCCCGCGCGGGCGGCACCTACAAGATCCTGGCGCGCTACTTGGGCACCGAGCCCAACCCTCTTTACCGCTTCGCCGGCAGCTGGTTTATCTCGTTCAATTAGGCGGCGGCGGCGAACTGTTGCCTTCGCTGGGTGGGTGGCGGGGCGGGCGCTGGGGTCGAAGTTTGGTTTTGCCAATATTGTTGCGGTCGAACTCAACCACCCGCAGTTTGTCCTGGGGGGTGGACAGGTATCCCGAAGGCGCGTTCCAGGTGTCGCTCAGCATCCAGGAGACCGGGCGGCTCGACCGGGGCGGGCGCTCGATAAACGGGTCGCCCTTGGAGGTCAGCTCCTGGATGTCTTCGCCGGTGGCTACCGAGTAAGCAAGCGCTTCTTCGAGAGTGCGAAATTTGAGATCGCCGCACTTAAAGTAGGTATACACGAGAGTATAAAGTCGTTTGCACCGCTCTCATCTTAGCTTCCCTCCCCCAAGCTGAAGCGGATGTTTCGCTGCGGAGCGTGGGGGATATTCTAGAGGAGCACTCTGGAAGCAACCCATGCCCAGCAAAGATGAGTTCTTGGACCCCCATGCGTCTTTTCGGGGTGAAGCGACCCTGGGGAACATCATCTTCAACTCCAATTTGCAGGAGTTCGCCAACCGCGTCTCGCTTATCTGTGCTCTCGAAACCGGCGGCAAAATCAGCGCCGACGAAGCCTACGACGAAATTCGCTCCCTCTGGAAAAAGCTCAAGTCTTCCAAAGAAAGTCTGCTCGACAACCCGCCCCTACCGTCGGAAGAGTGAAGAAGGCAACTACCAGGAACTGCCGCCCCCGCCGCTAATTTCCACCGTCAGCCGCCACCAGACAAAGCCGGCCAGAGCCAAAATAAATGGAATTGTAAAGCCATAGGCACCGGCAGCCGGGATGCCGAATATCTGCAGGCCGCTTGCCATCATGGCGATGAACCCGGCGCACATCGCCAGATAGGGCACCAGCAAGTCCGGAAAGTTCAGCTTTTCCTCCCTCAGCCAGGCCTGTTTGATCATCTCCTGCAGGGCTGCTCCTGCCGTGAGCACGGCGAGAAACCCTCCCAGGATCAAAAAATACGAAGGTACCAGCATCACAGCGCTCCAGACGGGTGGCTCGTTTACGCTAGCGCGAGTGCTGGGCCGAGTTCAACCGCTCGATAAGCCCCTTGATCTGGGCAAGCGCTTCGGCTAAGGGCACTTTTTCCGCCGCGCCGCCGCCGCGCACTTTGATTTCTACCAGACCGGCTTCGAGGTCGCGGCCGAGGGTGACCCGGAGGGGAATACCGATGAGATCGGCGTCTTTGAATTTGACGCCGGCCCGCTCCGGCCGGTCGTCGAGCAACGTGTCGATCCCCGCCGCGGTGAGGGACCGATAGAGTTCCTCGGCGGCCTGGCGCTGCGCTTCGACAGCGACGTTTGCCGGCACCAGCACGACCTGGTAGGGAGCGATGGCGATGGGCCAGAGGATCCCGTCGTTGTCGTGGGACTGCTCGACCACCGCCGCGGGCAGCCGCGAGACCCCGACCCCGTAGCAACCCATCAGAGCCGGCTGCAGTTCGCCCGCCTCGTCGGCGAAGAGTACCTGCATCGGCCGCGAGTACTTGGTGCCGAGCTTAAAAATATGGCCCAACTCGACGCCCCGGGCACTCTGCAGGGTCGCCTCCGGTGCCAGGTGGCAGTGGTCCCCCGCCTGGGCAGTGTCGAGGTCCGCCACCTCGGGTAGCACCAATCCGTTCTCGCCCCAGTTGGCCCAGACGCACTGCACGTCGTCCTGGTTGCAGCCGGTGGAAAAATCGGTCAGCCCGTCCACCGAGCGGTCGGCCAGGCGAATCACCCCGGCAATCGGCGCGTCGGGGCCGACAAATCCCGGTTTTACCTCTACCCAGGCGGCCAGTTCCGCTTCGTCGGCAAGGCGCACGTCCAGGCAGTCGAGGCGGTTTTTGAGCTTGGTCTCGTTGATGTGCCGGTCGCCGCGGATCGAGACGAGCACCGGACGGGGATCGGCCTCGGCGTAGAGGGCGACGTAGACGATATTTTTGACGATCCGGCTTATCGGCACCCCGAGCATCGCCGCCTGCTGCTCGACGGTGCGGATGCCGGGGGTGGATTTGACGGCGTAGCTGCCGGGGCCGATCGCTTCTGGGTCGCTCACCAGGGAGACGGCCTTCTCGACGTTGGCCGCGTAGCCCGCCGCGTCGCAGTAGAGGATCGTATCCTCGCCGATGTCGCACAGCGCCATAAATTCGTGCGACCCGGAACCGCCGATGGCCCCGGAGTCGGCTTCCACTGCCCGAAAATCGAGCCCGCAGCGGCGAAACATATTCGTATAGGCGCGGTACATCGCCCGGTAGGTTTCATCGAGGCTCTCGGGCGTGGCATGGAAGGAGTAACCGTCCTTCATGATAAATTCGCGCCCGCGCATCAACCCGAAGCGGGGCCGCTTCTCGTTGCGAAACTTCGTCTGCACCTGATAGAGGTGAAAGGGCAGCTGCTTATAAGAATTGAGGCTCGCACGCACAAAGTCGCAGACAGCTTCTTCGTGGGTGGGACCGAGGCCATACTCGCGGGCCTGCTCGCCCTGGCCGTCCTTGAGGGTAAACATCGTGCCGTCCTGGGTATAGACGGTCCAGCGCCCGGATTCCTTCCAGATTTCTGCAGGCTGCAACTGACAGAACAGCGCCTCCTGGGCACCCGTGGCATCCATCTCCTCGCGCACGATGCGGCCGACTTTTTGGAGCACGCGCTGCATGAGCGGCCCGTAAGCGTACAGGCCCGCCGTACCCGCCAAGGGCCGGATGAACCCCGCGCGCAACAACAACTTGTGGCTGACGGCGACGGCTTCGGCGGGCGCCTCGCGCAGGGTGAAAAAGAAGCTCGAACTGAGGCGGGTCATGGCGGGCTCGGTCAATCAGTTTTTCTATCTTAGGATGGGGTCCATCTGTAATACATTGTAGGCTGATGTTACATGTGGAGGAGGTTTGGTTGTGCTGAGCACTGCAATCGCTCGATGAAGACCACTATCCGGCTGGCTGACGGAACCGACGCGCAGGCGGTTCTGGACATATACACTCCATTTGTGAGTGGCAGCCCCGTCACCTTTGAGGTGCAGCCGCCGTCGGCGGCTGAGATGCAGCGGCGCATCGGGAGCACTATCGAGCGCTACCCGTGGCTGGTGTGTGCGAGCGCAAACCGGGTGCTCGGGTATGCCTATGCAAGCGAACACCGTGCCCGCGCCGCCTACGGCTGGTCGGTCGATTGCTCGGTCTATATCGACCCGCACCACAGTCGGCGGGGGATGGCTCGGGGACTTTATACTTCTTTGTTTGCCCTGTTGAGATTGCAGGGGTTCTTCAACGTTTTCGCGGGGATCACTCTGCCTAACGCCGCCAGCGTCGGTCTGCACGAGGCGATGGGGTTCGAGGCGGTGGGCACCTACCGCGCGGTGGGCCACAAACTGGGCGCCTGGCACGACGTCGGTTGGTGGCAGTTGCCCCTGCAAGCACCGCTGTGCGATCCGCCCTCGCCTATCCCGTTCGCGCATTCGGCACGGAACGACAGTTGGGATGCGGCCGTGCGGTCGGGCATCGCCATATTAAAAATATAAATTAATTTCTCAAAGCCTCCATTCAAAAAAAGGGAGGGTGGAACCGGCCACTCTGTCCAAGGAGTGAGGACGGGCGCACGTAGCTTTGAAAGACTGTGCAGGGCGCGGAGCAGCCGAGATTTTTGTGTTCCACGCGACCTGTCTCAGCAAACGTTATCCAACTGTAAAGGAGTCAACCGTGGCCGATTCAACGCAAATTGCCGAAAACCTGGACAAAACCATCGCCGCCCTCCAGCAGGGCTTAACGGCCATTCCTCCGGAACAGGCCGTCGTCGTCATCGATACCTGGCAGCAGCAATTGCAGGGAACCGATCTAGCCGAGGATCTGGGGCAACTGAAAGCGGCCCTGACCAGTGGCGATGTCACGGGTGAGTCGCTCAAGGCTGTCCTTACCGATCTGGGCGAGGACACCGGCGAGGTGGCCGCCGACGCCGGCGGCGAAGTGGCGACCAAGCTGCAGCAACTGTCGAAACTGCTGACCCAGGCGGGTGGCTCGCTGTAGAGCCTTGGAAGGCAATCGTTGCAACGGGTGCCGAAGAGTGATCTCCGGCACCCGTTGTGCTTTGGGAAGGCCCGGTTGGGATCGTGTTTGGTCACGCCATTGCTTTTAAGCGGACGCTTCGGGAAGCCCAAAATCGACGGGTTGCCACAAGCCATCGAGCGCTGTCTGCGGGAGGACAGGTTCGGTACGGGCGATCACCCGGCCGCGGCGGATCACCCATAGCCGCGCCGGCCTGAGGCGGATCGCTTCGATCGGATCGCGCGCCTGCAGGATGACCATATCGGCATGGCAACCGGGGACAAGGCCGTAGTCCGCCAGTTCCAGCACCCGGGCGGCGCCCACGGTGACGGCGTCAAAAAGGGCGTGCATCTGGGCAGTACCGGTCATCTGGGCGACGTGCACCGCCATGTGAACCACTTCGAGCATGTCGTGGCTACCCAGCGGATACCACGGATCCAGCACGCAGTCGTGGCCCAGGGCGACGGTGAGCCCCGCTGCCATCTGCTCGCGGATGCGGGTCAGGCCCCGCCGCTTCGGGTAGGTGTCGTGACGACCCTGCAGGGTGATGTTGATGAGCGGATTAGCCACCACGTTCAAGCGCGCCTCGGCCATCAGGTCGATGAGCTTGCCGGCGTAGTAATTGTCCATCGAGTGGAGAGAGGTGAGGTGCGAACCTGTCACCCTACCCTGCAGCCCCAGCCGCTCCGTTTCGCAGGCGAGGTTTTCGACAAAACGCGAGTGGGGATCGTCGCTCTCGTCGCAGTGCATATCGACGGGCAATCCGCGCTCGGCGGCCAGTTCGCACAGCTTGCGCACCGAGAGCGCACCCTCGGCGGCGGTGCGCTCGAAGTGGGGAATGCCCCCGACCACCTCCACCCCCAGATCCAGGGCGCGTTCGAGCAGTCCGGGCGCTTCGCGGTAGCGCAAGTAGCCCTGCTGGGGAAAGGCGACCAGTTGCAGATCCAAGTAGGGCTTGATCTGGGCGCGCACCTCGAGCAGCGCCTGCACCGCCGTGAGAGTCGGATCGCACACATCGACGTGGCTGCGGACGGCCAGGTTGCCGCGGGCGATGGCCCACCGGCAGAACCCGAGGGCCCTCCCTTTGATTTCTTCGAAGGTTAGCTGCGGGCGCAACTCGCCCCACAATGCGATCCCTTCCAGCAGCGTGCCGCTTGCGTTGACCCGTGGTCGACCGAAGGTAAGCGTCGAATCGATGTGAAAGTGGCTGTCGATGAAGGGTGGGCTCACCAATCGCCCATGGGCGTCAATCTGCTCGCGGGCCTCCGCTTCGAGGCGAGGGGCAATCGCCGCAATCCGACCATCCGCAACGGCGATATCCACCGGGCCGCTCCCGTCCGGCAGATTGCCCCCGCGAATGATCAGATCCAGCATTGGCAAGCTCGCTCCACTGACCGAGCGTTATACCCTCTCGGTGCGCCACTGGGCCAGGGTGGGCCGCAGCTCGTTACCGGCGGGGGTAGCGGCGCCTTCTGGCAATCGCCTTGCGCCGCCGTTTCTCGATGGGCGTCTCGAAATGCCGATGACGCTTTGCTTCGGCCAGAATGCCGGCTTTGGCCACGGTCCGCTTGAAGCGCCGCAGGGCCGATTCGATACTCTCATCCTGGCCGACTCTCACTTGCGCCATCGCAATACTCTCTCCCACGTAATGGATGAACCCGGCGAGCGGGCCGGGTGCAGCGCAGCCGATGAACCCGGCGAACCAGTAATCAATAGCGAGGCCGCTGACCGCCGCCACCGCCGGCACCGCCGCCACGATAGCCGCCACCGCCACCGCCACCGCCACCGCCGGCACCGCCGCCACGATAGCCGCCACCGCCGCCGCCGCCGCCACTGCGCTCGGGGCGAGGTTCGGCCTTGTTGACGCGGATTTGACGGTTGTCCCAGGTGGCGCCGTCGAGCGATTCGATCACTTTCGCTTCTTCTTCGTCGGCCATTTCGACGAAGGCGAAGCCGCGGGGTCTACCAGTCTCACGGTCGGTAGGAATCTTCACCGACTTGACGGTGCCGTATTCGCTAAATGCCTCGGTGATATCCTGCTCAGTGACCGAGAAGGGCAGGTTGCCCACAAAAACTGTCATTGCATGTCTCCTGGAAAATTTACCAATCGCCAAGGAGAACGATGCACCCTGATCGACGGTCGAACTTCCCCACTGTAGCCGGTGTAGGCCAGGGTCGGAAACCTTTCTTTGCCGACTTAACAATTGAATAGTGGCGCTGTGATCCGTCAGCTTTCGCAGCAGTCGGAAATGAGTCCATCGCGGACCAGTTTTTCGCAGACCAGTTCGGCCACTTCGCGCGGCCCCTGGTAGGTGGCGGCCACCCCTTCGCGGTGGGCCTGCCAGGCAACCGACCAGGCCATATCCTGCGACATGCCCGGCACATGCTTGCAAAGGCTTTCGACGACGTGTTCGAACTTGTTGACCGGGTCATTGAACAGCCGCACCACCCAGTCGCGCCAGCGCAGGGGCGTCTTCTCCGGTGTCTTGACCGGGTCGAGGGGCGTCTTGGTGGGCAAAGGCGGTGCCGAGACGGCAGCGGGTGCGAGAACCATGCGCTCCATGGATGCGTGCGGGTAATCGTCCTGAGTGCCAGTGTATCCAAAGCTCACGACTATGGCCCCCCACCGAAGGCGTTTTTGCACATCGCCGGGTTGCCGGGAGGCTGGATAGGATGCCACGGCAAGGTATCCAGATGCCGCAAGGCCCGTCACGTGGACAGACGCAACGCGATGCTGCCGGTCTTGAGCCTTTTGCCCGTTCGGTGCCCATTGGACCGTTCCAGGGCTCGGCGCCTCGGCGCTGGACAGCACCTGGTTTATGCTTTAACATTAAATTATTGGAACTCAAGCTATTGCCCTTGGGCCGTGTGCGTTGGTTCCAGCCGGGACATCGATTGAAAGCCATTGTAGGAGGGGCTTCTATGCAAACCACCGCAACTGTCGGCCGTCCGCGCACGGTCAGCTGGGTGCTTACCGCCCGCCCGACCAGCGACGGCGACGATGTGAATCTTTACCGCACCATCGGCGATTCGTCGCTGCGCGAACTCGATCCCTTCTTGCTCCTGGACGAATTTCGTTCTGAGGAGGCGACCGAGTCGTTGCCGGGCTTTCCGGATCATCCGCACCGCGGCTTTGAGACGGTGACCTATCTGCTTGCCGGGCGGGTGCGCCACGCCGACAACAAAGGCCACCAGGGCGTCCTTGAAGCCGGGGGGGTGCAGTGGATGACCGCCGGACGGGGCATTGTCCACTCCGAGATGCTCGAGCAGCAGGACGGCCGCATCCGGGGCTTTCAGCTGTGGCTCAACCTGCCTGCCAAAGACAAGATGGTCCCACCGCGCTACCAGGAATTTGCCCCCGAGGCGATCCCCCAGATCACTGGGCCGAATGGTGAACACATCCGGGTGATCGCAGGCCGGGTGGGGGCGGTCGAAGGTCCGGTGCGCGGCATCGCCACCGACCCGCTGTATCTGGATATCGCCTTACCGCCCCATAGCCGCTTTGTGCAGCCGGTACCTGTCGGACACACGGCCTTTGTCTATATTTTTGAAGGCCAGGCGGAGATTGGGGCGGCGGCGGAAGCTCCCGGCGAGCCGCGCGGCGAGCGGCAGCTTGCGGTGCTGGGCGATGGCGATTCGGTGACGCTGGTGACCGGCGAGACGCCTGCGCGGCTCTTGCTCGTGGCGGCGCGGCCCCTGGACGAACCCGTGGTGCGCTACGGTCCATTTGTGATGAACACCCAGCTTGAAATCTGGGAGGCTGTTCAGGATTATCACACAGGCAAGTTCTGATGCTTGCTCGGTGTCAGCCGGTGCCGGAGTGCAGCAACTCCGGCACCGGCCGATGCGTACCGCACTGGAACGTGGATACGAGTGGTAGACTGGCGCCTGCAATGGAGCTGCGGGATTCACAGATATGCTCAGTTCAACGATTGAGCTATTGCGCACGGCGCGCCGAAGTGCCTACGCCATCGGTGCATTTAACATCTACAACCTCGAAGGGGTCTTGGCGGTAGTCCGGGCGGCCGAGGAAACTGCGAGCCCCGCCATGCTCCAGTTGCACCCGAGCGCGCTGCGCTTCGGCGGTCCGCCCCTGGTTGCTCTCTGCCTGGAGGCGGCCCGGGAATCGACGGTGCCCATCGCCGTTCACCTGGATCACAGCTCCTCCGCCCAGGACATTCGCTACGCCCTGGAGGTGCGTCTGCCCTCGGTGATGGCCGACGGTTCCCATCTTCCCTATCAGCAAAATCTCGAATTTACCCGCCAGATGACCCGGTTGGCCCACAGCTTCGGAGCGGCGGTGGAGGCGGAGATTGGCCGCATCAGCGGCAGTGAGGACGGTCTGAGCGTCTCGGAACTAGAAGCGAAGATGACCGACCCGCTGCAGGCGCGCGAGTTCGTCGAAGCGACCGAGGTCGACGCCTTGGCAGTCACGATCGGCAACGTCCACGGCAAGTACCGGGGAGAACCCAAACTCGACTTCGACCGCCTCGCCAGAATCCGGGAACTGATCGAAATTCCGCTGGTGCTGCACGGCACCTCCGGACTGCCCGCCGAACTGATCGGCGAATCGATCCGGCTGGGGGTGTGCAAGTTCAACGTCAACACCGAGGTGCGCGGAGCGTACCTGCGCAATCTCAAAGAGAGCTTCACCCGCGAACCCGCCATCGATCTGTTGGATTTGATGGAAGGCGGCATCGCCGCGATGCAGTCGGTGGTGCGCCACATGCTGGAGCTGTTCGGTTCGGTCGGCAAAGCGCATCTGCACCAATCGCCCTACACAGCTTCGCTGATGCGCGAGTTTTAAGGCTCCTTGTGTCCTTTACATCACATGCAGTCCACTGCAGCCGCGACGGTCTGCGGGTCACGGGAGATAGGATACGATGCTTACGTAGCGACTCCGCGCGCTAAAGAAATGACGGCAGCTCAACATTAGACGTCAACTCATTGGCAATTTCTGCCAACCTCTGACAGTGATGTTAT
Organism: Gloeobacter violaceus PCC 7421; assembly: GCF_000011385.1. Taxonomy (NCBI): domain Bacteria; kingdom Bacillati; phylum Cyanobacteriota; class Cyanophyceae; order Gloeobacterales; family Gloeobacteraceae; genus Gloeobacter; species Gloeobacter violaceus. The sequence goes on from NC_005125.1 coordinate 2,688,363, forward strand.
GTTCAGAGTCTAGCCACGACAGAAATAGAGGTTGTCATGACGATGAACGTCAATCTAACCCCTCAACTTGAGGAAATGATTAGGCAGAAAGTCGCGTCTGGCCTTTACACATCAGCCAGCGAGGTTGTCCGCGAGGCGTTGCGCCTGATGGATGAACAGGACCGCCTGCGCGCCGTCAAGCTCGAGCAACTATGGCAGGACATTCGCGATGGTCTTCAAAGTGGCCCGCCAACCTTGTGGAACGCTGAAGAAATCAAGCAAGAAGGCCGTAAGCGCAGAGCCGGGCGCACCGCCGCCAGCTCTGAGGCGTGAATACCGGTCATCATTAAACGCCCTCGCGTCATCACTGATCTTGCTGAAATCTAGGATCATATCGCCGATGACAGTGAAGCTCGTGCGGATGCTTTTATCGACACAACCGACCCAATAATTGATACCCTGCCCAAGCAGCCAAATATGGGAAGGTTGCGCACCGATTTAATAAATTCCGCCTCTGAAGTTGAATCTACGATCAAGGTCGAGGACAAACTTGTGGACTCCCAGGCACCTCGGAAAGTAATGCTCCCGTAGCTCCGGTCACATCTGCATTCATGAAATTGGCTTGACGGAAGTCCTGGCTGTACAAAATTGCTCCGCTAAGATTCGCGCAGGTAAAATCCGCTCCTTTGACCTTCGAATTATTAAAATCTGCCCCCTGGGCGTCCACTTGACTGAGTGTTGCGCTAGCTAAATTAGCATGCTTAAAATCTGCACTTTGCATGCTCGCTTTGCTAAAATCGGCTTTAGTTAAATTTGCACTTTGCAGTCGGGCTTGATTCAATATGGTGCCTCTGAATTTTGTACCAATCAAAGTAGCAAGTTCTAGATTTGCGCCCGTTAGGTCAGCACCGCTTAAGTCTTTCTCGATGAGTACCATCCGAGAGAGATTTGCTCCCCTCAGATTGCAATTCATACAATTACCTGTCGACTTTAGTTTGCGCAAAGACTCGGTCACACTTTGCTCAGCAACAACTGGCGCAGACAGAACGCTGAGACTGACCACACATGCAGATACGATAAGCGAGAATCTCATGGTTGCCCTGGCGAGGATTGTTGAAATCGTCACATTATTATATGCCTATGCCAGTCATGGTTATGCATCCACTTAAGGTTTTTGTATTCCTCAGGCTTATTGGCTATTTCCGAAAGATTGGCCTCAAGGAAACCAAAGCATCCAGGTAGTTGCTTTTGCCTGGATGCGGTGCGTCTATCTCAACGATTTAGCGCGGTATCTGAGCAACGGTCTTGGCATCAAGTTGCTGCACCAGTTGGGCCACGTTCGGCTCGAAGATGCCTGTGGCGAGGGTCGGGAACAGCCCCAGACCGACGCAGATGACCAGAAGCACCGTGGCCGGGATCAGCTCCCAGGCTTTGACGCGGGGCATGGTCTCCAGATTGGCGGGTAGCTTGCCGAAGAAGGCACGCGCCAGCATCGCGAGCATGTAGATGGCGGTGAGCACGATGCCGAAGATGCAGAGCACCGTCGCCACCGGGTAGCGCTCGATGCCGCCGCAGAAGACCATAAATTCGGCCACGAAGCCGCTCATGCCGGGTAGTCCCGCATTCGCCATCGCCGCCCCTACGAAGAAGGCACCCACTACCGGCATGGTGGCAAACAGCCCCCCAAGCTTGGGCAGTTCGCGGGTGCCGGATTTTTCGTAGATCAGACCCACCAACATGAACAACAGTCCCGAGATGATGCCGTGGCTAATCATCTGGAACATTGCACCGCCCAGGCCGGTTTCGTTGAGCGAGGCGATGCCCAGCACCACATAGCCCATGTGGGCGATCGAACTGTAGGCGATCATCTTTTTGATATCGGTCTGAGCCATCGCCGCGAGCGAAGCATAGACGACGTTGATGGCGGCGAGCACCGAGAGGAGCCAGGCGAACTGGACGGCCGCCTCCGGGAAGATCCCGAGGCCGAAGCGGACGATGCCGTAGGTGCCGAGCTTGAGCAAGACCCCCGCCAGCAGCACCGAGACCGCCGTGGGCGCCTCGACGTGGGCGTCAGGAAGCCAGGTGTGCAAGGGCACCAGGGGCATCTTGATGGCGAAACCTAAGGTGATGAGCCCCAGGGTGATGAACTGGAAGGCGAGCGGATAGGGCGTGGCGGGGTTGGCCAGCACGTCGATACTGAAGCTGTTGACCCCGGAGAAGAAGTAAGTGCTCAAGAAAGCGACCAATAGCGCCACGCCCGACAAAAACGTGTAGAGCAGGAACTTGGTGCCCGCGTACTCGCGCCGCTTGCCGCCCCAGATGCTGATGAGAAAGTACAGCGGGATGAGTTCCATCTCGTAGGCCAGGAAGAACAAGATGGTGTCTCGGGCCATAAAGGCTCCCAGCACACCGGTGCTCAGCAGCAAAATCAGGACATAGTAGAGGCGGGCGCGCTTGTTGAGCTCCCAACTGGTCAGGATCGACAGCACCACCAATAGACCCGTCAGCAGCACCAGCGGCAGGCTGAGGCCGTCCACCGCGATGTTGTAGCTAATCCCCAACTGCGGCAACCAGTTGATGGTCTCGGCAAATTGGGGCTTGGTGCTGGTGTAGTCGAAGTTGTAGGCCACCAGACCGCTCAGCAAAAAGGTCAGTCCGGCCACCGTCAGTGCCCAGACGCGGGCGAAGCGGTAGCTCACCTCGCCCGGGAGCAGGGCCAGACCCAAAGCCCCCAGGGTGGGAAAGAAGAGGATCAGACTGAGCCAGGGCACACTCATCGCGGGCTTACTCCGTTTTCGGTGAAAGTTTGGGGGCGGGGGCCGGGGGCTGGATCTCCGGCTTTGGCGGCTCTGTCTCGGTCACTTTGAGCCTCTGGTTGACCAGCACCAGCCCTCCCTCGCGGACAAAGGCGAGGGTGACCGCCTGATCTTCCGGGCGCGAAGGCGCCTGACCGGTCTTGAACAAACCGCCGGTGCGCAGCGGTTCAAGGGCGGGCGCTTCGAGAGCGGTAGCCGTCTTGGTTGTAATGGGCGTCAGACGAATCCCCCCCAGAGCGGGCGCCTCCTGCAGGGGTGTCGCGAGCACGGCTTCAACTTTGAAGTTCTTGCCCACCCGCACCGTCGAGGGCAGGTTGAGACTCACCTGGGGAGGCTTGCCGCCAATGCTCAAAGTGGTGCGCTCGGCAGCAATTTCTTGGGAGACCAGCTTGAGGCCAGTTTTTTGATCTTCGTAGCGGCTGACCGTCTCGACGGTGGATTCAAGGCGGGCCGGTTCGCCCAGTTCGGTCTTGTAATCCGCCTGCAGGCGCGTCGTCGCATTCACCCGGTAACGGTTTTTCTCAGGAACGACCGCGGTGACATTCGTCTGATAGGTCGGCTTGGCAAGTTTCTCCCAAAGCGCTGAAACCGCCTGGCGGGTCGTTTCGTAGCCGAGGCCGTCACTAGATTTGAAACTCGTGGCGTAGTTTGCAAACAGGCTATCCAGGTTTTCCTGGGAGGCCGACGCATCCATTTGAGCCGCAATTGCCCGCACCCGCTCGGTAATCACCTCGTCGGCCGCCTGGACACCAGGGGCGAAAAGCGCTCCGCAAGCCACCAACAGCGCCAATAACCTGAATCGACGTGCCGACAAGTGCTTATCCCAAACCAATTCTTTACACTTCTTCATCCTATGGCTCCTGCGAACGGTTGTCTAGTGAGAAATACTTCATCAAACGGGGGCGCAAAGCCGCCAGGGCGGAGGGGATCAAGCAGGCGGCAAAAAGCGCGATGGCCCCCTGCAGGGCCACAGGATAGCCAATCCGTTCGATAGTCAGCCACCACAACGCCCCAAAGACGAGTAGGCCCAGGCCGACGTAGACCGCCAGCCCGCCGTTGACCCGACCCATCCATTCGGCGCGCACCTCCTGCAAGAACAGCTGATTGAGCAGGACGTAGGCCACCCCGGCCGCGGTGCCCAAGGCGGCAAGCCAGCCCGCCTGAACCATCCAGCCTGCGGAGGCGCTGAGGGCAAAACCCGCCAGGGGCACAAGCAGCGAGGCCAGGGCCACGGCCAGGGCCAGGGACAATCGGACGACCAGACGCCCAAGCAGCAGCGAGCCGAGGACGGTACCGACACCCAATCCCAGCCAGCGGGCCGCCTCCAGCGTGCCAAGAGCCGAGATGGGCCAGTGCTGGACTTGCTGGACGTAGTAGGGCAAAAAGACCACCAGCAGAGCCGCCGGGCCGAAGATAAAGCCGCTGGCGGCGATGAGCGGGCCTAGCAGGGGCCGCAGGACGGCAAGCAGCGGAGCGCGACCGGCGGCGGCTGGGAGGGGCGGGGCCGCCGCGGCGCGCGGCGCTTTTGGCCGGATACCCGCCAGGGCCACCGCGGCGGCGACGAAGCTCAAAGCGTTGAGGGCGAAGGCCCAGGCGCCCGGCACCACCATCAGCATCCAGCCGGCCAACAGCGGTCCCAGACACTGGGCGGCAGCCCCGCCGCTAGATAGGAGCCCGTTGAGGCGAACTAGATCGGCGTTTTCAGGGGCTATCTGCTTGGTGAGGGAACGGTGGGCCGGATCGGTCGGGGCGCCGAGTACCCCGAGCACGATCGAAATCCCTCCCAACAGCCAGAGGTTGGTCCGCCCCCAAAAGGCGAAGGCGGCGAAGGCGGCGATGAGGGCGCCGTGCAGGCCGTAGCTCGTAAGCAGCAGCGCGCGCGGACCCAGCCGGTCGACAAGCCATCCCCCCGGCCAGGAGAAAGTCAGTTGGCCTGCAATCCAGAGGGCCTGGCACAATCCCACCGCCGCCGCCGAGCCGGTCTGCTGCACCAACAGCCAGTTAAACGCCAGGATGTGCACCGCGTCGCCCCAGTCGGAGGTCCAACGTCCGAGGCACAGCCGCCAGATTTCCGGCTGGCGGAAAAATCGCCACAGAGCGGCCAAACCCGTGCCGCCTTCGAGGGCAGGGGCTTCAGCCACGCGACTGGGGAGTACCGCCGCGGACCCGCCGGGGTAACTGGTCAAGGGTAAATTCGGCGATCTGGCTGGCGGCCCCGGCACCGCCCATGCGCTCGCGGCCGTTGCACGCAAATTGCCCGAGCCGCTCGCGATCTTTGATCAAATCGGCGGCGGTGCTGGCGACCGCCTCGGGCCGACGGGCGGGGGCGACATCGACGATGCGCACCGAATCGCCGAGCAGCTGCCTCTGTAGATAGGCGAAGCGGCGGGTGAACTGCGGACCGCGCCCCGGCAGCGTGATCACCGGTTTACCCAGGCCCACCGCCTGCTCGGTGGCGGTGCCGGCCATGGCGATGAGCAAATGGGCCCGGTGCAGCACCGCGCTGAAGTTGTCCGTGCGCAGCACCACCGCAGTGGCGTTGCGCTCGAAGCGGCCCTCGCCGTACTCCTGCCAGCCCAAAGGAGCGGCCTGACGGCGGAAGCTCTCCAGGCCCAACCCCGCTGAGATCGCCGCCTCGAAGTGCACCGGTTCCCCGAGGCGGTGGCGAACGGCCTCCAGGCAGCGCAACATATCGAGCAAATTGCGCTGGGCCTCTCCCGGCCGCGAACCCGGCAGCAGGCCGATAAAAGTGCCCTCCGGCCGCGGCGGCTGGTGGGTCTCGTTCCACTCCAACCCGTCCATCATCGGGTTGCCCCAGTAGCTGGCCGGTACCCGGTGCAGCCGCAGATTGCGGCAGGTGATCCGGTCGCGGGTGAAAGCGTGCAGGCAGCGCGGCGGATGCAACAGCGCCCGCTCCCAGGGGAAATAGCAGCTGTAGGCGCCTTCGGTGTAGTAGTCGGATTTGGTGCAGCCCACGAAAATATAGGGCTTGCCCGTTAACCAGGCGAGCGAGAGCGGCAGGATGTCGCCCACCGCGACCACCAAGTCCGCCCAATCGGCCAGACCGCGCACCGAGCGCACCAGGTGAGCGCCGTAACCGGCCAGGCCCGAGCGCAAATCGAGCCACAGCCCGCGCATCGTCTTAAAGGTGAAGCCTCCCGAGGGCAACACCCGGGTGGTAAGGGCGAGCGGCACGCCGATGCGCTCGTAGCTGTGGCCGTCGCCCACCATCGGCAGCGCTCTTAGCTCGAGCGCTCCCAAATCGCGCTGGGCGGACAAGCGGGTCAGGTGAGAAGCTATCTGCGCCGCGACCCAATCTTCACCATGGCCGTCGGAGATAAAAAGAATCCTATGCATCAACCCGCCTGCGGTGTACCTGGAACCCGTCTACCTTCGGGAGCCGTTCACCGCCTTGCAGCTCACCAGGAAAACAGTTGAAAGGATTATACCAGCCCGCCCCGGTGCGAAGAAAAGCGCCGAACAGTGTTAAGTTTAATCAAAGTCGCCGAGTGCTGCGGTCTAGGCCGCACCCCAGGATGGCAGTGATTCAGAGTATGTACCTGTCGCCCTCCAACGAATTTTCTGCCGCCCGCCCGGCTCTGCTTCAGGCGATCAGCGCCGAGACCCACCGGGTGCTGCCCAGACTGGTGGCCCTTCGTCAGCACCTCCATGCCCACCCTGAATTGAGCGGTGAGGAATACCGCACCGCCGACTGCGTGGCGGAGTTGCTGGCCGAACTGGGTCTGGAAGTAAAAAGCGGCGTCGGACGCACCGGGGTGGTCGGTTTGCTGACCGGCAACGGCCGCGACGAACGCACCGTCGGGGTGCGCGCCGACATGGACGGGTTGCCGATTGCCGAGCAGACGGAACTGCCCTATCGCTCGCAGGTGCGCGGCGTCATGCACGCCTGCGGTCACGACTTGCACACGGCGATCGGCCTGGGAACGGCCATGGTGCTTGCGTCACTGCGCGAGTCGCTGCCGGGCCGGGTCAAGTTTTTGTTTCAACCGGCCGAGGAGACAGCCCAGGGGGCGCGCTGGATGGTCGACGACGGGGCGCTCGAAGATCCGCGGGTCTCGGCGCTGTTTGCGTTGCACTGTTTTCCGAGCTTGCCGGTCGGGGTGATCGGCGTGCGGCCGGGGGTATTCACCGCCGCCGCCGATTCGCTTGTGATCGAAGTGTTCGGTCGTTCCGGCCACGGGGCACGTCCCCACGAGGCGGTCGACGCCATCTGGGTCGCCGCCAACGTGGTCACCGCCCTGCAGCAGGGGATCAGCCGCATGCACAATCCCCTCAGGCCGGTGGTGCTCTCGATCGGCCAGATGCAGGGTGGACGCGCCCCCAACATTATCTGCGACCACGTCGTGCTCAAAGGCACGGTGCGCTCGCTCGATCCCCAGACGCGCACGGCCCTTCCCACCTGGATCGAGCAAATTGTCGCCCAGACCTGTGCCGCCTTCGGCGCCGACTACCGGCTGCACTACGGCAACGGCACACCCTCGGTGATCAACGATCCCCACCTGACCCATCTGGTGGAAGATTGCGTGCGGACGCTGCTCGGGGCGCAGTACCTCCAGGCGCTGCCGGAGCCCTCGATGGGGGCGGAGGACTTCGCCGTGTTCTGCGAACAGGTGCCGGGTACGATGTTCCGGCTCGGCGTGGGCGGGCCGACCAGTTACCCGCTGCACCACCCAAGCTTCGACGGCGGCGACGGTGCCATCGCCCCGGGGGTGATGACTCTGGCTGCCGCCGCCGTCAGCTACTGGAGGCTCTAATTTTCAAGCGACCAGAAAGGCGCCGGACGGTCCCTTGGAGCTGACCGTGGCCGAGAGCACCTGCCAGCCTTCGGAGATCAGGTCCGCCCGGTGCCGGGGGACGGCCGCTTCTGCCTCCTCGGGCGATTCGAAAGGGCCGAACAGATATAGATAAGGTTCGTCGGTGGCTATCTCCAGCCACCAGGCCATAGTGTTTTCGGTGAAATGAGAACGTTGCATCCTGCTCTCCAGGAAATTCGTGGTGGTTTTGAGATTGAGAAACAAATGCTTGTACGGGGGGACTTCAGCTAGACTTTTTCATTCTTGAGGAGCCTTGTATCCAAAAATGTTACTCCTGTACTGGCGAATTGGAAATAAAAAAAACTCCGCATTTTGACACCCGCGCCAGCCGATCTTACACCGCCGATGGCGGCTGGTTTGCAGGCATCAGGTGAGCAATCTGATCGAGGCTGGCGCGGATCGTATGGGCGGAGCGGTACAGTGCAGCTTTTTCCTCCGTCTCCAGAGTCAGTTCGACCACCCGCTCGACACCGTGGCGGCTGAGGATGACCGGCACACCCATGTGGATGTTCCTCAAACCGTACTCGCCGCTCAGGTAGGCGGCGACCGGCAGCAGACGCCGTTCGTCGCCCAACAAAGTCTCGATCATCCGGGCGGCGGCGGCGGCCGGGGCATAGTAAGCGCCGCCGCGCTTGAGCAGATGAACAATCTCAGCTCCGCCGGTGCGGGTGCGCTCGATCAGTGCGTCGATCCGGGCGGAACTCAACAGTTGTGTCAGAGGAACGCCCGAGATGGTGGTGTAACGAGGCAGCGGCACCATCAGATCTCCATGTCCGCCCAACACCATCGCCCGGATATCGCGCACCGAAAATCCCAGTTCCCAGGCAATAAATGTTTCGAAGCGGGCGGCATCGAGCACCCCCGCCATGCCCATTACCCGTTCAGGGACAAGACCACTCGCCCGCCAGGCGACATGGCTCATCGCGTCGAGGGGATTGGTAACCACCACCACGGTTGCCTCCGGGGAGTGGGCAACCGCCTTTTGCGTCACCTCAAAAACGATGCGGGTGTTGGTCAGCAGCAGGTCGTCGCGGCTCATGCCGGGCTGGCGGGCAAATCCGGCCGCCACCACCAGCACATCCGACCCGGCGGTCTGGGCGTAGTCGTTGGTGCCGGTGATCCGACAAGTGTGTCCCTCGACGCCGCAGGCTTCAAGCAGGTCGAGGGTGATCCCCTGGGGACGGCCTTCGACGATATCAAGCAACACTACATCGGCAACGTTGCCCTGGATGAGCCTTTGGGCAAGGGCGCTTCCGACATTGCCCGCACCCAGGATCGACACTTTGCTTTCCCGGCAGGAACGAGCGGCCATAGAATCCCCTCCTGGAGCCTATTTTACTCCTTTGCCGGCACACTTGCCCGGGTCGGCGCTGCTGCCGAACTGCCGATGCACCCGGGGTAGATCTACACCACGCCGGACACCCTCCCTCTGGCCCGTGCCGCCGACACGGCCTACCATGTAAGCTACCGATTTTTTGAATCCACCGCCCCGGGGGCTGTTTAGCAATGACTCAAGCGCCGATTGGTCCTGCCTACCCGCTGCTGCAGAACCGCACCTGCAGCAATTGTGGTCTGTGCTTTCATGCCCAGTTCGAAGCGCACGTCGAGGAAATCTGCCCATTCGAGGACGATCGGGTGAGTGAGCGCGAAGTGCAGTTGCACGGCCGTAGCCGCCGGTTGTCGGGCGACGAGCTGTACTTTGGGGTGTTCCGCTCGATGCACGCTGCCCGATTAAGCACGCCCCGCCCCGATAGCCAGACCGGTGGTGCCGTGAGCACCCTCCTGGAGCGGTTGCTGGATAGCGGCAAAGTCGAGGCGGTACTCACCACCCGCCGCAACCCCGACAACACCGGCACGCCGGTATTGGTGCGCCACGCGGCGGAACTGGCGCACACCGGCGGCTCGCGCTGGGATCTAGCTCCGATTCTGGATCTGGTGCCTGAGGTCAAAAGACAGGGTATCCGTCGGCTGGCGGTGGTCGGCGTCGGTTGCCAGGTGAGTGCTTTGCGGGCCATCGAAGCACAACTGGGCCTCGAAAAGCTTTATGTCGTCGGTCTGGTGTGCACCGACAACATGACCTTCGCCAACTGGCAGCGCCTGATTAAAACCACCAGCCGCTCGCCGCGTACGGTCAAAAAGCTCGAATTTATGGCCGATTTTCGCATCTGGTTCTGGCACGAGAACGGTGCGATCGAGAAGGTGAGCTACTTCGAGATGCCCATGGACAAGCTTCGGGGTTGTTTTCCCCAGGCGTGCCTGTCCTGTTTCGATCAGACCAATGGCCTTGCGGATTTGAGCGTCGGGTATATGGCCGCCGATATCGGCTGGCAGTGGTTTCTTGTGCGTAATGAGCAGGGAGAAGCGCTTTTCAACCTGCTGCGAGACGACCTCGAAATGGGTCGGTTCACCGACCGCGGCAACCGCAGCGAGGCGATGAAACAGATTCTGCGCTACCTGGGCAAACCGGCCATCACGCTGCCGAGTTTGCTGGCGCAGCTATTCACCTGGCAAGTCGAGCACTTCGGGCCGCGCGGCCTCGAATTTGCCCGCCTCGCCGTCGAAAACAAGCAGACGCGCAACTGGTACTACCTGAAGACGCACCGCCCGGACAAGCTCAAAAAACTGATCCCCCGCCACGTCCAGGCGATTCTTGATCAGTACAGGCTCAAGTGAGCTTTAGGACGGCGCCGCAATCGCAGTGTAATCGGGCGGAGGGAATCTCAATCACTGCTTTTGCAGAAGCTGAAGAATCTGCTGGTTTTCGCTTTGCAGCTGGCGGGTATCCTCGCGGATGGCGCGAATCTCGCCGTGCAGTGCGTCGTGGCGGCGGGCGGTGACCGCGTGCAGCGTCTCGGTGCGCCGCTCGACTCCGGACTGGAGCGAGAGGGCCTGCTGGATGTAGGAATCCACCAGATTCTCGACATTGCAGGCGATCGCCTGCAAGTCACGCGACTGGGTGGCGATCATCTCCGAGAGAGTCTGCACACTGCGGTTGGTATCGGCAATCTGACCGCACAGGGCATCGAGCGAGCGGAAGTGGACTGCGGCGAGGGTATGCAATTCGGTCAGCGCTTGCACGTTTGCTTCGGCCAGGCAGGTCAGGCGGTCGAGACGGGCATCGAAATTGTCGGCTCCTTGTGCACTCATGAAGGGGATTTTTCCTTTGTCCGAGTTTGTGCAATTTTTATCATGTTCTGCACGATAAACAAAAGCAATAGCAATTCTCGTCTACTGAGCGGCGGGGAGCGCCGCTAGGGGTGCGGGTAGCCCCGGGGGGTGATCAGCCGGTCGCCCCGGCGGAAGGTGGCGCGGTTGCCGATGAGGACCGTGGTAAGCATGTCGACGGATTCCAAAGGGAGATCAGCCAGGGTGTGCAGGCTGACCTGCTCGTCGGGGCGGTAGGCGCAGCGCACCAGAGCGACGGGGGTAGCCGGATCGCGGTGGGCGAGCAGGATTTCGCGCGCCTGGGCAATTTGTTGGGTGCGCGAAGCGGAGCGGGGGTTGTAGAGGGCGACGACAAAATCGGCCCGGGCGGCGGCTTCAAGCCGGGTGCAGATCGTCTGCCAGGGCGTGAGCAAGTCCGAGAGGCTGATGGCGCAAAAGTCGTGCATCAGCGGGGCGCCGACGCGGGCGGCGGCGGCTTGCAGGGCGGTAATTCCGGGCAGGACATCCACGGCGGGAGCTTGGCCGTTCCAACCGCCCCGGGCCAGCCGCTCAAACACCAGCCCGGCCATGCCGTAGATACCCGCATCGCCGCTGGAGATGACCGCCACCGCCAGACCTCGCCTCGCCAGGGCGATAGCCCGCTCGGCGCGCGCCACCTCCTGGGTAATTGGGCTGGTCTCGACGATCTGGGTGGGTGCAAGCAGCGGCCGAATCAGATCGATATAGAGTTGATAGCCAATCACCACCTGGGCCGCTCCCAGGGCGGCGCGGGCAGCGGGAGTAATCTGATCGAGCGCTCCTGGGCCGCTGCCAATCAGCAGCAGTCTGCCCGGCGCCGGGTTGAATTCCTGAATGGCAACGGCGGCGGCTACCGTGCAGGCGCCCGCTCCGGCCGCCTTAAATACGCGCTTGGGGGCCGCCAGTTGCAAAGCCTCGCCCGCCAACAGGGCCGCAGCCTCGGCCACCGAGGGAGTCCCCACACAGTCCGCCACGGCCTGCGAAGGGTTGGGTACCGGGCAGCGGGCCAGCGTGGCGGCGTCGAAAAAGCGCACGGGCCAGCCGTGGCGCTCGGCCACCGCCAGCAGTCCCGCTTCGTCGGCTTTGATATCCAGACTGGCAATCCCCGCCACCGCCTCGAAGGCCAGCCCCGCCCCGGCCAGCGCCTGCCGGATCGATTGCTCGAGAAAGTCGGCGGCGATCCCCCGCTCGCAGCCGACCCCCAGCCAGATCACCCGCGGATGCCAGCACACCGTGGGCAGGGTGCCGGCGGTTGGCAGCCGGTGGCTGATCCACAGCCTGCCTGCCGCCGCCGCGGTATCCACAAACGGGTGGCTCTCGGGCAGGGCGGCGCGCCAGAGGTCGAGGCCGCACTCCTGCACCACCTGCACCGGCTCCCCCGCTGCCACCAGGGCCGCTACGCGGTTCCAGTCGGAAGCTTCCCCGGCTTGCCAGCCATAAGCTTTGCCCAACAAGTCGACCGGCGGCAGGCCGTGGCGGCCGCCGGCGCCGGTGAGCACGGCCGTGGCGCTCAGCAGTGCGGCGATTCGCTCGGCCAGGGCGTCCGCGCCCCCGATGTGGCCCGCGCTCACGCTCACAGCAAAGCGTCCCGCCTCGTCAATAACCACCACGCCCGGATCGGTGCGCTTGTCGGCGAGCAGGGGCGCAATCAGCCGCACCACTGCCCCGACCGCCAGCACAAAGACCAGTTGCCCCGCCTCGCGCCAGGCGCTTTCCAGTTCGCCGAGCGGTCGCTTCCAGAGCATTGCTTCGGGCAACAGCGCCTGCAGGGCCTGGGCCAGTTTCCGCCCCGCCGTCGTGGGAGCAATCAGATACACAGGTTTGGGCTGAGTCACAGGCGCCTTGTTTCTCGGCGGTGCATTCTAGCACGCAGCCGCTGCGGGGCACCTTTCGGCCAGGCTGCCTGTCTCGGGGCTTGACGGGCATTGCGTCTACTAATAAATTAATATCAGCGAAATGCCTGTCTTGTTGCTGCGTTCTGGATTTCCACGGGTGGTAAGGCTCGCCGAGGCGACTGATCGGCGAAGCCGTGCGATCGATTAGCCAAGGAAATTCGCCATGCAAAAGTTTGTTGCTGCTTTGTTTGCGCTTGTACTTGCCCTTGGTGCTGTTCGGCCTGTGACGGCCTACCCGCCGATTGCTCGCGATCAGCCGGACCTGGCCATTGATGGGACGACCCGCGCAACGGTGATTGAGAAAATGCTGGCTGCGCTGGAGCGCGGCTACGTTTTTCCGGAGGTGGCAACGCGGCTGGTGGCCGATATCCGGCGGCGTGTGCACAAGCAAGAGTACGAAAACATTGCAAGTGCCCGCATTCTGGCGGCGGTGCTCACCGACAATCTGCAGCAACTCAGCCGCGATCGGCACCTGCGGGTCGTCTACAGTCACAAACCCCTCTCGACTTTGCAACAGCCGGCGCAGGCCGAGCGGTTCAACAGTTGGCGCAACCATGGCTTTCAAAAAGTCGAGCGCCTGGCGGGCAACATCGGCTATCTCGAACTGCACGGCTTTGTCACCCCGGCTCAGGCGGCTGAGACGGCAGCGGCGGCGATGCGCTTTGTGGCCTACACCGACGCGCTCATTATCGATCTGCGCGCCAACGGCGGCGGCAGTCCCCGGATGGTGGCGCTGCTGAGCTCCTACTTGCTCGAGGGCAAACCTGTTCACCTCAACACGATCTACGCGCGCCCCAACGACAGCAAAAGCGAGACCTGGACGAGCGCGGATCTGCCCTCACCACGCTTTTTAGACAAGGAGGTGTATCTGCTTACCAGCCGCAAGACCTTCTCGGCCGCCGAAGAATTTGCCTACAACCTCAAAGCCCTGGGCCGGGTCACCATTGTTGGCGAGACCACCGCCGGGGGCGCCCACCCGGGCAGCTTGGAGCGTTTGGACGAACACTTTGGCGTCTTCATCCCCTACGCCCGTTCGGTGAACCCGATCACCGGCACCAACTGGGAAGGCACCGGGGTGGCTCCGGACATCGCCGTCCCGGCCGAACTGGCCCTCAAGACCGCCCACATCGCCGCGATGGAGAAAGTGCTCGCCCGCAGCAGCGACGAATTTGCCAGCGACGATCTGCGCAAATCAATCGCCGCTGCCCAAGTAGAACTCGACGAACTCAAGAAGAAGCTCGCTTCGGTGCCAAGCGGTAGAATGCAGCACTCAGCCCGCATAGATGCAGGCTAAAACTCCAATTCGCATAGCCAGGAGGTATGGCTCTTGTCTCAATAGAGGGCAATAGTATATTTGATTCAGTGAATGAGGGGTGTCATCATAAGAAAGGGGTTCTCAGTGATTCCCGAGGTCGCGGTGGCGCAACTTTATATTATTGGGGGTCGTACCATCATGGACAGAATTTCTGAATCGTTGCTAAACGAGTTTTCTGCTGTGCACGGAATTACGCTTTTGCCAGAGGAAAAGCGCTTTGAGCACTTCGCTTCCTACGTTACTGTCAAGCGCCATCACAGCGAAACTTTTGACACTGAGGACCTAGTTATGGGTGCTGGTGGAGACACGGGGATCGACGGCATCGCAATTATCGTGAACGGCTCTCTGATTACCGATGTGGAGAGCTTTGAGCAACTGGCAGAAAAAGCGGGCAATCTAGATGTATTGTTTGTCTTTGTTCAGGCAGAGCGAAGCGCAAGCTTTGAAGCTGCAAAAATTGGAACTTTCGGCTTTGGGGTAATTGACTTCTTTAAGGAGTCAGGCCACAGTATGATTCGAAGTGAGCGTATCTCAGCCTCTGCCGAAATCATGACAGCTATATACAAGCGTAGCAGCAAGTTCAACCGAAGCAATCCAGCCTGTTGGCTTAATTATGTTACCACCGGAAAGTGGGTTGGCGATACCGTCTTGGAAGCACGCCGATCTGCAGTTGTCAGCGACCTAAAGGGAACAGGACTCTTTAGCAAGGTAGAGTTTGTTCCAGTAGACGCAGAGGAACTCCAAAGACTTTACCGGCAGACCAAGAACGCAGTCTCTAGGGAATTCTTGTTCACGAATCGTACCGTAGTTCCAGAGGTGCCAGGAGTTAGTGAGGCATACCTTGGCTTCTTGCCGGTCTCTGAATTCATCAAGCTTCTTCAGGATGACAATGGAGAAATCATAGGTGGCCTGTTCTACGACAACGTAAGGGACTGGCAGGATTATAACCAGGTCAATTCCGAAATCAAGGCGACCCTTGAATCTGAAGCGAGCGACCGCTTCGTCCTGATGAATAATGGGGTCACGATCATCGCGAACAAAGTTCAGCCAACAGGGAACAAGTTCTACATAGAGGATTACCAGATCGTTAACGGATGCCAGACTAGCCATGTTCTATTCAACAACCGGGACAAACTTAATGACCGCGTGATGGTTCCCGTTCGGTTGATCGGTACACAAGACGAAGGCATTACAAACGCAATCATACGGGCAACGAATCGGCAGACCGAGGTCAAGGAGGAGCAGTTTTTTGCTCTGCAGGAGTTCCCGAAAGAACTAGAGTTGTACTTTCAGTCGTTCCCTGATTCGCACAAACTTTACTACGAGCGTCGATCTCGGCAGTATGATCGGCTTAGCATAGAGAAGACGCGCATTGTTGTCCCTTCCAATCTCGTAAAAGCGGTCGCTGCAATGTTTCTTGGCGAGCCGCACAGAACGACGCGAAACTACGGTGCAATATCGAGCAAGGTTAGCAAGGACATCTTCGTGAAGGGGCATAAGATGGAACCGTATTATACGGCCGCCCTGTGCCTCTACAAGCTGGAGTATGTGTTTCGGAACCGGCGCTTAGAGCCAAAGTACAAGCCGGCCCGTTTCCATATCCTGCTCGCAGCAAGGATGCTTGTCAACTCTGATCCATTGCCTCAATGGAACTCACGAGAGATGGAGAGATACTGCAATCCAATCATGGAGATTCTTTGGGACGGTGTAAAGGCAGATGAATTGATGACACGAGCCGCCGCGATTATTGATGAAGTTGCGGCCGACAACTTTCATCGGGACAACATCAGAACTGAGCCGTTCACTCGAAAGGTTGTCGAGCGCTGTACGGATGCAAACAAAGTGGTAAGGTCTGGGGGACAGTGAGAAATTGCGAACGAGCACTCCACTGGACAGGAAGCGTTTGCGAACTTAATGGACCAATTGTTATCTGTGCCGCATTCAAAGATTCAGCAGTGTGTCTAAGAACAACAGAAGCAAGCCGAACATAACTGCGTATGCACTGGCCGAAGCGAAAGCCGCCTACTTCTTCCGCCGTTTTCTCCGGCTCTGCCGAACCGTCTTAGTCGTCATAGCGTAGAGGGAAGAAGTTGGGGCTTGCCGAGAGGTTTGTTGTTTTCGATGTACTTGCCCCCAATCTGTCCCTCCACTTCACTAAAGCGATCTTCGTCATTCATCCCCTTGCGATTATTAAACCCAAACGCTTGTTCGTCGATGTAATGGAATAGGTGGAACGGTTTGATGCTGATGCACGTGCCGTGCAGTTCATACTTGAAGAGAAACCAGGAATCTCTTCGCGACAACTTTACGAGGCGTTGCGCAGGTCGGTGGCGGTGATTCCCTCCAGGACAAGGCCGTAGCCGAGTCCCTCGCTCACCAGACGCTTGAGGCGTTGGGTGAGGGCGACGCGGGTGTAGCGCAGCGTCAGGGTGGGCTGGTGGGCCAGTTGCTCGGCCAACTGTTGGGCGCGCTCCATCAGCTTTTCGTCTGGCAGCATTTCGTTGACCACCCCTAGGTCTAAAGCCTCCTGGGCGGTGAGTTTTTGCTGGGTGAGCAGGAAGTAGCGCCCCCGCGAAGGGCCGAGCACCAGCGGCCACAGTACATGTACGCCGTCGCCCGGCACGATCCCGGCGTTGAGGTGGGGCATGTCCTGGAAGACGGCGCTCTGGGCGGCAAGCACGATGTCGCTGGTCAGAATGTATTCGGTGTGCAGCAAAGCCGGGCCGTTGACGGCGGTGATCACCGGCACCTCGATGTCGAGCAGGTTCTGCAGGACTTTTTTGCCCTCCCAGTAAGTCTTGTCCCACTCGCGCGGGTTGGTGACATCTCCGAGGCTGGCAAAGTCGATCTGGTCCATCCAGGCGTTGCCGGTGCCCGTCAGGATCACCACCCGGTTGTCGCGGTCGCGGCTGATATCGTAAAAAGCATCGACAAACTCGCGGTGGGTCTTGCCGGTGAAGACCAATGGCCCGCCCTGAGTGTGCATCCTGACGGTGAGGATGCCCTGTTCGTCGCGGGTGAAGATTAAGTTTTCGTATTTGCTGAAGTATTCCGGTTGCACAGTAGCCATGGTCCGATCCTCCTGAATGGGTGCGGTGGAAACGATTTACATCAGGGCGCGGCCAACGCTCGCGCCGCCGTCGACAAAGAGCGTCTGGCCGGTGATAAAAGCGGCGTCCTCGCTGAGCAAAAAGGCGACCGCCGCGGCGATCTCCGACGGGTGGCCGAAGCGGCCTACAGGAACTTGCGCGAGCAAGCGCGCCTCCGAGGCGCTCCCAGGCGGATGGTTCTTGCGAAACAGCTCCGTCTCGGTGGGGCCGGGGGCGACGGCGTTGACGGTGATGCCCGTCTTCGCCAGTTCAAGCGCCCAGGTGCGGGTCATGGCGATCAGGCCCGCCTTGGCGGCGGCATAGCCGGTGCGCTCGGTCCAGCCGAGGGCGACCAGGCTCGCGATGTTGACAATCCGCCCCCAACCGGCGGCGCGCATCGCAGGCAATGCCGCCTGGGTCATCTGCACCGCCGGGAGCAAGTTGAAATCGAGAACTTCGAGCATTTCGCCCGGATCGATATCTCCCAGCGCCCGCAGCTGAACCAAACCGGCGTTGTTCACAACACCGTCGAGGACGAACCGGCCGGTCACTTCCTGCAGCACAGCCTTGGTCGCTTCGCGATTTGCTAGATCGGCCGGGAAGAATATTCCCGGAAAACCGTCTGGAGGTGCGTTTCTAGCCAGACCGACGACCCGATGCCCGGCTCAGGTCAGCCGCTCGGCGATGGCCAGACCGATGCCCCTGGTCGCACCGCTCACTAAAACCGTCCGTGATCTGGAATTGGCATTCATGTCTGGCTGTCCGTCGGAGTCTGGGGTTTGGAAGCAAAATCCTCGCCTGACAAAACTCTAAATTCATTCATATAGCTTTGAGAAGATGGAAAAAAGCCATAACATATATTCCAAGTAAGTATGAATTCAGGTCATGGATCGCATCGCCTGCATGCGCAGTTTCGTCCGCGCCGTCGAGACCGGCAGCTTCTCGGCGGTGGCGCGGGAAATGGCTACCACCCAGCCGACCGTCAGCAAGCAAATCGCGGCATTGGAGGAGCACCTGGGTGCGCGGCTATTGGTGCGCTCGACCCGCAGGCTCGGCCCCACCGAGGAGGGTGAGCGCTACTACCGCCAGTGCAGACGGGTGCTGGAGGCTATCGAGGAAGCGGAAGCGAGCGTCCGCAGCGCCGAGCGACCGTTCGGGCGCCTGCGGGTGAGTTGCCCGGTCGCTTTTGGCCAATACCGGATCGTGCCCAGGGTGAAAGAGTTTCTCGATCGCTACCCAGATATTGAACTGGATCTGACGATGACCGACGGGTTCGTCGATTTGATCGAAGCAGGGGCGGAGTTGGCCATCCGCATTGGGCTACTCGAAGACAGCTCCCTGGTGGCCCACCGCATCGGCACGACGCGCCGGGTCACCGTCGGATCGGCGGCCTATTTTGCCGGGGCCGGGGAACCTCGCACCCTCGAGGATCTGACCCGGCACAACTGCCTGGTTTACACACACCTGGCGACGGGCAACACCTGGTCATTTGAGAGCCAGAGCGGACCGGTGCAGGTGAAAGTGCGCGGCAATTTTCAATGCAACAATTCCGCAGCGATCCGCGAGGCGGTGCTGGCGGGTCTCGGTGTCGCCGTTTCGCCTGTCTGGCTGTTTGGGGAGGATCTGGACCGGGGGGTACTCCAGGTCGTGTTGCACGATTTTCAACCGCCGCCGCTGCCCATCCACGCGGTCTATCTCAAAGACCGCTACCAACCGGCCCGGGTCCGCTGTTTCGTCGATTTTCTGGCGGCTGCTTTTAGAGGCGATCCCTGGGTCTGCAGCCAGGGGCCGTGGCCGGAAAAATCGCCGGCTTTTGTAAGAGAGCTGGTGGGCTAGGGGCGGGTCAGAATAAAAATCGTGCCGCGATTGCCGAGGGCGATGCGCAAGTCGGTGTCGATGTAGAGCGTATCGACGCTTCCTTCGCTGCGAACATCGAAGCGCACCCCCACACCTTCACCCGCATCCAGGCGCCGGATAGCCCCCTCGGCGGTGCCAAATTCGTCGATGCCGCCCCAGATCAGTGCAGAGCGCTCGAAATGCACGTGCACCCGGGGCACTTCGCCCAGGCGCAAAGCGGCACGCACCAGGATCGTGCCCCGCGCGAGCCCCCCGGCCAGTTCCACCTCCGCCAGGTTGAACAGGCGGCTATTGGCAGCATCGACAAACTGATAGGTGCGGCGGCGCTCCACCCCCGGCAGATCGTCCAGACCGAGCCTGGAAAGGGCATTGGCGGTGGTGTAGCGCAGCTGCCAGAGGCCGTCGAGAATGACGGCCAAAGCTTCGCCCGTGGAGGGCGGCTGCCAGCTTTGCTGCAATCCGGCGATCAACGGCTGCAGATCGAGCAGGCTCGGTTGCGGCCTGACGACCTGCCTGAGCAATGTCGCTTTGAGCGCGTCGCTGCCGGACGGCTGCTTGCTTGGTGCATGTTCCACAGGTTCGGCCCTCCACCGGTGCCGCTCCTTACCCTACCATCCCCCCGGCGGGCGGTGGCTTGTGCCAAACAAATAAGCTTTTTCGTGAAATCGATTAAATATTGTTTCAAAAAATGGGCCAATGCCAGCGATCCCCGCCTCTTTATTTCGAGAACTTTACCAATATGGGGCACCGGCGGCCGTTTTCCAAAGTTTGTTGAACTTTGATGAAAGCACTTACTCATAGAGATATCTTGAGGGGTCACGATTGGATCTAGATTGAAATCAAGCAACGCCAACCGTTACTGTTTGGTAGCCACAGGAGGAATGATGACATGGCAGACGTAAAACGGATTGAAGCCCTGGCTTCGCTACTGGCCAACAGTGGCCGCGTCGGTCAGGTCCGCGCCGCTCTCGAACTGGTCGACGTCGGGGGTCCGCAGGCCGAACAAGCCCTACTGTCCGCCCTCAGCAACGGCGACGAGCATTCCCGGGCAACCACGGTGATGGCACTGGCCAAGCTCAAGTCCCAGGCCGCGGTGGGGCGTCTTGAGCAGATGCTCAAGGGCAACGCCTTCGGCTTCGGCAAAGATTCATCCGCCGAGGTCCGCCAGTCCTGCGCCTTTGCTTTGGGTGAACTGGCCAACCGCAAGTCCGTCAAAGCGCTCGAAATCGCCGCCGGCCGCGACGAAGACACCATGGTGCGCGCCGAGTGCGAATCGACCCTGGAGCGCCTCGGGGCCCCTGTCCGCTAGGTGCCGATGGTGTTCGTGCAGCCGGTGGAGTGTGGAGAGAGCCATTGAAAGCCGGGCGGCTGTTCGGCGGGGGGTGCTTCCTGCTATGGCTGGCTGCATTGCCCGCGCTGGGTCTGCCCATTAAAAACGGTCGGCTTCCCCAGGAAATTTTGCCCCAGACGCCCGCCCGCCCGGCCCTGGAAGCCGATCGGTTGTACCTGGGGATGCGCGAGGCCGATTTTGCCGCCTACACCCGCGTTCATGGCTGGTCGGCCCTCGAGCAAAGCGCCCGCCTCCAGCGCAAGGCGGCGATGGCGATGTTGTACCTGCCGGGTGGGGAAGCGCTCCATCTGCCCGGCGGACCTGCCGTCGCCGCCCAGGGCACCTTTGTGCGCGCCTTTTTCGAGCGGGGTCGGCTGAGCGGTCTGCAACTGTTTCCCAACTTCGGCGAAGGGGGGCTGACGCTCAAGGATCTGCAACGCCTGAGCCGCGCCTGGTTTCCGGACGAGCGGCTGCAGCTGCGCTACCAGATGCTTCCTGAGGACGCTACCCAGCAGGTGGTCGAAGCCATTTTGGGCCGCATTCCAACGGTGTTCACAGATCTTACCGGTCGTACGTCATTGCCTTTTCAGTCGCTGGTGCTCGGACCGTAGCGCTCAGGGCTGTTCGTAGGACCAGCGCGGATCGAGATGGAGACCTTGCCGCTCCCAGCGCTCCTCCAGATGCTTTTGCTGAGAGAGCGCCTTGCGCAGGGTGCGCATCAGTTCCTGCAATTCCTCCAGACTGGCGTGATCGACCTGGATCACTGCGGCGGCGGTCTGTCGCTCCAGGACGCGCAGGAGGGTCTCGTAGTGGATATGGGCGGGTACAGGAATCTGCATCATACGCCCTCCACCAGCCGACCGACGGCCTGGGCCGGGTCCGCTTCGCGCAATAGAGATTCACCGACCAGCACCGCGCGCGCCCCCGCCTTGCGCACGCGCGCCAGATCCGCACCCTGGTAAATGCCCGATTCGCTCACCACGGTGATGCCCCACTCGGCGAGCCGTTCGCCCCGCTCGGTCAGAAGCGTTTCGGTAGTCTCCAGGTGCACTTCGAAGTCGAGCAGGTTGCGGTTGTTGATGCCCACCAGCGCCACTCCTTCCAGAGCCAGAACGCGGTCGAGTTCTTCGAGATCGTGCACTTCGACCAGGGCTGCCATCCCCAGCTGGTCGGCCACCCGCATCAAGTAGGCCAGGTCGGTATCGCTCAAAATGGCGGCGATCAGCAATACGGCGTCGGCCCCGTGGGCGCGGGCCAGATAAATCTGGTAAGGGCCGAGGATAAATTCTTTGCACAGCAAAGGCAGCGGCACCTGCTCACGGATACGGCTGAGGTTGGTGAAACTGCCTTGAAAAAAGGCTTCGTCGGTGAGCACGGAGATGGCGTCCGCACCGCCGCGGGTGTAAGCCTGGGCAAGGGCCA
This sequence comes from Gloeobacter violaceus PCC 7421, assembly GCF_000011385.1. NCBI lineage: Bacteria > Bacillati > Cyanobacteriota > Cyanophyceae > Gloeobacterales > Gloeobacteraceae > Gloeobacter > Gloeobacter violaceus. The sequence continues at coordinate 2,710,084 of NC_005125.1, forward strand.
CCGGATCAAAATCGCTTCTGAGCACTCCACGGCTCGGGGAGGCTTTTTTGACCTCGGCGATCACGGCGACCGGATGGGGAGATCGGCGCAGCGCACCCAAAAAATTGCGCACCTCCGGGGCGCTTGCGGTGCGGGCCCGCAGCTTGGCAAGGGGCAAGCGCTCTCGCCAGCGGTCCAGTTCCTGCTCTTTGGCCCAGACAATTTTTTCGAGGATGTTGCCCGGTTCGACATCGGCACCCTGCAGCTGAAACTGCAGCGGACCCACGGCGACCGGCGGCTGTTCGGGACGGCGACGAATCTTCACAGTGCGACACATGGAGGTGCCCACATATTCTGACACCACCGCGCACCAGCGTACAGGCGACCACTCAGGAGCGCAGACGCCCGGCGATCAGCTGTCCTGCCGTCGCAAGCGGAATTTTCTCCTGGCGGCGGGTGGTCAAATCCCGAAGGGCGGCCTGGCCCTGGGCCATCTCGTCGGGACCGACGATCACCGCGTAGGCGAAGCCTTTTTCGTTGGCGTAGCCCAGCTGCTGGCGCATGCCGTTTGGGGTGAAAGGCTCCTCGTGGTAGCCCAATTCGGCGCGCACCCCCGCCTCGCGCAGTCCCCGCACCAGTTCGAAGCACACCTGCGAGACGCCCGGATCGCCAAAGTGCAGCACCAGCACCTCGCCGGCGCGGCGGAGGCTGGCAAAAAGTCCGAGCTGGTCCATAGCCGCCAGGATGCGGTCGAGCCCGAAGGAGGTACCGCAGGCAGGCAGATCCGCCTTGCCGCCGGACAGATCGTAGATGAGCCGGTCGTAGCGGCCTCCCGCCCCGACCGAACCCACCTTCGCGGCGCTCACCGTCTCGAAGATGGTGCCGGTGTAGTAATCAAGACCGCGCGCCAGGGCAAGGTCGATGCGGTAGTAGGCACTATCCACCCCGAGCGCCTCCAGATAATGCAGCAGCTTTGTCAGTTCGCCGATCCCCCGCTGGGCGGCTTCGGAACCAGCCAGCAGCGAACGGGCGCCCTCCAGCACTTGCTCAGAGGTACCTTCCAGGGCAATGACCTGGAAGAGGGCGTCGAGCTGGTCGGCATTCAGGCCCTTGCCGGCCAGTTCGAGGCGCACTTTCTCCGGCGGCAGTTTGTCGAGCTTGTCGATAGAGGTGAGCACCGTCGCTTCTTTAGTCGGTGCGATCCCAGCTTGCTCGATGAGCCCCTTCAGCAGTTGGCGGTGGTTGATCTTGACGGTGAAATCGGCAAAGCCCAGGGCCTTGAACGCTTCGACCGTCAGAGCAATCAGCTCCGTCTCCACCAGCGGGCTGGTCGATCCGACCACGTCGGCGTCGCACTGGTGAAACTCCCGATAGCGGCCCTCGCCGGGGCGATCCCCGCGCCAGACCGGCTGGATTTGATAGCGCTTGAAGGGACGGGGCAGGCGGCGGGTTTGCTTTTTGGGATCGGCCGGGTCGGCCACCATCTGGTCGCCGTACATGCCCACCACCCGCGCGAGCGGCACCGTCAAGTCATAGCGCAGGGCGTGTTCGGTGCGCTCGCCGGCCTTAAGGGTACCCAGCGAACCGCTGCTCACCACGTGGTAGATGAGCTTTTCGCCCTCCTCGCCGTACTTGCCCGCCAGGGTCTCCCAGCGCTCGATCGCGGGCGTCTCCAGCGGTTCGAAGCCGTACTTGCGAAAGATGGTTTTGAGAGTATCGATGACATATTCACGGCGGATCATCTCGTCGGGCAAGAAATCGCGCGTGCCGCCCATCGTCCCCAGTTCGCCCATCGCCAAAATCCCAAACCGCCTGAACCAGCATAGTAGCCCGCCCGGCGGCGGCGCCAGTTTTAGAATCCGGCCCGGGGCAGGGCAGATATAATAAAGGTCAAATCCGGGGAACGGCGATGTATCAGCCAGTCAATTACAACCCCATCTTTGGCCCTGAGATCCGCTGTCCCCATTGCAGGCAGTGGGTCGCGGCGCTGACGCTGACGGACACCTATCTGTGCCAGCGCCACGGAGCTTTTGAGGCCGACCCCGAGACCGAGACGCTGGTGCATCTGCAGTCCGGGCGGCGCTGGCGCCTGTGGGAAGACAATTGGTACCGCCAGCACACCCACCCCGACGGCATCCGCTTCGAAATTCACGAAGAACTCGATCGTCTACACACCCAGGGCTATCGGGCCACGCGGGTGGTGGTGGCCGAGCGCTACCGCGAGCTGATCAGCACGTTTCTGGAGCGCACCACCTTCGGCCGCAGCGAGGACGCCCGCCACCGCCTCTACGGCCTGCCGGTCGAATTCAGCGGTGCTGCGGACCAAGACGGCCGCTGGTCGGTGATCAATTTCGAACTGGTCAAAGAGCCGGGTCCGCCCCTCAAATACCCGTACTTTCGTCTATTCGATTGAGAGCCGTGCCGGAGAATCCCCGCACACGGCAGGTGCAAACCGCGCTGGTCTGGTCTGCGCTGGTACTTTTTGTACTCGCTTTGCACCTGATCCCCACCGGGGCGTCGGTAGTGTGGCTTGCAGCAGGACTGACGGGTCTGTACGCTGTGCGGGTGCTCTTTGCCCTCAGCCCACGGCCCAAGAGCGATCCTGCCTACCGGCCGCGGGTCTCGGTGCTGGTGGCGGCCAAAAACGAGCAGGCGGTCGCCGCCCAACTGGTAGCCATGCTGCGCAGGCTCGACTATCCCGACTTTGAAGTCTGGATTGCCGATGACGGCAGCACCGACCGCACTTACCAGCGCCTCCTTGAAGCGGGCCGGGGCTGGCAGGCGCTGCATCTGGTGCGGCGCATCCCCGAGCGCAGCCGACCCGGCAAATCCGCGGTGCTCAACGAGTTGCGCGAGCGCGCCACCGGCGACATTCTGGTGGTCTTCGACGCCGACGCCCGGGTCGAGCCGGATTTTTTGAGCCGCACGGTGCCGCTGTTCGCCGTTTCAAGCGTCGGGGCCTTGCAGGTGCGCAAGCGCGTCCACAATGCCGATTTTAACTTCTGGACCCGCGGCCAGTCGGCGGAGATGCTGCTCGATGCCTTTTACCAGCAGCAGCGCGCCGCCATCGGCGGCACCGCCGAATTGCGCGGCAACGGCCAGCTTGTCCGCGCCGCCGCCCTGGAAGCGGTAGGCGGCTGGAACGAAGCGACCGTCACCGACGATCTCGATCTCACCTTGCGGCTGCATCTGGGCGGCTGGCAGATCGCCTTTGCAAGCGACCCGTGCGTCGATGAGGAAGGCGTGACCACCTGGTCGGCGCTCTGGCGGCAGCGATCCCGCTGGGCCGAAGGCGGCTTCCAGCGCTACCTCGACTATGCCCCGCGGCTGTTCGGGGGGGCCATGGGCACGACCAAAACCGTCGACCAATTGATCTTTTGCACGATCCAGTACCTGATGCCGGTGGCGGCAGTACTTGATCTGCTTTTTGCGTTCCAGCGCGGCGCTGCGCCGCTGCTCACACCCTTGGTTCTGGTGGCGACTGTGTTTACTGTCTGCGGATTTTACTTCGGCCAGCGCGAGCGGGGAGTGCAAGTGGGCAGAGCAATGCTCGAAACGCTGGCGGGCACGATCTACTTTCTGCACTGGTTTCCAGTCATCCTGGTGAAACTGGCCCGCACGGCGCTTGAACCCAAAAAACTCGTCTGGGTCAAGACCGCCCACCAGGGCGAATACGGGACGGCCGACTTCAAGCCGTAGAACTTGAAATTACCCTTAGACGTCAGTTCGGGATAAGGAAATACGGTCCGCCTAGGCTGGGATTACCACATCACAAGCCACGGACCGCTCGCTATGCCCAGTCTAGAAGCGCTCTTTTGCCATGTCGATGACTTCTGCCAACGCTTCGAGCCGCTCTGGCAGCAACAATTGCTCGACGATGGCCTGCGACACAGGCGACGGCCACGCCGACTCTGCCTCAGCGAAATCTTGACGATTCTGATTGCCTTTCACCAATCCGCTTACCGCCACTTCAAGGCGGGATCTGTCAATTATTTTGTGTAAGTGAATTTGTCATACCTTTAGCCTTCCCTCGAACTCAATCGTCAGCCGGTTTAGTGCAGGACGCCAATCCCGGATCGGCATCGTCCATTTCTTCATCTGGTTCTGGATCGCCAGATACACCATCTTCATTACCGACTCGTCATTCGGCATGATGTGGTGGTTGCGACTCACCTTCCGAATCGTCATGTTCAGTGATTCTATCGCATTCGTCGTGTAAATCACCTTTCGAATGTCCTCACCAAACCGGAATATCGGGATCACCCGCACCCAGGGTCGTTGGGGCAACGACCCCCAGTTCTCTCGCCACATCCGACTGACGCTTGAATACTGCTTGTCCCACTTCTCACTCAAAAGTTCCAGGGGCGTTGGGACAACGCCCCCCAGATGCAACTCCGCCTCTTCTTCCGTCGCGGCACTGTAGATAGACCGTAGGTCTGCACACAATGATTTGCGGTCTTTCCACGACACATATTTGCACGAATTGCGCACCATGTGTACCATGCACAACTGCACCAAGCAACCGTGATAAACCGATTCAATTGCCTCCGGTAAACCGGTCAGTCCATCCACACAGGCAATCAAAATATCCTTCAGGCCCCGGTTGTTCAGTTCCGTCAGGATCCCCAACCAAAACTTTGCCCCTTCATGGGCCGAAAGCCAGAGCCCTAAAAGCTCCTTGCGTCCCTCCAGGTCTACGCCCAGAGCCAGGTAGACGGCTTTATTCACCACCCGACCGTTGTCGCGTACCTTCACCTGCAGGCAGTCAAAATAAGCAATCGGGTAGACGGTTTCGAGTGGACGATTCTGCCATTGCCGCACCTCGTCCATCACCGCATCGGTCACGTTCGAGATCAGCGTTGGGGATACTTCGACCCCGTACATCTCCTGCAGTTGGGCTTGAATATCACGGGTCGTCATTCCGCGCGCATACAGCGCCAGAATCTTCTCATCGAGTCCCGCCAGGCGTGTCTGACCACCCGTTGATCCAACGGGTGTGACCTTTGCGCACAACGACCGGCTCGAACTCGGCGTTGCGGTCGCGGGGGATGTGGAGTTCGACTGGACCGCATTCGGCCTGGAGGGTCTTCTGACTTTTGCCGTTTCTGGAGTTGCCGGTACCTTTGCCGGCGGCTTCGTGCTTCTTGTAACCGAGGTGAGTTTCCATCTCGGCTTCGAGAGCGCGTTCAATGACGGCCTTGGTCAGTTGCTTGAGGAGGCCGCCCTCACCGAGGATAGTTTGCGGGTCGGTGCCGTCGTAATCTTTGAGTAGTTCGTCAAGAATCTCTTTGCGGATGGTCATCAGCTCCTCCTGCCTGAGAGAGTATTGTACTTTCTTTGCTGCGACCACTTACACAATTTAGTTTACAGACCCGCCGAAGCATCAGAGCCCGTTGACCCTGACGATATTGTTTCAGCCATCTGCGCCGCAAGCTCATCAGCTTTTCCACCAATTGGCGACATCGCTCCATCCCTTGGGACCAGACTTCACTTTGTAGACCGACTCGAAATGTGCTTCGCCGTTTGACCACTCTACCTGGCTCCGCTACCCGTGACACGTACTTTTGCAATCCCTGACGCTTCAGTTGCTTGCCGTGCATCACAGACAAACTCATCGCCATCGCAAGCACCATCAGCATCCGCTTGAATCGCTTTGGCTGGACACGCAATTTCTCCAGATTGTACCCGCCACTTTTACAGTCGCGGAACATCTCCTCGATGCCCCAGCGGCAACGATACCAAGTGATGGCCTCTTGCGGTGTCGACAAATTAGTCAACAGCCACCAGGGCTCACAATAAGCCTCTTTTTTGCCTGGCTGGAATCCGAGTTTCCCGGCGATGTTTACAGGCCCAAACGGCTTGCGCTTGACCAGTTTTGCTCCTTTGAACCACAGAGACTGGCCGGGCTTCAGCACCAAGTCTGCTAAACATTGCCAGTCCGATGGTGCGGACGACTGCAACCATTCACTGCGCTTGAGACGCAGGCAGGCAGTAAAGGAACTGCTGGTAGAATGGAGGCAACATTTGATTGATGGGGGGTTTGCCCACAGTGGCAAGCCCTTCTTTCTTAGGATAGAGGCATCGAAGCCATGCAGGGCAAGCTTTTCAAGCCCTCTGTCACCCCGTCAACTGGTGGAGAGTAGCGATACAGTCATAATGCCTTACATAAAGCGATCATAGGTACCGCAACGTTGTGCGTCAAAAGACAGGTCTAGAGTAACTCGCCTACCATGGCAACATCCGCACGCAACCGGCCACCCGAGGGCACCAGTTGCAGGTGATCGCCGGTGTTCATGGCGTTGCGCGGCGCCATCCAAGGTTCCAGGCAGTAGAAGGGTTTGTCCTTGAGCGTCCAGAACACCAGAAAGGCAAATACCGGGTCGTAGCGCAGGGTGATTCGGTAACCGTCGGCGGGGCTGGTGGCCGCCGCTTCCTGGGCGTGCACGTCGGTAAAGATCCAGTCGATCGACGGGGCGTCAAAAGGAAAACCCGTTTGAAAACTACCGGGCTTGCCGGTGACTTGATCGATGTAGCGCGCAGCGGGCAGGTCGAACCGCAGCTTCGATTTGTCCGTGCAGGGGAAGTACGGATGAAAACCTGTGTACATCGGCAGCGGACGCTCGGAGCGGTTTTCGTACTCCTGGCGAATGGTCAACTCGCCCCCATGCAGCAAGTAGGTGAAGCGCACGGTGAAATCGAACGGGTAGCGCTCGCGGGTGGCTTCGTTGCTAGTCAGTTCGAGGGTGAGGCCGGCGGCGCCCACGGTCGATTCTTCAACCACCTGCCAGGCCATCGTCCGCGCCAGACCGTGCTGTTTGAGGGTGTAGGGCCGGCCCGCGACGGTGTAGGTGTCGTCGGGCAGGTTGCCGCAGATGGGAAAGAGAATCGGGTTGCCGCCGCGCACCGAGCGGGCGGGGTCGTAGTACGTCTCCGGGTCCAGGTAGAGCAGATCCCGACCGGCGAGGGTGAAACCGCTCACCATGCCGCCCCGGCCGGGGGCGACGCGTACGGTCGCGTCGGATTCGCTATCCACCAACCGGCACTCACCGAATGGCCCCGTCTCGCGCTGTACCTGAAACACAGGCCTACTCCAGTTTAGGAAGCAATTCGCGCAGCAGCAGTTCCTGTGCCTGCGCGGGATCGACGTAGGTGTGGCGGGTCTTCGCAGGGGTAATCATCAGATTCGGTCCCTGCTTGCAATGCTTCATACAGCCGGTGGTGCGAATTTGGACGCGGTCTGCGAGGCCGTAGCGCTCGACCGCTTCTTCGAGATTGCGGATGAGCTTGCGCGCACCGCGCTTGCAGCAGTCGGAACTCTCGCAGACCAGCACGCGGGTCTTGGGCAAAGTCGGGGACGCTGCTTCGGGGGAGTTGGCCGGTTCGGGGAGGTTCGGGGGGACGGGTAGCGGTACAGTGAGCGGTTGGGCGGCATTCACCGTCGCCTTCAGGTGCAACAGCACCGTCGCTTTAAGATACGTCTCGCCGTCGTCGTCGAATTTGAGCTTGCCGCGCACCTGCACCCGCTCGCCCACGACGATGGTCTGGGTCACGCGGTAGGCCCATTCTTTTGGAAACTTCACGACAATCTCCCCTTCGGGTGTCGCCAGGGTGCAGCGGTTCACCAGGCCCCGCTTGCCGGGCAGGTAGGCCGTCACTTCCCCTTCGAGCGTTCGCAGTTCGCCCATGCGGTATCCTCGCAGCGCTGTTTTCAACCTAGCACTCCCCCCGGCGGTACTGCCGGTGAGATTTACACTGCGAGTACAATGGTTGGCTATGAACCAGTTCTGAGATTCGCCCTATGGTTGCTCTTCGCCATCAATTACGCCAGGCTTTCGGCCAACTGCAGGACAACGCCGTCGGTCTCGAGCGCAGCATTACCGAGCCTGTCACCGAGGGGCTCAATCACCTGCTGGCCAGCTTCTACACGCTCTATCACCAGTACCAGAAACACCACTGGGTCGTCGAAGGCACCGAATTCGGCCAGCTGCACGAAACCTTCGACGACTACGCCGGTGAGACCCGCGGCTACGCCGAGGACTTGGGCGAACGCATCGACGGGCTTGGAGCGGTACCCGTGAGCCGTCCCGCCCGGTTGCAGGAGATGTCCTGCTTCCAGCCCGAGGACGACGGCGTGTTCGACTGCCGCACGATGCTGGTCAACGACCTGGGTGCCGAGCAGTCGATCATCAAGCTGCTGCGCCAGCAGATTGCCGCGGCAGGCAGCCTCGGCGACTACGGCACCGAGCACTACCTCAAGGAAGTACTGCTCAAGACCGAGGAGCGGGCCTTCCACCTGGCCCATTACCTGGCCGACGACAGCCTGGTGCTCGATCTCGACCTGCCCACCAACGGCAGCCGCTAGCGGCGCGTATACGCTTCGACCAATCCGCTCTCGATCGCCTGCTGGTCGCTCATGATCTGCTCACCCCAGCGCAAGCAGCGATCGAGATCGAGGCGGACCGCCTCGAAGCGGGGCGGCTGACCGCCATGGTTGACCAGATTGCGGCTGACGTTCTCCAGTCCCCAGGCTTTGACCTGCTGGAGCAGCATGTCGTCGTAGGCGCGCGAGCGGATGGCGGCAAAAAAATCGACCGGCTGAGCGCCGAAGCGCTGAATCAGCCGCTCCAGGTCGTAGCGGCCGAGGGCGGCGCCGTCCTCGGCAAACAGGTGTGCCACGATCTCGGACTTTTCGGCGAAGGTGGGTTCCCACGAGAATTTGCTCATCCGCCCGTCGCGCACCAGCGGTGCGTAGAGCTTCGAAAAATCGTTGCCCGTAACCACAAACGGGATGCGCGGCAGCGGCGTCGGGTCGTAACTGCCCGGCAGTTGCACGTTGGTCGGGTTGTCGGCGATCGCCATCAAAGCGGCGTTGACCAGTTGGGTATTGACCGTGTACTGGGTGGTCGCGCTCCAGAAACCCGCGCCCGCGTCGATGTCGTGGATGACGATGGCCGCCACCCGCCCGCGCACCTTCACCAATTCCGCCGCCTCCCGGTAGCGCAGGCGGATGAGCCGCCCCGGTTCCCCCGCATCCGGGCTTTCAAGCTCCGAGGAGGAGATGACGATCACGTTCGCCTGCAACTCCTGCAGCACCCGGTCGACCATGAAGGACTTGCCCTCGCCCTTCGGGCCGTGGATGCCCAATATCAAAGGCGTCTGCACCTTCGGCAGCGCCGCGTAGTTTTTGGCGATGTGCAAAATAATCCGGTCGCGAAAACGATCCGGGATGAAATAGCCGGCCATGGCCCTGCCCCCGCGAATGCCTTCCCCGCATTATAGGCGGTAGCAAATGCTGCAATTTGGCTGGGCTTAGAGGGCGCCCGCGGCGCGCAGGCGAGCGTTGGCGCGCTCCAGGGCGGTCTGTGCCTGCAGCAGTTCGGTTTTGTTCTGGCTGGTGGCAAGGGTCTGCTCGGCGCGGGCAAGGGCGGCGCGGGCGCGATCCACGTCGATGCCGCTGCCGAGTTCGGCGGCCATCGCCACGACGCTGACTTCGTTGTTGTCGACTTCGGCCACGCCCGTGAGCACGGCGATCGGGATGAATGTGCCCTGCTTGCGCACCCGCATCACGCCGTTGCTGAGGCCGGTGATCAGCGGGGCGTGGTTGGTGAGGATACCCAGCTGGCCGCTGACGCTGGGCAACACCACCTCATCGACCTGGTCGTCGAAGACGACTTTGTTGGGAGCGACAATCTTAATCTGCAAAGCCATGGCAACTCTCTCCTCGCAAAACGGCGTCCGGACAATCGATCATCAAAGCGTCAACTGCTGCGGCGATTGCTCGATGAGCTTGGCCAGATCCTGCAGGAAGCGCGCCCCGTCGGTGCCGTAGAAGACCCGGTGGTCGCCGCTCAAGTTGACTTGCATCTGTTTTTGAATGGCGATGTGGCCCGCCTCGGTAACTACCACCGTCGGTTTGGCGGCACCGATAGCCAGAATGGCGCTGGTGCCGGGGGGCACAATGGCATCGAAGCGGTCGACCCCGAACATGCCCAGATTCGACAGGGTGAAGTTGCCGCTCGTGTACTCCTCCGGCTGCAGCTTCTTGAGGCGGGCGCGCTCCACCAGATCTTTCCACTCGCGCGCCAGGGTATAGAGATCTTTGCTGTCGGCGGCGCGCAGCACCGGGGTGATCAGCCCCCCCTCCTCCATCGCCACCGCCACTGCGACATTGACCGCCGAATGGTAGCGGAGGCCGGATTCGGTGTAGGCGGCAAACAGCAGCGGGTGCTTGGCGAGGGTAATGGCCACGGCCTTCACCAGCATCGTGGTCACCGTCACGCCCTTCGATTTGACCGACTTGTGCAGTTCGTCGAAAGCATCGGTCGTGATCGTATAACCGACCCGAAAAGCCGGGATGGCCAGGGCCGCTTCCATGTTACGGTTGACCGCCTGCTGCAGGGCGCTGAAGGCCACCGGCTGACCGCTCGCCGCCGCAGCCGGGAGCGGGGCAGGGGCGGACGCCGGTTTGGCGGCGGGGGCGGGGGCCGGAGCCTTGGCGCCTGCCGCAGCGCGCTCGACATCTTCACCCACGATCCGGCCACCGGGACCGCTGCCCGTGATGCTCGCCAGATCCACCCCCAGTTGTTCAGCGAGGCGGCGGGCGTTGGGAGAAGCGACGATCCGGCCGCCGTTGCTGCCGGAGGAGACTGGAGTTGTGGCGGCCGCCACCGGGGCAGGAGCACTCGGCGCCGGTGCCGGGGTGGGAACCGTCGCAGGTGGTGCGGCGGCAGTGCCGCTTGGGGGCCGTTTTTTTGCCTCTGCCACCTCCGCCTCGGTCTCGGCAATCAGGGCGATCACCGAGCCTACCGGGGCGCTGCCGCCGTCGCTTACCAGGATGTTCGCGAGGATGCCCTCGTCAAAAGACTCGACATCCATGTCCGCCTTGTCGGACTCGACGACCAGCAGGATGTCGCTGCGGCTGACCGCATCTCCCTCCTGCTTCTTCCAGGTGACGATCTTGCCCTCGGTCATCGTCGAGGACAGGGCGGGCATCGTGACTTCGCGTATCATCGGCGTCTGCGTAACAAATCACAACAGATACTATCATCTCCGCTTCTAAAAAACCGCCACCCCCGGCGGTGCGGCGGCGGCGGTTCGGGTGAGCCAGAAGTCTTTACGACTTACCTTCGTCTTTGAGCTTTTTGGCCTTTTCGAGCGCCTCGTCGAGGTCGCCCACCAGGTAAAAAGCCTGCTCGGGCAGATCGTCGAATTCGCCCTGCAGCACGCGCTTGAAGCCGGCGATCGTTTTATCCAGGGAGACGTACTTGCCGGGGGAGCCGGTGAAGATCTCGGCGACGTGGAACGGCTGCGACAAAAAGCGCTGCAGTTTGCGCGCCCGGTTGACCACCAGCTTGTCTTCGGGCGAGAGTTCGTCGAGGCCCAAAATGGCGATGATGTCCTGGAGATCTTTGTAGCGCTGCAGGGTCGATTGCACGCCGCGGGCGATGTTGTAGTGCTCTTCGCCGACGACGGCGGGTTGCAGCATCGTCGAGGTGGAGGAGAGCGGGTCCACCGCCGGGTAGATGCCCAAAGAGGCCAACTGCCGTGAGAGTACCGTGGTGGCGTCGAGGTGGGCGAAGGTGGTGGCGGGGGCGGGGTCGGTCAGGTCGTCCGCCGGCACGTAGACCGCCTGCACCGAGGTGATCGAGCCTTCGTTGGTGGAGGTGATGCGCTCCTGCAAATCGCCCATCTCGGTGCCCAAAGTCGGTTGGTAGCCGACCGCCGAGGGCATGCGGCCCAAGAGCGCCGATACTTCAGAACCCGCCTGCACAAAGCGGAAGATATTGTCGATAAACAACAGCACGTCCTGCTTGCTCACGTCGCGGAAGTACTCGGCCATGGTGAGGGCCGTCAGACCCACGCGCATGCGCGCCCCCGGCGGCTCGTTCATCTGGCCGTAGACCAGCGCCACCTGCCCGAGCACGTTCGATTCTTTAAATTCGTTGTAGAGGTCGTTGCCCTCGCGGGTCCGCTCGCCCACACCGCCGAACACCGACACGCCCGAGTGTTCTTTGGCGATGTTGTGGATGAGTTCTTGAATGAGCACCGTCTTGCCCACACCCGCGCCGCCGAACAGGCCGATCTTGCCGCCCTTGCGGTAGGGAGCCAGCAGGTCGATGACCTTGATGCCCGTTTCGAAAATCTCCGGTTGGGTCACCAGGTCGGTGAATTTGGGAGCGGAGCGGTGGATCGAGAACTTATCGACAATCTCGACCGGCCCCAACTCGTCGATCGGCTCGCCCAGCACGTTGAAGATGCGGCCCAGAGTCGACTTGCCCACCGGAACTGTGATCGGGGCACCGGTGTCGATCGCCTTCATGCCCCGCACCATGCCGTCGGTCGTGCTCATCGAGACCGCCCGCACCTTCTTGTCACCGAGCAGCTGCTGCACTTCGCAGGTCAGGCGGATGTCGAGCCCCGAGTCGGTCTTGCCTTCGATAAGTAGGGCGTTGTAGATGGCAGGCAAATCGCCTTCCGGGAATTCTGCGTCGACCACAGGACCAATGATCTGGGTGATATAGCCAACGTTTTTTGCCGTCGTTGTTACCATGGCGTGCCGTCAAGATACCTTCGCTCGCAATGTAGCACAATCTGTAACAATTCCCGCGTCCGCTTTGGTCTGGGGCAAGCTGGAGGCGACCCTTTGCCTGTGCCGTGTTTATTAGGGAGTCGATGGAATGTCTCTGGGCAAACACCTGATCCTTCCGGCCGCCTGCGCGCTGCTCTGCGGCGCCGGTGCCGCCGCCGCCATCCAATTCAGTTCGGGCGAGACGGCCTTCAACGGACCCCTGCGGCTTTTGCGCTCGGCGGTCAGCCAGGTGACGATCGAAGACTATCCGGCGTACTACCAGTTCGCAGTCGAAGCGCCCGGTAGCCTCGACGAACCGCTGGCCCGCCTCGATATCGGCCTGCCCACCGAGTACGGTCCTTTCGGGCTCAATCTGCCCAATCCGTCCCAGGTGCGCGCCTTCATCCCGACCCAGCCCTACGTCCAGGCGCCCCAGTATCCCGAACGGGTCCTGCCGGTCAGCGCCAGGGTGAGTGAGCAAGTGATCAGCGTCGTCTTCGACCCGCCGGTCGGACCCGGCAACGTCGTCACCGTCGAGTGGGGTCCGGTGCGCAATCCGCGCATGGACGGCAACTATTTGTTTGAGGTAAATGCCTTTCCGCCGGGGGCAATGGCGCGCTCGATGTACGTCGGTATCGGGCGGATCGTCATCCGCCGGGGCGGACGCGGATAGCGGTTTTGAGCCGCTTGAGCGCCCTGCACCCGGCCGGTTCGCTATCTGCCGCAATGGACCGAAATACCGATGCCACTTCCACCCAGATCCAATTGGAGGCGCTACAATCAGGGAGATTCGAGAGGGTCATGAATTTTTAGTCAAATCTGTGGATTTTGACTATTTTTGATAGCGTGTGAGCGTGTCAGGCAGTTGCTTCGCTCCCACCTTTTAAACAGGACTACCCTGAAGGGGACCGATCAACCTTGCATCCGGTGCGTGCGACGATTTTTCTTCCGAACGGAAGAGTATAAAGGACACGGTTTGTCTGTTCTGGATCCGCTATTTATGAGGAGTGCAGCATGACGCAGGCCAATAACGTTCTGGACGCTCTCCAGCAGCCGGCGATGGAACTGGAGGCTCTGGCTTTGATGGCCGAGGAGGACGACCCTTACGCAGCCCAGGCGGCCGAAGCCGCCGATGCGGCTGCCGCCCGCCCGGCCCGGCGCCGCAGCCGCGCCCAGCGTGCGCATTACACCGAAGATTCCATCCGCGTCTACCTGCAGGAAATTGGCCGCATTCGCCTGTTGCGCGCCGACGAAGAAATCGAGTTGGCCCGCCAGATCGCCGATTTGCTGACCCTGGAGCGCCTGCGCGCCCGCATGGGAGCTGCCGGGACGGACATGCACAGCGATGTGGCCGATTTGCTGGGCGACGACGATCTGCTGACCGAGAATCTGCTTGCTTCGGGCGATCAAGTCACCGAAAGTGAGCAAGAACTCAGGCGCTGGGCAGAAGCGGCGGGCATTGCCTACGAACAATTTCGCGACCGCATCGCCTACGGCCGGCGGGCCAAAGACAAGATGGTCCAGTCCAATTTGCGTCTGGTGGTTTCAATCGCCAAGAAGTACATGAACCGCGGTCTGTCCTTTCAAGATCTCATCCAGGAAGGTTCGCTGGGACTCATCCGCGCCGCCGAAAAATTCGATCACGAAAAGGGCTACAAATTTTCCACCTACGCCACCTGGTGGATCCGCCAGGCGATCACCCGCGCCATCGCCGACCAATCGCGCACCATCCGCCTACCGGTGCACCTCTACGAGACCATCTCCCGCATCAAGAAGACCACCAAGCTGCTCTCGCAGGAGCTGGGCCGCAAGCCTACCGAAGAGGAGATCGCCACCCGCATGGAGATGACGATCGAGAAATTGCGCTTCATCGCCAAGTCCGCCCAGTTGCCCATCTCCCTGGAGACCCCGATCGGCAAAGAAGAAGATTCCCGGTTGGGCGATTTTATCGAAGCGGACGGCGAGACCCCCGAGGACAAAGTTGCCAAGAACCTCCTGCGCGAAGATCTTGAGGCGGTGCTCAACACCCTCTCGCCACGCGAGCGCGACGTGCTCAGGTTGCGCTACGGCCTCGACGACGGCCGCATGAAGACCCTCGAAGAAATTGGCCAGCTGTTCAACGTCACCCGCGAGCGTATCCGCCAGATCGAGGCGAAGGCGCTGCGCAAGCTGCGCCATCCCAACCGCAACAGCGTCCTCAAGGAGTACATCCGCTAGGAGTCCATGGGCGCTCGTGCATTCAAACCCGGTTGGACGAGCGTCGCAGCGGCGCTGTCCAGACTGGATCTTGGATTGCTGGCGATCGGCTACGCGGTGTTGCTTACTCTGCGCAATTCCTATTCTGAGATCGCCCGCTGGCCCTGGTGCTTGTTGCCCCAGGGCCTGCTGCTGTTGGGGGCGCTCCAGGCGACTGTTCACTGTCGGAGGCTGGGGCAGCCGTTTGACGCGCTGGTGGGTTTGACGGTGGCGGCATTGGTGGTCAGTGCCGCGCTTTCCCCGGATCCCGAGCGCAGCTGGTGGTACGCGACGATGGCGGGCGGCTACTTTGCGCTGCTTTACGGTTTTTCGGGCCGCTGGCCGCGGGGAGTCCCGCTGCTGGGCATCGTTGCCCTCGCCCAGGTGCTGGTCAGCGTCGCGGGTCTTTACCAGTACGCGCTGCTGGTGGTGATTCCCGAGTGGCAGGCTGGACCGCCTTTTCACTTTTTTAACAACGTCTACCCGCTGGGCCATCACAATTTTGGCAGCGGTTTGTTGTCGCTGACGCTGCCGGTGACGCTGGCGCTCGCCCTGGCTCGACCCGGCAAAGGGCGGTGGTTGTGGGGACTGTCGGGGCTTTTGGGTTTGGCGCTGCTCTTTTCGACCCAATCGCGCGGCGGCTGGTTGGGGGCCTTGGCCGGTTGTGTCCTCGTCTGTGGGCTGCTCATCCGGCTGGACCGGCGGGCCTGGCTTGCCCTGGGGGCGGCAGGCGGTGTGCTCCTTGCCGTCGGCATGCTGTCGCTCACCTTTGCCAGCACCAAATCGCAGTTGTTTTTGCAGGGCCGCGACATCAGCGCCGCCCAGCGGTGGGTTTTCTGGCAGACGGGGGTGCGCCTGTGGCTCGATCACCCGCTGTTTGGTGTAGGCCAGGGGGTGACCGGTTTTTTGTTCCCGGGCTACCGCAGCGAGATCGACCCCTGGATGGCCCGCACGGCCCAACAACTGCACAGCACCCCCGTACATCTGCTCGCCGAAACCGGTCTTGCAGGTCTGGCCGCTTACCTGGGGTGGCTGGGGGGCTGCGCGCTGGCGATTGGACGGTTGCTCAGCCGCGAACGGACTGCCGCCGCCGCCCTGGCGGGTGCTCTGGCGGGTTATGCCGTCTCCAGCCTCACCGACTTTCAGCTCGAGAACCCGGCGATTGCGCTGACACTGGTGCTGCTGGCTGCCGAACTGGTGCGGTTGAGCCATCCCGAACCGCCCCTGGCTGTGCCTGGATTGCGACCGCTGGCCGTCCTGCTGCTCGCCGCCGTGCTCTCGGGCTGGGTGCGCATCGACCGGGGCTGGCAAAAAGCGGACCAGGCCTTTGCCTTGCGCCGCCGGGGCGACATTCCTGCCTTTATCGAAGCGATGCGGCAGGCCGAAAGCCTGGATCCCCGCCAGCCTTACTATCCGCTGCAAACGGCCCAGACGCTGCTTTTTGCCGCCCGCAGGCTGGAGGAAGCGGACCCGCGCCGGGCGCAGTGGATCGCCGTCGCCAATCGGGCCGCTGAGCGGGCCGTCCGGCTATTGCCCACCGACCCTTTTACCCTGACCGCCTCCGGCTGGCTGCACTACTACCGGGGAGAACTTTCCCAGGCGGCCGGACGCTTTGGCGAGGCGTTGCGCTATGACCCGACGACCACCGCGACGCTGCGGTTGGGCCTCGGCCTGACCCTGGCGGCCCAGGGCGAAACCGAGGCGGCCCTGCCGCACCTCAAAGCCGAGCTGTTGCTCTTCCCGGATCAGTGGACCGACGAGCGCTGGCACACCGGGGCACTGAGCGCCCTGGCTCCCCGCCTCGCCCGCGAGGCCCTTACCGTCTACGACCGGCTTCTGGCGCGCTATCCGATGGAGCACGACGCTCTCTACCTGCGCTCGACGCTCTGGTTGTGGCTCGGTCGCCCTGAGCAGGCCCTCCAAAGCCTGAATGCAATGCCTGCCACCCAGACGGTCCAGCCCGACATGCCCATCGCCCTGCGCCTGCCCTGGCGCGTCACGGCCGGGCGGGCGGCGGGTGTGCGCATCCTGGCGCTGCGGCAAGCGGGTCGGCGCGAGCAGGCGGAAGAAGCGATCGAAGCGTTGGCCGGCTCCGAACTGAGAACGGCCCGCTGTCTGGCCGACGCCTTCGCCCAGCCGGTGGCCCGAGCAAAGGAGCGCTACTACGTCGCCAACGGCCAGGACTATTTTCTGTTGCGCCGCACCGGCGGCCCGGTGCTCGAATTTTACGAGCCGCTGCATCTGAAGACCTGGGCGGCGATGGACTGTGTCACCTACGGCGGCGACGGGCGCAACTGGCGGCTACCGACGGCCGGGTGGCTGCCGGTTCAATAGGCCATAATTCGAGAAAGACGCCCAAGCGCTGCCAATCCGATGGCTCAAGATTGGTCCCATTTGGCAAGCACGTCGCACTATCTGACGGCTGTGGAGATCCAGCATGCCCTCGAAGATGGCGACCTCCAGGCGGCCCGCGAAGGCATCGCCGCCCTTACCGAGGCGATGAGCCGCTCGGACAGACGCGCCTTGCGCTCACAGCTGATTCGATTGATGGCGCACATCATCCAGTGGGAAACTCAACCCGAGCGCCGCACACGCAGCTGGCTTGTCACTATCCACGGCAGCCGCCGCGAAATCGAGGATCTTTGCGAAGATACGCCATCACTTACCCGAAAAGTGATCGAGGAAGAACTTTGGGCGCGGTGTCTGTCGGCGGCCTTGCGTGAAGCCGAGGACGAAATGGGAGTCCGGGCCAAGCAGCGGGAATTGAGCTGGCAGGTAGTATTTGAAACCGAGTACCGCTTGCCGTTGGACGGCGAACAGTTCGACCTGTAACAACTGGCGTGCCCTGATCGGCGGTTTCATAGCCCTCCAGGAGCCTCGCCCAACTGCCGCAACCGCTGCTCCAAAGCGGCAATCTTTGCCCGCTCTTGCTCCATCTGTTCTTCAGGAGTGGGCAGCCTGCGACCGTCTTGGTCGAACCAGTAAAGCCACTCGCGTTGCCAGCCTTTATAAGTGCCTTCGCCGCGTCCGAGACCCAGGCCCACTTCCTGCATCCAGAAGGGCTCCGTCTCCTGCCGATGATAATTGCCGCCCACAAGCCGGTACGCGGCAAAGGGACTTTGCTGACGGCGGCGCATGGGGTTGTAAATCACGTAGTAAGGAATCTCCAACTGCTGGTAGAGCGCCAGTTTGCTGCCATATTCACCCCGATACGTCCGGGAGACGATTTCCAACACGAGTACCGGCAGAGCACCCTCCTCCCAGACGACATAGCTGGGGCGGCCGTACTCGCCCTTGTGGCGTTGCACTCCCAGACTCAGGAAGCCGTCTGGGACCACCGGCTCCTCATCAGGAGCATAGTAAAGGCCCAGGTTCGCACCGAAAAACCAGTCCGTGCGAGCGGCCCAGGCCAGCGAGAGAATCGCGGACAGCAAACTGGCCACTTCCACCTGAAGCTCATTGTCCAAGGGTTTTCCGTCCGAGTCAGGCAACTGCTCAGCGGTGGGTAACGGCTCGGCAGGGTTGGACTGAAACATAGTGGCCCTCGCTACCTGCCTCCAGTTTAGTTACTAGGTTTATTCGCGGTCACAATTGGCCTTCCTGAGTATCAGCTAATCCGGCTTCTTGAATAGCCCGAGCCAGCATCTCTGAAAGGCCCAGGCTCTGTGACCAGCTGTCAAGATGCAATCGATCCAGTTTTTCAGCCTGAATTTTTAGAACTCCCAACACGTCGCGCCACTGCTGGCTGGATGTCTGCTCTCCCAACCGGTACCAGAGCAGTTTTTGCAAGATGATGTCCTCTGCGGTATAGATCCACAGATATCCAGGTGGGTTCTCGCGAACGGCGACCCGCTGTCGGCGCTCCATGGCTGCTCTTGTAAAGGGTTGCTCACCAAGAACGAAAACATCGAGCTTCTGGAGCGTCTCCAGCTCGATGGCGTTGAAGGATGGGAAGTCGGCCTGCGCGCCCAAGGCTGCGTAAATTGCACTCTCACTGATGTAATAACTGGATTGGAAGGCTTCGATGAGAGCAGCAGCCTGCTGTCCCTGCAAATCCGCAACCACATCGAGGTCCATGGTCGCGCGCGGCTCTCCCAAAATGGAACTCGCCAGAGAGCCGCCGACCAGATAGGGAATTTTTAATCTGTCTAGAATATCGGCTATTTCTAAAGCAAAAGTAATCGGATCTCCAACCATCCAACCGGTTCCAAGAGGTACTACTTTGATCGCCCAGTTCCCACCTAACCATCGTAGAGCGTAGTGCTGACGTCGCTCCAGCTTCTCTATGTCGGGGTACTGCTGACAGATACCGGCGTAACAGAGCCTTTGCAGTCCCACGGTGAGCCCTTGAACCCGTTTTGCCTTTTGATGCGCAGGCAAATCCCGCAGGGCGCAGATCAAGAAGCGCTCCATCTCAAGGCTGGTGTCTCTTGCTTGCAGACGATACATGACCATACCTTAGCAAACGAGAAATGGCCGCAAATTGAATCATTTGCGGCCATCGAGATAAAACCGGAAGCTACACCGCCGCCGCGGTCTGGATCGCCTGCTTGAGGGTCGCCGCTTTGTCGGTGTGCTCCCAGGGCAAGTCGAGGTCGGGGCGACCGAGGTGGCCGTAGGCAGCCACGTCCTGGTAGAAGCGGCCACCGCGCTGGGCGGGCAGGCGGCACAGGTCGAAGTCGCGGAGGATGGCCGCCGGGCGCAAATCGAAGTGCTCGCGCACCAGAAGCATCAAAGCCTCGTCCGAGACGCGGCCGGTGCCGAAGGTCTCCACAAAGATGCTCACCGGTCGGGCAACCCCGATGGCATAAGCCACCTGCACTTCGCAGCGGTCGGCCAGTTCCGCCGCCACGATGTTTTTGGCGACGTAGCGCGCCGCGTAGGCGGCGGAGCGGTCCACCTTGGTGGGATCTTTGCCGGAGAAGGCGCCGCCGCCGTGGCGGGCATAGCCGCCGTAGGTATCCACGATGATCTTGCGGCCGGTGAGCCCCGAGTCTCCCTGCGGACCGCCGATTACAAACCGGCCGGAGGGATTGACCAACAAGCGGGTCTGGGCGTCGGGGCGGATGTCAAGATCCGCGAAGACCGGGCCGATCACGTGGGTTTGCAGGTCGGCTTTGATGCGCGCCTGCACCGCGTCGTTGTCGCTGAGATCGTCGATCACAGCGGCGTGCTGGGTCGAGATCAAGATCGTGTCGATGCGCCCGGGCCGATCGACACCGTCCTTGCGCTCGTATTCGACGGTCACCTGGGCTTTGCCGTCCGGTTTCAAGTAGGCAAGGGTACCGTCCTTGCGCACCTGGGCGAGGCGGCGGGTGAGCCGGTGGGCGACGCTGATGGGCAGCGGCATCAACTCCGGCGTCTCGGTGCAGGCAAAGCCGAACATCAAGCCTTGATCCCCCGCCCCGATACGGTCGAGGGCATCCTCCTCGCTGGTGCGCACCTCCAGGGCACAGCTGACCCCCTGGGCAATCTCCGGCGACTGCTCGTCAAGGGCTAGAAACACCGCGCACGAATCGGCGCTAAAGCCGTTGTCGGCCTCCGTGTAGCCGATTTCACGGATTTTGTCGCGTACCAGTTTGGTGAAATTGACGTTGGCCGTGGTGGTGATTTCGCCGGTGACCACCACCATGCCGGTGTTGACGACCACCTCGGCCGCCACCCGCGAACGGGGATCTTGGGTCAACAGCGCATCGAGGATGGTATCGGAGATCTGATCGCAGATCTTGTCCGGATGACCTTCAGTGACCGACTCTGAGGAAAACAAGTAGCGTGACAAGAAACCCCTCCCGAATGAAATGGGTAGATGCGTCTCTTGGCTTGCAATCATTGCAGAATCAGGATGCCTGACTTATCTTCCGGTTCGTGAGGAACCGCAGGAATTGGCACCTTTTCCCGTTGCTAGTGGGCGGTTGCCGTGGCGTCACCGGGCCTGTTCCCTACGCCTGCTCTGGATAAGTCAAGAGACCTGTTTAACGTATCACTGCCGCACAATCAGTGTCAATCCACGGAGCGTCTTCATCTGGAACTGGCTATGCCTGTCGCACAATAACCCACGCAATCTTCCCGGCAAATTCACAACCGGCTTCGCAACCAAAATAGTAATCCCCCCGCTCTGCCAGGAGAACGGGGGGACGGAACGCTTGGGTTGTAACGGCTTACGAGCTGAGAACCGGCAGAGCCTGATCCTTCATCGGCACCGGCACCACCTCGCTGACGATGCGGCGCAACTCCTCGCCGTCGACGGTCTCTTTTTCAAGCAGCACATCGACGATGCGGTCCATCAGGGCGCGGTGCTCGGTGAGCATGCTGACGGCTTGCCGGTGGCACTGTTTGACAATGGCGCGCACTTGCTCGTCGACCATCGAAGCGACATCCTCGGACATGTCGGAGCGCTGCATCAGGTCGCGGCCCAGGAAAACCTCGCCGCCGCCGGTGAGCGAGAGCAGACCGAGTTCGGACATGCCGAAGCGGGTGACCATCTGGCGGGCCAGGTTGGAGACCTGCTGCAGGTCGGAGGAGGCGCCGGTGGTGACTTCGTCTTCGCCGAAGACCACTTCCTCAGCCGCCCGGCCGCCCAGTGCACCGGTGATGCGCGCCAGAAGCTGGTTGCGGGTGATGAGCATCTGCTCTTCAGAAGGCGTGAACCAGGTGAGACCACCGGCCCGGCCGCGGGGGATAATCGTCACCTTCTGCACCGGGTCGTGCTCGGCAAGCAGCGTACCCACCAGGGCGTGGCCGACTTCGTGGTAGGCGATGAGCCGCTTCTTCTTGCTGTCTACCAGGGGCGGCTTCTCAAGGCCCGCGATCACCCGGTCGGTGGCATCGTCGATCTCGCGCATGGTGATCTCGGTCTGCCGACGGCGGGCGGCCAAAATCGCCGCTTCGTTAAGCAGGTTGGAGAGATCCGCACCGGCAAAACCGGGGGTGCGCCGGGCGATCACATCGAGGTCGATGTCGGGGGCGAGCTTCTTGTTGCGCGAATGGACTTTGAGGATCTCCAGGCGGCCCGCCATATCGGGGCGGTCGACGGTGATCTGCCGGTCGAAGCGGCCCGGGCGCAGGATCGCCGCATCCAGCACATCGGGGCGGTTGGTGGCCGCGATGATGATGATGCCGGTGTTGCCCTCGAAGCCGTCCATCTCGACGAGCAGCTGGTTGAGGGTCTGCTCGCGCTCGTCGTTGCCGCCGCCGATACCGGCGCCGCGCTGGCGGCCGACCGCGTCGATTTCGTCGATGAACACGATGCAGGGGGCGTTCTCTTTGGCCTTCTTAAAGAGGTCGCGCACGCGGGAAGCCCCCACGCCCACGAACATCTCGACGAACTCCGAACCCGAGATCGAGAAGAAGGGCACACCCGCCTCACCGGCGATCGCCTTGGCAAGCAAGGTCTTGCCGGTGCCGGGAGGACCGACGAGCAACACGCCCTTGGGGATCTTGGCGCCCACCGCGGTAAAGCGCTCGGGACGCTTCAAAAACTGGACGACTTCCTGCAGTTCTTCTTTGGCTTCGTCGATGCCGGCCACGTCATCGAACTTGACGCCGGTTTTCGCTTCCATCTGGAAGCGCGCCTTCGACTTGCCGAAGTTCATCGCTTGGCCGGGGCCGTTGGAGTTGCTCGAGCGGCGCAGCAGCAAAAACAAGCCGCCCAGCAGCAAAATCGGGAAAAAGAGGTTGCCCAAAATCCCCAAAAACGCGCCGCTGTTGTTGGGCGGCAGGGAGGCAAAATCGACTTTCTTGTCGCGCATCAGCCCATAGAGCTCGTCGAGGTCGGAGGTGGGCAGGTTGACGCGAAAGCGCTGCGGAGCGGTATCGGGAATGCTCGGGTCGGGGAGCATGGCGATGGCGATACGGCCGCCTTCGAGAATATCGACCTTCTCCACCTTGCCCTGCCTGATGTAGCTCAAAAACTCGGTGTAGGAGAGGTTGGCGGTGGCCATGTTCGGGGAATCGCCCCGGGTCGCGCCGTTCGGCAAACTCTGCCAGAGCAAAACCCCGATCAAAATCAGGGGGATGGCACCCAGTAAGAGCGTTTTCCAGGAAAATTTCATCTGCTGCTTACCCAAGGATTAGCTTCTTAATCTAACTTAACTCCTGGCTCCGGTTTCTACAACAAAGTGGCTTTGCAGGCGAGTTTGGGGCGGGTTGTATCCGGGTGTAGCTGAACGGATTCGGGCCTTGGGGTAGGCTGGGGATCGGTGGCGCATGGCTGGCGTCGCCAGCTCTGGGGTTTTGCACATGAATGCAGCACTTTCGACGCCGACGACGGTTTTCTTGTGTGGCCACGGCAGTTCCGACCGGCGCTCCTGTCTTGCCTTTGGCGAGCTGGTCGAGCGCTTCCGGCGCTACTCCAATTTCCGGATCGTCTCGGGGACGCTCGAATTTTCCGAGCGGCTGCTCGATGAGCAGATTGCCCTGCAGGTTGCGCCGGGCCACCGGTTTGTGCTGTTGCCGTTGTTTTTGGCCCCGGGGATGCACGTCGGGGAGGATCTGACCGAAGCGCTCCGCCGTGCCCGCCGCGCCCATCCGCAGGTGAACTTTTTGCACACCCCCTGCCTGGGCGAGCACGAATCGATGGAGGCAATCTTGAGCGAGCGGGTCCGCCGCTTGGCCGGACGCACCGACGAGCACACCGCCGTGGTGATCCTCGCCCACGGCAGCCGCCGCGAGGAGGCCAACCGCCTGGTGCAGGACATCGCCGACGGCGTCTGGGAGAACCTGGGCGGCCCTCTGGTGACCGCCGCCTTCTGGAAAATCCAGCCCGATTTGCGCCACACGCTGCGCGAACTGGTGCACCCTTCGATCCGGCGGGTGTTGATATTGCCCTATTTTTTGTTCGAAGGCGGCATGACCGACCGCATCACCTGGGAAGTCGACCGACTCGCAAACGAATTTCCCAAATTCGACCTGCAACTGGATACAGTGTTGGGACCGGATAATCACCTGCTGCCGCTGATGCAGGATCTGGTGGAAAAGACACTGGAGTCCGCTTTTGCCATCGCCTAGAGGAAAAGTCTACCTGGTGGGGGCCGGACCGGGCGATCCCGGACTTTTGACTGTGCGCGGCAAGACCCTCATCGAGCACTGCGATGCGATTGTCTACGACGCGCTGGTCAGCCCTGAAATTCTGGCGCTCATCCCGGCGCGTACCGAGCGCCTCTACGCAGGAAAGCGCTCCGGGCGTCACTCGCTGACGCAAGACGAAATTACCGAGCGGCTCATCGCCCTGGTGGAGCGGCACGCGAGCGTGGTCCGCCTCAAAGGCGGCGATCCGTTCATCTTTGGCCGGGGGGGCGAGGAAGTCGCCGCCCTGCGCGCCGCCGGTGTCGCAGTAGAAGTGGTCCCCGGCATTACCGCCGGTATCGCCGCTCCGGCCTACGCGGGCATTCCGCTCACCCACCGCGACATGAGCGCCTCGGTGGCCTTTGTCACCGGCCACGAGGCCGTCGAGACCTACCGTCCGGAGATCCGTTGGGGAGAGTTGGCCCGGGGGGCTGAGACGCTGGTGATCTATATGGGCGTGCTGCAGATTGAATCGATCGTCGAGCGGTTGTTGGCGGCGGGGCGCGCCCCCGAGACGCCCGTGGCGCTGATTCGCTGGGGAACGACTCCTCGTCAGGAGGTACTGACCGGTACCCTCGCTACGATCGCCCCCCGGGTGCGCGCGGCCCACTTCGAGCCTCCGGCGGTGATCGTCGTGGGCGAGGTGGCGAGACTGGCTCACACCGGCTGATTGAAGATGACCTTTGAATAGATGGTCCGCAGGGGCAACTCCATGGCGATGGAATCGAGATGGAGAACTTCAGCCTCTTCGAACAGTTGCACCTGCCACAGATTTATGCCCTGCCTGCGGTAGAGACTTGCCGCCACCACCTGGCTATCGAGCAGTAGGTATTCCTGCAAAGTCTCAATCTTGCCGTAGTCGCGAAACTTCACCGAGCGATCGAACTCGGCCGTATTCTTCGAAAGGACTTCGACAATCAGGCACGGGTACTGGAGCATGTAGCCGGTCGGTTCTTCGCGATCGTCGCAGCTGACGGAAACTTCCGGGTAGTAAAAAGGACCGGCCGGGCTACAGGCCACTTTCTGATCCGAGTTGAAGACACGGCAGAGGCTGTCTATCAGGTGGCCGTGGACGGCAGCGGTGACGTTGACGGCGATCAGGTTGTGCGACTTGCTGCCGCCTGCCATCGAGAAGATGCGGCCGTACCGGTACTCGTACTTCTGAGGTTGCTCGCGCTCCCATCGCAAGAATTGCTCGGGACTCATCGGGCCGGGATCTTTGCTGAGAGCCACTCGTCTGCCTCAATCGGCGCACTCCATTTTAGAGGCGGTACTACACTGGCACCTTCGGGGCTGCGACGGCATCTTGCATCAGCACGACCAACCCATCGAACAGTCGGCGGGTAAGCGCCCCCGGACAGTAGGGCAGTTCATAATCATCGATGCGGCGCACCGGAGCGATCAGACGCACCGACGAACTCAAAAAGGCTTCTTCGACAGCGAACAAATCTGTCTTGGTAAGTGCAGTCTCGATGCAAGGAATCTGCCAATCACCCAGCAACTTCAGCAAAAAATGCCGGGTGATGCCGTGCAGGATGCCCGCTTCGACAGCAGGGGTATAAACTGTGCCGCCTTTGGCCAACCAGAGATTGCTGGTGGTGGCCTCGGTCACCTCGCCGCGGCTGTTGAGCAGCAGGGCGTCGTCGGCCCCCAGGCGGCGCGCTTCGATGAGCGCCAAGATGTTGTTCAGATAATTGCCGGTCTTGGCGGCTGGAGAGAGCGCCCGCGCGTCGTTGCGCAAGCGGGGCAGCACTGCCAGGTGCACCCCCTGCTCGTTCAAAGCCAGTTGGGAAGAAATGGACCGCACGATGATCACCAGATCGGGGACAAGTTGCGGCCCGGGCAGCAGGCTGATTTCTTCTTCCGCGCCGCGGCTGACGACGATACGAATGTAAAAGTCGCCGCTGCCGGCGGCGGCCAGGGTGCGCTCGACTTCGGCGGCAATCTGCGCGTCGCTCCAGGGAATGTCGAGATAGAGATAGTTCGCGGAGGCACGCAGCCGGTCGAGGTGCTCCTGCAAAGCGAAGGGTCTTCCCCCGATCGTGCGCACGACCTCGTAGACACCGTCGCCGTAGAGAAAACCGCGGTCGAGGACCGAAACTCTGGCTTCCGGCGCGATGGTGCCGTTGAAGTTCACCAGAAGACCCATAGCTTGCACTCCCACTGCGCTCACCATAGTGTACCGGCAAGCGAACCGGGCTGTGGCACCACCAAGTCAGGGGTTAAAGGTGGTGCCGCACTGACTGCAGTACCACTTTTGCTGCCAATCGCCCAACAGCTTCGGCCACTGCTCGCGGTTCCACCGGTAAACAGTGAACAACCGCCAAACAATCAGTCCCAGGGCAAACACCTGCAAGAGCAACTGATTGCTGATCAACCACGAGAAAACGATGAAGCCGATCACAAATTTTCCAAGCGGATTTCTGACGGGGATGATCATTCTTTTCTCAGGCGGAGCGACCTTGAGTGCTGCGAGAGATTGCTGGGTGCCAGACAAACTTCCGCCGCCGCCGAACAGGCCGCCGCGAGACAATCCACCGAACCCGACGTTGCCCACAATGCTCGCTGTGCCTTCTTCGTAGAGCATTGGATAGCGTTTCACCTGCACACCGGTGCAGCAGGGACAAACCACTGCCATAGGGCTCGCTCCTCTCGAAAGGGTATAGCGGATTAAAGTTAGCATAGGTACATGCCCATTGCTTGCCAGTGGTGTAAATTTTCCATAAGTTCTGCGCAATCGAATGCGCCTGCACCCGTGTCGAGGGCTGCTGGCGAAGTGCAGAACTTATCATGTGGGTAGAACCGTTCGCCGATCGCAAAGTGGAGAAACCACCATGGATATGCAGCCCGGGGGCCGCGACATCGTAAAGGTGATCCGCGAGGGCTACAGCGTCAAAATCGGCGACTATCTGAGCGACAGCTGGGCCATTTTCGCCAGGAACGCTGGGGCTTTTGCGGGCTATGCGTTCATCGTGCTGGTGGCGGGTGCCGGGCTCAACTGGGCACTCGATCTGCTCACCAAGCAGCAGTTGGTCATCAACTTCGTCACCGCCGCCATCGCCGCTCCGCTGAGCGCCGGTTTTTATATCGTGGCGCTCAAGCTCAAGCGCGGCCAACCTACCCAGTTCGCCGACTTTCTCAAAGGCTTCGATGATTTTGTGCCCCTGGCGCTGGCCGGGATGATCACCAGTCTGCTCGTGAGCGTGGGCACGATTTTGCTGGTCCTTCCAGGGATCTACCTGATGGTCGCCTACATGTTCACCAATCTGCTGATCATCGACCGGGGACTGGAGCCCTGGGAGGCGATGGAAACCAGCCGCAAGATTGTGAGCAAGCGCTGGTTTTCTGTCTTTGGTTTCGGTTTGGTGCTCAGCCTGATTTTTCTGGTCGGGGCGATTCCCCTGGGGCTCGGGCTGCTGGTCGCGTTTCCGATTATCTACAGCGCCATCGCCGTGGCCTACGACGATATTGTCGGCTCGCAGCGCTCGTTTTAGAAGACCGTTGCAAGCACGTCCTCAGGCCCCACCAGCGAGACGATGGGTGCTTTGAAGGTGCGCTCGGCCACCGCCAGCAAGTCGGCACTCGTCAATTGCTCGACGGTGCGGGTGTACTCGCGGTCGAAGTCGGCACCGACGCCCAGAATCTCGTACCAGCCCAGCAGCTGAGCCACCTGGCTGTTGGTCTGCTTGCCGAGGGCGTACTGGCCCAGCAGCTTGTTTTTGGCCGTGCGCAGTTCGGAGTCGCCGAGCGGCGTGCTCGCCAGGCGCTCGACTTCGGTGCGCAGGCCCGCTTCGCAGGTGCGGGCGTTCTCGGGGGCGGTACCGATGTAGGCGACGAAGTGGGAAGTGGAGGCCCGGGTCGGATAGAAGGCGGAGACTTCGTAGGCAAGGCCGCGCTTTTCGCGCAGTTCGGTGAACAGGCGACTGGAAAGCCCGCTGCCGAGGTAGGTGCCGATCAGTTTGAGGGCCGCAAAATCTTCCGAGTGGATTGGTGCTGCAGGATAGCCCACCAGGACTGTGCTCTGCTGGGTGGGTTGCACCGTGCGCAGGGTAGCGGTGGGAAAAGCATCGGTCGGCTTTAGGAGCGCCGTACGCAACAGTGGTGTCTCAGGTACACTCCAGCCGCCCAGATGCTCTTCGAGCAAGCGGACAACCGCCTCTGGCTCGAGCGGCCCGACGGCCACGAACACGGCGTTGTCCGGCCGAAAATGGGCGCGGTAAAAATTCAGCAGATCCTCGCGCCGCAGGGCCAACACACTCTCCTCGGTGCCCAACTCCGGATAGGCGTAGGGGGAGTTGCCGTAGAGTGCCGCGCGAAACTGGTTGTAGGCGACGGTGAAGGGCCGCTCCTGCTGGGAACGGATCGCTTGCAGAGTCGCTTTTCGTTCGATTTCGATTTGCTCGGCAGGAAAGGTCGCCCGCTGCAACAGTTCGGCGGCAAGGGCAAGCAGGGTCGGAAAGTCTTCGCCCAGGCTTTTGAGGGCAATTTGCAGATAATCGGGGGTACTGTCGGCACCCAGCATCGCCCCGAGCGATTCGACAATCTGGGCTATAGCCATCGAATCGCGCGCCTCGGTACCCTTGGTCAGCACGGCACTGACCAGGTGGGCCAGCCCCGGCGGGGTATCTGTGCGGCTGTCGACCCGCAGGAAGAAGCGGGCGCTCACAATATCGACGGCCGGGTTGTTGAGCACAAGGACGCGAAGGCCGCTGGCAAGCGTGGTACGGAACATAGATCCTCAGGGGGTTTCGGGCACAAGCCGCAGGACCACCGCCCGATCAGGCTCGAGATAGCGGCGGGCGACGCGCTGCAGGTCGGCCGGTTGAACGCGCTGCAGCAACTCGGGATAGGCGAGGGCCAGCTCGAGTTTCGCCACGGTGCTGTAGTAACCGTAGAGACTCGCCAACTGGGCCGGGGCCTCGGTGCTGAAGATAAAGTCGTTGCGCAAGATGCGCAGGGCGCGGTTGAATTCGCCGTCCGGCACCGGTTCGTCAACCAGGGCGCGTACTTGAGCGCGCACTTCGGCCTCGATGGGTTCGAGCCATTCGGCGTCGGCCTGGGCAGAGACAATGAACAGGCCCGGGTGCTTTTGGGGCATAAAGTAGGCGTTCACCGAGCGCGCCCAGCCTTTTTCTTCGCGCAGCGAGCGCACCAGCCGGGAGGTGCGCCCCTCGCTGAGCACGGTGGCGAGCACGTCGAGGGCGATCGCATCTTCGATCTGCTCGATCGCAGCACCCAACCAGGCGAGCATCAGGCGCGGCTGCTCCAGGCGGGCCAGGGTGTGGGTGGATACCCCCGGCGTGGGGGCGGCCGGATGCGGCACCGTCGGCACTTCGCCTGTCGGCCCTTCGCCCAGGGGTGCAAACAATGCCTCGGCGGCGGCCAGCATCTGCTCCTCCGGTACGCCGCCCACGATCACAACAGTAGTGTTGGCGGGCCGGTAGCGCTCGCGGTGGTAGGTACGCATCTGATCGGCCGTCATCGCGAGCAGGCTCTCGGCGGTGCCCAGGACCGGCCGGCTGTAGGGATGCTCGGGGTACATGGTGCGGGTGAGGATCTCGAAGGCCCGGCGGTCGGGACTGTCGTTGCTGCGGCGGATCTCTTCGAGCACCACCAGCCGCTCGCGCTCGTATTCCGCAGGCGGGATCGCCGCGGCGTTGACCAGTTCCGCCAGATAGGGAAGCGACGCTTCGTAGTGCTCGTTGGCGACGGTGATGAAGTAGTGGGTGTAATCCTGACTGGTGGCGGCGTTGGTCACCCCGCCGCGGCTTTCGATTTCGCTGTCGAAGACGCCGGGACCGACTTTCTCGGTGCCCTTGAAGATCATGTGTTCGAGAAAATGCGAGACGCCCGACAACTGGAGCGGTTCGGTACGGGCCCCCGTGCGCACCCAGATATCGCAGGTGACGGCGGCGGCAGTCGGGATCTGCTGAACGATCAAAGTCAGCCCGTTGGGCAGGGTGCGGATACGGCCCGCGAAAGCTTCGGTACTTGCAGGTATGGTCGCTATCATTTCTTCATGATGGCATTCCTTGTCGCGGATCAGGGGAAGGTCGGGCTGCAAGCCGCTGTTACGCTTGGAAGAACATTGATCAATCGGGGACCAGCCGAGGGCGAACCCATGCGAGTGGCGCTTTTGCAACTGAATTCGACCGTGGGGGATCTGGTCGGCAACGCCGGGCGCATCGAGCGGGCGGCGAGGGAAGCTGCCGCCGCCGGGGCGGATCTGGCGATCACCCACGAGTTGGCCCTGCCCGGTTATCCGCCCCGGGATCTGCTGTTGGATCGGGCCTTTGTGGCCGATGTCCAGCAGACCGCGCAGCGGCTTGCCCATGCGCTTGCCGGGGTGGTGCCGGTGTTGGTGGGTACGGCGGTGCCGAGCGCGGTGGGGCGGCCCCTGGCCAACGCGGCTTTGCTGCTCGAAGGGGGAGAGTGCCGGGAAACGGTGCTCAAGGGTCTGCTTCCTACCTACGACATCTTTGACGAGGACCGCTACTTCGAGGCGGGGCAGCGTGCCTATCCGATCGAGATTGCCGGGGTGGCGATGGGGGTGCACGTCTGCGAGGACATCTGGAACGATCGCGAATTTTGGCCAAGGCCGCGCTACCGCCGCGACCCGGTGGAGGAACTGGCCGGGCAGGGGGCGCGCTACTTGCTCAATCTTTCCAGTTCGCCTTTTTATGCGGGCAAGCAGCAGTTGCGCGAACGGCTTCTGGCCCATGCGGCCCGCCGCCACCGCCTGCCGGTACTCTACGTCAATCAGGTGGGGGGCAACGACGAATTGCTCTTCGACGGCCGCAGTTGCGTTTTCGACGGGGAGGGCCGCCTGACCGCGCGGGCGCGGGCGTTTGCCGAGGATATGCTGCTGGTGGATTTGGATTCGCTCGCCGGGCGCATCGAGCCTCAACCCACAGGCGAAGCGGAAATCTGGGAAGCGTTAGTGATGGGTACAGCCGATTACGCCCGCAAGTGCGGCTTTCAGCAGGGGTTGGTGGCCCTTTCCGGGGGCATCGATTCGGCCCTCACCCTGGCGATTGTGGCCGCCGCCCTGGGGCCTGTGAACGTGCTCGCGGTGATGATGCCTTCGCCGTATTCCAGTGCCGGCAGCATCGACGACAGTCTGGCCCTCGCCGCCAATCTGGGGGTGGAGACGCTCAAATTGCCCATCGCTCCGGCAATGGCGGCTTTTGATCAGATTCTGGCTCCGGCCTTTGCGGATCTGGCCGCCGATGTCACCGAGGAGAATTTGCAGGCGCGCATCCGCGGCACCTTGATGATGGCGCTGTCCAATAAGTGGAACCGCCTGGTATTTATCACCGGCAACAAGTCCGAGACCGCCGTCGGTTTTAACACCCTCTACGGTTGCACCGCCGGGGCACTGGCCGTGATTGCCGACTTGTACAAAGGCGAAGTCTACCGCCTGGCGCACTGGCTCAACCGGGACGGCGCGGTGATTCCCGAGGGTATCCTCACCAAGGCTCCTTCCGCCGAGTTGCGCCCGGACCAGCGCGACTCCGACATCCTGCCGCCCTACGACGTGCTCGACGGCATTCTACGCGCCCACCTCGAAGGTGGGCGCACCCCCGAGGAGATCGCCGGCGAAGGCTATCACCCAGAAGTGATCAAAAAAGTACTCGCCATGGTGCGCCGGGCCGAGTTCAAACGCAAGCAACTGCCGCCGGGTCTGCGCGTCTCGCCGCGCGCCTTCGGCATCGGCTGGCGAATGCCCATCGCCCACGCCTGACTCCTAATTGGACGGCCAGAGGCGGGCGACGGGAACCTCCCAGCCCGCGAGCAACTCCGGCAGCCGCAACACATCGTCCTCTTTGAGGATCGCCGCTTTGTGCTTGCCGGGATAAAAAACGCTGATACTGCGTCCGTGGGGATCGGCCATCCATCCCACCTGCACCCCCAACTCCAGCAATAGACGCATCTTCGCCGCCAGGACGCGCAACTGCCTCGTGTCATCGGGCCGTTCCACCACCAGCGCCGCCAGATCCGGGACGCGCGAATTGCCCGCGTACAAGCGCTCGCGCGAAAAATAGAGTACATCGGCCACCAGCACATCGCTGCCGGCCAGGATGGGGCTGGTGGTGGAGACGTGGCCAAGGCGGTGCGCTTCCACCCAGTCCAGCAGAGCCGCGCTCAGCCGCGTGCGCACTTCCCCCGCCGCGATCTGGGCCGGATAGATCTCCTGCACCAGAGCCGGGGCGGACAACGGATGCACCAACACCGGCGGGTGATTCTGGGCAGCGATCACGATGGGTTCGTTCCACTCGTCCTCATCGTCCGCTGCTACCCGGTTCAAAGTCTGGGTGGCGGCTGCACCGAAAGCGGCCACCAGGATGCCCGCCCGTTTTTCAAGTTCGCGCAGGTCGATGTTGAGATGACGAAAAACACTCGCCGCCCCGCCGCCGCGCTTGCCGGCAAAGAGGCATTCGCGCACCAGCCCAAAAAAGATATGGCAGGTATCCATGTGGCTGTGGCGCAGTTGCTCGGACTGATCGAAGGCGATCTCCCAGGCGTAGCGGGCGCGCGGCGTGAAGGGCATCTCCTTGGGCACCAGCCCGGAGCCGCGGCCGATCAGCCGCTCGACGAGGCGACGGGTCGCATCGAGGTGCAGGCCCATTTCGGTGAGCACTTTTGCTTCTTCGCTGTGGCCTTCCGCGAGCAGTCCCAGCAGCAGATGCTCGGTACTCACAAACTGATAACCCAGCCGCTGCGCTTCGGTGCGGGCACAGTCGAGCACCCGGCGGGCGCTGTCGGTAAATTCGCCCGCAAGCGTTCCAAACATCGTCGAAGATTCAGGCATGGCTCGGCCACCCGAAAAGGCTCTTGCTTCTAGCGATGAAACGGCCCCGATTCTAGGCCCACGGTACGTTACGATGCACGAAGGCAACCGGAGTCCACGACCGATGCGCATGGAAGCGAAGACCGTCAAACCCAGGCACCCATTGGTGAGCCGCCTGGCCGAATTGCTGGTGAGCACCTGGGGAGAGTACCTGCAGCTGGAGCCGTATCACCTGCCGGCGGATCTGGGTTTTGTCGAAGGTCAGCTCGAAGGCGACAGGCTCACCATCGTCAACCGCTGCTACCAGAGCCGCGTCTTTCGCAAACTGCACCTGGAGCTCGCCACGATCGGGCCGAATTTGGACATTTTGCACTGCGTGATGTACCCGCGCCCCCAGTTCGACCTGCCCATCTACGGCACCGACATTGTGGCGAGCACCCAAATGGTCAGTGCCGCCATCGTCGATCTCTCGCCCGTGCGCGGCGAGTTGCCGCCGGCCTACCTTGCAGGACTGGAGCCCAGCTTCGCGCGCTGCACCGATTTTGGTCAGTTGCGCAATCTGCCCCCCTGGGGAACGATCTTCTCGCCGCGCTGCGTGTTTGCCCGCGTCGTCACCCCCACCGAAGCCGACCTGTTCATGGAGATCAGCCGCGCCTATCTGCGCTTTCACTGCGAGCAGGCCGCCCGTGCCGAAGCGGTCGATACCGCCACCGAAGCGCAAATCCTGGCAGGCCAGCGGCACTACTGCGAGCAACAGCAACAAAACGATAAGACCCGCCGAATCCTGGCGCAGGCCTTCGACGAAGCCTGGGCCGAGCGCTACATCCGCACGGTGCTGTTCGATTTGCCGCAATAGCGGCCGTTTTTGCGCTTCGCTTCTCTAAGACTTCACTTTTGACCGCTACCGTTCGAGGTGCTAATCTCGACGGACTGCTGGCAAACTTTCCGTTTGCGGAGGTGGTAGACATGCTTTCAAGTCAGGTGACGACCGATTCGGAGTGCTGGACGGTTCACCAAACGCACGACGAAGAACTGGAGCGCCTGGGCCGCTACGTCGAGGGGGAATTGTTGCAGGGGCTCAACCTCGTACAGCAAAAGGAGCAGCGGTGTCTGTCGCACTACCGCGAGTGGTGCGCGGATCAGGCGAACAACGGCAAGCGGGCGCGCTTTGTGCTTGCCCTGTGCGAACTGTTGGAATTGTGGCCGAAGCTCGAACACCTGAGCAGCGATCTGGCCGATATGCGCGAAGACCTGGGTTTCTAGGCGGGCCGCCTGCGGCCCTGGTGCTAGATTCGAGGAGTGTTTGCCGACGAAATTCGCTTATTTGATCTGCCTACTGGGGGCGCCGATGCGGTCCCGGTGGTTTTTGCCTTTCCAAATACGTACGACATTGGCATCACCAGCCTCGGCTACCAGGTAGTCTGGCGGCTTTTGGCTTGCTGTCCCGGCGTGCGGGTCGCGCGGCTGTTCACCGATATCCACGAGCCCTTGCCGGCCCGACCGGAGCTGTTGGGCTTCTCGTTTTCGTGGGAACTTGACTACGGCAATGTCTTAGATCTGATCGAGAAGCAGCGCCTGACGCTCTGGGCTTCTGAGCGCGGCGAAGACGAGCCGCTGGTGTTTGGCGGCGGTCCGGTCTTTACTGCCAATCCGGAGCCTTTTGCGCCGTTTTTTGATTTTTTCTTGATGGGCGACGGCGAAGAATTGATTCCCGAGGTGATGGCCACCTACCAGACGGTGCGCACCGCCGGGCGGAGCGAAAAATTGCGCCGGCTCGCCCGCATCCCGGGTGTCTACGTGCCCTCGCTCTACGAAGTGCACCACCGCGACGGTGACATTACCCTTGCGCCGGTGGAAACCGACATCCCGGCCGTTATCGAGCGGCGCACCTTTCGGGGCGAACAGCTGTCGCACTCGGCGGTCGTCACCGAGCGCTCCGCCTGGCCGGGCATCTTCATGGTCGAGGTGGCGCGCTCCTGCCCCGAGTTGTGCCGCTTTTGCCTGGCGAGTTACCTGACTTTGCCTTTTCGGACAGCCAGTTTGGAAGGATCGCTCCTGCCCGCCATCGAGAAGGGCCTCGCCGTCACCGACCGTCTGGGATTATTGGGCGCTTCGGTGACCCAGCATCCCGAGTTCGAGACGCTCATCGACTATCTGGCCCACCCCGCTCGCGCCGGGGTGCGCCTGAGCGTCTCCTCGGTGCGCACCAACACCCTCACGCCCAAATTTTGCGGAACCCTCGCCACGCGCGGCAGCCAGTCGGTGACCGTTGCGGTCGAAAGCGGCTCCGAGCGCCTGCGCCGCATCGTCAACAAAAAGCTCACCAACGACGAGATATTCGCCGCCGCCGAGACCGTCGCCGCCTCCGGCCTGCAGGGGCTCAAACTCTACGGCATGTGCGGCGTGCCGGGCGAACTGGAGAGCGATCTGGAGGCGACCGCCCGGATGCTCGCCGCCCTCAAGAAACAAAACCCGCGCCTCAGGCTCACTTTCGGCTGCAGCACCTTTGTACCCAAGGCCCATACCCCCTTTCAGCGCTACGGCGTCGATCCCTCCGCCGAAAAAAAGCTGCAAAAGCTGCAAAAGCAACTCAAACCCCAGGGCATCGATTTTCGCCCCGAAAGCTACAACTGGTCGGTCATCCAGGCTTTGATCTCCCGCGGCGACCGGCGGGTGGCGCGGGTGCTGGAACTGGCCCGCCACCACGGCAGCACCCTGGGCAGCTTCCGCCGCGCCTTCAAAGAACTCAAAGGCCGGCTGCCGCCTCTGGAACACTACGTCCACGCCCACTGGCCCGACGCCGGAGACTTGCCCTGGGCGCACCTGCGCTCGGGTCTAGGCGAGACCACCCTCGCGCGCCACACCGAGCACGCCCGCGACCTGATGACGCTGGGCGCGACTGCCGTATCTTAAAAGACGTACTTTGAATGTACGTTTTCAATCGGCAATGACATGGCTTCGATAGAACAATCGCTCAGCATCGGTCTGGCGTTCTGGCTTGGTTGCGCAACCGTAATCGCTTCACCGGCCCGGGCACTCCCGGAACTGCCGTCGGCCGATTTGACCGGCAGCGCCGTATCGATCGAAAAATTGCGCGGCAAAGTGTCGATCGTGATTTTGGCCAACCAGGCGAGCGACCAGGAGGCCACCGACGTCAGCCGCGAGATCGTCATGGCGATGAATCCGACCCCCGATCGCTACGCCTTTGCGCTGATTCTCGATTTGCAGGGCATCCCCGATTTTGCCCGCGGCCTGACGATGCCGATCATCGAAAACCGCCTGGAGCAATCCAACCGCGACATCATCGAGCGCCTTCAAAAGACCGGACAGACCTTCCAGCCGCCTTTGCGCCTGGGGCTTCCCGATTGGAGCGGCGAAGCGACCCGCGCCTGGCTGCAGAGCATCCCGGACCCGGACTACGCCATCTTCCGGCAGCAATCGGCGGGCCTGAGCCGCTTCAATCGCGAAAAACTCCAGCGCGACCAGCAGCGCCTCAAAAGCCAGGTGCAGGTGTTCGTCCTCGACCCGGCCCTCAACCTCAAGGCCCACTTCTCGGGACGGCTGGCCGGGGCACGGGCGATCGAGGCGATGCGCACCCTGGCGGGCTGATTCAGTACAATCGCGTTGCGGACGCGGGGTTGTACGGTGCAGAACAAACACGGTGTCTGGATTGTCCTTGGGTTAAGTGCGTGGCTGTGGTCAGGATCGCTCGCTTCGCTACCGGGCCAGGTTCCGCCGCCTCTGCAGACGCCGCCCGAGCAGCCGCCCCCGGCCCCGGTCCTCCCGGCTCCCCTGCCCGAGGCGGATTTACAGGACAACCCCGTCAGCCTGGAGCCCCTGAAGGGCAAAGTGACGGCGGTAGTCCTCTCCAGCCAGGACAACGAGCAGGAAATCTCAGCAGTCAGCCGCGAACTGCTCGCGGCACTCAATAGTGATCGCGACCGCTACGTCTTTGTTTCGATTATGGACCTGGGCGTGGTCCCCGACTTTGCCCGGGAGGTGGCTGTCGGAATCATCGAAGGGCGGTTGGAGCAGGCCGATCGCGATCTGGCCGGCCGCCTGGAACTGTCCGGCCAGAAACTGGCCCCCGGCGTCAAACTGCAATTGCCCGACTGGAGCGGCGAACGTACCCTCGCCTGGCTGCAGGCAAGCCCCGATCCCGAGTACGCGGTCTTCAGAGGTAACCCGCGCAGCCGCTTCGAGCGCGAGCGCACCGAGCGCGAACAACAGCGCCTCAGAAGCTACGCCCAGGTCTTTGTCCTGGACCGGGATCTCACCCTCCAGGCCCACTTCTCGGGCCGCTCCGCCGGGGCAAAAGCCGCCGCGCTGATGCGCACCCTCGCCCAGCCGGTACCCACGGCCCCCGACCCTTCAGGGAGTGTGCGGCTCGACAACTGATGACGGCTGGTAGAGGCGGCGCTTGGCCTTTTGCCAGAGGGCTTCCAGTTCGTCGATCGAATAGCTGGCCAGATCCCGATCCGCCAGTTGCTCGACCAGGGCAAAGCGCGCCAGAAAGCGGCGGTTGGTTTCTCTGAGGGCCGCCTCGGCATCGATTTTTTGCCAGCGGGCGACGTTGATGAGCGTAAAGAGCACATCCCCCAATTCTTCCGCCTGACGCTCGGAGCTCTCATGGGCAATGGCGTGGCGCAATTCGGCCAGTTCCTCTTCGAGCTTCACCCAGACGGCGGGGGCGTCGGGCCACTCAAAACCGATCTTGACGACTTTTTTGGATATCTCAGCGGCAGCGTCCAGCGCCGGCATCTGACGGGCAAGTTTTTCGAGTTTCGCGCTCAACGTGGCAGGCGCGGGCTTTTCCTGGGCCTTGATCGCCTCCCAGTTGACGCGCACGTCTTCAGCCGTGGGCGCCTGGGCGTCGCCAAAGACGTGGGGGTGGCGGCGGATGAGCTTGGACGTAATGCCGCCCGCCACCTCCGCGAGCGTAAATTCACCGCTTTCACTGAATATTTGCGCCTGGAGCACCACCTGCAACAGCAGATCGCCCAGTTCCTCACAGATATCTTCCGCATCGTCCGATTCGATCGCGTCGACCGTCTCGTAGGCTTCCTCGATGATGTACCTGCACAGGGTGCGGGGCGTCTGCTCCAGATCCCACGGACAACCTCCCACCGGGTCGCGCAGACGGCGGATCACCTCGACCAGGTCGCTCACCGCCCGGGTGAGCGCGTAGGACTCGGGGGGCAGGTCGCTCAGAGCAGGCACGAACAGGCTGCTCAGGTGATCAATCTTCGCCTGCCGGTCCAATTCCACCAGCGGCAACCGGGCAACCGCTTCCTCGCCGGTACCCAGGTGATGCAACAGCTGCACCGGATGATCTTCGGGATAGATCTCCAGCAGTTGCAGCTTCACCTCGCTGGCAACCTGTGGCGAATAGACCTGGCTTATCAGTAGCGGCTGGCGCGGGTTGAGGGAAGTGGGCAGCTTGAGCGCGTCGAGCAGTTGCAGCCCGCCGCTCGGATCGAGACCCAGGGCGGTCATAGCCGCATCGATGTAGCTGAGCCCCGGCACCAGCACCACCCGGTAGCGCTCGCGCCCGGCAAGCAGTGCCTGGACAGTCGCCTCGGCCACCAGCGGATGCCCCGGCACGGCGTAGACTGCGGCGCGGTGCACCGCGAGCGCCTGGA
The DNA here is from genome assembly GCF_000011385.1 of Gloeobacter violaceus PCC 7421. NCBI lineage: Bacteria > Bacillati > Cyanobacteriota > Cyanophyceae > Gloeobacterales > Gloeobacteraceae > Gloeobacter > Gloeobacter violaceus. Next base: position 2,748,362 of record NC_005125.1, read on the forward strand.
GCAGCTCCGCAACGATGCCTTCGTACACCTGCTCGAAGCGTTCGCAGCGCTCGTAGAGGTGATCAAAACTCTCGAAGCGCACCCCCAGATCTGCAAGCGCCGGTACGACCGGATGGATGGCGGTGCGCAAAAAAACAGGGGCTTCCCCCCGCAGCGCCGCGAGCGCCTGGGGGGTGAGCTGGTCGGGCGAACCCGGACCGAGACCGACGATCGTGAGCACTGGCAGCATGCCAAAAGTGTAGCGCGAGCCCGGGGTTAGACCGCTTCGCTGACCGGGAAGCGATCGAGCAACCGCTGGGACTCGGCGCAGGTTTGCCGCACGGTGTCGGTCAAATAGGGAACGTGGGGTACCTGCCTGAGCAGATCGGCCGTGCGGCGCAAAAGCCGCACCAGATCGCCCTCATCGAGGTTTGTGCTTCCACACAACGTCTGCCAGTCGACACCTTTGGCCCACAGTTCGACCAGGCCCACCAACCGCTCCTCCAACCAGACCGAGATGAGCACCTGCTGGCGGCGCTGCAGGCGCACCAGGTTGCGGCGGGTCTGCTGCAGGGCGGCAATCGCTTCTTCCACCTGCGGCGAAGGAGTGACCGTCGCCCAAGTGTTGGGCCGCGGCGGTTCGCTCACGAGGGCGGCAGCCAGCCCCGCCATCTGCACGGCATTCAGCTTTTCGACTTCCGGATTGAGCAGGGCCAGGGCAAGCCACAGTTCGTTGTCTCCGCGGATGGCGGCGGCCACCGCCCCGAGGGCGTTGGGCTTGTGGTTGTCGAGAAATTCGACCTTCTCAAGTACGCGCACCAGGCGCAGAAATTCCTGCCAGTAGCGATCGGATTCGCCGCTCAGCTGCTCCGCCAGGCGCTGGTGGCGCTTCAGCAGTTTTTCGCGGTGGTGCTGGGCGCGCTGGTGGGCGGAGCGGCCGGACCAGCGGTGGGCCGGATGATTCTCCTGGGCCAGGCGCAACTGCTCGACCTCGTTTTTTTGGGCCGTCACCGCCTCCGGCGGCTCGGGCACCGGCAGCGAGGGCAACCGGCAGCTGAGATCCAGGCTCTCGGAGCCGCCCGCGATGTGACCGCCGGGGCGCAGCATCAGGTAGGTAGGAATGGACAGGCCCTCGGCTTCGTCGAAGCGCCCCGAGTGGGGTTGAAAGTCGAGCACCCCCCCGACGCCGGTCACCACCCAGCGGTTGTCGGCGGTGAGGCAAACGAGCATCAGCGGCGGTCCGGGCACCTTGCGCACCAGTACAGCCGTCTTGGCCACCCGGTCGAGCGGGTCGGTCAACACCACCAGCGACCCGACCAGGGCAAATTTGAGCTGACCTTCAAGCGCTTGCTCGCGCTCGCGGTCGGCCTGTTCTTTGAGGATCATCTGCAGCCGCCGCGCCTCGCGCAGTTGGCCGCGCAATTTCTCGTAGGCGGCGAGCTCCGCCTCGCTCACCGGGGCGTCGCCACCCGCGAGCGCCTCCAGTTCGGCACTCACCTCGGCATGCTCGCGGCGCACCGGCTCCAGGTGCAACGTCGCCAGGTACTGCCCGAAGCTGTTGCCCACCAGACGCTGGGCCGTCTCCAGCGAGTGGCGCTCCAGCAAATTGAGCACCATGCCGTAACTCGGGGTGAACTGGCTGACCAGCGGATCCGCCTGGGACAACGCCAGGGCGGCAGCTTCCGGCGCCGATTCAAAAGGACTTTGCAAGGTTACCACATGGCCGACCTCGTCCATACCGCGCCGTCCGGCCCGCCCGGCCATCTGCAAAAATTCCGACGCGTTTAAAGGCCGATGGCCGCTGTCGGTGCGCTTGGAGAGCATCGAGATGACCGTCGTGCGCGCCGGCATGTTGATGCCGGCGGCCAGCGTCTCGGTGGCAAAGACGACCTTGATGAGCCCCTGCTGAAACAGCTCCTCGATGAGCGCTTTCCAGGCGGGCAGGACGCCGGCGTGGTGGACCGCCAGACCGTTGTAGATCTGAGAAAGCTGGTGGGTGCGCACCGCCTCGGGGTGTTCGCGCACAAAATCGTCCACCTGCCGGGCCAGTTGCTCCTGCTCGTGCGCGTCGAGCAGGCACAGATCGCCCAGTTCTTCGAGGGCCTGGTCGCAGCCGCGGCGGCTGAAGATGAAATAAATCGCCGGCAGCATGTCGCGGCGGGCCAGCTGACCGATGACGTACTTGTGGCTGGGGGCATCGGCCTGCAGATTGCGCTCGCCGCGCAAATGCTTTTTGATGTTCTTGAAATGGGGATTGATCCGCTGGTTGCCCCGATCGAGCAGTGGAAAAAGCCCCTTGGGCGAGCAAAAGTGAATTTCCAGCGGCACCGGTCGAAAGTCCGAGTAGATAAGCCGGGTCGGGCCGTGCACGCGGGTGATCCAGTCGGTGAGCTGCCCGGCGTTGGCGATCGTCGCCGAGAGCGCCACCAGCTGGATATTGGCGGGGCAATAGATAATCGACTCCTCCCAGACGGTGCCGCGCTGGGAATCGTTCATGTAATGGCACTCGTCGAGGATCACCGCCTCCACCTGCGCCAAAGTCGTGCCCATCTCGCCCAGGGGCATGCCGTAGAGCATGTTGCGGAAGATCTCGGTGGTCATCACCACCACCGGCGCGTCGCGATTGAGCGAAATGTCGCCGGTGAGCAGGCCGACTTGCTCCGGTCCGAACTGGGAGCAAAAATCGCGGAATTTCTGGTTGGACAGCGCCTTGAGGGGCGTGGTGTAGAAGACCCGTTTTTCGCGTGCGAGGGCGCGGTAGACCATATATTCGGCAATCACCGTCTTGCCCGAACCGGTGGGGGCGCAGACCACCACCGATTCGTTTTCATCGAGAGCGGCAATCGCCTCGCGCTGGAAATCGTCGAGGTCGAACGGAAATAATTGCAGTAGATCGAGTTGGGCGGAGGCGACCACAGGTGCCTGTTCCGGTTTGTGCGTTTTTCCTAGCCTAACCCGAAAGCCCCGCTTGCGTGCATGGAGCGGCAGCGTTCATTGAGGCGCGCGATCGCCCTAGCGGCCGCCGGAGGCGCGGCGGATGCCTTCTTGATAGCCCTGGTCGTAGGCGGAGGAGTTGCGCGGGTTGTCGTAGCGCAGGTGTTTTAGGCCGTCGTTGACCCCCCGGCCGTACTCGGCTTCCGGCGGATAGTAGCCGCCGCGGGTCTGGTTGTTGGCACGGATGGTGTTGACGGCGGTGACCCCCGCGCCAATCCCGATCACCTCGCCCCAGGTAAGGGCCAGGGTCGATACGGGCAACAGCGCACCGAGGGCGACCGGGAGCAGCAGACCGAGGGCGAAACTTGTAGCCGGTTTGCACTTCATCGCAATAGATTCCTCCAAACCACCGGACGGTCGGGGCCGGTATGAAATTATTTTTGCACCCTGTCGGTCGATTGGGACGCAAGTTTGCGGCGGCAGATGGGCGGGATAATCTTGTGCTTATAACGATGGCTGGAGAGCTAGTGCACGATGCCTGAAATTCATTGCCGCGTCCTGGCCGGATGCCTGGCGGTTGCCGTTGGGACAGCGTTGTCGATGCCGCTCGCCGCTTCGGCCCAGGAGCAATCGGCCGCAGCGGCCGCCGCCGCAGTGCGCAAAGCTCCCTTCAGCAAAGTCTTCACGGTCGGCAAAGCCGCTTTTGTCAAAGACAAAGACTACAACCCCAGCGAGCCGAACATCCAGTTTTTTAGCCTCTGGATCGACGCCCCGGCGCAAAAAGCCTTCGAAGTCGCCGTGCGCTACTGCGTGCCCGAACAGGACGTCTCCGGCGACCAGGCGTTCCTGGCCGAGATGGTTCTTCTGGATGGCAGCCGGCCCCTGGTGCGCATCTCCAGGGTGCTTGACACCCAGCGCGCCCGCGAAAAACAGGCCCGCCCGGCCCGCTACAATCCGCCGGTGGTGGTGGGCGGCCTCTACGGCGGCTTCTACGGCGGGTACGTCGTCGATCCCGGCTCGTATTTTCCCGAAATCAAGTGCAGCGCCGGCAGTACCCGCTTCGATCTGGCGGCTCTCAAAAAGCAAATCGCCGGGTTGCCCAATCGCACCTTGAAGGTGCAGTTGCTATTCAGCAACGGTGTCGAGCAGGGCTGGCAGTTGGGGGGTGCCACGGTACAGGCGCTTAAGCAACTGCCCGGCATCAAAAAGTTCGCCGCCCCCCCGGCTTGATGCAGGGTGACCCGCCGGATTCGTCAGGCCGCCATATCCGCCCCGGCCGGTGCGCTGCGTCGATCTCGACCACCAGATTGCAGCAACCGGCGGCAATCAGCGGTTCGACGAATACGGCCCACGGCAGCGAGCGCTGGAAATACTCGACAAATTCAGCAATCTCCGCAGCGGTCATCCCACCCTGAGCGCACCCGACGCGCTCCTGCTCAGCGGTCCATCGCCATTGCCTGCTCCAGTCCAAGTCCCCGGGCTTCAGCACCAGCAGCCGGTCCAGAAACTCCCAGAGCGCTTCGTAGGCGGGCAATTCCCGATTGGATTGCCCAGCTAGGTCATCTTTGAGTAAGTCCTGCGCCACCGGTCGAACCCCCACGCACCAGCCTTCGAAGATCACTGCGTCGGGCCGGGCGCTCAAGACCTGCCATCCGACCGGCAGCCTGTCCACCGCAACCGAGTAGACGAGCCCCGCCAGGTGTAGCCGCGCTTCACCCGCCTCGCACGACCACACAGCCCATCCGTCCTCCGGTGCCTCTAAAAAATTCAGGGGCACGGGGCTGCCCATGTTCTCGGGAAGCGGCAGGTCAAGCCCCTGTACCCGGCAACGCTCCAGAAAGAAACAGCCTTCGCGCACCGGTCCGGCCAGCGTCATTTCTGCGCCCAATTTCACCCAGGCATAGCGGTCTCCCTCGCCGCCCCCGGCGGCTTTGTCGAAGCGGGGCAGCCAAAAAGGCGCCGGCCCGCTTCGGAGGGCCTCCAATGTCCGTACCCCGAGCGCCAGATCGTGGGTGCCGGGTGGGCCGCGCCAACGCAAGGCGGGCCGCTCGGTGCGCAGCCTGCGCCGCTCGGGGGCCGTGAGATACAGATCGTCGATCGACAGGTCCACCGCCCGCCGCCCCAGATGGGCGAGCAAGACCGTGAGCGCCCCCGCGAGGGTGGATTTGCCGCTGCCTTGGGGACCAAGAATCCCCTGGCAAAACAACGTGCCGCTTCGACAGCGCCGATCGATATCGAGAGCCAGCGGCACCCACAACCGCCAGGCCGCCTCCAAGGCCGAGGGCGGTGCGTTCAACCGCGGCCAGCCGGCCGTCAAAAGCTCCACCCGGCTTTCGATTGGCGTTGCCTCGGCCTGCCAAATATCAGAGCGCGTCGCCTCGCCGAGCCATTCCCACGCCTCCGGCCCCGGATCCCGGCCGCCAATCGCCACCTGCAAGCATTCTTGCAAACGCGGGTCCATGAGAATCTCCTTAGCCTAGGCATTTTTTACTAGACTCCGTCCGAGCCAACGGAGTAAAGTAAAGAAAGGTGAAGAATGTGCGGAATGCCTTCAAAGAAGTTGTTTACGGGGCTTCTGGGCACATACAATTTCCCCCTTGGCGGGAAGGACGGTTGCGCGACGTATGGAAAGCCTTGTGCAGTTCGGTTGGCTGATCCCACTTTATTGTTTGGCGGGCGCCCTGTTTTCCCTACCCTGGGCGCTCACCCAGTCGAAAGGCCAGCGAATTGCAGCTTTCGGCGGACTGTTCTTTACCGGGTTGGCGCTGCTGCACGCGAGCTTGATGTTGCCCGAGGTCCTGGCTGGAGCGGGCGGCACCTTTCGCTTTCCATGGATCGATTTTGGAACGCTGAATATCGAGGTGAGCGGCCTGATCAACCCGCTCACCGCCGGCACACTGGTGCTGGTGGCGGGGGTGAGCCTGCTGGTGCAACTGTACTCGCTGGGCTACATGGACCACGAGCCGCGGCTGGCCCGCTACTACGGCCTGCTCAGCTTTTTTACCATGGCCATGCTCGGGCTGGTGCTCTCCGACAACCTGCTCGCCATGTACGGCTTCTGGGAGTTGATGGGCCTGTCGAGCTATCTGCTGGTCGGCTTCTGGTGGTCAAAGCCCGCCGCCGCCGCCGCCGCCAAAAAAGCCTTTCTCACCACCCGCGTCGGCGACTTTTTGCTGCTGATTGGCATTCTGCTGCTCTACGTCAACGCCGGAACGCTTGAAATTACGGCCCTGGGCGAATGGGCGGAAACGGCCACGATCGCCGCTCCCCTCGCCACGCTGATCGTGCTATTGCTGTTCGCGGGTCCGGTGGGCAAGTCGGCCCAGTTCCCGCTGCACGTCTGGTTGCCGGACGCGATGGAAGGTCCGACCCCGGCTTCGGCCCTCATCCACGCCGCCACGATGGTCGCCGCCGGGGTGTTCATGGTGGCGCGCCTCGAACCGGTCTTTGCCCTCTCGAGCACGGCCCTCATGGTCGTCGCCTACACCGGCGCCATCACCGCCCTGGGTTCGGCCCTGATGGCCACGGCCCAAAACGACATCAAGCGGGTGCTCGCCTACTCGACCATCTCCCAGTTGGGCTACATGTTCATGGCTCTGGGCGTCGGAAACACCGAGGCGGCGATGTTCCACTTGTTCACCCACGCTTTTTTCAAGGCGATGCTGTTTCTCGGGGCCGGTTCGGTCATCCACGGCGCCCACACCCAGGACATGCGCGAGATGGGCGGTCTGATGGGCAGAATGCCGGTGACGGCCTTCACCTACGGCATCGGTGTGCTGGCGCTTGCCGGTGTCTTTCCTTTCGCCGGTTTCTGGTCAAAGGACGCTATCCTGCACGCCCTCGAAAAGGCCGAACTGTATCCGGTCTTTGCGATGGGGCTGTTGACCGCCGGTCTGACCGCCTTCTACATGGCCCGCCAGTACATCCTGGTCTTTTTGGGCAAGCCTTCTGAAAAATCGAGCCGCGCCCACGAGTCGACCTGGACGATGTCCCTGCCCTTGGTGATCCTGGCGGTTCCTTCGGCGGCGGCGGGCTGGCTGGGTAACGAGTGGTTCCTCAAAGAAGAACTGGACACGACGCTTCTTGTCCTCTCCTCGGGGGTGGTCACCGTCGGCTTCGCCGTCGCCCTCGCCGTTTACGTCTTCAATCTGGTGCCCAAGTCCGTGGTGCAGGCGCTCGTACCCGTGCGCGCCGCCCTCGAGAACCGTCTCTACATCGACGACTTTTACAGCCGAACCTTCGGCAACGGCTTGGCGGGCATCGCCGTGGTTGTCGCCTGGCTCGACCGCAACGTGGTTGACGGCATCGTCAACCTGGTGAGTGCCGTGACGCTCTTGAGCGGCGAGAGCCTCAAGTACCTGGAGACCGGTAAGGCGCAGCTCTATCTGCTGGTGATTTTCGTCTCGGTGATCGCCCTGGGCGTAATGGTCGGAATGCGCTGAGCGGGACCGTCCTGCAAATTGGCCGATTAAAGTCTTTTAAAAGTGTGGCTTTGCTGCTGTTTCGCGGTGAGCAGGTAGTAGTAGCCCTTGCCATTGAGGTTGATGGACCGCCGCTTCAGCGGCAAGGCAGTACTGCAGGTTGCAGCGCGTTAGTGTCCTGTGAGCAAAAAGGCCAGGTTGGTCTCAGCCTCCAGCACGAGCTGACACGCAGCTGCCATGGGCGCCCTTAAGCCGGCTCCGATCGCCGTCGCTTCGATCCCACCGCCCACGGTTGTGTGTCAAGCTGGGAAAACGGCCAATTTGTGCCAATCGTTATCTGGAGAACTTTCGCCATGTCCCGCCTGGCCACCCGCGTCGCTTCGCTGACTCCATCGCTCACGCTTGCCATTGCCGCCAAAGCCAAGGCGCTGGCGGCGGGCGGCGTCGATGTGTGCGGCCTGAGCGCCGGGGAACCCGATTTCGATACTCCTGCTCCCATCAAGGCGGCGGCCAAGGCGGCCCTCGACCGCGGTGAGACCAAGTACGGACCGGTGGCCGGGCAGCCGCGCCTGCGCGAACGGATTGCCCGAAAGTTGGAGCGCGAAAACGGCCTACCCTACACCCCCGAGCAGATTCTGGTCACCAACGGCGGCAAGCAGGGCCTTTACAACGCGATCATGGCCCTCATCGAACCCGGCGATGCGGTGCTCATCCCGAGCCCCTACTGGCTGAGCTACCCGGAGATGGTTTCGCTCGCGGGCGGTACCTCGGTGCTCTTGCCCACCACCGAGGCGACCGGCTTCAAGATCACGCCTGAGCAACTGGAGGCCGCCATCACCCCCCGCACCCGGTTGCTCATCCTCAATTCCCCCTCCAACCCGACGGGCATGGTCTACAGCCGCCCCGAACTGGAGGCGATTACCGAGGTGGTTCTGCGCCACGACCTGATGGTTCTCTCCGACGAAATCTACGAAAAACTCGTCTACGACGGCGCGCGGCACCACAGCATCGGCGGCCTGGGGCGCGAAATGTTTGCGCGCACGATCACCAGCGGCGGCTTCAGCAAGGCTTTTGCGATGACCGGCTGGCGGCTCGGGTACCTGGCCGGTCCCACGGACCTGATTGGGGCCGCCGGCGCCATTCAGAGCCACAGCACCTCCAACGTCGCCGCCTACTCCCAAGCCGGGGCGTTGGCGGCCCTCGAAGATCCGCAGGTGGCGCTCGAAGTGGAGCGGATGGTGCGCGTCTTCGCCGAGCGGCGCACCGCCATGTACGATGCGGTGGCGGCGATCCCGGGTCTGCGCTGTGCCCGTGCCCAGGGGGCTTTCTATCTGCTGCCGGATATTTCCGCCACGGGCCTCAATTCCACGGCCTTCTGCGAACAACTGCTCGACCAATTCCACGTCGCTGCGGTGCCCGGCATCGCCTTCGGCTCGGACAGCCACGTCCGCCTTTCTTACGCCACCGACCTCGACACCATCTACAAAGGCGTTGAACGTCTCGGCCAGTTTGTGCGCCAGTGCCTGGCCGTGCGCGCCTGAAGCACTCTACAAGATGCTCTCCAGCCCCACGATGAGCCGGTCGATCTCTGCAGGCGTGTTGTAGTGGACCATCGAGACGCGCACGATCCCCCCGGCAGGGGTGAGACCGAGGCTGTCGATGAGGCGGCGGGCGTAAAAGTCGCCCCAGCGGATGCCAATCTTGAGCGGATCGATCCGGGTCGGGATCTCCGAGGCGTGACGGCCCGGAATCCAGAAGCTCACCGTCGGAACGCGCCGCTCGCGGTCCGCCCCGCGCAGACCCAGGATGCGCACGTTTGGCTTACTGGTTAAATAGGCAAGCAGCCGGGCGCCCAGGTACTCCTCGTGGCGGGCAATCGGTTCAAAAGCCTGCTCCACCCGGCCGTGGACGGTGTCGGCCGGTATCTGGGCGTGCAGCGCGGCCAGCTCTTCGCAATAATCGACCAGGCCGCTCATCCCCCAGGCCAGTTCGAAGTTGGCGTTGCCGGGCTGCAACTTGTAGGGAATGTCGTCTTTGCCGATGAAGTAGTGGTTGAGACTCGCCAGCTCCAACAGCCAGTCGCGCTTGCCGTAGAGCACCGCCGCGTGGGGACCGTAGGTCTTGTAGGTGCTGAAGGTCAGAAAATCGACACCGGTGGCGCGCACGTCGATGGCGCGGTGGGGGGCGTAGGCGACCGCGTCGATGCAGACGCGCGCTCCGTAGCGGTGGGCCAGCCGAACGATCTGGGCTACAGGCTGGATGGTGCCCACGACGTTGGAAGCGTAGGTGAAGCACACCAGCCGGGTGCGCTCACCCAGCAACATCTCCAGATCTTCCGGTTCCAGCGTCCAGGTCTCGGGGTTGATCTTCCAGATCTTGAGGGCGAGCCCCCGTTGGTGGGCCAGGCGCACCCAGGGTCCGATATTCGATTCGTGGTCACAGTCGGTGACGACGATCTCATCGCCGGGCTGCAGGCTGGGAGCCATCGCCGCTGCCAGGTTGGAAAGCAATTGGGTGGTGGAGGAGCCGTGGACGATCTCTTCGGGATATTCGGCGTTCAAGTAGGCGGCCATTCGGGCGCGGGCCAGGTCGAGCCGGGCGGTGGCCGCCTCGGAGATCGCATAGGAGGCACCGATCTGCACGTTGGTGGTCAGCAAAAAATCGGCAATCCGCTCGACCACCCGGCCAAGAATCTGCGAACCGCCCGCGTTGTCTAAAAAAGTCCACTCACCCATCAGCGCCGGAAACTGCCGCCGCACAAAATCGAGATCGAGCACATTATTCATATTGCGTTTGCTGAGCGCCTTTCCCAATCTATCCCGGATGGCAGTGTCGCAGGCCCTGGCCTCTGTAAAAAATGTTTATTACGCTACATTTTAATTGGGGAGCGATTTATAATGGGTCTGGACGCAGCAGAGGAAAGCGCGCATGGAACAGTTGTTTACCCTGCAGCGGCTGGATTTTGATGTCTCTGAAATTCGTACCTATTTTGCATCGCTTCCGGCCGATCAGTACACGCCCGGCGGTTATCGCACGCGCCGGTTCGATTGCTTCAAACTGTCGACTGCGGGGCTGATTAAACTACCCCATCAAGATTTTTACCAGAGCAGCGATTACAATCCCAAGCTGGGAGGGATTGTGCGCTCCTATCAACCTCTGGCAGATGAGTTGACCGGACTGGCGAGTTTCGCTCAACTGTTGCAAACGTTCGCCCGCCTGTCGGCATTGCGCGGCGAGGCCGTCGAAATCGGCGTGCACCAGCTGGAGATCAGCTGCAGCGAGGGTCATTTGGGCTATCCCGCTCCCGAGGGCATCCACCAGGACGGCTTCCAGGTGATCGGCATCTACGTGGTGGGTGTGGACAACCTGCAGGGGGGCGAGACGCTTCTGTACCGCGAGAAGCACGGCAGGCCGATTTTGCGCTGGACGCTCAATCCCGGCGAACTGCTGGTCATCAACGACCGCGAGCTGTTTCACTACACCTCGCCTATCCGGGTGCAGCAGCCGGGCCGGGGAGTGCGCGACGCCTTCGTCTTCACGGCGAACGCACTGGCGGGCGGGCAGTACAGCACTGCCGCCTGAGCGCTTAGCGGCCGGTGTACGCCACGCGCCAGACGGTATTGCCCGCGTCGTCGGCCACCAACAGCGATCCGTCCGCGAGGGTGGTCACCCCCACCGGCCGCCCGTAAACTTCGGAGCGGGCCTCATCGGCGATAAAACCAGTCAAAAAGTCCTGGGCAGGACCGGTGGGCTGACCGTTGCGAAACGGCACAAAAAGCACCTTGTAGCCTGCGAAGCGCGAACGGTTCCAGGAGCCGCGCTGACCGATAAAGGCGCCGCCGTGGTAGGTGGCCGGAAAAGTGCGCGCCCGGTAGAAGGCGAGCCCCAACGAGGCGGTGTGGGCACCCAGGCCAAAATCCGGCTCGACGGCCTTGGCCACCAGGTCGGGGCGCTTGCCCTTCTGGCGCGGATCTTCGTTCTGGCCGAAGTAGGCGTAGGGCCAGCCGTAGAAGGCACCCTCGCGCACGCGGGTGAGATAATCGGGCACCAGGTCGTCCCCCAGGTGATCGCGCTCGTTGACGACTGTCCAGAGGCTGTTGCTGTCGGGCAGCCAGTCCATGCCCACCGGGTTGCGCAGGCCGCCGGCAAACACGCGCAGGCCGCTGCCGTCGGGGTTGACCTCCAGAATCGCCGCCCGCCTCGGATCTTTGGCGTCGATATTTTCTTCATCGACGTTGGTGGCCGATCCCACGGAGATATAGATTTTTTTGCCGTCGGGGCCGGCCGTCAGATTGCGCGTCCAGTGGTTGTTGTAGCCGGTGCCGGGCAGATCGACGATCTTGGTTCCTGGCGCGGCGATGCGCAGTTGGCCGCTTTTGTAGGGGTAGCGCAGCAGGCCGTCGGTGTTGGCCACGTAGAAACTGTCGCCCAACACCAGCATGCCGAAGGGCAGGTTGAGGCCGCTTAGAAACACCGAGCGCACCTCGGGGGTGCCGTCGCCATTGCCGTCGCGCAGCAGGGTGATACGGTTGGCGGAGGGACCGTACCTTGGGGTGCGCGACTCAGCCGCCAGCACATCGCCGTTAGGTAACACGTACAGCCAGCGCGGATTGTCGAGTTCCCCGGCAAAGCGGCTTACCCGAAAACCCGCCGGGGCGACAGGGGTGCGACCCTCCGGCCAGCCGATTGCTTCGGCGCGCTTGGTGGCGGAGGGGGTGGCAAAGGGCTGGGGCAGCATCTCTTTGGCAGTGGCGAAGGACAATGCCGAAGCGCCGACCGCCAGGGCCAGGGCTGAAGCTGTTGCAGTGCGGACGACCCAATTCATCGCCGATCCTTAGCTTGCAGTTGTGCAACCGATCGTAACCCGCGTCTTCACAGTTTGCGGCAGCCGCAAACCACTGCCTCAGGGTTCGCGAGACGCTACGCGGTGCTATCGTCCTCTTCGCCGCAGGGCATCTGTGCGTATCTTTCCGACGCGCCGCAGGAATCTTCTGAGTAGACCGCTTCCTCGTGCGAGTCGAAGATTTCGTTGGCGGCCAATCCGCCGATCAAGCCGTAGGCTGCGGCGGCCGGGGCGGCGCCGATGCCTCCCGTAGCCAGCACAAAAGCGCCGACACCGACGCCGATGCCGATTGCTCCCCAGGTTTCGCCGTCCAAACCCCAAAAACTGCCGTCGCCCGTATCGAGATCCAGGCCCAGAATGTTGCCGTCGCTTCCCTCGGGCACCTCCTCCAGAAACATCTGCGCGAGAGTGGCTTCCTGGTCTTCGTTGAGATTTTCCTGTTCGTTCGCTTCCTCGGGTCCGGCCATACTTCCCTCCAATCACAGCCCTGACCGGCCCAGATACCCTTGGTCGCCCGCTCCTGGGGAGTGCCGACAGATCAGGCAGGTCGCTCCACGCTAGGGAATCCCGGCAAGAAGTAAAGAGGCAATCCTCAGCCGCCGCCGCTGAAGGTGGCGATGCGCGCCTTGAATTCGGCGGTGTCGTTGGCGTGGGGAAATGGTGCCTCCGGCACGGCCACACCCAAAAACCGGCAGAGCGGTTCCCAACCTTCCTTGACTTCGAAGACCAGCAGCCGCTCAGCGGGAACCGCGGCTTTGACCGCCTCGATGTGGCGGTTGAACACCGCCACGGCGTGCTCGCGGTCTTCGAAACGACCACCAAAGGTGCCCTCCCAGATGATCCTATCCACCATGCGGCTGAACTGGGTCCGCTCAGAAATCGGGGGCTTACCGGAACTGTAGATGGTCTCGAAGGCGCTCTGGTACCACTTGTAGGGGTCGCGCACGCTCAGCAGCACCTTCGCCGCCGGGAAGACCTGGATCAATTCTCGGTAGAACGCGCAGGTCGGCCAGTCCACCGAGGAGCGGAAATTCTGGTACAGCGCTTTCCAAGCGACCGGTTTGCCCTGGGAGGCGTCCTCCCACGTCTGTAGGTGGCCGGGATTTTTCTGCCCGTCCAGCACCTCCACCATGTGGTAGCAAGGCCCAAACCCAAGCATCTCCAGGGCAATCTTGAGCGACAGGGTACCCGTTCTGCCAAAACCCGCGCCGATTATTTCCATACACACACCTTCACGCAGTTCACAGTCCGATCGTAAGGCCCCGCAAAGCGCCTGCGGCTCGCCTTTGATCGAAAACCGGAGCGCTCCCGGGCACACCAGTCGAGCACGGCCGGTCCGCTGCGATCAAGGATTGGTTCCGTCGTTGCCCGCCCTGGGGGTGCGCACCACGTCGCCGCGCACGCGGATGCGGCGAGCGGAGGCGCTGCTGTCCACCAGCAGCAAATGGGCCAGCTCGACATCGTCGTAGTTGACCAGGCCGAAGCGCCGACGCAAGTCCTCCAACTCATCGCCCGCCGCCCCCGGCAGCCGCAGCGGGTGGGTCTCCAGGCGCAGGCGGTTCTCGCCGCGGCGCAGCAGGGCGGCGGGAAGCCTGACGGCAATGTTGTCGCCGTTGAGATAAATCTTCTGCAGCGGCCGGTCGTTGAGATAGATGCGCAAGCCGTCCGGGCGGCTGCCGGCAAACTGGCTGAGGGCCGATTGGCCGGCGGCGACGGAGTGGGCCGTATCGAGGCCGATCAGCGAACCGATGCGCAGCGTCAAATCCTCAGGTTCGCCGTCGATCTCGAAGGCGCGCTCCAGGCGCGGCCCCTGGGCCTGGAGACGAAATTCGCTGTAGTTGGCCGAACCATAGCCGTACTTGTCATCCCCCAGGTGGTGCACCCGGTCGTCGAGCACCACCAGACGCGGCGAGAGCCGCTCTAATTCCAGGCGGAACCCCCGGCGCTTGCCGCCCGCTGCGGCCGAAGGCGCGTAGTTGTCGGCCTTGGCGGTGAGGATCTTGCCAGCGCTCGATTTAGGTAGCTTGAAGCGGCCCTCACTGTCGGTGCGCACGCTCACCCCTTCATCCGGCAGCGACACTTCCACCCCCGCGAGCGGTTTGCCCGTGGCCCGATCGACCACCACACCGCTGTCGGCGCTCTCGGCCTGGATTTCACCCGGCCCCTGGCCGCGGGTCATCCCCATCAACCGCCCGGCCAACTTCTCGCGATCCGCACCGGTAATGCGGCCGTCGCCATCGCCGTCGGCCGCCCGGATCTGCTCGTCCTGCAACAGTGCCGTCCCCGCCAGGTAAGCGTCGATGGTCTCGATATCTTTTCCATCGAAGCGGCCGTCGCCATTGGCATCGCCGCTCTGGGCCACCGCCGGGACAGCCAGCACAACTAGAACTGCTGCAATCGCGCTGAGCAAGGCATAGACGGCCACGGCCACAATCCGAAGCGACCGCCTTCAATCTAATCGATGGGGCAACGAACGGCAGGTGGGATCGAGCCCCCGCAAGCGCAGTAGGATGGAAATACACTATGAAGTTTTGTAATGTCTAGCAACTGGTTCCGCAATCTGTTGATGTTTGACGGATTCCTCGCGCCCGAGCGCGAAGTGCACAGTGAAGCCCCCCGCACGCAACCAAAGGCGGCGGCTCGCGCGGCGCTGGCGGTGGCTCCCGAGCAACCCAAAAAGCCTTCCCCCCAAATCGGGCCGGCTATAGTGCCGGAGGAGCGCGAAGCTTCGGTCGTTGCCGCCGTTGTCGAAACCGAGCTTGAAAAGCCGCAGGCTGAGCCACCGCTGGAAGCGCAACCGGTGGCCGACTGGCAGCGCATCTTGGGCTGGACCGGCCGGGATTGAAACTAAAGCAATTGCAAAATGCTTTAGACTGGCCCCATGGGCGAGTATCCGGTCGATTCGAAGGACATCGAAAGTTCGCAGCAAAGCTTGCACTCCGCGGGCCGAAGGGTTCCCGGCGACCGGACAAAGACCCGCCACGGAG
This sequence comes from Gloeobacter violaceus PCC 7421, assembly GCF_000011385.1. Classification (NCBI taxonomy): domain Bacteria; kingdom Bacillati; phylum Cyanobacteriota; class Cyanophyceae; order Gloeobacterales; family Gloeobacteraceae; genus Gloeobacter; species Gloeobacter violaceus. Next base: position 2,763,526 of record NC_005125.1, read on the forward strand.
TTTCTATGAGTGCTGCGGGTTGGGTGGGATTAGAGTCTGTGGCTGGAAAACTCGGTTTATCGATTTCGGAATTATTGGAGCAGATAGGACGCGCTCGGCTCGTCGTACTAGATAGCCGGTCTGTGTGCGGTGAGCAGTCGGTTGGGGACATCGTCACAGAAAATCGAATGCTGCACCGGGCCATTGCAGGCATAGATCCCTGGCCCGGTATAGATCAAGCCTGGCAGCGGGGACAAAATTTTGAGCCGCATGCCGTCGAAGACGATGTTGCCGAGGCTTTGCGCGAAGTGCGCGAGGAGCGGGCTTCTTCGTAAGTGCGCGTCTTTCTGGACACGAACATTGTTGTCAGTGGGGTAATCACTCCCAACGGATCGCCGGGGCGGATCTTGCACGCCCTACGCGAGCGACGCTTTGAGTTGGTTAGTTGTGTTGAGCTGGCCGAAGAAATCGTCTCAGTCTTTGGACGCCCGAAGATCCGGCAGCGCTATCCCCACGCAGTCGAGGCGTTGGAGCAAATATTGGCTTTGCTACTGAGCGAAACGTCTATGGTCGTTTGTCAAGCAGGACCGTTGCCGACCATCTCCGATCCGGCAGATGCGGTTTTACTGGCAAGAGCAGCGGCTGGTGGCGCCGACTATTTTGTGAGCGGCGACAAGTCGGACCTTTTGGCTTTGGACATGTATCAGAACATCAAGATAGTCAGTGCCGTCCAGTTTCTCGAAATTCTCGGCGAAAACCCTGTTTCGTGAATTAGGAGCCTACCTCCTGCGCCACTGCGGTTCGCCTGGCTAGGGAGTCTTGGGGACGGCTCCGGCGGGTGGTGCGGAGGTCTCTGCGGCCTTGAGAATCTTGTCGCCCGCCCGGATAGCGGCCACTACCTCCATGCCGCTCACCACCCGCCCGAAGACCGCGTAGCGGCCATCCAGGGCGCGGATCGAGGGGTTGTCGGAAAGGGCGATATAGAACTGGGAGCTGGCGGAATTGGGGTTATTGTCCCGTGCCCAGGCAAGCGCACCTTTGCTGTGGGTGAGCACCGGCGGGGTGGTCGTTTCGACGATGCGGCCGTAGACGGGCTCCTTGGCACCGGTGGGTTTGATTTCCAGCGGAATCGTGCGCTCGCGGCCGGTGGCCGGGTCGATAAAGCCGCCGGTGCCGTTGCCTTTGGGATCGCCGCCCTGGATGACAAAATCGGGCACCACCCGGTGGAAGACCAGGCCATCATAAAATTTGCGCTTCACCAGATCCAAAAAATTACCGGCGGAGACCGGGGCGTTCGGACCGTCCAGTTCGAGCACAATCGCTCCTTTAGTCGTGTCGAGCTTGACGTAGGCCTTGGAAGTAAGCTGGGGCAGAGTTTTGATCCGATCGGGCGAAGCGGCGGCCGGGATCGGCCCGGAAGGCGGGTCCGCCGCCAGAGCAAGACCGGGAATCACCAGAAGTAAGGCGAGGGCTGAAGCGCACAGTCGAAGCATGCAGACACGTCCAAAACCACCGCAACGATGGTAAAGCAATGCCCCGCCCGCCGCCACGGCGATCCCCTGGCGAAGCTAACTTAGAGAAATCAGCAAAGCAACGGAGTCAAGGCATGGAATTTGAAGCGGTCCGGATCTCTCCGGGGAAATATCGGGGGGACGCCCTGCTGGTGGGCCTGTTCCAGGACGGGCCGGAACCGGCCCTGGCCCTGGCCGCCCTCGATGCGGCGGTGGCGGCGGTGGTGCTCGAAGTCATTTCCGAAGAAGAATTTAAACCGAAAAGCCGCCAGAAGCTCACGGTGCGCGTGGGCGGCGATACCGGCCTGCGCAAGGTGGTGCTGGTGGGTCTGGGCGAGCAGGCCAAGTACAAACCCGAGTCGCTGCGCCAGTGCATCGGCGAGGGTGCCCGCACCCTCAAGGCGATCAAGGCGACCACCGCCGGGGTGTGGGTACCGCCCCTGGGCGAGGGCGGCGAAGAGGCGACCGTCGAAGCGCTCGTCGAGGCGATCCGCTTGGCCCTGCACGAGGACAGGCGCTTTCGCTCCAAAAAATCGGACAGCGAAGAAAACGGCAACAGCAACAACGGCGGCGAGAACAAATTGACCAAAGTGAGCCTGGTGGTGGCGGGCGAAGGCGACTACGCCGCGGCCGTCCGCCGGGGCAATATCCTGGCCGAAGGGACGATCTTTGCGCGCGAACTGGTCTCCGCCCCCGCCAACTACGTCACCTCCGTCACCCTGGCTGAGCAGGCGACAGCGATCGCCGAGGCGAACGGCCTGGAGTGCGAGATTCTCGAAAAAGAAGATTGCGAACGGCTGGGCATGGGTGCGTACCTGGGAGTGGCCCAGGGCACCGATTTGCCGCCCAAATTCATCCACCTCACCTACAAACCCGCCCACAGCGCCCCGCGCAAGCGCATCGCCATCATCGGCAAGGGCATCACCTTCGACTCGGGTGGACTGTCCATCAAACCCGCCAAGGGCATGGAATTGATGAAAGTCGACATGGGCGGGGCCGCCGCCGCCCTGGGAGCCGCCAAGGTCCTGGGGCAGCTCAAACCCGACATCGAAGTGCACTTTATCGTGGCGGCCACCGAGAACATGGTCTCGGGCCACGCCATCCACCCCGGCGACATCCTCACCGCCTCCAACGGCAAGACCATCGAAGTCGACAACACCGACGCCGAGGGACGGCTCACCCTGGCGGACGCACTGGTCTTCTCCGAGAAACTGGGCGTCGATGCGATTGTCGATCTGGCCACCCTTACCGGCGCCTGCGTCGTCGCCCTGGGTAACGACATCGCGGGGCTGCTCACCGAAAACGAAGAACTGGCCCGGCAGATCCGCGCGGCGGGTGAGGCGAGCGGCGAGAAGTTCTGGCAACTCCCCATGGAAGAGAGCTACTTCGAAGGGATGAAGTCGGTGGTGGCCGACATGCGCAACACCGGCTCGCGCGAAGGCGGCACGATCACCGCGGCGCTCTTTCTCAAGCAGTTCGTCGAGAAGACCCCCTGGGTGCACCTCGACATCGCCGGTCCGGTGTGGACCGAAAAGCAGAAAGGCTACACCAACCGGGGCGGTACCGGCTTCGGCGTGCGCACGCTGGTACGCTTCGTGCTGGCGCAGTAGCGGCGGACGGTCTATTGGGCTGGGTGGATTAAGAAGAGAGCCCAGAAATTCCCCCCTGGACAATCGGACATATCCCGACTGAGCTCTGTCGTGTTTCCCTCTGCCCCGAGAATACACGGCGGGGCTTTTCGCCGTGAGCCCGCTTAATGTTCCTTAACTTTTTACAGGAAGAGTTTGACTGGCCTTTTTCAATTGGCGACAGAACTCAGCGAGCTGCCCGAGGCGCTCTTCCGGGGCAGCGGTGGCCAGCAGTTGCACGCAGGCGGAACCGACAATGACGCCGTCGGCGCCCAGGGAAGCCACTTCGTGGGCTTGCTCAGGAGTGGAGATGCCAAAACCCACGGCCACCGGACGGGTGGTGAGGGCGCGCAACTGGGCGAGGGACGTGCGCACCGAGGAGGCGACCTGGGTGCGCGCGCCGGTCACCCCGGTGGTGCTCACCAGATAGACAAAGCCGGTGGTGCGCTCGGCGATCCGTCTGAGCCGCTCGGGGGGGCTGGTCGGTGCCACCAGCCAGATGACGTCGAGCCCCTGGACGTTCGCGGCCGTCTGGAGCGCATCGCCTTCTTCGACGGGCAGATCCGGCACCAGCAGGCCGCTGGCGCCACTGGCGGCGAGCCGCTCGACAAATGCTTCGATTCCCACCGCCAGGATCAAGTTGAAGTAGGTGAAGACAATCAGCGGTGCGCGCAACTCGGGGGTGAGGCGGGCCACCAGATCCAACACGGCGCCGGGGGTGGTGCCCCGGGCGAGGGCGCGGGTGGCCGCCGCCTGGATGGTCGGTCCGTCGGCGAGCGGATCGGAGTAAGGCAGGCCCAATTCCAGCAGATCGGCACCGTTGCGGTCGAGGGTGAGCAGCGCCTCGGCGGTGGTCTCCAGATCCGGGTCTCCCGCGGTGATAAACGGGATAAAGGCGACTTCCCGCCGCGCGTGCAAGGCGGCAAAAACGCGGGCGATGCGGCCGGGGGAAGCGAGACTGGACATGGGCGTTCTCCTTGGGTGGCGCGGGGGTTCCCGGCGGCGGGATCGGTGTTAACGTTGATTGTGAAATATGAAGCGGCGATGCCGTTACCGTCCGGTGACAGTATGCAGGAAAGCGAGTCCAATCGGCCATCCTACGGCGATCCTCCCTGGTTGACCAGCGACGACGACACCGTGGCCAAAGCCCGCGCCCAACTGGTGGGCGACTACAACATGTGGGTGCAGCTGAGCGGCGGCGACCGGGAATTGGCCAAACAAATTCTGATCAAAGATTTCCCGCGCGGGCCGTTTGAGGGGGGGTCCGACGAGAATCTGCGCGCCCACCTGGCGGGCCGTTTTCCGTGGCTGTGGGCCTACACCGCCTTTCAGTACCGCGCCGGTATTTTTAATACGATCACCTTCATCATCATGTTGGCGGGGCTCATCTACATCGCCCTTGTCTACGTCCCCCGCGATCAGCGCGCCAAGACCACCGGTTCGCTCGACACCGCCCCCGCCCTCCTCGCCGTCTCCCGCCCGGGATGAACGCCGTGATCGCCCTGCGGGGGCTGATTGTCTCCTGCCAGGCTCCGGAGGGTTCTCCCCTGCGCGACCCGACGATCATCGCCGCCATGGCCGCGAGCGCTTGTTTGAACGGGGCTGTCGCCGTGCGCATCGAATCGCCCGAACACATCCGGGCGGTGCGCGCCCGCGTGGATGTGCCGATCGTGGGTCTCTGGAAGCGCCCCTACGCGGATAGCGCCGTCTACATCACCCCGACTTTTGGCGATGCGGCGGCGGTGGCCCAAAGTGGCGCCGATATTGTCGCCATCGACGCCACCGGCAGACCCCGGCCGGGGGGCGAGTCACTGGCGGAGCTCATTGGGCGCATCCACTGCGAACTGGACAGGCCCGTGCTCGCGGATGTGGCCACCGTGGCCGAGGGCGAAACGGCCGCCCGCCTCGGTGCCGATATTGTGGTCACGACCCTGTGCGGCTATACCGAGGCGACCCTCGGCACACCGCTTCCAGCTTTGGACCTGGTGGGAGCGCTGGCCGGACGGCTTACCGTACCGGTCTGGTGCGAAGGGGGGGTGCAAAGCCCCGAGCAAGTTGCCCTTGCCTTCGCCCGCGGCGCCCGGGCGGTGGTGGTGGGCACCGCTCTGACGGGCCTCGACGCGCGCGTGCGCGCCTTTGCCGAGCGGGCCGTGTCGCCCGCGGTGCGGACAGATCCGGGTACGGCTTTTCACAATCGGGCCAACCAGTCGCTATGATGTGCTGAATAATCTTTCGGTGAGCGCACTACCATGACCTCCAGCCCGACCGCCGCTGCACGGACCGAAGGGGAAGCCGCCCCCACCGTGCCGACCCAGGTCGAAAGCGGAACCGCCCAGCGCCCTGGGCTCGCCCGCGAGATGGTCGCGATCCTCGATTTCGGTTCGCAGTACTCGGAGTTGATCGCCCGCCGCATCCGCGAGACCAAAGTCTACTCCGAGGTGCTGAGCTACCAGACGCCAATCGCCGAAATCCGGCGCCTGGCCCCCAAGGGGATCATCCTCTCCGGCGGTCCCAATTCGGTCTACGAGGCCTACGCGCCCCAGTGCGATCCGGCCCTGTGGGAGCTGGGCATTCCGATCTTGGGCGTCTGCTACGGGATGCAACTGATGGTCCAGCAATTGGGCGGGGCGGTCGAGCGGGCTGAGCGGGCCGAGTACGGCAAAGCTTCGCTGTTTATCAACGATCCGACGGACCTGTTCACCAACGTCGAAGACGGCACCACCATGTGGATGAGCCACGCCGACTCGGTCCTGCGGATGCCCGAGGGTTTTGAGCTGTTGGCCCACACCGAGAACACCCCCTGCGCCGCCATCGCCCACCACAGCCGCCACCTCTACGGTGTGCAGTTCCACCCGGAGGTGGTCCACTCGCGCGGCGGCATGGCCCTGTTGCGCAACTTCGTCTACCACATCTGCGGCTGCGAACCCGAGTGGACGACCGCCGCCTTTATCGAGGAGGCGATCCGCGAGGTGCGCGCCCGGGTGGGCGACAAACGGGTGTTACTCGCCCTTTCCGGCGGGGTCGATTCTTCGACGCTCGCCTTTTTGCTGCACCGGGCGATCGGCGACAACTTGACGTGTATGTTCATCGACCAGGGCTTCATGCGCAAGAACGAGCCCGAGCGGTTGGTCAAGCTTTTCAAAGAACAGTTCCACATCCCGGTGGCCTACGTCGATGCGGCCGAGCGCTTTATTGTCCGGCTGGAGGGGGTGAGCGACCCAGAGCAAAAGCGCAAGATTATCGGCGCCGAATTTATCCGGGTATTCGAGTCGGAGTCCCAGCGGCTCGGGCCTTTTGACTATCTGGCCCAGGGCACGCTCTATCCCGACATCATCGAGTCGGCGGGCGAAAATATCGACCCGAAGACCGGCGAGCGGGTGGCCGTCAAGATCAAATCCCACCACAACGTCGGCGGCTTGCCCGAAAATTTGCGCTTCAAGCTGGTCGAACCGCTCAAGCGACTCTTCAAAGACGAAGTGCGCCAGGTGGGCCGCGCCCTGGGGCTGCCGGAGGAAATCGTCCAGCGCCAGCCTTTTCCAGGACCGGGTCTTGCCATCCGTGTGCTGGGAGAACTCACCAAGGACAAAGTCGACATCCTGCGCGAGGCCGACTTCATCTTGCGCCAGGAAGTGAACCGCTCCGGCCGCTACAACGACTACTGGCAGTCGTTTGCGGTGCTGCTGCCGGTCAAGACCGTGGGGGTGATGGGCGACCGGCGCACCTACGCCTACGCCCTCGCCCTGCGCTTTGTGACCAGCGAAGACGGCATGACCGCCGACTGGGCGCGGGTTCCCTACGACCTGCTGGAGCAAATCGCCAACCGCATCGTCAACGAGGTGCCGGGCATCAACCGGGTGGTGCTGGACATCACCTCCAAGCCGCCCGGCACGATCGAGTGGGAGTAAGGTTTCAACCCAGGGCATCGGGATCGATGCCCCGAGAGCGCAGGTAGTCGGCGAGCCGTTCGGCCCGTTGGCGCTCCTGTTCGGCGCGTTGCCGTTCTTGATCGGCGCGCTGCTGCTCCTGGGCGATACGCTCCTCGGCCTGTCTGTACCGCTCCCAGGCCGGCAGCAGCCGCTGTCCCTGCGCGTCGTACCAGTAGAGCCACTCGCGCTGCCAGCCTTCAAATTCGCCCTCAGCGCGGCCGAGACCCAACTGCAATTCAGGCAGCCACACCGGTTCGCCGGGCTGCAACACGTAGCCGGTGTCGGTGAGTTTGTAGACTTCGAGCGGCTGGGGTTTGGGTTTGCGCCGTCCGGGCTTCGGATTGTAAATCGCGTAGTACAGCACGCCCAATTGACGGTACAGCTCCATCTTGCGGTCGTACTCGCTGCGGTAAGTCTGGGAGACTACTTCGAGCACAAAAATCGGGACGGTGCCGTTTTCTTCCCACAGCACGTAGCTGAGCCGACCGGTCGGCTCGACGCGCCGCTCCACTCCGACGCTCAAAAAACCGTCCGGGACGACGGGCGGCTGCAGCGGGTCGAAGTAAATGCCCATGTCGATGGCAAAAAACCAGTCGTTGCGCTCAGCCCACAGCAACACCAGGATCGAGCGCAGCAGGGCGGGGACCAGATCTTGCAGTTCGTTGTCCACAGGCGTTTCGTCGGAATCAGGCAGTTCCGCCGAAGAGGGCAGGCACCGCAGCGGGTCGTACTGAAACATAGTTGCCGGGAACACGGACAACGTTATTCTAGCAAGCCTGGTCAAATGTTCATGCCCTGGATTCAACCGTGGAACAGTTCCGGCTGATTGCCGGTGTAGTCGGCCAGCAGTTGCTGGAGCTTCTCAGGAGCGATGCGCATCGCCCGGGCCAGAGCCACCATGTAATCGCGCTCCTCCGGGGAGACCTCCCGGTCGGCCAGGGCGGTCCGGACCGCCAGCTCGAAGGCGGGCTCCATCTCGTCCGGGGCGAGCGCCCGCACCGCTCCGTTGAATAGCGCCCCCGCCCCTTCTTCCTGGTAGATGCGATTGACCTTGGTACTGGCGGCCTGCATGGCGGCGGCATCGAATTCGGCGTCGAGCAGATGGTCTGCCATTACCCCCAGTTCTTCGGTCTGGACAACGCCGTCGCTAAACATCGCCAGTGCGCCGATGGCCAGCTTCGCCTCCTTGGCGCTCAACGGTTCGGTGCTCACCGCGGTGCTGTTGAACACACTGTCGTACTCCCCGACAACCATTCTGGTCCTCCTGCGCAGACTACGGGAATAGCTACGTATCGGCATTTACGCCAAAACTTCCCGCGAAGATTTTACCAAATGCCACTTGAGCCGCGCATTTGCCGGTAGCGCAATAAGCATTCTTAACGTACTGTCGGCACCGACCCGCCGGGACGGTTTTGCCGGCAGTCGTCCCACCCGGGCCGATGCGACAATGGCGGCAGGCGTGCGGCCCGAGGCCAAGAAGCCAAGTGCTATGTTCCTACCTTCGGATCAAAAAATTCTCCCTCTAGAAAACGGCGACCATTTGAACCGTGTGGAATTTGAGCGACGCTACGCAGCGATGCCTCACCTCAAGAAGGCGGAATTGATCGAAGGAGTAGTCCACTTGTCCTCAGCCGTCCGGTTTGCGTCCCATGCCGAACCCCATGCCTTGCTCATCACCTGGTTGGGGGTGTACCGGGCCGCCACGCCGGGTGTCCGGCTCGGAGACAACGCGACGGTCCGGCTTGACGGTGACAATGAGCCCCAGCCCGATGCCCTGCTGCGGCTCGACCCGGCCGTGGGAGGCCGCTCACGGCTGAGCGGCGACGGCTATGTGGAAGGGGCGCCGGAACTGGTGGTGGAAATTGCGGCCAGCTCCGCTTCTTACGAGCGCAATCTAAAACTGTGCGCCTACCGGAGCAATGGGGTGCAGGAGTATCTGCTCTGGTTGGTCGAGGAGCAACGCCTCGAATGGTTCTATCTGGAGCAAGGGGAGTACGCACTTCTCAGCCCTGATGAGCAGGGCACCCTGTGCAGCCGGATTTTTCCGGGACTGTGTCTGGCCGTCTCTGCGCTGCTGGCGGGCGATCTGGCCCAGGTGCTCGGTACGGTGCAGCAACGCCTTGATACCCCTGAATACCGGGCTTTCAGCAACAGGATGCGTAGCGAGCTCTGACGCGCGGCAAACCGCCCCCGAAAATCCGCTGTTTCTCCGCGGTCGGTATTTCAAGTACAAGTCATTTTGCCGCTATCCTACATAAAGACCAAACCCAGCAGTCACCCGATGGAAAACCTAGGTATTCCCTTTGAATCCACCCGCTTTCAGTTGCCTGAGACGGCTCAACAACGTCTGCAGACTTTATTGTCCCGCCAGGAGGCGGGTGAGGAGTTGACGGCCCGCGAACGCAAAGAAGCAGAGGGTCTGCTCGGATTTTCAGAACTTTTGTCTTTACTTCATCTACATGCGAGGCATGCACCTCTTAACTAGTGAAGCTTGAAGCTGGCGGTTTTCGGTCGCTGTGCCGTTCACTTCCGACTGAAAACCGCACCAACTGAAACCGCCCCTGCTCACGAGTGCACCGCTCCATCCGGCATGACGGCCCCGCGCAAATCGGCCCCCCGCAGCCCATCCTTGTCGATGGAAGCCCCCAACAGCTCCCCATCGCCGCTGGTAATCATCGACAACAAGAATTGCTTGAGGTCGGGGCGATGATCCCGGCTGTAGCCGTGGGTGATGACAATCGGCTGAGGTTCGTCTTCTGCTTGGGGGACCACCCGTCCACCCGCAGTGTACTCGCCGTCACCATGGAACGAGGTCGAGTCGAGGTGCACCCTGCCGGTCTTGACGCCAAACTGCCGGGCCGCCTTGAGGGCCAGATGGACGAAGACTTTGGTGGTGCCCTCGTCGTAAAGCTTAGCGAGCACCCGGCCCAACCGGTCATCATTAAAATGCTCGGGCAGCACGCCTGGACCAATCAGGTGCTCAGTGGCTTTACCGACAAAGAACTGCTCGAACAGGTACAGCGGTGCCGAAACGCAGCCGAGACCGTTGAGAATGAGGCCCTTGAGTACCTGTCCGCAGCTCACATGCTCCTGCGGATGGGTGCCCAGCAGCCGGTCAACTTCCTCAACCAGGCCGATAGAGTCGATGATTCCAGCGACGATGCCGAGGTGGTCGAGATTGTGGACCTGGATTTCAGCAGGAGGCTGGCTCATCCAACCAAAATACTTCAGCCGCTCTATCTACCTGCGGAATCCCGGATTAAATGAATAAAGAGCGCAACCTAACTCCGTTGCACGCAGCAAGTGTTCCTCATCGCTATGCTGGATCATTCCCACGTCAATATAGGTGACTACGTCGGCCCCCCTCTCTCGCAAGGCACGAACCACAGCTTTATCTCCGGCGTCTTCATCTACATACAAGCACAGCCAGCTCACAACTACTTTGTCTTTCTATACTGCTCTTCTAACCGATTGTACTCCTCTGCTTCCAACTCTATTTCCTCATCGAGTTGGAAACGGTTGAGCTGGTAGTAAGTTAAGGCAGCGAAAACCTGAGCCAGGGACAAATTCTCATGCCTATCTCACGATTTCCTGTGGATCCAAACCCAGTTTGTAGTAACTGACGATCTTTTTCACGGTCACGCCAGTTTCAGCAATACGGGCGCTACCATTTTTGATGTCAGCAGATTTAACAATCAGGCTACCTGAATCAGCTGCCGATAATAGAACGTCTTCCCCAGAAGTACTGGCCACATCCACGGGATGCGTCGCGATCCCTAGCTCCTTTATTTCTTTCCGGAGACTTGCAACACTCGGCGAGTAGTTTCGAATTTGTCTAATAGTTGTAAGTGCGTTCAGCCCCCTGTGCATTCCAAAAACAAATATCCCGATGTAAACACAGGCCTGAAGAAAATGCCAGATGGTGTTGGAGCCATTTTTTGGTACTAAAGACAATTGAATTAAGAAAAAAGAAGCTATTCCTGTAAAAATAAGAAACATGAGTATTGATTCAGAAATAAAAAGTGCAAACTCCTTTGTTGAGCTTGCATAAAGCTTGAGTTGCTTCAGCTGAAACTGCAGTTTTTGTAGTTTTCTTGCTCTAGTGGAATATTGCCACTTAGCTACTCCACTCAACAGCCACTCAAGTAATACACTGGTTACGACCCCAGCAGCAGCCCAGATCAACCAGTTGACTTGTGAGAGCGAACCAGTAACAAACAGTGCCAGCGCAACCACCAGTACTGCAGAAACGAAAGCCACTACCACAGCTGAGACTGTAAACGTTCGTCTTATGATTTGCTGGTCTTGTTCAAGTAGAGCCATGGTTTTTGAATCGCTGGTGCAAGTCCTTCTACGTTTGTTGTAACTCACAACTCTTACTTGAAGATAGGCTTACCAAAAAGGTTGTGTATTTGCTTGTCGAAAGTAGTTTAGCAAACTCGGGTAAATGGTAGACAATGCAGGCCCAGAACTTTTGGTGCAGGGCCTGCATTGACAGAGCAATCTACAGCAGCGGCGGACGCTGCAGGGGCGGCAGATTGACCCCCTCGATGTCGTCTTCGAGATCCTGGTACAATTCCTGCAGCCGGTCCAGTTGCTCCGGTGTGGTCTGCCAGTAGCCGCGGCCGTTCGCTTCGAGCAACACGCCCACCATCTTGCGGTAGGCATGGGGGTTGAGCTTTTTGAGCCGCTCGGCCATCTGCTCGTCGTTCATGTAGATGTCGGCAGTCTCGTCGTAAACCCAGTCGTCGACGGCGTGGGCGGTGGCCGACCAGCCGAAGGTGTGGGTGAGGCGGAACTGGATTTCGCGCACGCCCTCGAAGCCGTGCTTGAGCATGCCCTCGTACCACTTGGGGTTGAGCATCTTGGTGCGCGAATCGAGGCGGACCATCTCCTCGATGCTGCGGATGCGCGCCTGGGCGGCGGTGGTGTCGGCCATATAGACCGAGGGCCGCTTGCCGCGCATCTTCTCGACCACGCCGGTCACCGCCCCGAGATAATCGAAGTAGTGATCGACGTCGGTAATGCTCGTCTCGTTGGAATCGAGGTTCTGGAAGGCAGTGTCGACCGTCTTGAGGGCCGCCTCGTAAATTTCGCGCTGCTGCTCGTTGTTGACCTCGGAGCCGAAGGCGTAGGACTTACGGCTCAGGTACATCTCGTGCAGCTGCTCTTCGGTTTCCCAGGCGCCGGTCTCGACCGCGAAGTTGACGTTGGCCGCGTAGGATCCCGAGGCATTGGAGAAGACGCGGGTGGCCGCCTTGCGGGGGCTAATCCCAAGGGCCGCCGCCTGATCGAGGGCGTGCTTGCGCACGAAGTTCAGGTGGAGAGGCTCGTCAAGTTCGGCGACCGTTTTGACCGCCATGTCGATTAGTTCCATCTGGTTGGGGAACAGATCGCGGAATATTCCGGAGCAGGTGACCACCACGTCGATGCGGGGCCGGCCGAGTTCCTCCAGCGGGATCACCTTGAAGCAATTCATGCGGCCGATCGAATCGGGGGCCGGCAGCACGCCAATCATCGAGAGGATCTGCGCAAGCGCCTCGCCGTAGGTCTTGATGTTGTCGGTGCCCCACAAGACCGTTGCGATCGTCTCGGGCCAGGCGCCGTTATTTTCGGCGCGGTGGCGGGCCAGCATGCGGTCCACGACGATCTGGGCGGATTTGACCGCCGCCGCCGTCGGGATCGATTGCGGGTCGAGGGCATGGATATTGCGGCCGGTGGGCAGCACGATCGGGTTGCGCACGGTGTCGCCGCCCGGTCCGGGGAGCGTGAATTCGCCTTCGAGCGCCTTGACTAGGGCACCCAGTTCGTTGTCGGCCACGATGCGCTCCAGCACTTCTTCTAGAAAGGCAAACAGCGGCTTGAGGGCTTTGGCATCGAGCATGAAGCCATGGCCCTTGAGCGCCTCCACCCACGGTTCGGTGGTGCCCATGTTGAAGAAATTGAGCAGCGACACGCGCGAGACGCGCCCGCCCGCGTCGGTCTGGGCGTCCACCAGCGAGCGCACGGCGGCCTTGGCGGCGGCCTTGATTGCCCGCAGCCGGTCGAGCGATTCGATCCCGCCGGTCTCAGCATCGCGCTGGAGCGCTTCGATATCCCAGCCGCGGGCAGTGGCGAGCATCCGGTCGAGACCTTCCATCTCTTTTTCGGGCCGGTCGAAGCTTGCTACCCCCACCAGCGTGTCGATAGCCTCAGTGGCGGTGGGGGGAGTGCCCACGACATGCAGGTCGCAGGGCACCAGCCGGTCTTCGATCTCCATCAAGAAGCGGTAGATCAGGCCCACGAAAGCGTCGCGCGCATCCAGGCTATCCAGTGCGGAAATGGCTACGTCCTTATCGAGGTTGACCTGGCGCACCTTCTCGGCGATGGTCTCGCAGATGGTCTCGCCGCGCTCGCTCTCGCGCAGTTGCTTGTAGGAGGCCACCAGTTCCTGCAGCTCCTTGAGGCCCTTGTAGAGGCCGGCGTTCTCGGCGGGCGGGGTGAGGTAGCTGATGATCGACGCGTAGGATCGGCGCTTGGCGATCGTCGCTTCGCTCGGGTTGTTGACCGAGTAGTAGTACAGATTGGGCAGCGTGCCGATGAGCCGGTCGGGGTAGCAGTTGCCGGACATGCCCATCTGCTTGCCGGGCATAAATTCCAGCGCCCCGTGGGTGCCGAAGTGGAGTACCGCGTCCGCTCCCCAGACTTTTTCGATGTAGGTGTAGTAGGCGGCGAAGCCGTGGTGGGGCGAGCAGGACTTGGAGAACATCAGGCGCATCGGGTCGCCTTCGTAGCCAAAAGAAGGCTGCACGCCGATGAACAAATTGCCGTAGTGCTTGCCGTAGACCACCAAGTTGGTGCCGTCGTTGTTGAACGGCCCCGGTGCCGGTCCCCAGTTGGCCTCCAGCCGGTCACTAAACGGAGTGAGCGCTTCGTACTCCTGGACTGTCAACTTGGCTGCGACGTTGATTTCGCTGGAGCGGATCTGGGCGTTGACGTCGTGGAGCACTTCCATAAGCAGCGCCTGCGGGTCGGCAGGCAGTCCCTCGACGTCGTAACCGTTGTCGCCCAACAGGCGCATGACGTTGTAGATCGAAGCGAACACGTCCAGGTAGGCGGCGGTGCCGACGTTGCCCTTATCCGGCGGAAAGGAGAAGACCGTGATCGCCACTTTTTTGGCCAAACGGGGCTTCTTGCGCAGGTTCGCCCACTTGAGGGCGCGGGCCGCCACCAATTCGATGCGGTCGGCCATCGGCATCGCCTTACCCGTAGCCCCGTCGCGGCCGGAGAGGATAATCGGCTCGATGGCTCCGTCCAACTCCGGCAGGGCCACCTGCAGGGCCACCTGCACCGGGTGCAGACCCAGATCGGAGCTTTCCCACTGCTCGGTCGTCTGGAAGACCAGGGGCAGCGAGACCATATAGGGGCGGTTGAGCTTCTTCATCGCGGCGATCGCCGCTTCGGGGTCGTTCTTAGCCGGGCCGCCCACCAGCGAGAAACCGGTCAGCGACACGACCGCGTCCACCAGGGGCTGGTTGTTGATGGGGTTGTAGAAGTACTTCTCGACCGGCTTGGAGCAGTCGAGCCCACCGGCAAAAATCGGGATGATCCGCGCCCCGCGCGATTCGAGTTCTTCGACCATCGCCACATAGTGGCCGTCGTCGCCGGTCACCAGGTGGGTGCGCTGCAAAATCAGGCCGACGGTGGGTGCCAGCGGATCGCGCAACTCCTCGCTCACCTCGCGGCGGTTGTTGTACCAGGTCAAATATTCGCGGATGTCCTCGAACATCTTGGGAGCAAGTGGGTGCCAGATGCCCAAATCGGGATACTCGATGGGCGGCTTGAATTCGAGCTTGCGCAGGTTCGGGAAGTAATGATGCGAGAGCATCAGCAGCAAGTTGGCCATGTTGTCGGCGGAGCCCCCCAGCCAGTACTGGTAGCTGAGCATGAAGTTGCGGGCGTCCTGGGCCTTCTCCATGGGCAGGTACTTGAGGATCTTGGGCAACGTCTGGACCATCTTGAGCATGCCTTCTTGGAAGCTGCCGCCTTTGTTGTTCTCCTTGCGCTTGCGCATAAAGGAGGCGATGGCGCTCTTAGACTGGCCCATATTGGCCATCGAAAATGAACCCACCTTCGAAAGGCGCATCACCTGGGGCATGCACGGGAAGATCACCGAGGCTTTGAGCCTGTCGATGTGTGGGCGCACCCCCGCCACAATCTTGTTCGCTAGATCCTCGATGAAGATCATCGAGGCAAAGAAAACGTCCGCCTGAGCGACATCGGCGCAAAATTCGGCGTAGCGCTCCGCTTCGCGCAGATCCTCGATGAGGTAACCTTTGACCTCGACCGCGAGCACCGGGTTGGTCTGGTTGATGAGCTCGGCTCCCGCCGCCACCGCGCTCTGGTATTGGGGTTCAAGCACCACGTAGACAAGCTTCAGAAGTGTGCGACCGTTCAAGCTCTGAGGAACAATGCGGGCGAGTGATGGCGTGGGAAGATGGGCGAGCATAGGCTGCACGTATCCTTTCACGAGATTGTGATGACTTGCCAGTCAATAGCGCATCCTACACCCATACGGGATGGAGAGCGAGATGCACCGCACCCAGTCGGGCGGCTGGGTACATAAATCATGCAGGATCGTCCTTCTCCAGACGGGAAAAGCCCGGCATTGTGTAAAGATTCTTCATCAAGTTTGATGCCAGACACTCATGGGCACGCCAACAGCCCCCAGAAAGCTCCGGGGCGTGTCGAGCAAAGTGTAGGTACTTGTGCCAAGTCAGGCCGTGCGGCTTCGGCCCGCAGCCCCCGGGCAAGAAATGTTTAGAATGAACACTTTTGCCTGCGAGCAGGCGCGGCGGCGGTACTGGAGAAAAGCAGCGGGCGGGGCCGAAACCGTCAAATTCTGTTACATTACATTGCAGTACTCGCGCGGGCGGTCCTTAGCGAGCGATCCCGGGAGGCACTCTCCAGACGTGGGCTTGGGGCTTCCCGGATCCGCCTTGCGAGGGGTGAACATTCAGTAGGAGCCCGCATGGTACAGCGACAGAGCTTCGAGGGGACAGGCCGCGACCTGGACCGTCAACGGATTGCCGCCCTGGAAAAACAGGCTTCCCTCGGCGATGTCATCCAGACCATACCCAAAGACTGTTTTCGGATCAGCCCGGCAAAAGCCTGGGCAAGATTGGTTGTCAATGTGCTGCTGGTTGTCTTAGGCTACGCGGCTCTTGCTCTCAACCCCTGGTGGTGGCTGTTGCCGGCTCTATGGATTTTCACCGGCACGGCACTGACGGGCTTTTTCGTCATCGCCCACGACTGCGGCCACCGCAGCTTCTCGACGCGGCGGCGCATCAACGACATCGTCGGGCATGTGATGCTCTTGCCGTTGCTCTATCCGTTCCATGGCTGGCGGATCAAGCACAACCAGCACCACACCTTCACCAATCAGATCGAGATGGACAATGCCTGGCGGCCGATGTCGGTGGCGGAGTACCGCGCGCTTTCGCCGGGGGTGCGGGCAGGCTATCGCTTTGCCCGCGGCATCGGTTGGTGGTTCGCCTCGGCGGTGCACCAGCTCAACCTGCACTTCAAGCCGTCGCTATTCAAGCCCAAGGACCGAGCCGATATCCGGCTCTCATCCACGGCAGTGATTGCCTTTGCCTGCGTGTTGTTTCCGGCCCTACTGTGGATGGGCGGCCCCTGGGCGGTCATCCAGTTCTGGCTGATGCCCTGGCTGGTCTATCACTTCTGGATGAGCACCTTTACGCTCGTCCACCACACCCACCCGGACATTCCTTTTTATCCCGCCGCCACCTGGACGCCGGTGACCGGTCAGCTGTTTTCGACTATCCACTGCGTCTACCCGGCCTGGGTCGAATTTCTCTGCCACGATATCAACGTCCACATTCCCCACCATGTCTCGACGGCGATCCCGAGCTACAACCTCAGAAAAGCGCACACCGCCCTCAAGGCGCACTGGTCGGACTACATGCACGAGACCGAATTTTCCTGGTCGCTGATGCGTTCGATCACCCGCGAGTGCCACCTGCGCGATGAAACGGGCTACTACCTGCCCTGCCGAGAAGTAGATTAAGCTCTCCTACGATCCAGCACCTTAATCTGATAGTTGATCGGGCGATCTGGATGTGGACTTCAGAGACTTTTGCTTAGATTGACTTCCTCGCAGCATGCTGATAGCGTAAATGCCTCCACCAACAGCAGCTGTAATAAGTGCAGTAGCCGGTAAAGCCACTCTCCAAGCTTGATTTCATAGCCGAAAGCACGATGCCTCCACCTTGCAAGATCTTGAAAACTCTTGGCCGAGAAAAGCTTTGGTAGTTCACTCCATGTTGCCGGCTTTGTTACCAAATCAAGAAGATCTCCAGCTTTCAGGGAGTAGAGCGCCCACAAAGGTATCTTCACACTACATTGTGTGAATCCTTTTTTGCAGCTCACATGCTCCTGCGGATGGGTGCCCAGCAGCCGGTCAACTTCCTCAACCAGGCCGATAGAGTCGATGATTCCAGCGACGATGCCGAGGTGGTCGAGATTGTGGACCTGGATTTCAGCAGGAGGCTGGCTCATCCAACCAAAATACTTCAGCCGCTCTATCTACCTGCGGAATCCCGGATCCATGAAAAGACAAGCCCCTTTATCAATATAAAGAGTAAAAGTTGCAGTCCCGTTCTGTAAGACTTACAGGCCAATAGCTTCTAACACTGTGGTTTATGCAATGAGGTTACTAATCTTTGCTGACAAGTCCAGCAACGAGTCGCGAGGAGGCCCTACTACTAGCAATGACATATTTTGTAAACCGGCAGTAGAAACGGGATACTGGTGAGACATTGTTCGACGAGCGCAGGGGGGAGTCATGATTACAAAGCCGCTGGCCGTGTTCGTTCCATGGCTGCATATGCACCAGCCGCCCATCTGGGTGGGAGAAGGCGAAGAAGGACGGCTCATCGGCAATCTCGAAAAGATGCTCCACGGTCCGGAAAATTCCGAGGAGCGCTGGAACGCCGGTTGGTACGCCAGAGCCTACCTCAACCCGGCCCACTACGTGCAACGGCTGAGCGCACAGGGCTACGCGCCCCGGCTGATGCTCGATTACTCGGGGGTGCTGCTCGAAGAACTCGACAAACTCTCCCACGACGGCACCTTTGCCAACTACCACGTGCAGGGCGAACCCTTGGGCAACGTCATTGCCCAACTGCGCAAGATGCTTGCCGAGTATCCCGAGGCGGTCGAATTTGCCGGGACGGCCTACAGCCACTGTTATTTCCCGGCGACACCCGAGCGCGACCACGAGGCCCAGATTATGGAGTGGCGGGCGGTCTTTGCCGAATTGTTCGGCGAAAAAGCCCTCGCGCGCGTGCGCGGCTTCTGGCTGCCGGAGATGGGCATGCTCGGGGACGGCATCGAGGCATTGCGTCTGGTGCGTCTGATTAAAAAGTGCGGCTACGAGTGGGTGATCTTGCCCGCCTCCGCCCTGGAGCGACCCGCCGATTGGTCGACGGTGCAACTTGAAAATCAAGTGCACCGGTTGGTGATCGCAGCCGAGGGCGAGGGCGAGGAGATCCTCTGCGTCGTGCGCGACACCGAGATGGGCATCCGCCAGCAGAGCGGCCAGAACGCCGACGGCTGCATCGGCACCGCCCGCCAGCGCGGTGCAGCGCTCAAACAGACGAACACGCAGACTCCCGCCCTGGTGGTGCCCACCTCCGACGGCGAAAATGGCAATGTGATGATGTTCGAGTTCTTCCCGAACGGGTTTGCGCCGCTATTCGAAAACCAGGCCCACTGGCCGGAGGTCGAATTTCTGACCGTGAGCCAGTACCTCGACAAATACCTGCCGGACGGCCCGACCTCGCAGGTACGACTTGCGGCCGGGGGCGGCTCCTGGATTGGCGGCCACCACAGTTGGAAAGCGGGAGAACGCCGGGTGCAGGTACTCGAAGCGGTCGAGCAACTTAGCCGCGACGTCGCCCAGGCGCGCCTGGGCGCGTCCCCCCGCGACGAATGGGCGCTGGAGCAGGCCGCCCACGCCCTGCTGGTCTGCGAGACGAGTTGTTATGTCTACTGGGATAGCGAGTTCTGGACCGAGCAAGCCTATCGCTGTCTCGGGTGGGCGCGGACGCTGCTGCCGACACCTTGAAGGACCGAAGGAGACCAAAATCGTACAATGGACAGCGGTTATCCCCATTTTGGAGCAAACCCGTGGGTCATCCATCGGCAAAAACGGCCTTGATCGAGCGGATCCGCTCCGGCGAGGCACCTTTAATCGACTTGTCCGAGGCGGACCTGCTGCGGGCAGACCTGCAGGGTGTCAATCTGGTGGGGTCAAACCTGGAGCGGGCTGCTCTGGTGCTCGCCAACCTGCGCGGAGCGAGGCTTACAGGAGCGGATCTGCACAGAGCCAGCCTGGTCGGGGCGGTGCTCGAGGAGACGGATTTGGGAGCTGCCTGCCTGCGCGACGCGGACCTGACTGCTGTCAGCGGCGGCCGGGCGGTGCTCGAAAAGGCGGACCTTTCGCGGGCGAACCTGCGCGGGGCGGACCTGGGCGGGGCGAATCTGCGCGAGGCGGACCTTTCGCGCGCGGACCTGCGCGGTGCAAACTTGCGCGGCGCGGACCTGCGCGGCGCCAATCTGCGCGACAGCAGCCTGGAGGAAGCCTGCCTGAGTGCCGCCAACCTGGCGGGGGCGGATTTTAGCCGCAGTTGCCTGCGGGGCGCGGCCTTCGACGAGACCGGCGAGGCGGTGGGGGCCGATTTTTACGAATGCCGCGAACTCGATCCGGCCTGGGCCTCGGGGCTCATCGAACTGGGAGCGCTCAATGTCGAACCGCCTTCCGACCGCGAACGCCGGCTAATCTCCCCGCAATAGGCAACTCGGGGCCGTGCTCGATTCGCCCGGCATGCGGGTGATCACCTGCCTGCCGACCAACCGCGCCACCTCCGAGGCGAGGTCCTCCGGCTCGACGGGCCGGGGAGGTTGGATAGCGAAGCTTGCAAGCATCATCCGGCGCTCCTGTGCTTCGATTTCCGCCGCGGGGTAAGGCTCCTCCTGCTCGCCGAGCTTGCGCACCAGAGAGCAGCAGAGCCCCTCGCGGTTGTAGGTGGGAGCGGCAGTGATGAGCACATCCGGGCGGTAACCCTCGAACTGCTCCAGGGCCGCTTCGACGCGATCGACAGTCAGCACCCGCGCTCCTTGAGCGGCAAGCGCGGCGTGGAGTGTGCGGCGCAGTTCGGCATCCTCCACCAGCAACAGCAGACGCAAACCCCTCAGGGTTGCAGCAGCTGCCCCATCCTCGGCGGCTTCCGCCTCGGCGCTGCGCCTGGCGTCAAGGGGAAGGCGGAGCGTAAAGCTGCTGCCCCAGTTTTTGCCGTCGCTTTGCACTTCGATCGTGCCGCTGTGCAGGTGCACCAGATGCTGCACCAAACTCAACCCCAACCCCAAGCCGCCGTGGCGACGGGTGGAGGTGCCGTCGGCTTGACGAAACACTTCAAAAACGTGCGGCAGAAATTCGGCGTCGATTCCCACGCCCGTGTCCCGCACCGTCAGCTGCAGCTGACCTGCCGTCGCCTCCAGCTGTACGCTTATCATTCCCCCGGGGGGCGTGAATTTGATGGCGTTGGCAACCAGGTTGGCGACAATTTGCTTGAGGCGGCGCGGATCTCCCCAGAACGGTTCGAGGTTCTGGGCGACGCGGGTTCTGAGGACCAGGCCCTTCTCGCGGATTAGCGCCCGCATGGAAGTGAGCACGTTTTCGACCACCGCCCGCAGATCGACGCGGCAGCAGTGCAACTGCAACTGGCCGCGCAGCATGTAGGACGCATCGAGCAGGTCGTCCACCAGTTGGGCCTGCAGGCGGCCGTTGCGCTCGATCGCCTCGGCGGCCTGCTCGATGGCGGCGGGGTTCATCCGGCCGCGCCGCAGCAACTGGCTGAAGCCGATGATCGAGTTGAGGGGAGTGCGCAGTTCGTGACTGAGGGTGGCCAGAAACTCGTCCTTGGCGCGGTTGGCCGCCTCGGCTTCGGCGCGTGCGTGGCTCTCGGCCTGGTGCAACCGGGCATTTTCGATCGCCTGGGCGGCGCGATTGGCCAGTTCCTGCGCCAACGCCAGATCGTCACCGCCGTAGGGCCGCGAAGTGCTGCCGCTGACAAAAGTGAGCGCTCCCAGGATTCGCTCCCCTGTCACCAGGGGTACGCACATGCAGGAACCCAATTCAAGACACCGGAGCAGCTCCGGGTGCTCGCAGCCGATACCGTGGGCGGCGGCAAACCGGTCTTCGACCACCGGTACGATCTCCGGTAGGCCGGTGCTTACCACCCGGGCCGGGCCGTACAGAGCGCCGGAAATAAACGGATAGCGCCGCTCGACTTCCCAGGCGAGTCCTGTGCGCCGCAGTGCGGCGTTGGCGGTAATCAGCCGCCGGATGGTCAGATCGTCTCCGAGCAAATCGATGATGCAGATGTCGGCCAACCGTGCCACCACGAGCTGGGCGACCGTGGCCAGCGTGGTGGCGTAGTCGAGGGAAGAGGTGAGGATGGCCACGGCATTGGCCAAAAAATGAGCACGCTCGGCGGCGATTTTTTGCTGAGCTTTGAGCCGGTCGCACTCTTCGACTGCCTCGCGGTGCGATTGGGCGCTGAAGCGCAACGCTTCAACCTCTTGCCGCAGCTGGACAAGCTGCGCCGTCAACTCTGCTTTGGAAACGTTTTCGTTTTCGGGTGTTTTCACAGAAGCGCTCCACGGATAGGCACCATGGAAAGATGCATTGTTTTATGTGGGACAACACACCGCAAATCGCCGATTTGTTGGATGTTTCCCAAGTCCATTCACCCCGATGTGCGGGCCCGACGCCTCCCGCCCCGGTAAGAACTCGGGCTCCCTCTGTCGTCGGTCGGTCCTGCCTCCTTCGGGCGAAGCGGGACTGACCGCAGGGCAGAAAGTCGGTTGGTCAGTGTCTCGACTACAGGGTGAAGGCGGAGCGGCCCTTGGGCTGCAGTTCGTCCACCAGCGCGCCCGCTCCGTAGACGGCGCGCAGCGCTTCGATGAGCGCGCGGCTGTCGACGGCCACCGCCCGGTTGAGGGCGGCGTCGAAGCCAAAGGCGCCGCCGAGGGAGTGGATGTTGCCGTCGAAGATGAGACCCACCGCCTGGGCGCGGCTGTCGATGACGGGGCTGCCGGAGTTGCCGCCGATGATGTCGTTGGTGGTGACGAAGTTGAAGGGTGTGGCGAGGTTCAGACGGTCTTTGGCTGCAAGCCAACTCGGCGGCAGGGCGTAGGGGTCTTTGCCGGTGGCCCGCTCGAAGGCACCGGCCATGTCGGTAAACGGCTCGACGCGCCGGCCGTTGTGCTCGTACCCTTCAACCGCACCGTAGGAGAGCCGTGGCGAAAAGGTCGCATCCGGGTAGACGCTGGTGCCCGTCTGGGCAAACAGCGCCTGGGCAATCAGTTCGCTATTCTGGTTCACCGGCCCCTCGATTTCGCGCTCGTAGCGCAACCGCAGGGCGCGGGCGGCCGGATCCACGGCCACAGCAAAGCGGATCATCGGATCGCTGCTCGCCGCGACGGCCGCCGCGCCCCCTTCCCAGAGCAACTTGCGCAGGGCGACGTTGGTCAGTTTGGTGCCCTGTACCAGTCGGCGGGCGACTTCTTCGGGCGACTCTTTGCCGAGCACCTGGCGCACGAGCGGATCGTCGGTTCCCAGGTATTCGCGCAGCTTGGTGAGCGAGAAGGTCAAAGTCACCTCGTCGAGGTCGCCATAGATGGGCGCTTCGGAGAAGAGGCTCTGGGTGAGGGAGGGCAAAGCCGAATCGCGAAATTCGCGCAGGCGCTTTTCGTTGGGTTTGGGCCGCTCCTGGGCGGCGCGCACCAGCGTGCGGGCGATGTCGAACAGCTTCGAGTTGAAGGCCGCCCCGCGCTCGACGAGCAAATAGGGCCGGTAGAACGTCTCGTAGCGCTTCTCAATCAGGGCGATTTCGTCCCAGGCTTTACCGTACTTGCGCTCCAGGGCCGGATCGCGGGCGACTGCGGCGCGCAGTTTTTGCTCCGCCGCCACCTTGCGCCCAAAAAATTCGCGATCGAGCAACGCTTGCTGTTGGCCGTTGATTGCCTTGAAGCTGTTTTCGACGCCAAAGAGCGTTTCCTGGCTGATGCGGCGCTGCTCCGGTCCCTGGCGGGCAAACTGGGTGAGCACGCCGCGCAACTCCGCGCGCCGCTTGAGGCTTTCAGGGAAAACGACATCGCGCAGAAATTCGAGCTGTGCCACTGTGAAGAGTCGCGAGGTGGAGCCGGGACTGCCCGAGACGAAGACGAGTTCCCCCGCCTTGGGGCCGGTGGGACTGAGGGGCAGGTAGTGCTCGGTTTTGACCGGCTGGCTCTTGTCGTAGGCGCGCAGGAAAGTCACATCCAGGTCGTAGCGCGGAAAGTTGAAATTATCCGGGTCGCCGCCAAAAAAAGCGATCCGAAATTCCGGCGCGAAGACCAGCCGCACATCTTGATAGCGCTTGTACTTGTACAGGTTGTAGAGGCCGCCCTGGTAGAGGTTCACCACATCGCAGCGCAGGCCGGTTGCATCGGCGCAGGCTTTCTCGATGCGGGCAAATTCGGCTTTCTGGGCGTCGCTGAACTGCTGGCCGCTCAAGTTCGCGGTCGCCTTTTTAACCCGCTCGGTGACGTCTTCGATGGCTGTCAACTGGTTGAGTTCGACATCCGGGCATTTGAGTTCCGCTTCGGGGCGGCGGGCTAGAAAGCCGCTTTCGATATAGTTCTGCTGGGCGGTGGACAGTTCCTCGATGCAGGTGGCAGCGCAGTGGTGGTTGGTCATCACCAGCCCGTTGGGCGAGACGAACGAGCCCGAGCAGCCGCCCGCCAGCCTGAGCGAGGCGAGCCGCACCCGTTCAAGCCAGGCCGCATCCGGCTTGAAACCGTACTTTTTGGCCACCTGCTCGGACGGAAAATTGTCGTAGGTCCACATGCCCTCCTCGGCGCGTCCCCCCGACGGCACCACGGCCCCGATCGCCAGACACCATCCCACCATCCGCAAGATGCGCCGTGCTTTGCCCGCTGCGCGCCTAAACCTGGTCATCGGCCTTTGTCCTTTTTATGAGAAATCCGCGGCCCATTGTAGGCGCGCGATGGGCAAAGCGACCACCGGACAAAGATTTCGAAACGGACGTCGCCTGGAGCGAAGCCGGCGACCCAAGCGATCAAAAATCGCCGTGCCCGCCCAGCAGCTGCGCCCGCACCAGACGAATTTCGCCGTAGGAGTACTCGTCGCCGAGTTGCTCTTTGACCGGTTTGAGCACGGCGGTTCCGAGTTTGAGCAGGACGGCTTCGATGGTACGTCTGCGGTCCGGCCCGACGAGGCGTTCGATGGCGATGTCCTCACCCGATTCGACCAGTTCGGCCAGGTGCCCTTCGATGGTTTCGATTCTGAGGCTGCGCCGTTCGGCAATCTGCTCGACAGTCAGGCCCTGCCGCCACAGATCCAAAGTCAGGGCGCAGGTAGAAGGGATCACTTCGGCGGGCTGCGGGCTGCGGGCTCGCCGCGGCGGCTCCGGTGGTGAAATTTCCCCGTGCGCCGGTTCTGGGGCGAGAGCGAGCGCTTCGCAGTAGGTGCGGATTTCGGCGGTAAAAGGGGTGAAGTAGGCTTCCGCTTTGCGGGTACCCACCCCCGGGATGGCCAGAAACTGGGCCATCGTCTGGGGGCGCCGTTGGGCCATCGCTTTGAGGGCGGCGTCGGCGAAGACGACGTAGGGCGGCACGTTCTGCTCGTCGGCCAGGCGCTTGCGCAACCGGCGCAGGTGCTCAAACAGTCCCTGCGCAGCGTCGTCCGCCGCCGCATCGGCGGGCTGGGGCGAGGTCGGGCGGGCGGGAAGCCGGGCCGCCGTCACCGTCCGCTGCCTTCGCAGCACCTCCCAGGACAGGGCGTTGAGTTTGAGTACCGGATAGCCGTCGGTGGTCTCGATCAAAAGCCCCTGGTGCACCAGGGTGCGGCCAAGATGCAGCCATTCGGCCTGGCTAAGGTCGGCGCCGATGCCGTAGGTTGAAAGCCGGTCGTGCCCCTGGGTACGGATTTTCTGGGTGTTCGCCCCGCGCAGCACCTGGGCGATGTGCCGAAGCCCGAAGCGCTCCTGGCAGCGGGCCACGCAGGAAAGCAATTTCTGAGCGTCCACGGTCCGGTCCTGGGTGGCTACCGGACTGCGGCAGTTGTCGCAGCCGCCGCAGTCCGCTTCGGCAAGCGCCTCGCCAAAGTAGCCCAGCAGAATGCGCCGTCGGCAGACGGTGCTCTCGGCGTAGGCCAACATCTGGGCAAGCTGCGAGCGGGCGAGGCGCTGTTCGTGCGGGTCGGACTTCTGGGCGACCAGATACTCGATTTTGGCCCGATCGCCCGGACTGAAAAACAGCACGCAATCGGCCGGTTGGCCGTCGCGCCCGGCCCGGCCCGACTCCTGGTAGTACCCTTCGAGGTTGCGGGGCAGTTCGTAATGAAACACCGCGCGCACATCGGGTTTGGCGATCCCCATACCGAAGGCCACCGTCGCCACCAGCACCGGCGCGTCGTCGCGCAAAAATTGCGTCTGGTGGCGAGAACGCATCTCCGCCGCCATCCCGGCATGGTACGGCAACGCGTTCAGACCGTCCGCCACCAGCCGTTCGGCCAGGGCTTCGACCGCCCGGCGGCTCTGGCAGTAGACGATGGCACTCGCCCCATCCAGCCGCCGCAAGCGTCCCAACAGTTCGGCGTAGGCCCCTTTGTCCTTGGCGAGCACTGCGTAGTGCAGGTTCGGCCGGTCGAAACTGGCGATGTGAATGTGCGGATCGCGCAGCTTCAGCTGCACCAGAATGTCCTGGCGGACGCGCTCGGTGGCCGTGGCGGTGAGCGCCAGCGTCGGCAGGGCCGCAAAGCGCTCGCGCACCGCCGCCAGCTGGCGGTACTCGGGCCGAAAGTCGTGCCCCCATTCGCTCACGCAGTGCGCCTCATCCACCGCCAGAAGCGATAGACCCCCCTGGCGCTGCACGTACTCCAAAAATGCGAGACACTCCTCGCTCAAGAGCCGCTCCGGCGAGAGGTACAAAAGCTTCATGCGGCCCTGGGCAATTGCCTGTTCGCGCCGTGTCCGCTCACCGGCGGCAAGCGTGCTGTTAAGGAAGGTGGCCGCGATGCCGTTCTCGCGCAGGCGGTCGACCTGGTCGTGCATCAGGGCGATCAGCGGCGAGACGACCACCGTCAATCCCGGCAGCAGCAGGGCAGGCAGCTGGTAGGTAAGCGATTTGCCGCCCCCGGTGGGCATCAAGATGAGCTGGTCGTGCCCGGCGATGGCCAGCTCGACGATCCGGCGCTGGCCGGGCCGAAAGCGCTCGTGGCCAAAATGCCGCTTGAGGGCCTCACCCAGTTTCTGGTCGTCCACCGTCCACTCCGCATCGCCTGCCCCAAAATCTGGCACAAGTGGCGGTCGCAGTCCAAATAAAACCCACTTCCCAGTCCGGTGCCAGCCACCTTGGTCTTGACCTGCAACAATGAATATTCAACTTTTTTGAGATTTACCCGTATTTGGGATTAAGGTTGCGGTTCCCACTCGGCAATGCGGGTGGTGAGAATACGGGCGGCCCACCCATCGAAGTGGGCGCGGCGCCCGGCCGCCTCGTCGGGGGCCAGACCCAACACGGCGGCGTTTGTGACACAGAACATCGCCTTTTGAAAACTCTTGCCGATCGCCACCACCAGAGCGGCCGCGTCGCCGGCCTGTCCCTCGTAGTGGCTTAGCAAGGGAGCGCCCAGGTGGCGGTGCAAATCGCGAATCAGCAGCGTCGGAGCGACACCGGCCACACCCAGGGTCATCGGGTTGGCATAGAGCACGCCGAAACAAAAATCCGCCAGTTCGCCGGGCAGACCGGCGCTCGCGTCGTAGGAGAACACCCCCTTTGGGGGGGCGGCCCGGAAAAAGACGATTTCCGCGTAAGGCACAGCCGCGTCCGCCAGCCAGTGCAGTCCCGCCCGGGCGGGGAGCAGTTCATACTCCTCGTCCCCAAACTGTACCGAGTAGGTGAGCGGTAGGTTCGCCGCCGCTCCCAACCCGGCCGCGATGTGCCGGACGATATCGGGGATCGAACGGATCTCACCGTGGGCGTAGCGCTCGGCGAGGGTACTGAAGATGCGGCTCATCACCCGCCAGAACTGACCCAGCACATGGTAGTAGCACGTCCGGCGCACGAGTTCCTCTAGAAAAGCCGGGCAGAGCTTGTGGGCGAACAGCGCGGCGCGGTTGCCCTGCAGGCGGGCGTGGACGGCCCGCTCGGCCAGGACTTTGAATTCACTGCCTTGCAAGTAATCGTGCAGTTTGGGAATGCCGTGCCAGTACATGGTTTTGGCGCAGTACTCGGCGTATTCGTAGTTGAGGCGATCCTGCGACCAGTGGGCCAGCAGTTTGCGCGGATGGATTTCGCCGTTGAGGTACTTGAACAGAGGAAATGCATGCAAAAACTGCCGCTCGGCCATGAACAGCAAGTTGCGCGAATAGGCCTCGAGCACAAAGCTGTAGCTGTGCAGCACACCGACCACCTCAAGCACATTGTCCCGGCTTTCGGGCAGCAAGGCCGCCGCCGCCAACCGCCTTGCCACTTCCTTGCGCGCCCCTGAGGCCGACAAACTGTGCAGGGGTTGAATATCGGGCAGCGCCGTCTCGGGATACTCCTGCGCCGGGGTGACCGCCGGAAAGCTCGGTGCGAGGCCCTTCTCGGGATGTCCGACAAAAACGCGCCCTGGAGAAGCTCCGGACGCCTGGGATGCATCTGCGGATCGACCGATAAATTCAGACAGCATGAAAGCGGAGCCCTGTAGAGACAGCACGGCTTTTCAAGGATTATGCCCGACACCGTAGGCGGGAGTTGCAACTATTTATATAAGTTAATGCGCTCCATTGTAATTTATAGATGGTTGGTGACAGGCGTTACAAGCACTGCTACGGATTGCTCGCACGGATATAAGCAATCTTTGGGATCTGGGCCGGATCGAAAGCTGCGACACCCTCGGGTCCGAGGGCCTGGAGCGTCTCCAGGCAGGCAGTGCTCTGTTCGAGTAATGTCTCTATGTCTACCCCGAGGTACTCCGGGGCGAAGTAATCGAGCCGCTCGATGCCGGTGGACAGCAAGATCACGCAACCCTGCCAGTTGCGGTTGCCCAGATGATAGTAGGCCACCGCCAGCTGCAAGATGCCCTGGTAAAAAAGCCGCAACGGATGCAGCGCATCCATCCAGAGCGCCTCCAGCGTATCGTGGCAGGCGTAGAACTGGCCCGAATTGAATTGTTCGAGCCCCCGCCAGAATTCCTCCGGCAGTTCAAAATCAACCAGCGGCGTTGACCTGCAGGCGGAGGGTGGCCACCACGTCCTGGAAGATGCGCGCCTTGACGGTGTAGACGCCCGTGCGCTTGATCGGCTCCTCGATGGTGATCTCCCGCCGGTCGATGGTAATGCCGGCTTTGCTTGCGACCACCTCGGCCACGTCCTGGTTGGTCACCGTACCGAACAGCTGGTTGCCGTCCTCGCCGACCGGAGCGAAGACCTCGTAGAAGCCCAACGCTTCGAGGGTCTTCTTGGTCTCAAGCGCGTCGGCGCGGTGCTTGGCTTCGATTTCGCGCCGCTTGGCCTGGCGAAATTCGGCTTCTTTGACGAGCCCAGGGGTGGCCTTGACGGCCAACCCCTGGGGGATCAGATAGTTGCGTGCATAACCGGGTGCCACCTCGACGAGGGTGCCTGCTTTGCCCAGAGTGTCCACATCTTTTTTCAGAACGATCTTCGTACCCATGTGTTGCGCTCCTGCGCCCTCATTGCTGTCGCACGATCCGTAATTATAGACCAACGATGCCGGATGACGAAACCACCAGTCCTCTGATCCCTTCGGCAGAGGAACCGGCCCGCCGCTCGGGTCAGATTGGTTGGAAGCTTTTTTGGAGACAAATCATGGAAACCCAGACTCCCCGGCGAGCCGTCAGCGACCTCGAATACAATCTGCTCACGGTGCTTCAGAACAAAGCCGAGGCGATCAAAGCCTACGACGTCTACATCCGCGACGCCCGACAGGCCAACTCCCAACCCTGTGCCCAACTGTTCGAGAAACTGCAGCAAATGGACATCGAGTGCGCTCAGGAAATCCGCCACCACCTGCAGGAAGTGATGCAAAAAGGCCGGATGTAGCCCCAGAGTGAAGGCGGGGATGCCCTTATGCGCTGTCCCCGCCCCCTTGCCCGCGTTGCTCAAGGAGCTCCAGAATGCGCCGGTTCTCCGTCTGCAGCCCTCGAATCTCTACCTGCATCGCGTCAATGCGCCGCAAAGTGGCCAGAGCGATATGGGAAACCTGATTCACAGATTCCGACACGGTGTTCACCCGTTCGGCCATGATGTCGACCCGTTCACTCGACGCAGCCTGATTGGCTTCGAGGCGAGTAATGGCAGCAGTATTGGCGGCGACCGCCAGTGCCAGACGGCCGATGGCACTGGCGTTGGCGACGATCTGCTCGCTGTTGGCAGCGACGATGGCCTCGATCCGATCGAGCCTGGTGGAGAATTCTGGCGGTTGTCCGTGGCTGGTGGTCATGGTCGACGAGCGGGCGATTCTTTCATTAACCTTGCTCGGTGGGCTTGCGGGGGCTGTAACCGGCTTGCTGATAGCCAATAGGGAGTTACCTGCCCGACAACGGATTAGCGATCCTTGTCCGGAGCGGATCTCAGCGGTAGCATTGCTGAAATGAAAGCTGAATTCCGGCACTTCACCCATTTTCCCCGCGCTGCTGCAGAATATCGAGGATGCGCCGGTTCTCCAGTTGCAAGCCGCGCACATCCGACTGGATCGACTGGATAATCGGCACCAGCAGGCGGATCGACTCCGCCAGGGTATCGACCCGTTCGGCCATGATGTTGACCCGTTCGCTCATCGCCGCTTGATTGGCCTCAAGCCGGGTGATGGCGACGGTGTTGGCGGTGACCGATACTTCCAGGCGGCCAATGGCGGAAATGTTGGCGGCGATCTGTTCGCTGTTGGTCGCGACGAGCGCTTCGATACGATCGAGCCTGGAGGGGAAGTCCGGGGGCTGGCCGTTGCTGGTGGTCATCGTTGGTGGTCAGGCGGTTCTCTACAGAAATATCACCTGACTGGACCGAATGCCAGGCTCACGATGCTTTATGTCTCGATTAACGTCCGGTGGCGCCTGAGCAGCCCCATTCACAGGGTGGTATCGACAGCAGGTGAGCAACGGCTGGCGGCAGCGCTTGGGTGAAACAGGAAGCTGAGCGGCGTTTCCTCGAAAGACGCCTGCGGGAGATGGGCTGAACGAACGGTTGCCCCGCTGCTGATTTTCAGACCGGTGAGCCTGCCACCTGCCAGACTTTGCCGGGGGCCCACAGGAACATCGTCAAATCCGGCCACGAAGTGTCGATTGGGCGGCTTCGAGGGCTGTGATCCTTGTGCTAGCGGAGAGGGAGGGATTCGAACCCTCGATAGGGAGTTACCTGCCCTATAACGGATTAGCAATCCGTCGCTTTCGACCACTCAGCCACCTCTCCAGGTTTGCTGTTTCAAGATGCTAGCATAACCCGCTTCTCGGGTGGCTCCCATAGACAAAACCCCGCCCGGACTGCATTCCAGGCGGAGTCGAAGGCAATAAACATAAGCTAGCGGCGGCGTTTGCGGGCCGCTTCGGCTTTGCGCTTGCGGCGGGCGCTCGGCTTTTCGTAGCGCTCGCGGCGCTTGATTTCAGAAAGAATCCCGGCTTTTTGGATTTTTTTCTTGAAGCGCTTGAGGGCCGACTCGATCGATTCGTTTTCTCCCAGGCGAACCTCAGTCATCGCTAAATTCACCTCCTTCCCCATGACGACGGGCGACCGATGGCCGCCCTTACTCGTAAACTTCCAGATCGACGTCCTGACCGGCAGCCCGGGCCGCGCACTCCAGGACCGTCCGCACGGCGTTGATCGTCCGGCCGCCGCGGCCGAATACCCGGCCTTTGTCCGTGGGGGCAAAGGCGACACGCAGGCGAATCTTGCGACCCCCCAGCGTCGTCTCGGAACTGATGACCAGTTTTTCGGGCGTATCGAGCAACGGCTGGATCAAAAAGAGGGCCAGTTCTCGATAACTGGGCGGCTTGTCGGCTTCGGAACTAATCACTGTCGGGCGTAGAAGAGGACGGGGATGCGTAGACCTGGGCGCGCTTCAGCAGGCCCTGGACCGTTTCGGACGGCCGGGCGCCGTGGGAGAGCCACCTGCGGGCGGCTTCGACGTCGAGGGTGACCTCGGGCAGGCCCTTCTCGGTGTTGGCGCGAGGATCGTAAAAGCCGATTTCCTCGATGACCGCACCGTCGCGGCGGGAGCGCGAGTCGGTCACCACGATGCGGTAGACCGGCTTTTTCTTGGCGCCAATGCGCTTCAAGCGAATTGCAACAGCGATTGCTGTTCACCTCCTTGGTAGGTTACAAAAAACTCAATTATCACCCAAAACCCTTGCGCTTTTTCTTGCCTTTGCCTTTGGGCGGCTTGGGCGGGTTGGGTCTTCGAGATCCGGAAGCGGACTGTCCGCGCCAGCCGGGGCCAAAAGCCGGGTTGGGACCGGCGCTTTGGGCCTGTCGGCCGCCGCCGCCGAACATGCCGCCCAGGCCCCCCCCGGGCATGCCGCCCCCGAAAGGACCGCCGCCGCCCATCATCTTCATCATCTGGCGCATCTTGCCAAAGTCGTTGAGCAACTTGCCCACATCTTCGAGGGAGACACCGGAACCTTTGGAGATGCGGCGCTTGCGCGAGAGATTGATCAGATCCGGGTTGCGCCGCTCCTGGGTGGTCATCGAACCGATCATCGCCTCGGCTTTTTTGAGCTGCACTTCGCCCTGGCGAATCTGGTCGTCGCTGATCTTGTTCATGCCGGGGATCATCTTCAGAACACCGCCCAGAGGCCCCATGTTCTTGATCATCCGCATCTGCTTGATGAAACTTTCGAAGTCGAACTGCCCGGTGAGCAGCTGCTGCTCCATCTTGGCCGCGTCGGCAAAATCGATTTCTTCCTGGGCTTTTTCAACCAGGGTGAGCACATCGCCCATTCCCAAAATGCGCGAGGCCATCCGCTCGGGATAGAAAGGCTGCAGCGCTTCGACTTTTTCGCCCACGCCCACGAACTTGATGGGCTGACCGGAGATTTTGCGCACCGAGAGGGCGGCCCCGCCGCGGGTATCGCCGTCCAGCTTGGTGAGGATGGCCCCGGTAATCCCCAGCCGGTCGTGGAAGGCACGGGTGAGGTTGGCCGCCTCCTGACCGGTCATCGCGTCCACGACCAACAAAATTTCTTCGGGGTCGATGGCCGCCTTGATGCGTTCCAGTTCGGCCATCATCGCGTCATCGATCGACAACCGCCCGGCCGTATCGACGATGAGCACGTCGTGGCGGTCCGCGATGGCCCGCTCCAGGGAAGCGCGGGCGATATCGACCGGATCGGCCTCTTTGCCCAGGGTGAAGACCGGTACCTGAATTTGGCCGCCCAACGTCTGCAACTGGTCGATGGCGGCGGGACGGTAGACGTCGGCAGCAGCCAGCAGCGGCTTCTGGCCGTTCTTTTGCAGATAGAGTGCGAGCTTGGCGGAGGCGGTCGTCTTGCCGGTACCCTGCAGACCGGCCATCAGCACCACCGCCGGACGACCCTTGGCGCGCGGCTCGGCTAGGGGGACGTTCTGCTCGCCCATCAGGGCGACGAGTTGGTCGTGGACTATCTTGATGAACTGCTGGTCGGGAGTGACGCCGCTGACGACCTCGGCGCCCAGCGCGTCGTCGCGCACGTCGGCGACGAACTCCTTGGCCACCTGAAAATTGACGTCGGCTTCGAGCAAAGCGCGGCGCACCTCGCGCAACGCCTCGTCGATATTGCCCTCGGTGATGCGGTCCTGGCCGCGCAGCTTCCGCCAGGCACCTTCAAGCTTTTCACTGAGCGATTCGAACATGATCTTTGCAGCACGGACTGCCAGTATCGCACGGGAAAAAACCGCTCAGCAAGTCCCGTGCTCCCCTTCACCCCCCGGCGGCCCGATAAGCCGACGCCAAGCCTGCAAGGGCCGCAACGGAACGGCCGCAATCGGCTCCTCATCTCCAGGCTTATTTCAGCTGGGGGATGTAAGCGCGGTTCTAAATTTTTAAGATGCAATCAAAGACAATTGATTCGAGAGGGAAAGCGATGTTGAATCTGCTCTGGCTTGTGGTCGTCTTGATGGTCATTGCTGCACTACTGGGCTTCGGCGGCGTTGTCTCCTCGCTCCAAAGCGTTGCCTGGTTTTTGATTGTGGCAGCCGTTGTGCTGGCTGTGGTGGGCTTCGTGACCGGCCGCCGCGCACTGTAAATCCATAGGTTCTGCGTTCCCGGTCCTGCCGGAGAAAGCCGAACGCACCTTCGTTGGCCCGTAATATTCTGTTAGAAAGTCAGCGGTAAATCATTCATGGCGATCTTGTCCACCCGGCGGTATGTACCGCCGGGTGGTCTCTCGCTACCGCCGTTCGCGGTGCGCAGCGGGCGTGATAGATTTGTCTGGGTTTCGGGGTAGGACGTTTGGGCTTAAGAGACGATTTGCATCGACTCATCGACCGCCTTGCCGGTCGGCGGGTGCTGGTGGTGGGAGACCTGACCCTCGACGAATTTATGACCGGGCTTGCGGAGCGCATCTCGCGCGAGGGGCCGGTGCTCATCTTGCGCCACGAACACACCCGCCAAGTCCCCGGAGGGGCCGCCAACGCCGCCTACAATCTTGCCCGGCTCGGAGCGCAGGTGGCGGTTGCCGGAGTAACCGGCCAGGACAGCCAGGCGGCGGCCCTCAAAACCTTACTCGCCGAGGCCGGTATCGACGTGAGCGGCCTGGTGACGGATGCGGAGCGTCCGACCGTCACCAAGACCCGCATCGCAGCCCACAGTCGCCAGTCGGTCACCCAGCAGGTGGTGCGCATCGACCGCAAATCCGACCGACCGCTGCCGCCGCCACTGGCCCGGCAACTGGCCGAGCGCATTGGCGAGTTGGCCGGCAGTTGCGCCGCCGTCGTCTGCTCCGACTACTCCGAAGGCGTATTCTCCGACAAGACGATCGCTGCGTCCCTCCTGCACCCGTGCGTGGTCGTCGATACCCACCTGCACCCGGAGCGCTATCACGGCGCCACGGTCTTTACGCCCAATCTGCCGGAGGCGGAGACGGCAGTGGGCTACCCGATCCAGGATGCGGGTACGCTGCTGCGGGCAGGGCAGGAGCTGCTCATCCGCACCGGTGCCCGGCACATGCTCATCACCCGCGGCGAAGAAGGCATGAGCTTGTTTAGCGCCGGGGAGGCCGAGGCGCGGCACATCCCGGCTTTTAACCGCACCCAGGTTTTCGATGTGACCGGTGCGGGCGATACGGTGGTGGCGGCATTTACCCTGGCGCTGGTGAGCGGCGGCAGCGCTTACCAGGCAACAATCCTGGGCAATCTGGCCGCGAGCATCGTCGTGCGCCGCCTTGGCACCGCCACCACCCACCCCGACGAACTGCACGCCCACCTCGAGGAGCTGGAGTGGACGAGCGGGTTTTGAGCGTCGGGGCGCTCCAGCAGCTTCTTGCAGCCGAGCCCGAGCGCTGGCGTCCGCTGGTGCTCACCAACGGCTGCTTCGACATCCTGCACGCGGGCCATGTCCATTACCTGACCCGGGCGCGCGCCCTGGGGCGCACCCTGGTGGTGGGCCTCAACAGCGACAGCTCCGTGCGCCGCCTCAAGGGCGAGTCGCGTCCCCTCAACGGCGAGGGTGAACGGGCGGCGGTGCTGACTGCCCTGCGCGCGGTCGATGCCGTCGTCATTTTTGCCGAACCGACGGCCGCCGAACTGGTGGCGGCCTTGCGCCCCGACATCTACGTCAAAGGCGGCGATTACACCGCTGAAACGCTGCCGGAGGCCGCGGCGGTAGCAGCCGTGGGCGGTCGGGTCGAACTGATTGCCTTTGTCTGGAAAACATCGACCACGGCTATTGTCGAGCGCATCCGCAGACCCGGCCGCTCAATCTAGTTGTTCGACCTGGGAGAGCACATCCGGCAACAGCTTGCACCAACTGCCGTGGGTAACACCGTTGTCGGCAATCAGACCGCCCCACAGGTGCAAGTCCGGCTGGTTGTAGAGCAAATCGCCGCCGTCGAAACGGCTCATCGCACCGCCCGCCTCGGTCAAGACGATCTGCGGTGCTGCCAGATCCCAGTCGCATGGGGCGCTGCGCCCCGAAAGCCCCACGTACATCTCCGCCTCACCTGCGGCGATGGCGCACAGCTTGCAGCCCAAGCCACCGTGGACGATGCGCTCCCTTTTCGGCAACCGCGCCAACAGCGCGTCGAGCCGCCAGTCGCGGTGGACGCGGCTCACGATAATCCGGCACTGGTCGAGCTGGCTGATCTGGCTGACCTGTAGGCGTTCGCGCACCCCGGCGCGGTTCTCAGAGTAAGCCCCGCACCCTTTGCGGGCAAAGTAGACGCGCTCGCGCACCGGCCAGGCCACCGCCGCCAGGACCGGCCGGCCCGATTCCACCAGCGCGATGTGCACAGCAAATTCGCCCGTGTGGTCGATAAAATCGCGCGTCCCGTCGAGCGGATCCACTACCCACAAAAAGGGGCGCTCGAAGCGCTCCAGACCACCGATCGTCTCCTCACTCAAATACGCAAACGCTTCGTTGCCGCAGGCAGAGCGCAACTCACTCAAAATAAAGCGGTCGGCGGCCAGATCCGCGTCGGTGACTGGGCCGCCGTTTTTCTGGCGAATCTTGAGCGGTCGCCTGTAATAGTCCAACAAAATATCCGCCGCCCCCCAAGCCGTGCGCCGGGCCACTTCAAGCAGATATTCGGGTGACCTTTGCACGGGAGCCATCTGGGTGAACGGTGGATTCAGCCCTCCAGAGGTCATAATAACGGCGATGTCCCGATTCTGGTCAGCCCATGGCCCCCGCGCGCCCCACCTTTCCCGATCCGCTGCCTGCCGAGCTTGAACCTGTTTGCGAGGAGCTGTTGGCCATCGCCGAAAAGCGCCGGGGCAACGCCGTCGAACTGCTGCAGATGCTGCGGTTTTTAGAGAATTTCCACCACTGGCTGCGGGACACCTACTACATGGAAGCGCTGCCCACCAATCGCCAGGAACTGTTCGACCTGCTGATGCAGATGGAACAACAGGGCAACTGGCCGAATCTGCCGCGCACGCAGTTGCGCTCGCTTCTAGCCCGCCTCACCCAGAGCGGTCCCATGGGCGAGAACCCCCACTAGGAACTTCTCACCCACGGAACCGCTGCGGACTCAGGGCAGCACTTGAAAATTGGTGGCACTGCTGGCGCTGCCGCTGGGGGTGACGATGGTGATTGGACCGCTGGCCGCCCCAGTGGGCACCACCGCGCGCACAGAACGGCTGGAGACCGAGGTCGGGGTGCTCGACACACCGCCGAATTTGACCGCGGTGGTGCCCTCCAGGCTGCTGCCGCGGATGGTCACCCGGGTACCGACTTTGCCGGAGGTGGGGCTGAAGCTCGTCACCACGGGCAAAGGCTGTGGCGGCGGCGAACCGTCACCGCCCGAGAAACAGGCCCAGTCGCGCGCGTAGGAAAGGGCTTCGTCGGTGGTGGGGGCAGTGTGGGGGTTCTCTACGGGGATGGTGATCTTGACCCAGTCGTTGTTGGGCTGGGTCTCGCTGGTCGATTGCACCATGCCCAAAGCGGCGAAGTTGGTGGTGATCTTCTCGTAGCCGTCCTCATCCTCGTGGACGATGCCCTTGAGCGAAGCGGTCGGTGTTTTCCAGGTGCCTTCGGTCAGCCAGGCGGCCGAAACGATCACCCCCGGGTCGTCTAAAGAATCTTTCTGGGTGACGGTGTCCTCCGGCGAGGCCATAAAGCACACCCGCTCGGTCAGAAAATCCCGCCCGATATAGCCCGCGTGGCCGCCCCCCTGGCTGCCGCCCCCGACGCGCACCTGGCTCCAGTCGACCGCAGCGCCCGCGAAGGCTGCCGGCAGGGCCGATGCCGGCTCGAAGTTTTCCTCCAAAAAATTCACCAGCGCGTCCATGCGGTTCAAAATGCCGTTGGCCGTGTCCACACTCACCTCCGGCGAAACCGCATCGCCGTAGATGACCTCCTGGCGCGCAAGCCCGTAGCAGGCGCTGTCGCCGCCGCACAACTGGCCGATCGTCTCCGGGTTGACGTAAGCGAGGGCAATAAACATAAAGTTGCGCGCCAGGGCGTCTTCGAGAATCTGTCCCACGGAGTAACCGCCCGTGGTCTGGTCGTAGGGTCTGGCCCCCGAACCCATAAAGTGCACGTAGACCCCTTGAATCTGGGTCGGATCGGCCGGTATGCCGACCACGTGGTAGCCGTAGCCTTTGCTGTTGGAACCGGCGTCTTGGATGGCCGGGTCGGTGCGGCTCGGCTGGATGACGCAGCCGATGCCGCCGGTGACCGTCCGCTGGGTGTAACTGCCGGGCGGACACTCGGCCGCCCAGGCGCTCGAACCAATAAATATACAGCAAAATACCATTAAGCCGCGCAGCAATGCGGCGGCCAGTGAAACATCGTTCATGGTCGAATCCTCGATAGAGATTGCGTGGGTCAGTGCAGGCGGAAACTTTCGAGCGGAATCGTTCGAAACGGGCACTTAGGAGCTGATCAAAAACCGATGGCGTTCACCGATTGCTGGACGGGGCAATCGGGCGGATAGAGGGTTACAGGTCAAACTCTACGGGCACCTTGCACCCGGAATCTATCACTAAATGGGGGAAAAATGTGTCGTGCCCTTTACCGTCCACGGCGCTCCTCGGTGCGCAAAACCGGCTGCCGACGGCGTCGCCGTCGTTCACAGACCTGTTTAGAACAAACTTTCGACTTCTTCAAGTTCGAGCAGCGGCGACTTGCCGACCCCGTCGGCGGCAAGGTGCACAGCATCGACAAACTGGCGGGTGCGGTGGGGGTCGATGGGCTGTTCGGGTTTGCCGAAGCGCTTGAGGGCGCTGGCGACGATCACGCCGTCGGCGAGGCCCAGCAGATCACCGGCATTGGCGGGGTCGGCCCCTGAACCGATCAAGATCGGCACGTCGGGTACAGCGGCGCGGGCGGTGACCAGATCCTCGCGCCGGGGCGGGCTGCCGGTGGCCACCCCCGAGACGATGATGCCGTCCGCCAGCCCCCGCTCGACGGTGTCGCGGCAGGCCTGGAACAGATCGCCGGCCCCCAGAGGCGAAGCGTGTTTGACCAGAACATCGGCGAAAATGCGCGTCTCGGCTCCCAGTTCGCGCCGGTAGCGCAGCACCGAGTGCGCCTCACCCTGAATGATGCCCTGATCGGTGGCCATGGTGCCGGTGAGGATGTTCACCCGGATAAATTGGGCGCCGGTGCAGGCGGCGACGGCGAGGGCGGCGTGGGCGTCGTTGCGCAGCACGTTCACGCCCACCGGCACCGGCACCAGGTGAATGATGCGCTTGACCACCAGGCTCATCGCCGCCACCACGGCCGGATCGACGCGGCCGGGCACAAAAGGGGCGTCGTAATAGTTTTCGACAATCAGCGCATCCACGCCGCCGGTGGCGAGGGCGGTGGCTTCCTGTTCGGCGCGGGCCATCACCGCGTCGAGGGAGCCGGCCCAGCGCGGCGAAGTCGGCAAGGGCAACAGGTGAACGACCCCGATGATCGGTTTGGCCGTCAAAAAGAGATCTACCAAAAGTGACACATGCAGCTCGCTGCTTCAGCGGTGCTGAAGAAAGATTCTCTCGAAATATATCCTGGTGGAAAAGAGAGGGCAACAGCCATGGCCAGAGCAGCGATCGCGCTGGGCGCCAATCTCGGGGAGCGCCTGGAGACGCTTACCCGGGCGGTGCGCTCGCTGCACCGTCCTGGGGACGGTCTGGCGGTGACGGCAATTTCCAGCTGGTACGAGACAGAACCGGTCGGTCCGGTGCAACCGCTTTATATCAACGGCTGCCTAACCCTCCAGACCGAGCTGGCCCCGGTGAGCCTGTTGGGCGAGTTGCAGCAGCGCGAGGCGGCGGCCGGGCGGACGCGCGAGGTGCACTGGGGGGCACGCACGCTAGATCTCGATTTGCTGTGGTACGACGACTGGGTGCAGGCGGATACCGTCCTGACGCTGCCCCATCCGCGCCTGGAGGAGCGCCCCTTCGTGCTGGTGCCGCTGGCCCAGATCGCTCCCGACTGGCGCCATCCGCTCACGGACAAGCGCGTCGCCGATCTGGGCGCCGAGGTTTCGGCGCGGGGCGTCGAGCGCGTCGTGGAACGGGCCGTGGTGGCCACTGCCCTCGGCCCGGTGGATCTCAGACCCCTTGCCCCGGCGGATCACCCGCCGCTCAGGGATCTGGCGGTGCGCTGCTGGTGGGCGACCTACCGGGGCCTGCTCGAAGAGGAATATATCGAATCGTTCGTGGGCCACACCTACAGCCTCGAAGCGATTGGCCGGGCTGCCGCCCGCCCGGACGGCCATTTTTGGGTGGCGGAGGCGCCGGGGGGCGCCCTGGTGGGTTTTACCCAGGTGCTGGCGGTCGGGCGGGTCGCGCATCTGGTCCGCCTCTACGTGGCTCCCGAGGTGCAGGCCCTAGGTATCGGTTCCGCCCTGTGGCGCCTGGTCCACAGCAAGCTCGCCGCAATCGGGGTGGGGGTGTGCACCCTGACGGTGCTTGCCACCAACGTCGGCGCCGTCCGCTTCTACGAGCGCCAAGGTTTTGAGCGCACCGGCAGCACCCCCGGCAACCGCTTCGAGTACCGCATCCGGATCGGGGGCGATGGCTGAATCGGCTCTCACTCCCCTGCGACTGGCCCAACTGCGCCGTTTTGCCGCCCGCTTCGCACTCAGTGAACCGGAAGCCCTCAGTTGGGAGTTGTTGCACCGGGCGCTCATCCACCCGAGCTGGTCCGCCCAGGAAGGCGGCGAGGACAACGACCGGCTCGAATTTTTGGGCGATGAAATCCTGCGGCTGCTGGCGGCGGAATTTTTGTACCGGGCCGACCCGGAACTGACGGTGGGCGAGATGACCGCCGTGCGCTCGGTGCTGGTGAGCGATGTGGCCCTGGCCGAGCTGGCGGAAGGTTACGACCTGGGGGAATTTCTGGTGGTGGGCCGCTCCGCGAGCGGTGACGAGCGCGGTCGGATCACACGACTGGCGGACGGATTCGAGGCGGTGATCGGGGCGCTGTATCTGAGCACCGGCGATTTGGGCCTGATTCGCCCGTGGCTTTTGCCCCATCTGGCACACCTTGCCGAATCGGTGATGGCCGACCCGACCCGCGGCAACCACAAATCGGCGCTGCAGGAGCTGACCCAGAAGCTCGCCGCCGGCGAGTTGCCCGAGTACCGACTGGTGGATCCGGGGCCGCCCTTTCGCTATGAAGTCTGGGCGTTGGGCCGCCTGTGGGGTAGCGGCGAAGGGCCGTCCAAAAAGCTCGCCCAGCAGCGGGCCGCCCGGGGCGCCTACGCGGCCCTGCGCTCGGCCTTCGATACGGCGCTGCAGTAGGATAGGGACAACTTTGCCGCCGGTCTATGCTCGCCTTTGAGATCCTGCAGAGCTTTGTCAACTTCCTGGGTTTCCTGTTATTGATCCTCGTGCAGGGGATGGTCTTTGCCTTCGCCTACCTGCTCATTTTCGTAGGCGGCACGGGGCTGGGAAAAGGGGCCAAAGCGCGCCGCCCAAGCAGCGGCGGGCCTTTGGCACGCTGGTTGGGCCGCTACCGCGAGGGCGAGCGCGACCGGGAGGTGCGCTTCTGCGACATCGTCGGCCTCGAAGAAGCGAAGCAGGAACTCGAACAACTGGTAGACGTGCTCAAGCGCCCCGAATCCTACCGGGTAGTGGGGGCCGAACCGCCCCGGGGGGTGCTGCTGGTAGGACCGCCGGGCACCGGCAAGACGATGATCGCCCGCGCCATCGCCAACGAGGCGGGGGTGCCGTTCTATAGCCTGGCGGCGGCGGATTTTGCGAATATGTTTTTGGGCGTCGGTTCCCAGCGCATTCGCCAGATCTACCGCACCGCCCGCCGCCACCCCAGAGCGATCGTCTTTATCGACGAAATCGAAGTGCTCGCCAAAGCGCGCGGCACGGGCCTCGGCACCTTCGAGGGCGACAGCAACACCCTCAACGCCTTTCTCAACGAACTGGACGGCTTCGCGATCAACCCCGGGGTGATCACGATCGGAGCCACCAACCTCGAAGATCAAGTCGACGCGGCGGTCATGCGCCCGGGTCGCCTCGACTGGCAAATTTATATCGGTCCGCCTGCGGAGGCCGACCGCGAAAAACTGTTTCGCTTCTACCTGGAGCGCACCTGCAATACCGCCGACCCGGCGGCCGCCGCCAAGCTCGCCGTCAACTTCACCCCCGCCGAAATTCGCCGGGCGGTCAACGAGGCGGGCCTGCTCGCGGTGCGCGGCGGACGGGTCGAGATTGCCGAGTCCGACCTCACTACCGCCGTCGACAAGGTTTCGGCCACCCTCGAACGCCGGAGCGGCACCTTTATCATCGGCCGCTCCGGCGATCTGGCCGTGCGGCTGGCCGAGGTGATCGGCTGCGAAGAAGCCAAAGGCGAGGTGCAGGAATTTATCGATTTTTTGCGCTCCCCGGATCGTTATCGCCGCATTGGCGCCAAGGTGCCCAGGGGCTTTTTGTTCGTGGGGCCGCCCGGCACCGGCAAGACGCTGCTCGCCAAGGCGATCGCCAACGAGGCGGGGGTGCCCTTTTATGCCCTGTCCGGCTCCGATTTCACCGAAGTCTGGGTGGGATTGGGAGCCTCCCGCGTCCGCCAGGTCTACCGCCAGGCGCGCAAGCACAAGGCGGCCATCGTCTTCATCGACGAAATCGACGCCCTTGCCGCCCGCCGGGGACTCGATTCGAGCGGCGAAGCCGACCGCACCCTCAATCAATTTCTAGTCGAACTGGACGGCTTCGGCCGATCCAACGTGCTCACCATCGGCGCCACCAACCGCCTCGACACCCTCGATCCGGCCCTGCTGAGGCCCGGAAGGCTCGATCGCACCGTGGCGGTGCCGCTGCCGGATCTCGATGCGCGCGAGCGGCTTTTTGAACACTACCTGGCCAGGGTGCAGGCGGTGGTCGGGATCAACTGCCGCCAACTGGCCCGCGCCTCCTGGAACATGTCGGGGGCGGAGGTGGCGGCGAGTGTCAACGAAGCCAGTTTCATCGCCGTGCGCGACGGGCGCGGGCAGGTCACCCAGTTCGACCTCAACCAGGGCATCGAGCGGGTGCTGTTTGGCCTCAATTC
This sequence comes from Gloeobacter violaceus PCC 7421, assembly GCF_000011385.1. Lineage (NCBI taxonomy): Bacteria > Bacillati > Cyanobacteriota > Cyanophyceae > Gloeobacterales > Gloeobacteraceae > Gloeobacter > Gloeobacter violaceus. The sequence goes on from NC_005125.1 coordinate 2,805,826, forward strand.
CCGGCGCAAGGTCAACGCCGAGGACCGGCGCCTTGCCGCACTCCACGAGGCGGGCCACGCCGTGGTCGAGTACCATGCCCGCCCGCGGCGCATCCTGCACAAGCTGACGATCAGCCCGGATCTGGAGGGCACCGCCGGGTACAGCTGGTCGATTCAAGACGAGGAGCAACTCTCCTTTGAGACGCGCGAGGGGATCCGCGCCGAAATCCAGGTGCTCTTCGGGGGCCGGGTGGCGGAGGAGTTGTTCTACGGCACCGTCACCACCGGGGCGGGCGCCGATCTGGCCCGGGCCGCCCACCTCGCCCACCGCTACGTCTGGCAGTTGGGGATGGGCGAAGAATTTTTGGCCGACTACGCGCAGATGGCGGCGGCGGCGGCGGGGGGCCGCGTGATCTCCGAGCGCACCAAAGAACGGCTCGACCTCGCAGTCGAAAAACTCCTGCGCGAAGCCAAAAGTGAAGCGCGCACCATCCTCGAAGCGCACCGCGACGAGCACGAGCGGCTCACCGCGGCCCTACTGGAGCGCGAATCGCTCTACGGCGAGGACATCCTGCGCGTCCTGCGCGGCGAGACCATCGAGCCTTCCGGGCGCGCCGCCTGCAAAGACGACGGCGGCGATGGCTGAGCGGGCGTTCTACTGGTTGGCCAATGCCTCCTACCGCCGGCGGCAGTGGGTGCAGCTGTTGGTACTGGGGGCTATTTTCACCTTGCTCGGGGGCTTTGGCGCTTTCGCCCGCTTCGGCACCCAGATGCTGGGCGAATATTATCTGCTCACAGGCGAAACGGCCCCCCAGACCCTGGACGGCCAGCGCGCCCTCAGGCAGGCGGCGGCACTCAGGCCCGACTGGGTGCGGCCCCACCTGAGTCTGGCCCAGGCGTTCTACAGCGACGACTGGTACGAAGGGGCGATCCGCGAAGCCAACCGGGCTTTTGAACTTTCCAGCGATCCGATCGAAAAGTCCTTCGCCATCTCGATTGTCGGTTTCGGCCACATGGGAGCCGGTCGCAACGCCGAGGCCCTCGACGCCCTGAAGCTTGCCGTCGAACTCGATCCCAACAACGCCAAGGCCCAGACCGCCCTTGAGCAGCTACAACAGAAGGAGCCCGCCGAGTAGGATCCGCCTTATTTCGAACCCCGCCGCCGTCAATCCCAAGAAAAATCAGCGCCGCTGCGTCAGTTGCCGGCGCACGGGTGAGCGCGAGAGCTTTTGGCGGATCGTCCGGGTCCACCCCGGCTGGCAGATACAATTGAATGAGGGAATGGGTCGCTCGGCTTACCTGTGTCCCCGCGAGGAATGTTTGCGTCTGGCACAGCGCAAAAATCGGCTCGCTCGGGCGCTCAAGGCTCGTGTCGACGAGGCTGTCTACGAGCAGCTTCGCAGCGAACTGGCTAAGATCGTAAAGCCTAAGGCGTCGGCGACCGCCTCATCGGAATCTAGTGGAGGGCCAGTGGATGACCAACGCGAACATGCAAGGAAAAATTAGGATCTACGACCTGGCTCGCGACCTTGGACGGGACAATCGAGATGTGATGGCGGTTTGCCAGCGACTGGGCATTGCTCACAAAACCCACAGCAGCACGATCTCCGAGCAAGAAGCCGATTCGATCCGCGAAGCATTTCAGCGCGGACTGCCCCCTGGAGGCCGCAAAAAGGCGAAGATCCAGCAGCAGGGGGCTGCCGCCGCCAACAAGCAGCAAATCCTCGAGGTGCGTCGGCCGCCGGTGGGTTACCAGCCGCCCGTGCGCACCGAGGTCTCCCAGATTCTGGTCTCCACCGTCACCCCTGCAGTCCCCACCGAAGCGCAACCCTTACCCATTCCCACCCTCCCCGAACTACCCGTCCCCGAACAGGTCGCCGAGCAGGCGGCCGCGCCGAGCGTCCAGGAGGCGGTCGAGCCGATCGCCGTGAGTCCAGTCACCTCGCCGTTGCCTATCGACGCGGCGGACGTTGAAGCCGACAACTACACCGCAGACGAAGACTCGATGCCAATCTCGATCGCCCAGACCGTTGTGGAGGCTCCTGCCGCTCCGACCAGCGAGGCCGCCCCGCCGGAGCCGGAGCCGACGCCGCTTCCCGCCCCGGCCGCCGAAGCGCCGCAACCAGTGCGTCCGCCCGCTCCCCCGGCTCCGGCCAAGCCCACCCCGGCCCCGGCTCCGGCGCCCCGGCCCACCGCCGAGCAACCGTCCGAGCCGCGCCGGCCTCAACCGCCCGCCCAACCGCCGAGCCGCCCCGAAAAGCGCGGTGGGCCGCTGATCGCTCCCAACCGGGGAGGCCTTCAGCCGACCCGGCCGGTCCCGGCTCAGCCCGCCCCCCAGACCCCGACCCGCTCCGGTTCCGGCATCGCCAAAAAAGGGGCGATCACCAAGGCCGGCAGCGGCAGTGGCGGCGGCCGTCCCGGCGGCCCGATGCGCCGCCGCGACGAGCGCGAGGCGGCGGTGGTCGATGAGCAACCCAAGATCTTGTTGCTCAGCGGCAACATTTCGGTGCAGGATCTGGCCCAGCGCATGCACGTACCCACCACCGAAATCATCAAGACGCTCTTTATGAAGAGCGTCATGGTCAACATCAACCAGACCCTCGATCAGGCCACCGCCGAACTGGTGGCCCGCGAACTGGGTTACGAAGTGCAGGCCGAGACCGCCGTCGCCCAGGCCACCAAGACCGAAATGCTCGATGTCGGCGATATCGAGAGCCTGGAGGTGCGCCCGCCGGTTGTCACGATCATGGGCCACGTCGACCACGGCAAAACGTCGCTATTGGATGCCATCCGCTCGGCGCGGGTCGCCGAGGGCGAGGCGGGCGGCATCACCCAACACATCGGCGCCTACCAGATCGAGGTGCCCACCGAGGCAGGCCCGCGCAAGCTGGTGTTCCTCGACACCCCCGGCCACGAGGCGTTCACGGCGATGCGCGCCCGCGGCGCCAAGGTCACCGACATCACCGTGCTGGTGGTGGCGGCCGACGACGGCGTCAAACCCCAGACCATCGAAGCGATCTCCCACGCCAAGGCTGCCGGGGTGCCGATTTTAGTCGCCATCAACAAAGTCGACAAGCCCGACGCCAACCCCGAGCGCGTCAAGCAGGAACTCACCGAGTACGATCTGGTCCCCGAGGAGTGGGGCGGCAAGACGGTGATGGTACCGGTGAGCGCCAAGCAAAAGCTCAACCTCGACTTGTTGCTTGAGAATCTGCTGTTGGTGGCCGACTACGAACTGGAGTTGATGGCCAACCCCAACCGCCAGGCCAAAGGCACGATCATCGAAGCGAACCTGGACAAGGCCCGCGGTCCGGTGGCGACCGCCCTAGTCCAAAACGGCACCCTGCACGTGGGCGACATCATCGTGGTGGGCTCGATCTTCGGCAAGGTGCGCGCGCTCTACGACGACCGCGGCAACCGGGTCGACGCAGCACCCCCTTCGATGCCCGTCGAGGTATTGGGCCTGACCGACGTGCCCCAGGCGGGCGACGAGTTCGAGGTCTACAGCGACGAGCGCGAGGCCCGGCGCATTGCCGACGAGCGCACTTCCAAGGCCCGCGAAAACCGCCTGCAACAGCAGATGGCTTCGCGCCGCGTCTCGCTCGGGGCTTTTTCGGCCCAGGCGCAAGAAGGCGAGCTCAAAGAACTCGCCCTCATCATCCGCGCCGATGTGCAGGGCTCGGTCGAAGCGATCCGGGCTTCTCTGGAGAAGCTCCCCCAGGACAAGGTACAACTGCGCGTCCTGCAGGCGGCGGCGGGCGAGGTCTCCGAGACCGACATCGACCTGGCTGCCGCTTCCAACGCCGTCATCCTCTCCTTCAGCACCACCCTGGCGAGCGGTGCGCGCCAGGCGGCGGAGCAGGCGGGTGTGGACGTACGCGAGTACGACGTCATCTACAAGCTGCTCGAAGATATCCAACTGGCGATGGAAGGTCTGCTGGACCCTGAACTGGTCGAGGAAGCCCTCGGTGGGGCCGAGGTGCGCCAGGTCTTCCCGGTGGGCAAAGGCCAGGTGGCCGGCTGCTACGTCAAGGAGGGCAAGCTGCTGCGCAACGCCCAGATGCGAGTGCGCCGCGGCAAAGAAGTCGTCTTCGAAGGGCACGTCGATTCGCTCAAGCGCTTCAAAGAGGACGCCAAGGAAGTGGCCACCGGCTTCGAGTGCGGCGTCGGCTCCGACAAATTCGCCTCCTGGCAACCGGGCGATCTGATCGAGTGCTTCCGCATGGTCACCCAGAAGCGCACCCTCAACTAAGTTCTGAGACTTGTTTCTCTCAAGATGGACCGGCCTTAGCCGGTCCATTTTTTGTCTTTGCAACAGCAGCTGGATGTTCAGAATGTTTGACTTATCACGCTTTTCATGTAAGATTTGTATGGATTGAATGGCAAACATCTTTTCGCTGCCGAGGAGACGATGGAGCGAGACGAAAAGTACGACTCGTTGGAGTGGCTTGATGAGTCAGGCGTTGGCAGTAGTGTCCACGACGATGATGTTGACATCGCTCTCTACACGGATGAGGAATTACCGGAGAGTGTAGAGAGAGACGATTATTCATCCGCAGATGCGATCATCTTCTTCGACTATTGGGAGACCGCTGAGGTAGACGCAAACCTTACAGGAGAAGATCTGGAAAGCCACTTTGATCTATCCAACAGGCAAAATAACGGCTCCAGCCTGGTTGAGGAATCTACGCTCATTGGTTTCGATGGTGCAATCTCTTATGAAGCTGTCTCTGCTCAATCGGATGGCAGTGATGTAGTACCCCAGGAACAGAGCGATTTTGTTACTTGGAATGGCGACGATCAGCCGGCCTATCTTGCTTCAAGCGTTTTTGTGGAGCAGCCAGACTACTTTGGCTCCAACGGACTGGAAACCACCAGTGGCGCAGACGCAGAGCTGCTAGCCCGAGATCTGGAATCTTTGGAGCAGAGTACTCCTTCTCGCAACCAACAGCGCTGTGATGAGCTGTACCAAGCACACAAAGGGCAGCCTAAGCCTGATCTAGCGGATGCGGAGGCCGATCAGCGTGTCAGCGAGATTGGCTGGACAGCCGCTGGTGGTTGGCTTGGTGGGCAACTGGGCAAAACAGCAGGGGCAGCATCCAAGTTTCCAGGTGCGGACAAGCTTGGTGAAGGTATAGGTACGGTGGGTGGTGCTGTGATCACTCAGATGGCTTTGGAAGGAAAACGAAAGGTCGATGCCTGGGAGGACGCTTGCAAAGAAATGGGCTTGCCTCCGGATAATGGACGCGTTCCATAAAAACACCGATTGCAGAGGGAGCGGTAAGCATTGAAAGACGAAGCGCGATATGAGATAAAGCCGAATCGAAGACGAGAGATCACATTTTCGTTACTCGCTTCAGTGTGTGTGTTCTTGATCTGCTCACTTCTTATCAGTACGAGCAACATAGGATATGTGGCTACCGGTGTTGGAGCCCTTATTTTATTTAGTATGTCAATCTCATCGGTGTTGATAAGGCTACTTATTCCTGCACCAAGACTATTGATTTCGACAAGCAAAATCGAACAGATATTCGATGATGGAGTCCTCTCAATTGGGTGGAATAAAGTTCAAGCAATTCGACATTCAAATAGTTATATCGGTCTCAATCTTCTTGAGGAAGGATTACTAGGCAGCGCTCAAAGTATTAAAGGAAAGCAATTTAATGCTCTGAAAGTAGCCGTTCTTGTAGAGTGTTTATTTATGCCGTCGCATTGGTTGCAGATAAGGAAAGTGATCGCGGCCAAAAACCTGGAAGAACTGATGCAATGGACTGGCAAAAATCTCAAGTCTGACCTTCTTATTTATTGGTACGAAATCGATCGTTCCATCGCTGAATTTACTGAACTTATCGCTTCGCATGCTCCTAATGCCGTGACGCCGGAGTGGCGCAGAAAGTCATCAAACTTCCAGTGGCTTGTTGGTTCCCTGACTGGCGTTCTTGGCGTCAGCATTGTTCGTATTTGGGGCCTTCCAGATCTTTTCAAAGGCCTTGCCAGCCGTGGGGAATTGTGGCAAGCGGTAGGCGCAACATTGATGGCAGCAGCAATCGGGTTAAGCATCCTCTCAGGCGTGGCTCTGGCTGTCAAGCAACCGTGGAAAGGAAAAACAACTTCGCAAGAACATGATCGCTTGACCGAGTAGTGACGCACACACGCAAAGTCCTGATGTCCGGGCAAAAACTCAGGTCTCAACAGCTCCCAACGCCTTGAGCGTCGCCACCTGCGTCGGGGTGAGACCCGTTGCCCCGGCGATGTTCATGCCTTCGTAGAGCCGCTCCACCTGCACCGACTTGAGACACTCGCCCGTCTCGCGGTCCCAGAGTTTGAGCATGACGTCGATGCCGGCGGTGAGTAGGATCCGGCCGTCCGGCGAGAAGGCGACCGAGATGACCCAACTATTGTGCGCCTGCCAGGCACGCAGACGGCGGCCCGTGGCCACCTCCCATACCGCCGCCTTCGCGTCGGTACCCGCTGAAGCGAGAAATTGACCGTCGGGGCTGAAGGCCACCCGCCACACCCAGCCACGGTGGGCCTCCAGCGTGTGCAACAACTTGCCCTCGGCGCTGTCCCAGAGGCGGACGGTGCCGTCGTGGCTGCCGGAGGCCAAAATCCGGCCGTCGGGGCTGAAGGCCACCTGCCAGGCCCATTCGCGGTGGCCCGGAAAAATTTGCAGCTTCTCGAACGTCTCTAAATCCCAGATCTCGGCGCGATCGTCGATCAGGCCCACCGCCAGCCGCTTCCCGTCGGAAGCCACGGCGACGCTGTCGACGAGTTGTTCGCCGCCGCTGCGCAGCAGGTGGCCGGTGGATACCTGCCAGACTCTCACGCCGCTGTCGTAACCGCAGCTGACCAAAAGCGCGCCGTCGGGGCTAAATGCCAGGCCGCGGATGGCGGCGGTGTGCCCCTCGAAGATTGCCACCTGGCGGTGGGAAGTAAGCGACCACAAGCGAATCGTCCCGTCGGCGCTGGCGCTTGCCAGGTGCTCCCGGTCGGGGCTGAAGACGACGGCACCCACAGCACCGGTGTGGCCCACCAGCCGCCACTGCCGGTCGGCGATGCGGTCCCACAAAAGCACCAGATCGTATTCGCCCCCGGCGGCTACGAAGCGCCCGTCGGGGCTGAAGGTGCCCGAGGTCAACCAGTTGATCCGCCCGCAGATGGTGCGCAGCAGGCGGCCGGTGGACACTTCCCACAGGCGGATCGCCTGATCGTCGCTGCCGCTGGCAAGCCGGGTACCGCAGGGACTGAGGGCCAAAGCCATGACGTTGTTGTCGTGGGCGGCAATCAGCCGGGTGCAGCGACCGGTGGCCACATCCCAGAAGCGGATGGAGCGGTCGGTGCTGCCGCTCGCCACCGTGGTGTCGTCGATGAACAGCACGCTCAAGGTCGGGCCGGTGTGCCCTTCGAGGACGGCCACGCACTCACCGCCGGCCGGATCCCAAAGGCGCACGGTGCGGTCGATGCCGGCGCTTGCCACCAGGTGTCCCGAGGGGCTGAAGGCCACCGATTTGATCCAGTCGGTGTGGCCTCCCAGCACCCTTAGACAGACGCTGCTCTCGACATCCCAGACCCGCAACAGGCAGTCGGCCCCGGCGGAAACCAGCCACCGTCCGTCGGGGCTGAAGGCCAATCCGTAGATCGTCCGGGATAATCCCACCAGGACGCAACTGTTGCCGTAGCCGTCCGCGCGGCGCCACAGGTGGATCTGACCGTCCGCTCCGCCGCTTGCCAGGTACTCGCCGTCGGCGGAGATGGCCAGGGTCGGGATCGTGCCGGTGTGCACTTTGTGGGAGCGCAGGCAGCGACCGCTCTCCACGTCCCAAAATTGAATTGCCGCATCGACGCCGCGCCCGGCCGCCGAGACGAGCGTATCGCCTTTGGGAGTAAAGACCAGTCCCCAGACTGCCTCCGGTTGGGCCTCGAAGCAGGCGACCTGCCGGCCGTTGTCCGTTTGCCACAAATAGATTTTGCCGGTCGAATCACCGCAGGCAAGCAGGTGCCCGCGCGGATGAAAAGCAAGGACCACGATCAGCGCGAAGACGCGGGCGAACACCGAGCCGTTTAGATCCGCGCCGGTAAAATCGACCCGGCACAGGCGCCTTTCCGGCAGGTACGCCTGCCAGACCGCGAGCCCCGCAAGGTCCATTCCGCTCAGGTCCGCGTCCAGATGGCCCAGCAAGTTGAGGGCGTTGCCGGCGGCGTAGCCGCGCCCCACACTCGAACGGCGCAGGCTCGCAACCAGCGTCCGCAGTTGCTCTTCGGCGGCGGCGGGGGAGCCGAGGGCCACGATGAGCGCCTCCAGCACCGGCCGGAGGAGAAGCTGTTCCTGGGTGGCGCGCAGGTAATCTTTGGTCTGGGCCTGTAACAGGGCATGGCGGTGGAGGACCGCCGGGGTGAGGGTGCAGATTTCCCGACAGGCCGCCTCCACCAGTCGGTCGACCAGATATTCCAGTACCACCGGCTGCAGCGCGAAGCCACCTCCCTCTGCGCCCGGCCGCTCGGTTCGCAGTTCAATCAGCGAGCGGCGCGAGAGCGATTCGAGCACACCCAGCAGCCGCTCGGTGGCCCAGGGTTCCACCAGGGCTGTGCGCAAGCGGTCGATGGGCACCGGTTCGCGGTGGATGGCAAGCCAGAAGAGCAGTTGTTGCTCCATCGGCGAGGTGCGGGTAAACTGCTCGTCCAGCAACGTGCGGATGCCGCCCATCACGCTCGCCCCCTGGGCTAGAAAACCCGTCAGGCTGCCAGCGAAGGTATCGCGAATGGTGGCGGCGACAATTTTGAGCGCCAGCGGATTGCCCAGGTACAGATCCACCAGGCGGACGCACTCACTCGGGGTGGCCTGCAAATCCTTCACCAGCAACAGCGCGTTCGCCTCGGGGGCGGACAGCCCTCCCAGAGCCAGCGAACGCACCGGCAGGCGGCTGCCCTCCTGGCGGGCTACGGCCTCGGGTTTTTCGCGGCTGGTGAGCACCAGACAACTGTCGTGGGGCACCTCGCCAAGCCTGCGCAGCAGTTCCCCGTAATCCTCGAAGCCCGGCCTACACAGCCCCGCAGTACCGGCAGCTTCCCCGCCCCCTTGCAAAATCGTCTCGCAGTTGTCGAGTACCAGCAGGCAGCGATGGGCGCGCAAGTACCGCAACAACAGCGAGATCTGCGCTCCTGCAGTGTCGGGCAGCTCCACCCCGCCGCCGCCCATCAGGGCCACCCACTCGGCCGACAGTTCGCTCATTGGTGGTGCATCGGCAAGGCTGCGCCAGATCACCCACTCGAAGTACGCCTGCACCTGCTGCGCCAGTTTCACCGAAAGCGAAGTCTTGCCCATTCCCCCCATGCCCAGGATGGCCACCAACCGGCAGCGCTCCTCCACCAGCCAGCTTTCGAGTGTGGCCAATTCCCGCTCGCGGCCAAAAAATACCGACACATCGACCGCTTCACCCCAGTACTGGTGGGTATGGGGACGCACCACCGCGAGTGCTTCCAGCGGCAGGCTGGTGTAATCGGCCGCTTCCAGTTGCAACCCGAAGCGCGAAAAACAATGCTCCAGCGTGCTGCGGTCGAGCCCCTCCCGACCGGCGAGTACCCGCGCGATCGTGCGGGCGGTAAGCCCGATGCGGGCGCTGAGCGCTTCCAGCGTGTAGCGCCAGCCTTCGAGTTCTTCTTGCTCCGCTGCGGCAATCGCCCGCCGCAATTTCTGCAGACCCCGCTCACTCAAGACGACGCCGCGCCGCCGTTTTCTCAGTAGATCTACCTGGTGTTGGGACATCGTCCGCGACCACCCAATTGTTACGAAAAACTGCGTCCATTTAACAGTAGATGCTGCAAACCCGTCCGGCAACGCTGCCACGTCCGCAACCGGACGTTTGGCTTATCTTTCCGCCTTATCGTTCCGGTGAATTGCCGGTGGACGCAAGCGGAGATCAAGTCCCTGGTGCGATGGCAACCGGAGCTTTGCCAAACGTCGCCGTAAGTTTCTAACTTAACGACGACAACTTGCCTGGAAGCGGCCGGGGCGCTGTTACAGACTGTTAACTGTCAGGCGACCGGATGCCTATCCGGTTGCAACGAAACCCTTATTTTGGAGTGCTGCTATGACTGCAACTCTCGAGCGCCGTCAGGCGCAGGGGTTGTGGGATCGCTTCGCCGATTGGGTGACCTCCACCCACAACCGCTTCTACGTCGGTTGGTTCGGCGTGCTCATGATCCCCACCTTACTCTCGGCCACCATCTGTTTTGTGATTGCCTTCGTGGCTGCGCCGCCGGTGGATATGGACGGCATCCGCGAGCCGATCTCGGGCTCACTGCTGTACGGCAACAACATCATCACCGGGGCGGTGATCCCGTCTTCCAACGCCATTGGCCTGCACTTCTACCCAATTTGGGAAGCGGCTTCGATGGACGAGTGGCTCTACAACGGCGGCCCCTACCAGCTGGTGGTCTTCCATTTTTTGATTGGGGTGTTTTGCTACCTGGGCCGCGAGTGGGAGCTCAGCTACCGTTTGGGCCTGCGTCCGTGGATCTGCATCGCCTACAGCGCTCCTGTGGCCGCCGCGACCGCCGTTTTCCTCGTCTACCCGATCGGCCAGGGCAGCTTCAGTGACGGGATGCCCCTGGGCATTTCGGGCACGTTCAACTTCATGTTTGTTTTTCAGGCGGAGCACAACATCCTCAACCACCCCTTCCACATGCTGGGGGTGGCGGGGGTGTTCGGCGGGGCGTTGATTTCGGCCATGCACGGCAGCCTGGTCACTTCTTCGCTGGTGAGCGAGACTTCCTACGAAGAGTCGCAGAACTACGGCTACAAGTTCGGCCAGGCGGAGGAGACTTACAACATCTCTGCTGCCCACGGCTACATCAGTCGGCTCGTCTTCCAGTACTTCGCGTTCTGGGGGGCGAATTCCCGCTCGCTGCACTTTATCATGGCGGCCTTCCCGGTGATCGGCATCTGGTTTACCTCGCTGGGTATCAGCGTGATGGCGTTCAACCTGAACGGCTTCAATTTCAACAGCAGCATCGTGGATTCTCAGGGCCGGGCGATTTACACGTGGGCGGACATCGTCAACCGGGCAAATCTGGGCATGGAAGTGATGCACGAGCGCAATGCCCACAACTTCCCGCTGGATCTGGCCGGGACGGAGTCGGCTCCGGTGGCGGTCAGCACCGCTAAAGTGGGCGGTTAGTATTTCGACTTTGAGAGGGAGGCTCTACCGGTCTCCTTCCTTTGCGGAGCGGATCAAAGACTCCTGAGCTTCCCCCCGAGAAGGCTTTTGGGTCTTCTCACAAACGAAAGACGTATATCAAGTAAGCAGTCATTGTTGCCCGCGGGCGGAGTCCTTCTGCCCGCGGGTTTTTGTCTGCGCTCCGATTGGCTGTTTGGGCGAATTGGGATTTTCAGTCGGCCGGCTCCGCTCTCAAGCGCATTCAGGGGCGTAGCCAGGACATCATCTTGCGCAGATCCGCCCCCACCTCTTCGATCGGGTGTTCGGCTTCGCGGCGGCGCATCGCCTTGAAGCTCGCGTAATTGGCCTGGCTATCCAGCACCCACTGTTTGGCAAATTCACCGTTCTGGATTTCGGCCAGGATCTTTTTCATCTCAGCCTTGGTGCGCTCATCGACGATGCGCGGGCCGCGGGTGTAATCGCCGAATTCGGCCGTGTTGGAGATCGAGTCGCGCATCTTGGCCAGTCCCCCCTCGACGATCAAATCGACGATCAGCTTCACCTCGTGCAGGCACTCGAAGTAAGCCAGTTCCGGCTGGTAGCCCGCCTCCACCAGCGTCTCGAAGCCCGCCTTGATGAGGGCGGTCAGCCCCCCGCAGAGCACGGTTTGCTCGCCGAAGAGGTCCGTCTCGGCTTCTTCTCGAAAGGTGGTCTCCAAAATGCCCGCCCGCGTGCCGCCGATCGCCCGGGCGTAGGCCATCGCCGTGGCGCGCGCCCGGCCGCTCGCATCCTGCTCGACGGCAAACAGACACGGTACCCCCTTGCCTTCGGTGAACACGCGGCGCACCAGGTGGCCGGGACCTTTGGGGGCGACCATGAGCACGTCCACCTCTTGGGAAGGGACGATCTGGGAGAAATGAATATTGAAGCCGTGGGCGAAGGCGAGGGTTTTGCCTGTGCCCAGGTGCGGGGCGATGTCGCGGTTGTAGATCTCGCGCTGCACTTCGTCGGGCAACAAAATCATCACCAGATCCGCCTTGGCCGCCGCCTCAGCGGTCGGATAGACGGCAAGGCCCTCGTTTTCGGCGCGCGCCCAGGAGCGCGAGCCTTCGTACAGACCCACGATCACGTCGATTCCCGAGTCTTTGAGATTCAGGGCGTGGGCATGGCCCTGGGATCCGTAGCCGACGATGGCGATCGTCTTGTTGTCGAGTACCGACAGATCGGCGTCCTCGTCGTAGTACATGCGCGCCCTGGTCATAAACTGGATGCTCCCAAGCAAAACGGTGGATAACAGCTTACCCCAGCCGTCAGGAACGCGCGAGCCGACGGCGCGTCTGGAAAGCATATCCTTGCGATGGCTCTCTATGGTGCAACCCTGGCGGGCCGGTGGCGCTGTGCTGCTGGCGATCAGTTTGCTGGTTTTTGCCCAACCGGTTTATCCCCTCGCCGAGCGGCTCGGGGCCGATGTGCAGGCGTTGCTCGCCGGGGGGCCGCGGGTGGCCGGATCGGCCGCCGCCGAGCGGGCGAGCGCTTATCTAGGTGAGCAGTACCGGGCGGCGGGCTATGAAGTCGAAATCCAGCCCTTTTCCTTCGAGAAATTCAACGATCTCGGTTCGTCGCTGCTCGTTGAAGACGAGCGGCTAAAGGGACGCGCCCTGTCCGGATCGATAGCCGGGAATGCTGCTACCGCTGCAGTGGTGGTGCCGGGCGTAGGAGAATCTGCCGATTTCGCCCGCGTCGATGTCAAGGGAGCCGTCGCCATCGTCCGCCGCGGCAAAATCCCGTTTCTCGAAAAAGCGCGCCAGGCGGCTCAGGCCGGGGCGGTGGGCCTGGTGGTCGTCAATTCCCAGGATGGCCCCCTGATGGGCACCCTGGGAGGCAAAGCCGCTATCCCGGTCCTCGGTCTTTCGGGTAAACAAGGGAGCGCGTTGCTCGCGGGCAAATTTCCTAAACCCGTGCAACTGGAGGTGCGCACCGAAGTCGTCTCGCTCACCGGCCGCAATGTGATCGCCCGCCTTGCCGGGGTGAGCACGCCGCAGGTCTTGCTCGGAGCCCATTACGATTCGGTCGAAGGTGCGCCCGGAGCCAACGACAACGCCAGCGGCTCCGCCGTACTGCTGGAAAGCGCCCGGCGGCTGGCCGGTACGCCCCTGGCCCGTCGTGCCTGGTTCGTGCACTTCGACGCCGAAGAAGAGGGACTAGTGGGCTCCCGCCACTTCGTGCGCTCCGCTTCGGCGCCCTTGATCAAAGCACTGCGCGGCATGCTCAACTTCGACATGGTGGGCGTGAACGAAAAGCTCTTGGTGGGCGGCACCCCCGAACTGGTCGCCCTTGTCGAAAAATCGGTGAGCGCCGTGCAGAAGGTGCGCCCGAGCAACGCCAGCGATCACGCCTCCTTTGCCGCGGCCAAGGTACCGGTACTCTTTTTCCACCGGGGCCAGGATCCCAACTACCACCAGCCCGGAGACAAGCAGGTGGATCCGCGGCTATTGGAGGCGACCGTCGAAGCCGCCCTTGGCACCGTGGGCGCGCTGCTGCCCCCGGCTCTTTCCGAAAGCCCGGAGCGTTCGCTATGATGAATAGCCGGATAAAACCGTCCAGGGCGGCATAGCCAAGCGGTAAGGCAAGGGTCTGCAAAACCCTGATCCCCCAGTTCGAATCTGGGTGCCGCCTCTCGATTACACAGCACACCATTCGGAATCGCGCACAAAGGCATCTCTGCCGACGGGATGCCCGTAACTTCTCGCAGATGTGTGCCGCCCGGGAATTCGAATACAGTATTGCTTGGCTGCAAACCACAATTCGGTAGTGGCGGACCGGGCTACTGGTCAGAATTGCCGAGGATGAACCGCAATAAGCCACCGCTACAACGGACATGTTGCGGCGGAGCTACACACAAGTCCAGCAACGCTTTGACGCCATGGTTCGTAGCATTCAGGAAATCCGCCGAGATTGGAGGCTTTGATGGCTGAGCAACCCGAGTTGAAAGCAGACTGGCTGACCCATCAACAGCACTTGCAGGAACTGCACGAACATACCGAAGCGTTGCGCCAGTGGTCAGAGCAGCTTCAGGCGTTGATCGATGAATCCGAGCGCCTCCATAGGGAAAGCCCTATCGGTCAGTACCGCGCTCAATGCCAATCTACCGGACCAATCCTGAGTCCTGGTTCCGCTAGGTCTGACTGAGGGCAACAAGCCTGTTCAGAATTTTCGATAAAGTCGTAGTCGTTTGGCGAGGAAGAAAGAAGGAATGCCCGACGGAATCACCGAAGAATACTTTGCCCTGCAGCATTTCACAAATCGGCACTCGCTCACTCGGCGTTTTGCCACACGGCTTCACAGCAATCCTACTCCCCAGACTGTGCTTTGTCTCCACGGTGATGGGGGCAACGGCAAGTCTTTGCTATTGCGCTACTGGTATGAGAGTGCTTGCAAGCTCTTTCAGGACTGGGAACAAGCTAACGCCAACGACGACGATCGCGACTTCGTAAACAGACTCACGGCTTTACCCAACTCTCACTACCTACCGATCCTCTCAGTATTTCACGACTTTGGCCAACCTGGTTGCAACGAAGAACAGCCCCAGCACGACCTTTATGGAACCCTCATGATCCACAACGCCCTTGTGCAAGCTGCGATCACTAGGGGCTTAAAGCACTGCTTCGTATTTCCGCGTTTTTCCTTTGCAATCGCATGGTCCTTACATCGAACGGGGAAATCAAAACAAGAAATCCGTCCTCTTTTTCCGACAGACGCAGTTTTTGACTTTGTAGCAGCTATCGTTGACAGCGCAATCGGAATTCCGATTGCCACTGCTGGAAATGCCGTTCGAAGAATCATTGCAAATTACACATTGCCTACCGATGAACAACAGTTGCGTGTGCAGTTCGAGGGCCAACTAGACGAACACTGGATGCGTGAGCTCTGCCAGAGGAATCCACGTCGCGATTTATTACCGAAACTGCCGGAACTCCTCGCCAAGGATATCAATGATGCGATGGCTCGGTTCCCCAAAGCCAGGATCGTCCTGCTTTTTGATGCTCACCAAGCTTTCTGGGGCACTGAACAAGACGCTGCACCAGGAAGCTATCACCAACGCGACGAGTGGTTCCGCCGTTTCCTTCTCTCTTTGGATCTCGCTGGCGGCATTGTGGTAGTCGTTGCAAGCCGGGAGCCTCCTCGATGGTCCGAAGCGAGTCGGCATCCGATTTCTCGCAAACATCTAGAATCTGAGCTTGTCGGCCACCTGACAGAAGCAGACGGTCGCGAGTACTTGCAAAAGTTAAACATATCGACACCGACACTGCAATCGAGCATGCTTCGTTACGCCAGTGTGAGAGATGGCGAGATCCACCCCCTTTACCTCGCGCTCTGTGCGGACTTAGTATTAGCAGCGCGAAACCAAGAAGAGGAGATCCAAGCAGACACGTTTGCACAAAGTGCTTCGCAAACCAATAAGCCTCGCGAACTGCTTGAAAGACTAACCCACTATGCGAACGAGAAGCTGCTGGATATCCTAGAAGCCTTGAGTGCTTGTCGATCGTTTGATCTCAGTGTCTTCCGTGTACTCGGGCAGAGCCTAAATTTTGACACCGACGACGCTACTTTTCGAGTGCTTTGCAGATATTCATTCGTGTGGCCGACCCAAAACCGTAATGGTTCGTATCGTATTCATGATCTTATGAGGCGGCTCAATACCCAATTTGATACGGAGTTGACTCGTCGTGCGCACGAACTCTTGATCGATTATTACCAAAGAGAAGGGAATCTTGCTGAGTCCATATACCACTGCTATTGCTTGGATCAAAAGCAAGGGATAGCCAGTTGGTGGCCGGAATTTCTAAGGGCAGAAAGATTCGGAAACTATGAGCTGTGTCGCAACCTGCTGGACGTCTTGGTTTTGATGGATATATCAGGGTTAGACAAAGTCACTGTTCTATTGAGTGTTGGACTGTATTTTGCAAACCTTGGCCAACTTGACGAAGCCAGGAGCAGGTTTACTGAAGCCATCGATGTTTCCGACGAACTTCTTGCATTGGAGCCTCAGAATGTGTCTTTTGTCGTAAACAAATCTTCTGCATTGATGGACCTTGCCGATATCCAAGCGAGGACGGTTGGTGTTGACGAGGCAATTCAAGTTTTACGTCAAGCCATAGCTGTCGTCGAAAATGCATTAGAATCTGGGTTAGGAAATACAACGGACGATGATAAATACCTAACAGTCAATAAGCTTAGAGGATTGTTCGACTTGGCTGTTTTGCTCAAGTACGTCAGCATTCTCGAAGCCAAGGAAAGGCTCAATGAAGCGTTGTTATTGTGCAGAGAAACGTTACTCATATTCCCTGATTTCACCAGTGTACTTTTTCGAAGCGGTCTCATTCTAGATCATCTCGCCCGAATGGCCGAACACGAGCCTCAATTATCCAACCCAGAAGATATATACAATGAATCCATCTCTACGTATGACAGGCTGTTAGAGCTTCAGCCCGAGAATTTCAACGGCTACAAAAATAGAGCTGTTACATTTGACAATCTTGCAAGATGGAAATCTCTGCTAAATGATTGCGCTGGGGCTGAGGAAAATTTTGTAAGTTCTATTATCAACTACGACATAGCACTTGAACTGTCACCCGATTATTTTGGGGGCTATTTCGCGAAAGGCAATACTTTGTTCGCTAGCTATCGTAATCTTTTGAAAATGGATCGATATCCTGAGGCGCTGCAAAGATTGAATGAAGCTGTTGAAGCGTATAGCGAAGCTTTGCAGCGCATTCCCAATAATATAAACTGCATTAAAATGAAGGGTTTGGCTTTGTTTGAAGCTGTTTATCTTTCGAGTTACCTTAGCCTGTCTGATTCTGTTAGCCTGTTCTTGCAGAATGCATTAGTTGCTTTTGAGACATATCTTCAAAACTGCCCAGACGACCTCGATATGCAAGAAAAACTGTCCTGTCTAAGGAGTTTTTCCGATTAAGACCTGCTTAACTTAATAATGTGTAATTTGTTCGCATATTGGAGCCCCGAGGATGACTCACATCACCGTTGATCTACCTGAAACTGTGTTCTCTGCACTTCGGAAAACCCCCGATGAATTTGCTCAAGAAATGCGCGTCGCGGCTGCTATCAAGTGGTATGAACTGGGTCAGATCTCCCAGAGTAAAGCAGCAGAAATCGCCGGTCTGAGCCGTGCCGAGTTCATCAATGCCCTCTTTCGCTATCAAGTCTCTCCTTGCCAGTACACCGAAGCTGAACTGGCAAGAGAACTGAGTGATGCCGACTGAGCGCGTCGTGGTCAACGCCTCGCCCCTGATCACGCTCTGCAAGAGCCAATTGGTATTCCTGTTGCCCGAGCTCTTCATCCAGAATCCAGATCCAGGTTCCTCCAGCAGTGTGGCAAGAAGTCACTGCATGCAAGGATGATCTTGCTGCCCAAACTCTACCCCACGCCTCGTGGGCAAAAAAAACCGAATCTGTATCCATTGCTCCTGTAATTGCTGCCTGGGATCTTGGACCAGGACTTGCGCAGCTTTGGCGCTCTCTAGCAAACCGTTCTACAAGTACAAAATCTCGGCATATTTGAACTTTTGCCGTGTTTTTGTTGCTAGGCTGGCATCATGGCTACTGACTCTGTTTCAGCGTCCCGTGAATGCCTGCAGAACCGGGCTATTTTCAGGTTCAAGGATCTCAATGGTTCCGGCCTCCATCGATCTAGTCTGCGGCGTCTGGAGGAAGCAGGACAGATCGAGCAGATTGCCCGCGGCATTTACAGGAACACCAGGGCAGACATCACCACCCACCACAGCCTGGCAGTCGCTTCTACGCTAGTTCACCGCGGGATCGTCTGCCTGCTGTCGGCTCTGCGCTTTCACGAACTGACCACCCAGGCGCCCTTTGAAGTCTGGATGGCCATTGACCACAAAGCCTATCGTCCCGCCGACCTGGCGATCCCTCTGCGGGTTGTTTGGTTTTCCGGCGAGGCATTCACCTCCGGTGTTGAAGAGTATGTGGTGGAAGGAGTGCCGGTGCGGGTGTACTGTCTGGCCAAGACCGTGACCGATTGCTTCAAGTACCGCAATAAGATCGGCCTGGATGTGGCTCTCGAAGCCCTTCGTGAATGCCGCCGTGAGGGGCGTTGCTCGATGGATGAGCTGTGGCATTACGCCCGTATCTGCCGGGTGGCAAACGTCATGCGCCCCTACCTGGAGGCGCTGGCGGAAACATGAAGGACATGGCCGCCTCCGTGCGCGACCGCCTGTACGCGGAGCACCGGCGTCGGGGAGAGGAGTTTCAGTTTCTTGTGACGCGCTACGCCCTGGAGCGAGTGCTTTACCGGCTTGGCCGCTCCCGGCACGTCGAGAGCTTCGTCCTCAAAGGAGCGATGCTCTTTGCCATCTGGGCCGACGAACCGCACCGGGCCACCTAGGATGTGGACTTGTTGGGGTCTGGAGACAACACGACCGCCCATCTGGAGGAGGTTTTCCGGGAAATTTGCACGCTGGAAGTGGAAGCGGATGGCCTCGACTTGAAGGCGAATACCGTTCGTTCACGGGTGCTCAAAGAAGGACAGAAGTACGAAGGGGTAAGGCTGGAGTTCGAGGCGTGCCTGGGAAAAATCCGGATCCCTATCCAGATTGACATCGGTTTTGGAGACCACGTTTATCCTTCTCCTCAATCCACTGAGTACCCGACAATCCTTCCGACATCTGCAAAACCCCGCCTTCGCGCCTACCCGGCTGAAACCGTGGTAGCGGAGAAATTCCAGGCAATGGTGGAGTTGGGTATCGGTAACAGCCGGATGAAAGACTTCTACGATCTGTGGTTTCTGTGCCGAGACTTCCAATTTGAAGGAGAAACCCTGCGCTTGGCAATCAAAGGGACTTTCGAGCGACGCGATACAGCGCTGCCGGTTGCCACACCTCTGGCCCTGACGAGGCAGTTCACGGATGATGTGGCCAAGAAGGCCCAATGGGCAGCATTCCTCAAAAAGGGACGCTTAAGAATGCAACCGCAGGAGTTGGCTCAAGTGGCTTGTGAACTAGAGCGGTTTCTCATGCCTCCGGCGCTGGCCGGATCGCAAACAGCTCCGTTCAAGCTGTGCTGGCCGCCGGGCGGCCCCTGGCGCCCCACCGCAGTCAAGCCCTGAGCCAAGCACAAAAACGGGTGTGCTAAACTCCTCCGTGTTCGAGTTTGAAGGATTGCCCCAGGGTCTGCAAAACCGTGATTCCCCAGTTCGAATTTAGGTGCCGCCTCTCAAAATCAAACCCATGTCCTGATTGTGAATCTCTCTGTCGGCGTTCATTTAGCGCCTGAACAGGAGGCCCATCTCAAGACGGGCGCCATTGGGCAGTGCGAGGGATTCCTGACGGTTGCGAACTACCACATTTGCGTAGCCTTCGGCGACAGGCAGCGTGTGTTCGTAAAGCCTGGCGTTTTCGACATCCACCACCCAGTAGCGCGGGATGCCCGCCGCTGCGTAGGCGCGGGCCTTGATCGAGAGGTCTGCAGCCAGAGTGGAGGCCGCAACTTCGATCACCAGCAGCACCCGGTCTGGAGTAGGGTGTCCACCTTCGTAATCCAGTCCTTCCGGGTCGGGCTCGACCAGAAACACATCCGGGACAGGTTCGCTGTCCGCGCTCAAAGCGATCGGCTGCTCGGAGAGGAGTTGACCGAGTGGGTAGCCCAGGGCCAGAAGCGCTTGCAGGAGACGCCGCACCACCGCGGCGTGCAGTGGGCCTTGCGGGGGCATAGACAGGATGCGTCCTTGCAGCAGTTCGATGTTCTCGTCCAGTCCGAACACCCCGGCTTCGAGAATCCGGTGATACTCAGCAACCATAAAACGGCGTTCCGATACAGCGACCACCGACCCGATTCCTTGACAGTTGAGTCGATTGTGACTCAAAAAGCGCCACCGGCCACGTCTGTGAACCAACACCCTCTATTTCTGGGATTCCGTAGATACGGCCTGGATGCTTTTCCGGCTTGACCGCTCCCGGTACGCCGAGAGCTCCGGTTCTGGGCGCACTACTTGATCAAGTCGAAGACCGTAAACAGCGGCAGGTACATCGCCAGAATGACCGAGCCCACCAGTCCCCCGAGTACCACGATCATGATGGGCTCCAGCAAACTGGTAAGCGCCTTGACCGCCTGCTCGACTTCCGATTCGTAGAAATCGGCGACTTTCATCAGCATGCTGTCGAGTTCGCCCGACTCTTCGCCGACGCTGATCATCTGTACTGCCATGGGCGGAAAGGCTTTTTCTTTTTTGAGGGTGGGGCTAATCAGACTGCCTTCGCGGATCACCCGGCGCGCTTCATCCACGGCGTCGGCGATCACGGCATTGCCGGCGGTGTCGCGGACGATCTCCAGGGCACTGAGGATAGGCACCCCGGATCGCACCAGCGAGCCGAACGTGCGGCAGAAGCGAGCCACCGAGGCTTTTTGAATCAAATCGCCAAACAAAGGCAGAGCAAGCTTGATGCGGTCGACCACCCGCCTGCCGCCGGGGGAATTGTTGTAGCGCCGGTACAGCCAGGTGATCCCACTGCCGGCGACAATCAAAAACGCCCAGGCAAACGGGTTTTGCAGCAGTTCGCTCAGGCCCATCAACGTCTGGGTAAAGGCGGGTAATTCGCCCCCGAGTTGCTTGAAGATGTCCTTGAAGACCGGCAGGATGAACGTCACCATCGCCAGGAAAATAATCACCGCGAGGATAAGCACCGTAACCGGATAGGCGAGGGCGGATCGCACCTGCCGCTGCAGACGGTCTTGGTCTTCAAGCAACTTGGAGAGCCGGTCGAGCACCTGATCGAGCAGCCCCCCGGCTTCGCCCGCCTGGATCATCGCCACGAACAGGTTGTCGAAAGCCTGGGGAAACTTGCGCATCGAGGCGGCAAGGCTGCTGCCCTGCTGGACGTCGAAGCTCACCTGGGTGAGCACTTTTTTGAGCTTGCGGTTGGTCGACTGCTCTTCGAGCACCGTCAGCGAGCGCACCAGCGAGACGCCGGCGCTGGTCATCGCCGCGAGCTGACGGGCAAACAGCGACTTGTCGCGGATGGTGATGCGGGTGGTGGCCGTCTGGAGCGCCTCCAGCGAAAAAGCCCCCTGCAGGGCGCTCGGCTGGACCTCGGCAATCTGCAGCACGTACATGCCCTGCTCGCGCAGGCGCGTGCGCAGCGTGACGGCGCTGTCGGCCTCGACGGTCTCCTCGATGGCGGTCCCCCGGTAGTCGCGCACGCGGTACTTGAATTGCGGCATAGCGGTCGCTCAAAGGCAGCTTAGCGGTTGGTGATGGGCTGGGTGAACGAGGGGCGGGAACCACCGCCGCCGCCGGGGCCGACGGCCGGACGGCCCGCCGCCGGGGGGGCTCCGGCTATGCGCTGGAACTCCTCGGGCCTGGAGGTGCGGGCGAGGGCGTTCTCGTAGGAAATCCGGCCCGCCGCGTACAGGTCGCGCAGGGATGTCTCCAGGGTCTTCATGCCCAGATTGCCGCCGGTCTGGATGGCCGAGTAGATCTGGCTGGTCTTGCCCTCGCGGATGAGGTTGGCGATGGCAGGGGTGACGATCATGATCTCCTGCGCCAGGCAGCGCGACTGGATGCCGCTGCCGGCGTCGGCGCGCGGGATCAGCGTTTGGGCGAAGACCGCCACCAGCGAATTGGAAAGCTGTACGCGGATTTGCTGCTGCTGGGCGGGCGGGAAGACATCGACCATGCGGTCGACCGTCTGGGCGGCGGAGGAGGTGTGCAGGGTGGCAAAGACCAGGTGGCCCGTCTCGGCGGCGGTGATCGCCAGCTGGATCGTCTCCAGATCGCGCATCTCACCGACGAGGATGACGTCCGGATCCTCGCGCAGGGCGGCGCGCAGGGCGTTGGCAAAACTCTTGGTATCCTCGCCCAACTGGCGCTGGTTGATAAAGGACTTTTTGGGCACGAACAGATACTCGATCGGATCTTCGACGGTGAGGATGTGTTCGGATCGGCTGGTGTTGATGTAGTCGATGAGCGAAGCGAGGGTGGTCGTCTTGCCCGAGCCGGTGGGACCGGTGACCAGCACCAATCCGCGGGGCCGGTCGGCGATATCGCGCATCACCGGCGGCAGGCCCAATTCGTCGATGGCCGGGATCTTCGAGCTGAGGGCACGCAGGGCGGCGGCGTAGTGGCCCTTGTCCTTGTAGACATTGATGCGAAAGCGGGTGGCACCGATACCGTGGGAGAAATCCAATTCCCAGTGCGCTTCGAGGTGTTGGCGCTGGCCGGGGGTGAGCAGGCTGAAGATCATCGCCTGGGTGTCGTCGGGAGCGAGGGGCGATTCACCCGCAAAGCGCAATTTGCCCCCGGCGCGGATGCACGGCGGCATCCCGGCAGCGATGTGCAGGTCGGATCCCGACCAGTCGACGACGGTCTGCATCAGTTGCTGGATGGTCGGTACGGGCATGGCGTTCCTCCGAAACTCTCGCTGGCTAATCGATCCGGGGCAAAGTGCAGTAGGGACAGGCGGGCCATTCGCTGTGCAACTCGCCGCCGCAGCCGCGGCAGATGGGGTGGCTCGCGGCCGCGGGGCTTCCCGCTTGGTCGGTGTCGGACAGGGTGACGCGCTCGACTTCCTCCAGGCTGGTCACCCCCGCGCGCGCCAGATCTAGAGAACCTGCCAGCAGCGAACGCATCCCGCCCCCCGCCGCCGCCTCGCGCAGCGTCTGGGTGGTGGCTTCGCGGCCGATCAGTTGGCGCAGGTGTTCTCCCAGGGACATGATTTCGTAAACTCCGACGCGCCCTTTATAACCTACGCCGCCGCAGCCGGGGCAGGCTGCTCCCCTCTGCCCCCGCACTCGAAAGTACGTCCCGCCTGTGAGGCCAAAGCGGGCGAGGCGCTCAGGAGGCGGTACATACGCCTCTTTGCATTCGCCGCAAAGCCGGCGCAACAGCCGCTGGGCGAGCACGCCCACCAGGGCACTGGCAATCAAATAGGGGGCCACCCCCAGCTCCCTGAGGCGCGCCACCGCTCCGGCCGCGTCGTTGGTGTGCAGGCTGGTGAGCACCAGGTGACCGGTGAGGGCCGCTTCGATGGCGGTCTGGGCGGTCTCGCGGTCGCGGGTCTCCCCCACCAGCACGACGTCGGGATCTTGGCGGAGCAGCGCGCGCAGGATGCGGGCAAAATCGAGGCCCTTCTCGCGGATTACCTGCACCTGGGTGATCCCCGCCAGGGTGTACTCCACCGGATCTTCGGCGGTGGCGATGTTGACCCCCGGCTCGTTGCGCTCGGCAAGCGCCGCGTAGAGGGTGGTCGTCTTGCCGCAGCCGGTGGGACCGGTGACCAGAAACAGCCCGTGGGGGCGACGAATCAATTCGCGCACCGCCGTGAGCGTCCCGGCCTCGCCAATCAACTGGTCGAGCCCCAAGCGGGTGGCGGCGTTGTCGAGCAGCCTCAGCACCACTTTCTCTCCGAAGCGCCCCGGCAACGTCGAGACGCGAAAATCGACGGCCCGCTCCCCGACGCGGCGGTGCAAACGGCCGTCTTGGGGCAGACGGCGCTCGGCAATATCCAGTTCCGAGAGGATCTTGAAGCGCGACACCAGCGCCAATCCCAGCTCGGCGCTCAGCGGTTCGCCGGCCTCGTGCAGGACACCGTCCCTGCGCAGGCGGACGCGCACCCCGGCGGGCTGCGGTTCGATGTGGATGTCGGAGGCCCCTTCCGCCACCGCCCGATCGAGAATCTGGGAGGAAAGCCGCACCACGGGCGCCTCCAGCTCGCCCGCCGCCGACTCCGGATCCGTCCCCATCGGCGCTGCCTGGCAGGCTGCAAGCAACGTGGCAAAATCCTGGGCGTCGATGGCAAGACGGCGCAGGGCGAGACCGCGCAACCGCCCCCGCCGCTGCAGTTCGTCGAGGGCTTCGAGGCGCTCAGGATCGACCATCGCCACGGCCAGCACCCCCTCCTCCTCGCGCACGGGCAGCAGCCGGTAGTGGGCGCAACTTTCGATAGATAGCCAGCTCTCGACCAACCGCCGCAGGCGAACCGGATCGACCCCGCCGGGGTCGAAGGCGGCGACGCCGTAGCGGATCTTCAATTCGAACAATCGCTGGGCGGATGCCATGAACCCAATCCGGGTAAACGCCAAACAGAGCGTACCCCGCGACGGTGCCGGTTTCTCACCCGTGCGGCGCCGAACAAACCGGGCCGCCCTGGAGGCGCAATCGACCCGGCCGGGCCGGGCACCCCGGTAGGATGCGGTCCACGACCACCTTGATAACCCAAGGCTTTTATGACAGGCACCCCGAAATTTGCCGGGCCGACCCGGCTGTTGTTGCGCGCCTACGGCGAATCTCCTTCCACCGCACTGCGCAACGAACTGGTCTGCCGCAACCTGGGCCTGGTGCGCAAGATCGCCCACCAACTGGCCCGCGGCAGCAGCGAGCCGTTGGAAGACCTCGTGCAGGTGGGCGCCATCGGCCTGATGCGCGCCGTCGAGCGCTTCGACCCGTCTTTGGGCCACGCCTTCAGCTCCTTTGCCACCCCCTGCATCCGGGGAGCAATGCAGCACTACCTGCGCGACCACGGCCACAGCGTGCGCCTGCCGCGCCGATTGCTTGAGCTGGATAGTCGCGCCCGCCGGGCGGCCCACGCCCTCAGCCAGCGGCACGGATGCACCCCCAGCGAGCGGCAGGTGGCTTCGGCCCTCGATATCAGCGCCGAGGAGTGGCTCCAGATGCGCCTGGCGCGCGCCAACCGCACCCTCGTAAGCCTCGATGCGCCCGCCGGCCCCCACCCCGACACCCCGCCCTTGGTCGAGCTGCTGCCGGGGCCGGACACACCGGAAGTCTCACCGGAAGGACAGGAGCGCGCCCACCTCGCCCGTGCCCTCGCCCAACTGGAAGCGGCGACCCAGGTCGTGGTCAGGCAGGTCTATTTTGAGAAGCGCACCCAGAGCGAGACCGCCCGCCGCCTGGGGGTCTCGCCCATGACCGTCTCGCGCCGTCTCAAAAAAGGCACCGGCCAGCTGCATACGCTGTTGCAACGCGCCCTGTAGCATTCTAGGATTCGTTTACATTTCGTTAGCATCAAGCCCGATCCTGTGGGCAATCGCTTTGCCGGATCGGGTGTATTGACGCGCTAAGCACAATTGCTTACGAACGGGGATCGCCAGCTATAGCAACGTTGGCCGCTTCCGGCCAATGCGTCCCGGCTTTCTTGAGAAAGTGTTAAAAGAAACAAAAGTTGAACATGGAGTTTACAACAATCTGATAGACTAAACAAAAGTCATCAAAAGTTATTAATGGGTGGTGGGCAACTTGGACAACCGCAAAGAAAAGATTCTTGTTGTCGACGACGAGGCCAGCATCCGCCGCATCCTGGAGACCCGTCTGTCGATGATTGGCTACGACGTGGTCACGGCTGCCGACGGTGAAGAGGCGCTCGAAGTCTTCAGCCGCGAGCACCCGGACCTGGTCGTGCTCGATGTGATGATGCCGAAGCTGGACGGCTACGGCGTCTGCCAGGAACTGCGCAAGGACTCCGACGTCCCGATTATCATGCTGACCGCCCTGGGCGACGTGGCCGACCGGATCACGGGTCTGGAGCTGGGAGCGGACGACTACGTCGTCAAGCCCTTCTCGCCTAAGGAACTGGAGGCGCGCATCCGCTCGGTCCTGCGCCGGGCCGACCGCGACACCGCGAGCGGCATCCCGAGTTCGGGCGTCATTCACGTGGGCGATCTCAAGATCGACACCAACAAGCGCCAGGTCTACAAGCGCGGCGAGCGCATTCGCCTGACCGGCATGGAATTTTCGCTGTTGGAGCTGGTGGTCAGCCGCTCCGGCGAGCCCTTTTCGCGCTCGGAGATCCTTCAAGAAGTTTGGGGCTACACGCCCGAGCGCCACGTAGACACCCGCGTGGTCGATGTGCACATCTCGCGACTGCGCTCCAAGCTCGAGGACGACCCGTCCAACCCGGAACTGATCCTCACTGCCCGCGGCACCGGCTATCTGTTCCAGCGCATCACCGAACCCAAAGAATAGCGCCATTGCTCAGTTGCCGGGCGAACCCGGCAACTGTCACTTCTGCAACGAATTAGTCATTACAGATTTCTAGATTTCGCGCCACACTCTGCACAGCGGCTTTCAAAAGTGCGAGGTCTTCGGGGCCTGTGGCCCAGTTGTTGAAAGCCGCCCGCAAAGCGACTTTTTCCTGCCAGACGGTGCTGCTGAGAAAGACCCGACCATCCTCCCGCAGCGCGGCGTCGGCCGCACGATTGAGAGCGTTGAGTTCGACGGTACTGAGGCCGGCCCGGATATACCGAAAGCATACGATGTTGAGCGAAACGGGGGCTACAAGTTCGAGGCTGCGCGTCGTTTGCACCCACCGCCCGAACTCGTCGGCCCAGCCGACGCACCGCTCCACCAGCGCCCGGTAACCAATCCGGCCGTAAGCTTTGATGGCGCACCAGGCAGCAAGCCCCCGAAAGCGGCGCGAGAGTTCGGGCATGTGGCTGGTGGGGTCCCAGCCCGCATCGGGCTCCGGAGCGATATACGCGGCGTCGGCACTGAAGGCCGAGCGCAGTGCCTCCGGGTTGCGCACGAAGACAAAGCCGCAGTCGTAGGGCAAATTCAACCACTTGTGCCCGTCGGACGCGAGCGAGTCGGCCCGCTCCACACCCTGCACCAGGGGCGCAAGACGATCGCAAAGCCGGGCGCAAAGACCGAAGGCACCATCCACGTGGAGCCAGGCACCCCCAGGATGGAACTGACACAGATCGGCGATCTTGTCGAGCGGATCGAAAGCACCGGTGTTGACCTCGCCGGCGTTGGCGATCACGATGGCAGGACCACCGATGGTCTGCAGCGTTGCCGCGAGCGCACCGAGATCGATCACCCCGCCGGGCGCAGGCACCTGGCGCACTGTGCTGCGGCCCAATCCCAGAGTGGCAAGCGCCTTTGTAGTACTGACGTGCGTTGCCGTGCTGCAGACGACCGGCACCGGCTCGAAGCCGCTCAGCCCGTCGCGGGCCGGATCGAAGCCCAGCTGTGCACCGACCCACTGGCGGGCAGCCGCCAGACCGATAAGATGAGCGTTTGAAGTGCCGCTGGTCAGCGCTCCTACCCAGTCGGCGGGCAACTGAAATAGTTCTTTCAGCCACCGCATCACGACCAGCTCGGTTTGAACGGCAGCCGGGCTGGTTGCCCACAGACAAGCGTTCTGGTCAATGGCGGAGGCCAGCCAGTCCCCGGCCAGGGCAGCAGCTGTGGTTCCACCGATCACAAAGCCAAAGTAACGTGGTCCAGCAGAGGCAACAATGCCCGGTTCGGCCCGGCTCAACCACTCTTCGACTGCGGCAGCCGGCGGCGTGCCCTGCTCCGGCAGCGGTTCCTCCAGGGCAGCGGCCAGTTGCACAACCGATACCGGCTTGCCGACCGGCCGCTGCGCGAGGCTGGCAACGTATTTGGCCGCCAACTCGGCCGTCCTGCCCAAAATCGCAGCGGACGCCGCAAACGCTTCGTCAGTGCTTGTGGTGCCCTGTTGAGGCGAGCAGGTTATGGACGGACCCTGGACAGGCACATTTTCCGACGGTGCATTACCCATGCTTGATTGCTACCCCCGCGATGTGCGGCGACTCAACCAGGATGGGCAACCGAAAGTGCTCGAGGTGCACGTCGGCAAAACCGGCCCGTTCGATCGCCGTCCACAGTTCCCGATTGGGATAGCAACCGGCATACACGACGTGCCAGAGCGGCTGGGCCATGTTTTGTATGCGCCGCAAGGCTGTACCGTTCGGGGCAGCCACGTGCTCGATAAATATAAAACGACCGCCGGGTTTCAACACTCGCAGGATTTCGTTGAATGTATCCGCCAGGCGGGTGACGGTGCAGAGCGCCATGGTACTCACGACGGCATCGACACTTGCATCTGCATTCGGAAGCTGTTCTGCTGTGGCGCAATGGATTTGAGCCTGAATTTTGTGTTGGGCCGCGGCCTGCTTCAGGTATGGATGCATGTATTGGTTCGGTTCGATGCCAATCCATTGAATATCCGAGGGATAATAAGACAAGTTGGGGCCTGTACCTGGACCAATTTCGAGCACATTGCCCTGTAGAGATTCAAAATAAATCCGCTTACGCTGTGCGATCAATGCATCGCATTTCGTTTTTCCTCTTGCTCTCCATAGAGCATGAATTCGCTGGTACCAAACAGCCTGGCAACAGGCACAAGGTCTATACGTCGCGTCGTCAAAGCCCATACACCGCTCTCCTCAAAAGAAAATTCAGACCAATTTCCTACAGAAACAGTCCAGCGTTTCAAATGGTAAAAACCCAAGTTGCATCTACCTTGTGTTGCCCGAAGCAGGCACAGGGCACAATTCGCTATGGAGAAGAATTAATTTCAGAAAGGTCGTTCAACAAACTTTCTTTGATTGTTAAACGAGAAGCCGAAGGAAAGGGGTCGATAGTGACTTATTCACCTTCTTTCACTATCGACAGTATAAGAAGGAATACTCCCCGTCTGTCGTCCAAATCACAACGAGACATGTATTTTGCAGAGGAGGGGTTTGCCCCTTCCTCTGCAACGGGCAGGCCCCTTCCCATCAGCCCACCAGTTCTCCTGTCTCCTGCAGGGTGTGCAGTCGTCGGTAAAGCCCCGGCTGCGTCAGCAGGTCCTGGTGACTGCCCACCTGCACAATCCGGCCGCCGTCGAGGACGACAATCGCGTCCGCCTCGCGGATGGTGCTCAGGCGGTGGGCAATCACGAGCGTGGTACGGGTGCCGAACACGTCGCCCATGGCCAGTTGAATGGCGCGCTCCGATTCGTAGTCGAGGCTGGAGGTGGCTTCGTCGAAAATCAGCACGTCCGGATCGGCGATGAGCGCGCGGGCGATACCGAGGCGCTGGCGTTGGCCGCCCGAGAGGCGCAAGCCCCGCTCGCCCACCACCGTGGCGTAGCCTCTGGGCAGCTTCAGGGCGAATTCGTCGACGCGGGCGATGCGGCAGGCTTCGCGCACCTGATCGGGGGTAGCGGCGGGGTTGCCGTAGAGCAGGTTCTCCAGCAAGGTGCCGTTAAAAACATCGACTTCCTGGTGCACGATGGCGAGGCGCCTGCGGTAACCGGCCACATCCAGTTCGCGGATGTCCTGGCCGTCGATGCGGATGAGCCCCCGGGTGGGCTCGAAGTAGCGAAAGAGCAGCTTCACGAGGGTCGATTTTCCTGATCCCGAGCGGCCCACCAGGGCGACCGTCTGGCGCGGAAGAATCTTGAGATCGATGTTTTCGAGCACCGGCCGGTTCGGGTCGTAGCCGAAGCTCAGGTTCTCAAGGGTCAGCTCGCCCGCAAATGGCTGCACCACTGGTACCGTTGTCGCTGCCGGGACGAGGGAGACGGTGTCGGTGCCCTCCGGGGTGGCCATAAATTCGTGAAATCGGATCATCGAAGCGTAGCGGCGGGCAAAGACCTCCGCCAGTTCGCCGATAGGGGAGACTTCGGAGTAGGCCATGCTCGAAACGGTAAGGGTCGTGACGAAATGCCCGAGCGAGATGCGCCCCGCGAGCGTCTCCCAGAGGGTAAAGCCCAGCACGCCGAACATACTCGCCTGCACGAGCGTCGCGCGCAGCGTGCTCAGTTGCACGTAGCCCAGGTGGATGCGGTAGTCGATTACCAGCAACTCGCGCTCGAAGCGGCGATTCTGCCGCGCCAGTTCGGATCGCTCGGTGGCAAAGGCTTTGACCGTCTTGATGTTGGTGATGATTTCTGAAGTGCGGCTTTCGGTGTCTTCTTCGTAGCGCTCCAGCCGCTCCTCGATGGCCACCAGCCGCTTCAGTTTCCAGAAGGTGAGGCCCAGAATCAGCGCAAAGGAGACGCCGAAGGCAATGGCGATGCGCCACTCGATAAGCCAGATCACCACAAAAATTGCCAGCACCCGAAAGAGCTTGGGAATCAGTTGACCGGCCACCTCCGGGTAGGTCCAGGTGTGGTTGGACACCCCCCGGGCCACCATCCCGGCGATGCGGCCGGGGTTGTTTTCGTCGTAAAACTCCAGCGGCAGGCGCAACAGTTTTTCGAGGGCCTGGCGAAAGTTGTCGCGGCGGGCGCGCAAGGAGATGTCCCAGTGGAACCATTGGCCGAGCCAGGGCTGGATGGGTGCGCGCACCACGGTCACTACAAAGATGATCCCCATCAGCGCCGCGAGGGCCAAAACCCCGTCCGCCGAGCGGCCCGTCCAGCGCGCCAGATCTTCGACCCATTGCTGCACCGGGCCGTCGAGGGGCTGGCGCGAGAGCACGTTGAGGATCTGACCGGTCGCGTAGGGCACCGCCAGATCCACCACTTCCAGCACACTGCTTGCCCCAATCGTCACAGCCGACAGCGGCCAATAAGGGCGATAAAATCCAAGCACATCCCGCAAGGACGCCATGGCTATCTTTCTCTGTAGTACGTATTAATTACATTGTAGTACAGCGGCGTCCAAATCTCTTGACCAGTGGAAGAAAGAGCCCAATTTGCTTGCCCTGTGGGATTCTGCCGGAGAGATCGCGAACTTACAATGAAAAAGTGCGTCGAATCGTGCAAGGGCGGTCTGTGATGGCGATACCGGCAATCCGCGAAGATACCTGGGTGCGAACGGATTGGGAGAGTTTCCTTGCTCTGCAGAGTGAGCCGGTCTACGAGCGGAGCAAATTCTACTATCACCACGGCTGGATGCGCGTCGAGATGTCTCCTGTCGGTCCTGCCCACGCCGAGGACAATGGCCTGATCGCCCAAGTGGTGGGTCTATTTGCTTTTCGTTGTGGCCTGCGCTTCAAAAGCTACGTCAATGTCACCCTCAGAAAGAGCGGCTCGCAGGAAGCCCAGCCGGACCTGGCATATTACCTGGGCAATGTTGCGCAGTTGCCGCCCTTCCCCTCCCGTTCCAATAGCCCCATCGACCTCGACCGCTATGCCCCACCGAGCCTGACAATCGAAGTGGCGGCCACCTCTCTCAAAGACGACCTGACGACCAAGCGGGCGTTATACGGCGAACTGGGGGTGCAGGAGTACTGGGTGGTGGATACGCAATCCGGGCGGGTGCTGATGTTCGGATTTTCTCAGCCGGGCGACGTCGCCACTGAGTTGGAGCGTTCGCGTGTCCTGCCCGGTCTAAGTTCGGTGGTTTTGGAAGAGGCGTTGCACCGTGGACAGGCAGAAGGGGACGGAGCAGCTATGCAGTACATCCTTGACCTGTAAAGTGGTTTCTTTTAGAAAAATTCTCTTTCCTTTGGTTAGCGGCAATTGCGCGCTTTGTGCTTACAAATTTTTGTCCACTTTGGCTGGGTGATCCCAGACTTTTGCAGCGAGTGCAGCTATTGCGCCAGTAACCACAAACGGTGCGCTCAGGCGTTGCAGAAAAAGAGTTATCCAACCGGCAGCTTGTGAAACATCAAAGGGAGAATCGAGAAGATGCAGAATTGAAAGCCATGCGGTGGCAAACCAGGTGGTCACGCAGACATGGCCGCCCACAAACCCAACGGCGAGGCTTGCACCCCCACGCCGTCCCCACGCCAGGGCAATCGGTGCACCGACCAGAAACCCAAATAAAAAAAAGACCAAGATCCCCAAAACAATGGGTCCCTCTGCAAGCCGCACAGGCAAAGACAATAATGATACAAACAGCAAAGGACCAAACAACGCCACCAGTGCGCCAGTAGCCGCTCCGACAACCAGCGATACGAGTGCATTCCAAAGTCGAAGCCAGGCAGCAATCCGGGTAGGAGTAATCGGTGGTGTGTCCATGATCGCTTCACGTCTCCTCTGCTTCTACGAGCTTTGTCAGCGAACAACCAATACCGGGCAGTGGGCGTAGTGGATGATGTAGTCACTGGAGTGAACCCCAGATCTGAGACAGTTTTCTCACATTCTTAAGTGGGATGGCTTGCTGGACTTATCTCATGCTCGACTCTGGCTTCAAATTCTACTGGCGGTAGATAGCCTATCGACGAGTGCAACCGCTTGCGATTATAAACCTCCTCGATAAACCTGGCAATGTTCCCTTGAGCTTCTCGGTAATCTCCGTACTCGTTCAACAACACTTCCTCGTACTTCAGAGTTTTCATGAACGACTCCGCAAATGCATTGTCATAAGGATTGCCACGACGACTCATGCTAATCGCGATTTTGTGCTCCTCCAACAGTTCGATGTACGCCTTCGATGCATACTGCACTCCTCGGTCCGAATGGTGAATCAGCCCAGGTAACACTTCCCGATTCGATAGCGCCATCCGCAGAGCACTTAGACTCAACTCCATGTCAATATGACGACTTAGAGACCAGCCGATTACCCGGCGGCTGTAGCGGTCTAAAATAATCGCCAAATACACAAACTCTTCTTGCAAACGAATGTAAGTAATATCCGATATCCACAGTTGATTGAGACCGCTCGGCATCAGGTTTGTCGCCAGGTTCGGATACACCCGAAATCCGTGCTCCGAGTCGGTCGTTCGCACGAAAGCTTTGCGCCTCAGGCACAGTAGGTTGTCTTGCCGCATCAAGCGCAACACCCGTTTGTGATTAACCGGCCAACCCCGGCGGTGCAATTCGGCTGTAATTCGACGATAACTATAGCCAGGCATCTCTAAACATATCAACTGCATCTGATGACGTAACTCCGTCTCGCATTCCTGGTCTTCCAAAACCTTAAAGACCGACTGGCGATAAAAGCTACTGCGGGGCAACCCGACCAGGTCACACAAGGAAGCCACAGAATATTCTCCAGAATGTTCGGCAATAACCCGGTAGATCAATGTGGAGTATTGCGTTCCTTCGCATGCCGTTCTAAGCGCTCCAAGACCTTTTTTAAAAACTGGTTCTCCATCGTGAGTTTGCCGACCATCTGCTCCAGTTCGGCCACCCGCTGGGCTTCTTGCTGTTGCCCACGAGCAGATTGGCGAAAGGCCGTCTGCGGGTTGGCACGGTATTGCGTGCACCAGTGGGAGATGAGGTTGGGGTGGAGCTGGTGCAGACGGGCGACACAAGCAACGGTGGCGTCGGCCTCGACTTCTCGGACAACCTGGAGTTTAAATTCAGCTGTGAAGGAACGACGGGACTTAGACATGATATGCATCTCCGTTATCCATCACACTTAACAGAGCTGAGAAGATTGTCTCACCTTAGGGGTTCAGTCCACCTTGACAACCAAGAGGGGTAAAATGAGCGGCATTGTCAACTTAACGTTCTGAGCTGGCAGGCAGAGGTTCTGGGCACGCATCTTCCCTATAGATCGGGCCGGTTCTTGCTCAACTTACCTCAGCGATCCCAACGATCTCCCGCCAACTGGCCAGCCGTTGCTGCAGTGTCTGGCGATACGCCTCGGCACACAGTCGGTGGCGGCGAGCACAAAAATGCTGGCGGATCGGGCCGTAGGCTGAGAGAAACCTTTGGGCATGACCGGCCGATTTGAAGCGGCGCATTCGCCGTTCTCGTTCTCGTATCGGTTGATGAGAATTCTCGGCCCGGTTGTTCAAGCCCCTGGGCTGACGATGTTCCACGGATTTCAAGATCTCTTTCTTGGCTGCTCCATAGCTGGCCAGTTTGTCGGTCACGAGCACTCTCGGCACGTAGCGCAGACCCTTGAGCAGTTTGCGAAAGAACTTTTTAGCCGCTGCTTTATTGCGCCGACTCTGGACCAGGATGTCGAGGACGTTGCCTTGCTGGTCCACCACCCGCCATAAGTAGGAGGTCTGGCCGTTGATTTTGAGGACCACTTCGTCGAGATGCCACTTGTCACCGGGTCGTGGCCGACGACGACGGATCTGATTGGCGTAGGTCTGGCCGAACTTGCGGCACCAGGCCCGCACAGTTTCATAGGTAAGCTGGACGCCGCGCACGGCCATCATCTCCTCCACGTCCCTGTAACTGAGGGGGAAGCGGAAATAGAGCCAGACGCAGTGGGCGATGATCTCGGGTGGAAAGCGGTGGCCACGGTAGCGGGAGTCGGGTGTAATCATCGCTCAACCCTGCCTGAGGACGGCCCTTGACGGCCACCCCCTCAACTTGACAGTGCCACTTTGGCCTGCCAATGGGTGAGAAAAAGAATACAAACTGCTTTCAAGACCCACTTGACTTTCAATACCGTATCTTCCGTTCCACTACCCCAATGTGGTTGGTGCAGGCAAGTAAGCTAGATTAACGAGTGGCAAAGGACTGCCAGCATGGCCTCAGATGAAAGTTTTGTGACCTACGTCTGTGATCAGATGGCCGGTGCAGGCCATATTTCCTCGCGCAAGATGTTCGGCGAGTACGCAATTTACTACGGCGTGAAAGTGGTTGCCCTCGTATGCGACAACCAGCTATTCATTAAACCGACGCCTACAGGGAAAACCGCAATCGGCAATCCCGTCGAAGCAATTCCCTATCCTGGTGCGAAGCCTCAGTACCTCGTCACAGACCGCCTTGATGACAAGGACTGGCTTGCGCGCCTAGTGGCAGCAACAGCCCGCGATCTTCCTGAACCGAAGCCCAAGAAACCCAAAGCAGCAAGGAAAAGCAAGTGAAGTTTGGCTACACCTAAGCCGTTTCCTCCAGGTATTTGTGCGCGAAAGTGACGGCCATCGCCCCCTCGCCGACTGCCGATGCGACCCGTTTCACCGATCCGTGCCGGACGTCCCCGGCGGCGAAGGAACCCGGGACGCTGGTTTCGAGAAAATACGGAGCGCGATCGAGCGACCAGCATTCCGGGGGACGTCCTCCATCGAACAAGTCCGGTCCGGTCACCAGGTACCCGCTTTTGTCGCGGACGATGTCTGTGTCCCTGGCCCACTCGGTGTTCGGTGCCCCACCGATGCAGACGAACAGACGTTGCGTGTCGACGAGGCTGGCCGTCCCGCCGGTCCCGTCAGTGATTTCGATTTGCCGCAACGAGCCTTCGCCGACCAAACGGGTCACCGTCGCCGAGTAGAGCACCTCGACGTTGTCAGTGTCGCAGATCCGCTGCAGAAGGTAGGGAGCGCATCGCCGGAACACTTGGCCTGAGACGAATCCTCGGGTTCGTTCGCTTTAGAATTCGACCGTCCCGTACACGGTCGTGCGGTGTTGAAGTTGCAACTGGTCGGGCGGGGCATAGGTGGCGTTGTGGGCGACCGAATGGTTGTCGCAGAGGATCAGATCGCCCGGCCTGGGCTTGTGGCGTAGGGTAAATTCGGGTCTGCTTAAGTGCCGGTTGATGAATCCGGCCAGTTTGATGTAATCCTGCTTTGCCATGCCGACCACACCGGCTGTCAGCCCCAGGTTGATATATAGCAGCTTCCTGCCGGTGAGTGGGTGGGTAGGCACGAGGGCGTGTCTCACCCCGTTGCTGTGAACCGTGATCAGTGGCTCAAAGCTCTGCTGAACGTCGCGGTCAAGACTTTCGTAAGCCAGGTACGAGTTGCTGAACAAGAAATCGCCCACCCACTCGCTGGCCTCCCGAAAGTAAAAGAACGACAGGCGGGTCGCTTGTTTACGGAACGAACCGTCGTGGTGCCAGTAACGGCCGACATCGGGGTGGCCGCGCCGAGGGTCGTTGGAGACGGGGAAAATCTCGGGAAAGTCCGCGGTGGCGGGGTGAGGAGAAAATATTTCCACCTCGCCGAAGGCGCGGCTAAGGGCTATTTGCTGAATGGGGGTCAAGGTCTGTCCAGGAAAAACTAACAACTGGTGCTCGACAAGGGCATAGCGGATCAAGGCGAGTGTCTTAGGCACAGTCGGTCTGGAGAGATCTAGCCCGGTGATTTCAGCCCCGAGGTGGGGAGCGAGGCGAGTCACAGAAAACAGAGCCGTGGTACTCATGGGGGTTCCTGGGTAAGAAGCAAGACGGTGCGGAATTGCCTTCTGCCTCTTGTCTCCTCATGTTATGGTAAATTTTGTCAAGATTGAATAGCTCAATTAAAGCGATTCGGCTTTTTAGCTTTAATAATCTATCTAAGAACAGTTAAATGGCTTTAAATGATGAAAAACTGATGGACGAGGTGGGCTGGAAGCTCCTGGAGGCGCTTCAGGAGAACGCACGCCTCACTTTCAGCGAACTCGGGCGCCGGGTGGGGCTATCTTCGCCCGCTGCGGCCGAGCGGGTGCGGCGGATGGAGGAAGCTGGGATCATCACTGGCTACCGGGCCGAGGTCAATCTTGAAAAGTTGGGCCTGCCCATCGCGGCGTTCATCCGCATCAATACGGCGGGAAAGAAAAGCGCCCAGCTCGGTGCCTTCGCCTGTTCGCTGAGTGAGGTGATGGAGTGCCACCGGGTCACAGGCAGCGATTGTTTCATGCTCCGGGCAAACGTTGCTTCCGTGGCGCACCTGGAGGACCTGATGGATCGGTTGCTTCCCTACGGCAACGTGACCACCTGTATTGTGGTCTCCTCGCCGCTTAAGAGGCGGCTCATCGACTCGACGACAATCCCGAGCGGCTGAAGCGCTTTTTGAGGCCAGGGAAGGCTCAGGACCGGGCACTGTCAGGGGTCAGGGAACGGAAGCTGTAACCCCATCTGTACAATTGCTCTAGCGGTTTAGATTGAGAATAGCAATACTACGTGGCACTTCGTTACAGCTTCCGTTCGCTCACCCCCCGTCCCACGAGATGCGCAACGAGGTCAGGCAGCAGAGGTTGAAACCCGCTGCTCAATAGACTTTAAGTACGCGCTAATTCCAGAGGGTACTCCCTGCAACTGGACACTCCAGTGGACCTGAGCAACCGGACTTTGATCGCGCTTTTGACACTCCGCCCAACTCATCGGCGATGGGAATTCGGCTTGGAAAGTACAGCCACCCCCCGGAAATTGGTGGCCTCCTGCCTAGGAAATGTTCCAAAAGGTAGCCCTTTCGAGTTCCCTGCCCCGGTGCATATTCGCTTCTGGAGTACGAGATAATTAGCCCTTCGCTAACAAGCTTAGAGCCTGTTGATGCACCGGGCAGAGATCGGCTGGACAGCGGCTCTCATCGCAGAGTCGGCAGATATGAACGGACTCTAATGGGGTCGCGGCGAAGACGCGTAGGAGGGTTTCAGCGATCCCATCGAGTTGTTGTCGCTGATCGGGCGAGAGGACGTCGATGATCGCATCAAGTGTCAGACATCGCTCCTCAAGGACTGCACGCATGCGCTCGCGTCCCGCAGGCATCAGGTACAGCGCGACCGCGCGCCGGTCGTTGCCCTGCCGGTTCTCCACCAGCCCGGTCGCTTCTAACTTGTCCACCAGCCGCACTGTCGCTGGGTGCGATAGTCTCAGCGCCTGGCTGAGCGCGACGTTGGAGCAGCCCTCATAGAGGGCGATGAGATTGAGCGCGGCGGCCGCCGAGCCGGTCTGATTGGGGTGACTCTTCAGTCGTGCCTCAAGGCGCTCGACGACCGCGCCCGCCAAAGCGCCCAACAGATTCGCCGTTCTCAGTTTGGTCATTGCGGTCCTTCCCTGTTGACACTGCCAACGCCATTGTGCACAATACGTGCATATTGCACCTAATACGAGGCTGGCTCGTCGCTGTCAGTCGTTACAAGACTGGAGCACAAGTGATAGTTGACACCGACCAAGCCCGCCCCGCGAGACAATCTGGCACGATCCGACCTGTCACGCACGAAGATGTGCCGGCTCTGAAGACTGTAATCGATGCGAACGGCTTGTTCCCGTCGGACATGTTGGACGACATGTTGGCTGGCTATTTCAGCGGCGATGCCAGCGACGACTTCTGGCTTACCAGCGACGACGGCGGGCCGGTGGCGGTCGCGTACTACGCGCCGGAGCGGATGACCCAGGGGACGTGGAACCTGTTGTTGATCGCTGTGGACCCCGACCGGCAGGGGCAGGGGCGCGGCTCTGCTCTGCTCTGCCACGTTGAACAGGCTTTGGCGGCACGCGGCGAGCGCGTCTTGTTGGTGGAGACCTCTGGGTTGCCGAGCTTCGCGCGCACTCGGGCGTTCTACCAGAAATGCGGCTATGAAGAAGAAGCCCGGATTCGCGAGTATTACCAGGCTGGCGAAGACAAAGTGGTTTTCCGCAAGTTGCTGACCGTTTCGATCTCGGAGAATTACTGACTGTAGAGCTGATGTAGGTGTCGGGTAAGACCGTGGTCATCCATCTGACCTGTGCTGCGTCATAGGAGTACTGCGACAAGATTCGGGTGAATGCCGCCGCTCCCAGTGCGCTCAAGACGTCGATGTTGCAGTGCGTGCGCCGCGAGTAGAACGTCATCAACGAACAACTTGCCTCCGCCTACCCAACGGGGGTGCCTACTGTACCGGCTTGCTGAGCACTTCCTAAGTAGCCGAAGCTGAATAAACACAAGGTGCCGCGGCTGAGTCTCGGGCTAGGGGCTTTTTAGCATCCTCCACGACCTGGCGTTTAATTAGCTCCGCCTACTTAGTTCTGTCGCTTTTCAGTTTTTGCGACAAAGCCTCCATTATGCAACGCCGAGTTTCTACGCGCTCTGCCCCACCGGGAGCAAGAACTGCCGGGAGCAGTCCTTGCACAGCAACCGCTGTCGGTCATGGCGGTGCCCGTTGCGAGACAGGCGCTCGGAGCCACAGCGGGGGCATTTCATTACTTTCATTACCTGATCCGCACCGCACGCTTCCCCGACGTGGGGGCGAAGGTACGCCCCGAGCAATTCGGGGATCTGGGCGAATAGACGGGTGCCATGGTCCTCGTCGCTTTGCAGGGCCCGCAGCACCAGAGCATTGCCTGCGTGGACGCAGACTTCCGCCAGCAGGTGGGCTTCCTCGGCCACGAGCCGCGGGTTGCGGCGGGTCAGGAGTTTCGCTGTGAAGCGGACGGCATCGGCGGTAAAACCTTCGTCGATGCTCTGGAAAATCTGGCGGCTCGTGTAGAAGAGCACAAAGACAACCCGGGAGGTCGCGTCGGCGAAGATCCCTGCGTAGGTCGCGAGCAGCTGTTGCATGAACCCCTCGAAACCCAATTTCTCGAGGGGTAGGGCGTCCAGCTGTGCCCAGGCGATGTGTACCCGCTCGATGTGTCGCTGTTCCAGGGCCTTAAAGAGAGCCCGCTTGTCGGGAAAAAATTGGTAGAGCGAACCGACGGCGGTCCCGGCGCGCTCCGCGATGCCGTGGGTGGTAGCCGCCTCGTAGCCCACTTCGGAGAACACCTCGGCGGCAGCCAGCAAAATCCGCTCGACG
This sequence comes from Gloeobacter violaceus PCC 7421, assembly GCF_000011385.1. NCBI lineage: Bacteria > Bacillati > Cyanobacteriota > Cyanophyceae > Gloeobacterales > Gloeobacteraceae > Gloeobacter > Gloeobacter violaceus. Next base: position 2,845,070 of record NC_005125.1, read on the forward strand.
CGCTGTCGACCGCGCTCCTGTTTCGGGGTGCGGCGCAACTGACCGGCGGGGTCTGATCTACTTGACGAATGTGACGTGCTCGTCGTATTGTGGCTCCGTAAGCGAGCTTTGCGTCAAGATCTTATCCCGTCAGCCGGGCAATTTGAGGGCTACAGCCACGGCGCCGGGCCTGGAGAGTGCTGATGGAACCATTACTTCCCGGGGCGCCCTGGCTGGTCGCCCACCGTTCGATGCTGGACAAAGAGCGGCCGCGGCGGATTACGTTGAACGGCCGCGACTACGTGCTGTGGCAGGACCGGCAGGGCGAGGTCTTCGCCCTCGACAACGTCTGCCCCCACATGCAGGCACCCCTCTCCGAGGGCTGGGTCTGTGCCGGGCGGATCACCTGCCCGTTCCACACCCTCGAATTCGACGCCCTGGAGCGGTGGTGGCGCGTCCCCTGGAGATCTTCGTCCTCGATGACTGCATCTGGACCTACGGCGGCTCGCTGCCACGGCTGCCCGTCCCCGAACTGCACGGTTGCCTTGCCCGGGATTACGAGTTTTTGGGCGTCGCGGGCGACCGGAGCCTGCAGGCGGACTTTCTGGCGAGCCTACTTGTCAACTACGACTTCAACCACCAGAACGGCACCCACCGGGAAATGTTTCGGGTCGTCTCCTGCACGGTCCCTAAATTTGAGCAGGACGGGCACCGCGCCCGGGTCGAGATGCAATTGATCCGCGCCGCCAACACCGCCGCCGAATTCGTAAAGAACCCGGCGCTTGCCCTGCTGCCAAAGCAGATGAGCAACACCCTCGAATACGCCTTCCCCTCCACCACGGTCCTGTTTGCCGACGTCCCGTTCGGTCGCCTTGCCCAGGTGCACATCGTCTATCCCGAGACGGCAAATAGGACGCGCACGTTTATCCTGCTCTACGGACGGATCGCAAACTCGCTACTGAAGCGCCTCCTGCGTAAGTCGTTACTGGCGGCGGCCAGTCAGGTCGTCGAGCAAGACGCCCGGGCGGTCGAAAGCCTCTACCCGCGCGAGAAGCCTGGGGTGCGGCTAGCCAAAGACGAGATCATGGCGTATGCCGAGCGGCTCTTCCGCGAGTGGCCTTTGGTCTCCCCATGAGCGCCAGAGGCGCTGCGGCGAACCGAAGACCGGTAGGGCCGGGGGAACCACCCCGGCCGCTGAATTTCGAGTATCAAGTTATTTGGGCTCTTGTTGCCTTTTGGTGATCCAAGACGCTTCTCACAATTCCATTCGGGGGCGTTCGGGAGGCAATTGTCTGCTGCGCACCCCGTCGGGTTTGACGACCGTCAACGCTCCACACAACCGTCCTCCAAGCTCTGCTATCACCCTGGAGACCAGTTCCGCTTGCTGCTCGTTGGTGACACCCTTGCTGTTGGTGCGCACCAACAAGACCCCCGCTGAGCGCAACCGCTGGCGCACCACCAGCTCGCCCAGATCCTTGTCCTCGGTGACAACCACAGCATCGAGCCGATTGCTGACAGCCAATACATCCTCGTCAGGCAAGCCGCGGTCCGTCTCATAGATCGAGTAGACGCCGTGGCCGTCAGTACGCAAACGTGCAATCAGCAAGGGATGAATGTTCTCGTCGGCCACAAAGTCCACTTATTGGCGAAGCCCGCGGTACTCGGCGAGCAGCCGGGCAATCGAATGGTGCTCATCGAAATCCGCCGCGAAGGCCAGCGCGGCGTCAATGCCCTCGGGGTACAGAGTCGGATAGTCGGCGAGCATCTGCTCGCGTGTCTGCCCGGCGGCGAGCTTGTCGAGCAACCACTCGACGCCCAACCGGGTACCGTAAATGGCGGGTTTGCCGCCCAATAGCCGGGGATCCTGCACGATCAATTGTCTCGGATCCGTCACCGCTGCCACGCGGGCCAATACCTGTTCTTTGAGCACGACCGACTCCTTGAGTTGACGGATCGACTGAGTTTGCCTCCATTCCAGCCTAGCTTGCTACCACTTTTACTAGGCGACTTGGGTATGCACTCTCATTCGCCGTCCCCGTCGACCCCCTCGTCGACTTTGAGCAAATGAGGCCATCAATTTCCGGGGGATGCCTGCGGTGCGTGCAGTCCTTGGGTTCCCAGGTTCTTGTGAAGCAATGTCGTGTCGGTGTCGATGTTTTCCCTGGGCCGTCCGGAGCATTTCTCAAGGGGCACATGAGTCTTCCCCTCCAGAAATCCTCCCACCCCCGAAAATTGATGGCCTCAACTGGTACGGACCAGAATTCCTTGATGCCAGGAACATCCTTAAATACTTTGTCGAAAAATCCAAGTAACTACCGCACAACCAACACCGGGCAGTGGGCGTGGTGGATGACGTAGTCGCTGACGCTGCCCAGCATCAGGCGCTGGACGCTACCCAGGCCCCGCGAGCCGATGACCAGGATGTCGGGTTTTTCTTGCTCGGCCACTTCGCAGATCGTGTCGCGGGCGTGGCCGAATTCCAGGCGGGTCTGATAATCGACTCCGGCCGCCTCGCAGAGTTTGGCGCCTTTTTCGAGGGCGGCCTCGCCGACGGAGCGGGCGATTTGTTCAAGTTCGGCAAGGGGCGGTCCCTGGTAGAGCGGTTCGCCGGTCGGGAGCATCCCCGGCCAAAAAGTGGCGTTCGCCTGCTCGGCCACCGTGAGCAACAGCAGCGACGCACCGGTCGGTTTGGCCAGTTCGAGCGCCTTGGCCAGGGCGCTCAGGCCCGTCTCCGAGCCGTCGATGGCAACCAGAAATTTCATGAGATAACCGCGTCTTGTCGCGGGCTGGGTAGATTCGATCATCTTACGCGGGCGGGAGCGGCGGATACGGCGGTTCTTGCGGACTGTTAACCTGAGGGCAAACCCGCCCGCTGTCGCGCGCCCATGCTGCCGTCCGTTCTGGTGCTCATCGCTGCTTTTGTTTTGGGGGGAGTGCCCCTGAGCGGCTGGCTTTTCCGGCTCGCCACGGGTAAAGATCTGAGGAATCTGGGCACCGGCAACGTCAGCGTGGCGGCAGCCTTTTTGCACGGTGGGCGGGTGGTCGGAATTGGCGCCGCTCTCGTGGAGGCTTCGCGGGGAATCGCCGCGGTGTTCGCAGCCCAAACGTTTTCGAGCGCGCCGGAGTGGCCGCTTTTGGCCCTGAGCGCCCTGGTGGCGGGCCGCTTCTGGATCGGTCGCGCGGCGGGGGCCACCAACGCCTGGTGGGGATTGGTCGTCTTCGCCCCGGTGGTCACTTACCTGGTCACCCTGGTCGGGTTGGTGCCCTGGGCGATCTATCGCGGACGCACCGGCCGCCGCCGCGCCGAGCTTGCCACCCTGGTGGCCCTGCCGGTGGCGTTTTACTTTCAAAGCGGCCAGCTCCTCACCACCGGGGCGGCGGCCTTACTCTCGCTGTGGCTGGGATACGCGCTGTTGCGCGTGCCCGACGACATGGAGCTTACCCGGCAATCCAGCAAGCCGCCGAGCCTCGATCTCGACCTCGATCCCGGCGCAGTGGGACCGAAGGCCGCCAACCTCAGCAAGCTCAAAAAAGCCGGATTGCCGGTGCCCGGCGGCTGGGTGTTGCTGAGCGAAAATACCCCCGAGCAGTTGCTCGCTATCGCTGCTCCTAGTCCCGAAGCACCCTGGATCGTGCGCTCCTCGGCCACCGGCGAAGACACCGTCGCCAATTCCGCGGCGGGCCAGTACCTGAGCGTGGCGGATGTGACCAACCCGGCCGGGTTCATCGAAGCGACAGCCCGGGTGCGGGCGAGCTACGACATCCCTGCCGCCACGGCCTACCGCCGTGACCGGAAGATTGCCGACGGCCGCATGGCGGTGCTGGTGCAGCCGCAGATCCGGGGAGTCTGGTCAGGAGTGGTCTTCACCCGCGATCCAGTGGACGGTAGCGAAGTGCTGGTCGTCGAAGCGCTTCCCGGCGGGGCGGCGGCGGTGGTGGGCGGTCAGCGCACCCCCGAGCGGGCCGTGATCGACCGGGCGAGCGGTGCTGTCGAATCGAGCGCCATCCCCCACCCGATCCTCGCAGCGCTCCAGGGGGCGGCCCTGAAGGTGGAAGGACTATTCGAGGGGGTTCCCCAGGACATCGAGTGGACCTGGGACGGCGAGCGCCTGTGGCTGTTGCAGGCGCGGCCGGTCACCGCTCTGCAGCCGGTCTGGACCCGCACGATCGCAGCGGAGGTGATCCCCGGCACCATCCGGCCCCTCACCTGGTCGATCAACCGGCCCCTCACCTGCGGCGTCTGGGGCGAAATTTTCACGATCGTGCTGGGCAAGCGGGCGGTAGGCATCGACTTTGGCGAGACGGCGACGCTGTTGGACGGCTGGGCTTACTTCAACGCGACGCTGCTCGGGGATATTTTCTTGCGCATGGGCCTGCCCCCGGAGAGCCTCGATTTTCTCTACCGCGGCAGCCGCTTCTCCCGCCCGCCGCCGGGCAGCGTTCTTGCCAACCTGCCGGGGCTGTTGCGCCTATTGGGCCGGGATCTGAGCCTGGAGGGCGACTTTCGCCGCACCGACAAAGATTTGCTCGGGCCGCTCATGGCGACCCTGGCGGACGAAAACGTCGATCGCCTCACTCCAAAACAACTGGTCGGCCGGGCCGAGCGCATCCAGGTGGGACTCAGGCTGGTCACTTACTTCAACATCCTGGCACCTTTGGGACTATCGCTGCGGCGCGCGCTTCTGGGGGTGAACGAGGACTGGCTGGGGACGGAGGCGACCGCCGAGGTGCGCGCCGTCAGAGAACTGGGGGCTATGGCCACAGAAGCGCGATCCCGGCTCGGCAACTTGGCCGATACGGGCGATCTCCCCCAGGTGAAAGCGGCCCTGCAAACCACCCCGATCCCCGCCCAACTCGACAGATTTATCGAACGCTTCGGTTACCTGAGCGAGGTGGGCACCGACATCGCCGTGCCCACCTGGAGCGAGCATCCCGAGACGATCCGCGATCTGTTCCTCGCCATGGTCCAGATTCCCCGGCAGCCGGTCGAACGCTCGCAGCCCCGGCGGCCCTGGGACTCTCTGCGCAGCGCCCTGTGCCGCCCGCGCGCCCGCACCCGCGCCCGCGTGTCGGAGATCTACGACCAGCTTCTGGCGTACCTGCGCTGGACTTTTACGGCCCTGGAGCGGCAGTGGCGCTCCGGCGGGCTTTTGGAATCCGAGGGCGACATTTTCTTTTTGACCCAGGACGAAATCTTGGCCCTGGCGCGGGGCGAATTGGCGGGTGAGCCGCGTGCCCTGGTGGCCTCGCGGCGGGCCGAATACGAGCGTCAGTGCCGCCGCCGGGTGCCCCGGGTGGTCTACGGTATGCAAATTCCCGAGCAGACGGCCGAACCCGAGACCATAGCCGCCACCGGACGCCTCAAAGGGATCGCCGCCAGCCGCGGCCGGGTCGAAGGGGTGGTGCGGGTGCTCAAATCGGTGAGCGCCACGGTGCGCCTCGATGCCGACACGGTGCTGGTGGTGCCCTACACCGACGCCGGTTGGGCACCGGTGCTCGCCCAGGCCCGCGCCATCGTCTGCGAGGCGGGCGGCAGGCTCTCCCACGGCGCCATCGTCGCCCGCGAGTACGGCCTGCCCGCGGTGATGAACGTCATCGGAGCGACAGCACTGCTCGCCGACGGCCAGCGGGTGCGCGTCGACGGCGGTGCGGGCACCGTCGAAATCCTTGGCGCGGATCCTCACGCGGGGGAAAAACCTACAGCTTGAACGTCCCGACGGCTGGGAATGCTAAAATCCAGCCAATTTCGATGGGGTCCAATTGGTTCGGTGGCACAGCTTCCCATTCGGCAAACGATTTTTCAGTGGAGCGAACGCCTGCCGGCACCGCTCAGGCGCTACGGGCTTTTGGGTGTGGGCCTGCTCATCCCGGCATTGATGCTGCTCACTTCCCAGCCGAGCTACCTGGCCAATGTCGCGGTGACCGTGGCGGTTTACATGGTGCTGGCCATGGGGCTCAACATCGTGGTCGGCCTGGCGGGCCTGTTGGATCTGGGCTACATCGCCTTTTTCGCGGTGGGCGCCTATACCTACGCCATCGGGGCGCCCCATGGCCTCAGCTTCTGGCTCGCCCTGCCGGTGGCTGCACTGCTTGCCGCCGGTTTCGGGGTGCTTCTGGGGGCACCGACTTTGCCCTTGCGCGGCGACTACCTGGCCATCGTCACCCTCGGTTTCGGCGAAATCATCCGCATCTCGCTCAACAACCTCGACTGGCTCACCCGCGGTCCGGCGGGCATCAGCGGTGTACCCGCACCCGTGATCCCCTGGATAGGCGCCAAAGGCTTCACCTGGCTCACGCTCTATCAGCCGCTGCAACTCTATTTCATCGCGCTTGCCTTCGTCGCCTTTGTCTACTGGATGACCAGCCGCCTGAAGCAGTCGCGCGTCGGCCGCGCCTGGGTAGCCATCCGCGAGGATGAGATTGCCGCCGCCGCCATGGGCGTCGACACCGTCAAGCTCAAGCTCCTGGCCTTCGCCACCGGGGCGGCCCTGGCCGGCATGGTCGGGGTGCTCTTTGCCGTGCAGCTCACCTATGTCTCCCCCGACAGCTTCACCCTGATCGAATCGGTGATGGTCGTCTCGATGGTGGTCCTGGGAGGGATGGGATCGGTGCCCGGGGTGGCCCTTGGGGCTTTGATCCTAATTGTCCTGCCGGAGGCGCTCCGGGGCTTTTCCGAGTACCGGCTGCTGTTATTTGGCGCGGCGATGATCCTGGTGATGCTCATCCGTCCCCAGGGATTATTGGGCGAGCGGCAGGGCGTGCCGCCCCGGCCTACAGGAGCCGGTCTTGAAGACGAAACGCCGCTCGAAGTCGAAAAGCGCGACCTGCCGGTGTAACACCCAAATTGTTTCTGCCTGCAACAGGTTGAACCTGGAACGGTTCAAGATCTTTTTTCAAACAACTTGTTAGGGATGTACTGTCCGGTCGCCACAATCGCAGCTCCCCTGGCGGACTCATGCCGAAGCGCACCCCCAACTGTGGGCTTACCCAGCCTTCCATCCGCTCGATACCCACCAATGCCGCTCCCTCGCGTACAAACCCGTCCAATGTGCCTTCGTCCGGGTCGTAAAGGTAATACTCTTCAACGCCGTGGCGATGGTAGAAGCTTACTGTTTTGGGGCAGGTCATTTACACATGCGCTCAATTGTCATTCATCTTGCCGACACTACGCGCGAAGCAGTTCGCACCCAGCTTTCTGAGATTGCCGAGTATACTAGCGGCGACGAGTGGCGCTATCCCCATCGCTCATCCGCACCCGTCCTCTACATTCAGTTCTACGACGATTACGAGAGAGAGGTTGAGCCGGGCGAGATGAATTCACTGGCGTCCGAGTTGGACCAGATGCCCTCCGTAAGCATCATTGCTCATGTTTCCGGTCGTGTGCCAGGCGGGGCTGAGGTCAGATGGTTCACGGAGTCCGTCCTGGGAACTTTTCGCGGGCTTGCGCAGGACGAGTATTCACCTCATTACTGGACGGTTGCGGAGATTCGTTCGCAGGCGATTGCACACGGGCATCCGTTTTTTGACTATGAAGGCTGGCATGAAAACACACCAGCGGTCTAACCATGCGGCGCAGCGAACCCGGCCATCGCACCCTGGTTGCAAGCGCATCCCCTCGCAAGCCGGGTCGCTGAGCTTGGGTCGTTAGACGGCGAATGGAGACCCCTCCACCAAGTGCCACTGCAGCGCAAATCATCGAGGTGCTTCGGCAACTAGGCGGCATGCCGATACTTGTGGCGCTTGACGATAGGCGGATCCTAACAGTCCACAATATCGCGTGGGGCCAAGACTTCGCCGATCCCGAATACCACGTCACGACGAACATTAGCCCCGTGCCAAATGTGCCCCACGTTGTTGACGTCTTTAGTACCGCAGCCGTTGTACGAATCACTGACCCCATTTCCGGAGACGTACACTTCGATAAGTCGTCGCCGTCCAACAACGCGTTGGAGCGAACGCGGGAGGAATAAAGTGCTAGCATTCAGAACACATCAGCGCGTCGCCTAACGCGGACGTCAGGCGTCATTAGCACGTCACTCCCATGGAGCTACACGAAATGGCAGACCGCGTGGATTCCAAGGAGACGTTCTTGGAGTTCGTTGGGGCTTTGCGCGCCGATTGGGAGACATCGCGTGCTGAGGAGAGCGCACAGCCATCGTCACCATGTAGCCCAGCCGCACGCGGCTGGGAGAATCCTGACCTTGGGCGCTTTCTTGGGGCGTTGCACGCTTGGACAGAGGACATGGGCGACCGAGTAGCACCGCAGCCGAGTTGGCGGACGTTCGCTGACATGTTGATGGCCGCCAAGATTTACGAGTAGGATTTGAGAGTCACATGACCATGACGCCTAAACTAAATTCGTTCCACTGTAACGGGCTGGTTATCCAGTAGAGAGCACGTCATGGGATTAGGACTCGAAGTTGGAATACTGGCTGACCTCAAGACAGAGACGGTCGATGAAGAGGGCTACGAGTACTTTCGAAATCAATTCGATTTGCTCAACGCTCTGCTGAACAAGAACAACCTACCTGCCCACAACGAACCGGAAGATGTACCGATCTTCACTTGTGGTATGTACGGGTATGGAGGGCTCCACTATCTGCGGCGGATCGCGGCGCACCTACTCGTTAACGGCACTGTTCCCGATCCGTGTGTTGAGAATCCAACAGGTGATCTTGTATACCAGGAATGTTACGACGCAATCGCAACGATGCAGGATGCTCGATCACCTGAAGAAAAGCGATTTGATCATCTGTTATGCCACAGCGACGCACAAGGATTTTATATCCCAGTCGAATTCGACGAAGTTCTATTGGATTTAGATGAAACTGGTCTCTTGGGTTTTCAAGTCGGGTCGTCGTCTGTCCTGGTACGAGAATGTACGGCGCTTGCAGAGGCTATCGGCCTGCCAACGGATATCGATCCGCAAGATGCCATATTGAATGACAACTGCAAAACTCAAGGTCAAGGAACGGGATGGCACAGATACGGCATCGAATCATACGTTTGTATCCAGTTGCTAAATGCTGCAAGACATTCCGTGGTCACTGGTGCGGCGATCCTTTTTACGTAAGCGTATTCGAGTTCTTCTTGCCGGGGCCAGTCCTCGCAGACAGGCTTTCTGCCTTGATCTTGTGTGTTGGGTTGGGGGACTTGCCATTGGCCTCGCAGCGATTAGGTTAGGCGCGAGTAGTGCAAAGGCGGAGCATTGATGTTCTCGATGTGTCCGTGGCACAGATCAAACATTGATGAGTGCGCGGGCCTACTCAGGTATGACCGGATCCAAGGGCGTCCTGCACTGCGCCGTCGTAAACTTTGGCGTTGAACCAGTTTGGGTAAGTGGCCACAGGTTCGGTCGACGCGTCGAGGCCATAGATCTCTTCAGTAGTAAGCGCCAGATCGGCGGCACCCAGGTTGTCGGCAAGTTGGCTTGCGCGGCTGGCTCCCACCAAGATCGAGGCGACATACGGGCGCGACAGCAACCAGGCGAGTGCTACCTGCGCAGGGGTAGCGCCGTGCACCGCCGCGATTTCTCGGAGTTTGTCAACCACGGCGTAGCCACGCTCGCGGTCGAAAGGCAGAAAGTCGAAGCCGGTGAGCCGCCCGCCACCACCTTCCGGGTCCTCGCGGGTATACTTGCCGCTCAAGAAGCCGCCCGCCAGAGGACTCCAGACGGTAATCCCCACCCCGGCATCCAGGGCGAAGGGCACTACCTCGTGCTCCAGATCGCGCCCGACCAGCGAGTAGTACATCTCGTTGGCCCGAAAGCGCTCCCAGCCGTGCTCGCGCTGCAGGCCGACCGCCTTTGCCGCAAGCCACGCCGGCCAGTTGGAGTAACCCACATAGCGCACCTTGCCCTGGCGTACCAGAGAATCCAGCGCTTCGAGGGTCTCTTCTAAAGGCGTGTACGGGTCGATGCGGTGCACGAGATAGACGTCGATATAGTCGGTACCCAACCGCCGGAGGCTGCCCTCGGCGGAAGCGATGATGTGCCGGCGCGAGAGGCCCGAGTGGACCAGCGCCTCGCCCGTGCGCATGCCGACTTTGGTGGCGATGGCCACATCCTGCCTGCGGTTGCCCAGGGCCTTGCCCAGCATGATTTCAGACTGGCCGCCCGCGTAGGCGTCGGCGGTGTTGAAAAAATTGATCCCGGCGTCAAGGGCCTGGGCGACCAGCCGATCCGCCCCGGCCTGGTCCACCTTGTAGACTGAGGCAAAAGCCCCTTCGCCCGAACCGAAGGTCATCGCCCCAAAGGCGAGCCTGGAAACGATCAGCCCTGTATTCCCCAAGCGTGTGTACTGCACGGCTGTGCTCCCCTCGGTATGGTTGCGCCCCCAGCCTAGCCTCGGCCGAAAAGAGAAGCCGCTTGCGTGCAACCCATCGCTCCCTACGCGGTAGGCTTCAGAAAATATAGCCCGCCCCGTGGCTCACCCGCGCCAGGGCAGAATAGGGATTTTTCATTCACCGGCCATGCTGAAACTTTACGAGTACCCGCCCTCGGGCAACTGCTACAAAATCCGGCTATTGCTGGCCCAACTTGGCATCCCGGTCGAGCGCGTCACCGTCGATATCCTCAAAGGCGAAAGCCGCACCCCCGCCTACTTGCAGCTCAACCCCAACGGCAGGGTGCCGCTATTGGTGCTCGACACGGGCGAAACACTCACCGAGTCGAACGCCGTGCTGTGTTATCTGGCGGAGGGCACGCCCTACTGGCCCGCAGGACGCCTGGAACGCGCCCGGGTGCTGGAGTGGATGTTCTTCGAGCAGTACGAGCACGAACCGAACATCGCTACCTCCCGCTTCTGGATCGCCTACTTGCAAAAAGCCGAAGCGTTCGCCGAGGCACTTGCCCAGAAGCAGCAAAAGGGACACGCGGCCCTCGGTGTCATGGAAAATCACCTGGCGCGGCACGATTTTCTGGCGGCGGGGCGCTACACGGTGGCTGACATCGCTCTGTACGCCTATACCCACGTGGCGGAGGAAGGGAATTTCAGCCTCGCGAACTATCCGGCCGTCCGCTCGTGGCTTGCGCGGGTTGCGGCTCAAGCGGGCCATATCCCAATCACCGCGTGAGTGCGGCCCCGCCGGAACCGCTCTAGCGGCGCATCAGCACGTAGTAATTGAGATTCCTTTTGCAGTGGTTGAGCCAGGGTTGCGGCTCTCCGCGCAACCATCTCCAGACCGCCTGCAAATCCCAGGGATTCCAGGGAAAGGTGCGGGGACTGTCGGTGCGAAAGAGCAGCCGGTAGTCCTGCGTGGTCCGCCCGTCGCAAGGGCCGTCGTCATCGGGAAGCAGGGCGTCTTGACGAAATTCGACCAGAGGACCGTAGAAGGCCGTGGGCAGCACCACCAGATAGTCGCCGGAAGCGACGGCGGTGGCCTGCGGGGAGCGAAAAACGCTGTAGGGCGAATAAGGGTCGAGCACCGACAAGTTGTAGCGGCTGTCCGCGGGCGCGTCGGAGCGCAGGTCGAACTGCCGCTCTGAAAGCCCCCGCGACTTCAAGAAGCGGGCAAAGCTCAGATAAGCCTCGAAGCCGCTGTTGCGGTTGGTGTTCAGGTAGATGTTGGCCCGCCTGTTCGGGTGGCGGCGAATGTCCTGAACCAGGTAATCGAGCGCCAGGTTGTAGTTGATGGGCACGTAGCGCAGCCGGTTGATCTGCGCCAGCGAGTTGGGAAAAATGGACGCGAAGCGGTTGGCAGGTTCGGCAAAGGCGAAGTAGGCCGCTGCCCCCACCCCCATCGCCACCCCCACCGGCAGCAGCGGCGAGGCTTTGATCTGCCGGAATTCGCCCAGGTAGAACACCCACGCCGGGAGCGCAAACACGTAGGTGGGCAGCAGGTAGTACTGGGCGGTGATGCCGAGATAGAAGAAGACCGCGACATAGACGAGGGCCGCGCCCAGCATCGGGTCGTAGACCGGGTGGAGCGGGCGTTTGGCGGCCAGAAGCTGATAGGCCCGCACCAGCACAGCCGGAATCAGACACAAAGGCAGCAGCGGTTCCCAGGTCAGAAAGTACCCGAGGGTCTGATCGAGACTCTGGGCACCGCGGATCTGGGCATAATTTGCACCTCCCCCACCGGCGAAGACAGAATAGAGGACACCATAGAGCACCGCACTGAGCAGCAACAGGCCGTCGAGTACCTTGGCCTGCAGCAGCGAAGTTTTCCAGCCCAGCAGCAGGTGGCCAAGCACAAAGCTCCCCAACGTCAAAAAAACCGGTTCTTTGTGGTAGAAGGCCAGGTTCGCAGCCACTAGGGCGACGACGCCTACCAACCACCTGGGGCGATCGAAAAAGTGAAGGTAGGCAAGCAGAAATACGGCAAACCAGAAGATTTCGCCGCGCTCGGGGACCAATAGCCGGAACCAGGCCTGGAAAAATCCGTAGGTTGTGATGGCAAGAGCGACCACGACGACGCACAAGGCCCGGCTACCATTCACCCGCCTGAGCAGCAGATAGAACACCAGGGCGAACAGCACCAGTTCGACGGCGTTGAACAGGTAATAGGACCACGGGGTCGGTGGCAGAACTTGTGCCACCAGGTTGTATTCCCAGCCATTGAGCGGATAAAACCGGCCACCCCCCATGAAAGTAGAAAAGGGCAGCCACCGACCCGCCTGGATTGTGTCGAGGAAATAGTAATCATCGTTGGGGCCAAACTGCGGATTGGCGAGTAAAGCAGTGACATATATCGCAAGCAAAAGCAACAATGCGCCACCCGCCATCCAACTGCGCATTCACTTTCTCCCGTCAAATCGTCGAGCCAAGAGCAACAGCGCCAAACGTCCCAACCAGTAACTTAGAAGGGCGGCCAGGCTGGCTCAGTGTACCCCAAAGCGCGGTTGCTCGCTTCCTATAGTGCAGGGAGCGAGCAGGCGGAAACAGGAGCGGTCGGTACTAACAGTTGCCAGGCCGGTTCAGGCAGACGTTATTGAGCAAATCAAGAAATTGCGAGTCAGGGACAGAACTTCCCTGCAGAAGGATGGTTGGATCGACATATCCATAGGAGGTAACACCAATCACGCGGTTGCGACCGGCATTGAGACCGCCGAATTGCCCAGAAGAGGAAAATCCAAAATTTTGAATCCAGGGGCCGCCGCTCGAACCACCGGTCATGTCCGATCCGTACTCGACGCTGTTGGGAACATTGGTACGGTAACTACCGGAGGTCACTTGATGCATCAGCAAGCCGCTGTCGAAGGTACCGGGATACCCGAGCGAAATTGCATGATTGGGGAGCAGACTGAGGGTCTGATACCCCAAATAACCGGTGATACTGCCCAGGGTAAGCGTTCCGAAGGCAGGGTTGTCAGCCGCCTGCAACATGGCGAAATCCGCAGCGTTTGGAAAAGAGCCCCCGCCAAAATACCAGGAACTCGTCGTGTTGGCATAGGCCCAGTTCCAGACTCCGTAGGGGGCAAATCCATTGTTGTAAGAAGGAACAAAAAGAAAGTTCTGGTAGTAACCCTGTACGGAGCCATTTCCACTGTGAATACAATGCCCTGCGGTCAAGATCACGCGCGGCCTGAGCACCGAAGCTGAGCAAACAAAGTCTCCCACACCGGGTTTGGTGAAGAAGAATTTGCCCACTGTCGAGTAAGGGTAGAACGCATCCGCCGACAAAGGAACCAGTTGTGAACTGGTAAAATAAGCGCCTCCATTACCAACGTCTTGAGGCACAGGCTGGGTGGAGCTATCTATCGCGGAAGATTTGTCGGGTGCAAACAGCTTTTGGCCCTTCTCAGAACGGATAGCTTCGGAGGGTGGCTTGCCCTCGCCGGAGGCGGGTGTTTGCGTGGCCGAGGGTTTAGTTTCTTCCTCATCTCGATCGCGGTTAATCTCACTATTTTGCGATTGGGCTGGCAAAGGCATGGGCTTGGCATTGCGCAACCGTTCAGGCGTCCAGTATTTGGACAACTCGGCATCCGTGCCATAGAGCTCAAGCGCTTTATTCTCAATTGCTTCTTGAGCGAATGCTGCCGAATACTGTCCCATCAGCAACCCTGCTACCAGGCAAGTAGCGGCGCATGAATACACCACACGATTTGCTAAATAGTCGCGAAGCATGAAATACTCCTTGGTGCTAGAGAGCGTTAGCGAAGTTGGTTGGAAGACCCTGTCAAGGCATCAAGATGATTGCAACTTCAATGTATTTATCGAAGTCAAATCCGTTGGACTCTACCTTGATTTAGTCCGAAGCCTACCAGATTATGCACACTCTACTTAGTTAGTTTTCACGTCACTTAAATGAAAAAATCAACGATGAATCTGAAGTTTGCACTCAAAGCATTGTAAATTCAGCAGCTTGCGCGATTAAAGAGAACCGCTGCGGATGCACCTGGGGTCTGCCTCGGCCCGAGAAGCCTCCCGGCACCCGGCGCTTTAAGCAAGCCGCTCACCTGTCCAAGGCCAGGTAGTTAAAACTACTGCTTGAGAGTGTCCCGTCTGACACGATAAGCAAGAGTTTGTTTACTTTTGGCCATCCTGATGACTATTAGCCTCCCACTGACTTCCACCAGGCTGGGCTTGCCCGGGCGCTACTACACCGACCCCGACTTCTACCAGCGCGAGTTGAAAACCGTCTGGCGCTCCACCTGGCAGTGGGTCGGACGGCTTGAGGATTTGAGAAATTCCGGCGATTATCTGACGACGATCCTGGGTGAGGAACCCATCTTCGTGGTCAAAAACGCCGAGGGCGAGCTTCTGGCGATGCACAACGTCTGCCCGCACCGGGGGGCGCGGCTGTTGCCTGAAAAGCAAGGCAGTTGCAAGTTCCTGCAATGCCCCTACCACGCCTGGACCTTCGATCTCGAAGGCAAATTGCTGGCCGTCTCCCAACCCAAATGGTTTCCGGATCTCGACAAATCGTCCGTCCGGCTTGCCAGGGCGCGGGTGGCCAGTTGGGGCGGCTTCGTGTTCATCAATCCCGACCCTGAAGGTGAGTCCCTCGCCGAGTACCTGGCGGGCTATCCCGAGTACCTGGGCGGCTGGCCGCACCGCTGGGAGGAACTGCGGGAGGTGGCACGCACGGTCTACGAGGAACCGATCAACTGGAAATTTATCGTCGAGAACTACGTCGAGGACTACCATTTCGCCACCGCCCACGCGGGGAGCCTGGTGCCTTTGTTCGATGTGCAGAATATCCGCACCACCCCCACCGGCCGCCACATCCCGATTCTGGTGCCCTATACGCCCGAGCCGCCCGCAGACCCGGCCTTCCTCAAGCATTGGGAAGCGGACGTGCCTTCCTATCAGGGCTTCATCTTTCCCAACATGATGATCAACACCGGCAAGAACGGCTGCTCGGTGTGGCAGGTGACGGCTTTAGGACCGGAGCGCTCGCGCCTGGAGACGGTCACCTACCAGACCCCCGCCCAGTACGCCGCCGACCCCTACGTTCCCGAATCCTGGCAGCAGGTGATGGAGGAAGACTTCTCCGTCTGCCGCCTGCTGCAACGGGGAATCGGCTCGCGGGCCTATCAGGTGCGCGCCCTGGCAGGTGAGCACGAACTGGGAGTCGCTCACTTCCACCAGGTGCTGGCCCAGTATCTCTAGGGCGCTCACTTCAGGGTGAGCGTCTCGGTACGGCCGCTACCGTCGATTTTGAGCACGCGGAAGTTGCCGGTGTCGGCGATGTACAGATGGCCCCGCTCGTCCACACCGACGGCGAACGGGTCGTTCAAGCGGGCGGCGGCGGGCGGCTCGCCCCCGGCCACCGTCGAGATCGTGCCGTCCGGTGCGATCCGGCGCACGCGGTTGTTGTTGGTGTCGGCCACAAAGAGATTGCCCCGGTGGTCGGCTACGGCCAGTTGGGGCCGCTCCAAGCGGGCCTTCACCGCCGGGCCGCCGTCGCCCCCGAAACCGGCCTGCCCGGTGCCCGCCACCGTGCGAATCGTCCCGTCCGGCCCGATGGAGCGGATCCGGTTGTTGCCGGTATCGGCGATCAGTATCCGTCCGTCGGGCGCCACGGCGACCCCCCAGGGAAAATCGAGCCGGGCCGCCGTCGCCGGGCCGCCGTCACCGCTGTAGCCCGCTTGCCCGGTGCCCGCCACCGTGCGAATCGTCCCGTCCGGCCCAATCGTCCGGATGCGGTGGTTATAAGTATCGGCCACCAGCACGTTGCCCAGGGCGTCCACCGCCACCCCGGCCGGATCGTTGAATCTGGCCTGCTTTGCCGGGCCGCCGTCGCCGCCGTAGTCGGCCTCGCCGGTGCCCGCGATCGTCTCGATGCGCCCGTCCGTACCGACGCGACGGACGCGGTGGTGGTTGTGATCGGCGATGTAGAGGTTGCCCGCCCGGTCGCGGGCGATGCCCATCATAAAAAGCCCCGCGCGGGTCGCCGGACCGCCGTCGCCCGAGTAGTCGCTTGTGCCGTTGCCGGCAATCACCGTAGGTAAGCGTCCAGGGACGAGTTTGAGAATCTGGTTGCGGCTGTGCTCGACGACAAAGAGTTCACCCGCGGGGGCAGGCAGCACAAAGACCGGGTACAAAGGCTCCTCTGCGACTTTGATGTGGTTTCCGGCCACGACGCTGCGCAGCGCAAAACTTCCCAGCGCCGTCCCCAACAGCGCAAACCACACCCATCGGGAGTCAAACCGCCGAGACTTTTCTTGCATCGCGTATTATTCGTTCAGGTCACTTGCACCCTAGCCTGAACCAGGGTAAACCCTCCGGAGCCTCGTTGTGCTGAGCAAGTTCGTCGCGGGCAATCCGCTGGAACGGTTTTTTTCGTTGGCGGGGAACGCCTGCAACGGCATCTTTCTTATCAACGCAGCGGCGCTATTCGTCCCGCCCCGCCCCCTCGATCCGGTCTGGGAGGTGCAACTCATCGGCGGCCTGGTGAGCAACGCGCCGCTGTTGCTGGTGGGGATTGCCCTTGTAGGCGCGGGGCGTTACCTGCGCGAGCAACCCGAGCGCTTTCGCAGTCTGCAGATTTACGCCTACGCCCTGGCGGGGGTGTTCGCCCTGTGCGTGCCACTTCTGGTGGTGGACAGCCTGCGGCTCTACCGCGACGCCGCCGGGCGCGTCGATGCGGAGCAAAACCGCACCGCCGCCAAGATCGAGCGCCAGCAGACCCGTCTGGAGGCGGCGGTGGCCGGCGGGAATGTGCCCGCGGGTCTGGATCTGGCCCAGGCGCGCGAGCGGCTCACAGCCGCCCAGGCCCAGACCCGCCTGGAGGCGGAGCAGGCCCGCTTCCAGGCGCGGATCAACTACGGCAAGCTCGCCGTCAGCAAAATCGCCCTGCTCGTTGTGATCGTCGGCACGCTGCTGTTGTTCGGGCGGCTCAGCCAGCTTGCGGCCCGGGGAATTGCCCTCGATCCCGATATCGTCGGCTGAAAAAATTCAGGTGTGGAAACCGCTCCACGGCGGGTACGGTTTTCTCCTCCGGGGCGGATCCGGGGGCTCATTACCGTAGAGACATGAAGCCCATGGAGACAAAACCGATGGTAATGATGCGTTTCAATCCCGATCGCGACATCGATGCTCTGCGCAGCGACATGATCGACCGCGTGTTCGGCGGGCTGCTCGGTCCGCTGAGCGGCCGCGATCTTTCCCCGGCCATTCGCGTCTGGGAGAGCCCCGAAGCCTTTACCGTCCAGGCGCTCGTACCCGGTCTGGACCGCGAGAGCCTGGACATTCAGGCCGCTCCCTACGGCCTGTCGATGGGCGGCAAGATTCGCTTCGCCGCACCGGAAGGGGTCACCGTCCGCCACAGCGAGTTCGGCAACGGTGAATTTCGCCGCACGCTGCAGCTGGCCACCCAGATCCGCTCCGAAGCGGTTCAAGCCGGCTACAGCGACGGCATCCTCACCGTCACCCTGCCCAAAGTCGAGTCCCAGCGCGTCGTGAAAGTCAAACTGGCCGAGACGGTGGACACCACCGCCGCCCAGTCCAACTAACTCCCACCGGCCTTACTCCCCTCCCCTGCCTAGCGGGGGAGGGGTCCAAGAGGCGAACTGGTCGTCTCTTTGCTGCTCTGTCTGGGCGGGTCCCAGCAGCAGATAGGCCCCGTAGCGGTTTTGTACTTTCAGTTGCGACAGCGAGGCGATCTGTCCGACTTCCGACTGCCGCGCCACTACCCACAAACTCGGCTCGCTGCGCAACAGGCGGGCCAGTTGCTCAGGAGAGCGGGGGTTGGCGACCCGCCGCCGGGCATAGAAAGGCGGCAGGTAGGTTAGCGGTCCATAGAACGCCAGCGGCGAGCGGCCCACCCGGTCGATGTACTGCACCTGGGGTGTGGAGACGTAGGCGTCGACCCTGGCCATGAAGACGATCCAGACCAGGTTGGCCGTGACGCCGCCGGTGGCCAGCAGTCCTGCAACGGCGAGGCGCCCGCGCCCCAGCCCAAAGCAGACGACGGTGAACAGAGTGGCTGCGATCAGCCAGAGGCCGGGTCCGTAGGTCAACCAGCCCCAATCGACGGGGGTATCGAGGTAAGCGCGGGCGGACGGATCGTCCAGATAAGGTTCCAGCAGCGCCGGGTGGTTGCCGATATAGGGCAGCGCGAGCATCGGGGCTGCCAGCACCAGGGCCACGAGCACCAGGGCCGCCAGTTCCAGCGGATGGGGGCGCAGTTTTCCCTGCTGCAACCGGTAGAGAATGCGCGCGGCCAGAAATGCCCCCGGCACCTGCAACAGCGAGGCGTAGTGGATGAGCTTGGTTTTGACCAGAACCTCAAAAAGCACCAGGATCAGGACAAACAGCACCATCGCCAGGATCTGAAAGCGCCGCTCGCGATAGAAAGCCCGTTCGCTAATCCCGCGCAGCAGAAAAATCGAAAACGGGAAACAGCCCAGTAAAAAGACGAGGGTGTGGAAAAAGGGCACGCCGGGGTGGCCGTCGTTGGTACCGGTGATCCGCAATTGATAGGTGACAAATTCGCCGACAAAGGCCGGGCCGTGGGCCAGGGTCTCCAGGGCAAACCAGGAACCCGCCACCGCGAGCGCCGCGAGCAGGCCCAGGCCCACCGACCACGGCGAAAGTCGCGGTCTGGAGACAAAGATTTTGTAGATCGCAAAGCCAGGGATGACGATGGCCAGGGCGAGCGGTCCTTTGACGAGCACCGCAAAGCCCAGGCACACAGACGCCAACCCCAGATAGCCCCCCGGCAGCCGGCCGGGCCGGGGAATCGGCGGATCGAGCCAATCGCTACGGTGCCCCTCGTCGTAGGCAAATAGACACACCAGGCTGCTCAGTACAAAAAAGTTGAAGGTCGGATCGATGAGGCCGAGCTTACCCTGTACTGCGGGCAAAATCCCCAGTCCAAAGAGAGCCGCCCACAAAAACCCGAAGCCGGGCGAGACGATAAAACTGCCGGCCAGAAACACCAGTGCCCCGGTGGCGGCGGTGAAGATGGTGCTCGGCAGCCGGGCTGCCCCTTCGCTGACGCCGAACCAGTGAAAGCTCAGCGCCTGCAGCCAGAAAAAACCTGGCGGCTTCTCAAAAAACGGCACGTAATTGACGAAAACCCGCAGATAATCGTTGCGCTCGACCATCTCACGGGCAGCTTCCGCGAAGATCAACTCGTCCCAATCAAAGAGATGCAGCGAACCGATAAAGGGCAGATAGGCCGCCAGCAGCAGGCCAAAGACCCCCGAGGCCATCGCCAGGAGCGCACCGAAGGTAACGGGTCTTGAGGCAGTGGACAGTCTGCTTGCCATGACATTCTGCAGCCAGGGATCAGTGGCAAGTTAGCAAATTTAACGGCGCTGGTACAATCGGGGGCGAACAGCGGTGCGGGGTATAGGGCTTGGGCTGGTGCGTCAGAGGAATCCGGGGAGCGACGACCGTCGAAGAAAACAGCAAAGCAGCGATCGAGCAGGCGGTTGTCGAATTGATGGCTTCGATCTGCGAGCGCAACGTCTTTGAACCCCAGGACATCGGCTGCGTCATCTTCACAGCCACCAGTGATCTCGACGCGCTGTTTCCTTCCCAGGCCGCCCGCTGCCACCTGCGCGGCTGGGAGAACGTGGCCCTACTGGATCTGGCCCAACTGGAGGTGCCGGGCAGCATTCCCCGCTGCATCCGGGTGCTGCTGCAGATCAACACCCCCCACCCCCAACCGGAAATCCAGCACGTCTACCTGCGCGGCGCCCGCGGGCTGCGGCCCGACCGGGTTTAGGCAGGCGACAATATACGAATTATCAGCGCCCGAACGGCGACTGCCCTTGAGCGACGAAACTACGAAAATGGATAGCAGTTCTCCTGTCTCCTCTGAAATGCCCGCCTGGGTACCCGCAAATATTGAGGAATTACAGCAACTTGTGCTCGTCCAGGACGCCCAGAAAGACCGCCTGTACGCGCTCGTGAGTGAATTGGGCAATTTGTTCGACGCACTGCACCCGGTTTTGGATGCAGTAGTACCCGGATGGTGGGAAAAGCAACAGCCCTTGTTGAAAATTCGAGAGGAACTGGCTGGTTGGCAGCCCGAGCGTGTCTGTGAGGCAAAACATCGCCTGGGGCTTGTCGTTCGAGGACTGCCTCCCAAAGAAGCAGCGGAAACGCTCCAGAAGCGGCGAACCACCTTGACAGATGAACAACGCCAAGAGCTTGGGTATTGATTGCTAGTTTCCTCTCGAGCTGAGGTGGCGCCTGCCGGTTGTCGGGGCTACGGGCACGCGACTGTTGTGGCACAATCCAATTCGGTCTGTTGCTGGATCTTCGATGCGCCAAGTCCGTCCGTTCCCGTGGTTGCCCGCAGGCGTGCTGCTGGGACTGGCCTGCACTGCTCCGGTCTACGCCCAGAATCTGCCTGCCGCCACCGTCGAGTGCGACGTGTTCATCGCCGGGGGCGGTTTCGGTGGGGTGGCGGCGGCGATCGAGGCGCTGGAATTGGGCAAGAAAGTCTGCATGAGCGAGATCACCGACTGGATCGGCGGCCAGGTTACCCAGCAGGGAGTCTCGGCCCTCGATGAGCGGCCCCTGCAGCGCAACAATCCCAACCTGTTTGCCCGCGGCTACGAGCAGTTTCGCCAGGCCGTGCGCGCCAAATATGGCGGCGAGCACAACCCTGGCCGCTGCTGGGTGAGCGAACTGTGTTTTTCACCCCAGGTGGGGGTACAGGTGCTCGAAGAGCGACTTGCCCCGTTCAGGGCCGGCGGGCAACTGACGCTGTTGACCGACACCGTCGTCAAGACCCTCGAAGTAGAAGGAGGTCGGGTGCGCTCCCTCACCACCCTCACCCACATCCCCAGAAATTCTGCCCAGGGAGTCAACAGCCGCCCGCTGTCGTCTTTTTATCGCGACTGGTACGACCCGCGGCCTTCGGAATTTTTTGATAAACGTCCCACCCGCTTTGTCCCCACCGCTGCCCGTCGGGGCAAACAGGTGGAGTGGGTGGTGATTGACGCCACCGAGACCGGCGAACTGTGGCCCCTGGCAGGCGTGCCCTACCGGGTCGGCACCGACCGACAAAACCGCTGGGAACCCTCCGCGCATCCCGACGGTGAAGACCCCTACTGCACCCAGGGATTTACCTACACCTTCGTCATGGAGCAATCCGACGCGCCCCGGACCCACACCAAACCGCCGGGGTACGACTCGCTCTACAACGGCGGCTACTACAGCTACGAGGCGGAGCGCTTCAATTTCCCGATGATCTTCACCTACCGCCGCATCCGCGGAACCGTGGACGGTATGGGCCTCGAGGCGATGCGCCCCGGAGATCAGTCGATGCAGAACTGGACCTGGGGCAACGATTGGCGGGTTTCTACCGCCAACACGAATTTGATCCTCACCGAGGAGCAGTTACGTCTTCAGGGACAGCTCTCTTCAGGCGGCTGGCAGGGAGGCTTGCGCCCGGAGGCGCTCGCCATGGCCGAGGAGCACGCCCTGGGCTACTTTTACTGGTTGGTGGCGGGCACCACCGATTCGCAGCTGCAAAAGAACAACCCAAACTACGTCAAACCGGTCTATCCCAACTACACCTACCTGGCGGGCGCCGCCAGCCCGATGGGCACCGCCCACGGCCTGTCGCGCTATCCCTACATCCGCGAAGGACGGCGGCTGGTGGGACGGCCCTCGATTGCTTATCCGTACGGATTCACCATCTACGAAACCGACATCTCCCGCGCCCACCAGGACCCGGTGCTCAATCCCGACCGGCCTTTTATCTTTCTCGATTCGGTCGGTATCGGTCAGTACCCGATCGACTTTCACGCCTGCATCAAAGAAAATTTTGAGCCCTCGCCCTACGAAGCGCGCGAAGCCCCTGCGGCCAGCTACCCCTACCAGTTACCCCTGCGCGCCCTGATTCCTCAAAAAATCGACAATCTGCTTGCCGGAGCCAAGAACATCGCCACCAGCCACATCACCAACGGCTCCTACCGCGTCCATCCGATCGAATGGGCAATCGGGGCGGCGGCGGGCAACACGGCGGCTTTTGTGCTCGATCGCGATATCACCCCAGCTTCGATCGTGGCAGGGTTAGATGCGGTCAACCCCGACGCCGACAAACGGCTGCGCGCCCTGCAACGGCAAATTGTCTCGCGCGGCAACCCAATCGCCGTGCCCGGCACGACCATCTTTGAGACCCAGTGGGCGGATTACAAGTGATCCCTGATCGATCTGCCAAACGGGGGCTTCTCAACGAAAGCACGGGGTTTCAGCCCACGAGCAATCAACGTTTCACCAGTGTCCGACCGATCGGGGATAGATATGGCTTTGCGCTGCACGTTGGGTCTGTGATCAGGTAACAGTCTCAATAAACGTGTCATCGAGCGAGGTCCGAATCAAGAACATGCAACCGCCGCGCGTCGAAGGCCCGTGCATCGAGCTTGGCTGCGAGCGCACGTAATCGCCGGGACCGTAGATTTCGCCGTCGATCTCCAGATCGCCTTCGAGCATGAATATCTCCTCGAAACCGGCGTGCAGGTGATCCGGATATTTGACGCCGGCCTCGGCACGGAACACCCCGACCAGTTCGCGCCGCGCTTCGTCCACGCGCAGCCTGGCAATCGCCGTTCCCGGCACGATAAAAGGCTCCCACGGCAATTCGGCGGCGCGCAGCGCGAAATAAGGCACAGCTGGGACGCAGACGGCGGGTGTTTTCGGCTTTTCCAGGTCAAGCCGCTCGAAAAGACGGGTTTTGAGATCCGCCGACACCGCAACTGCGGGTGCTCCGTAGGGCAGGACAGCTACCGCCCTCTGGTAAGCTGCCAGTTCCGCCGCCAGTTCCGGAAAATGCGCGAGTTCGTGCTCGACCAGCAAGCGCTCCCGCTCATCGAGGATATCGAGGGCGTGGAGGGGGGCAAGTTCGCAAAAACAGGGATCGGGGCTCATGGCGTTTCGCCTGGGTTGCCATCATTGTACTAATTTTGCGGTTTTCCAGAGCCCTAGCCCCCATTTCCCAGAGCGTCGCGCAACTTGTTGAGCCCCAGGCGGATGCGGGTTTTGACGGTACCCAGCGGTTTACCCGTTTGGGCGGCGATCTGCGTGTGGGTGAGCCCCTGGTAGTACGCCAGTTCCAGCACCCGCCGCTGCTCGTCCGGCAATCGTTCGAGCGCGGCGCTCACCCGGCCCCGCCATTCGATCAGATCGAGTTGCTCGGCGGTGTCGGCTTCCCGAATCGGCCACTGCACGTGCGCTTCTTGCACCGAAGCGTTCCGGGCACGGGCGCTGCGCTGCAGAGCGCGCAGGCGGTCGAGCGACCGGCTGCGGGTGAGCATAAAAAGCCAGGCATCGACGCGGCTGCGGCGGGCGTCGTAGCTTGCGGCCGTGCGCCACACCTGGCAGAAGACATCGAGAACCACTTCCTCCGCCTCCTCGAGCGAGCCCAAGATCTTGAACGCCACCGCCGCCAGCATGCGGACGTAGCGATCGTAAAGCTCGGAGAGCGCCGATTGATCCTGGCGGGCGATTCTGGCCACCAGCGCGGCTTCGTCGGTGCGGTTCGGGTCTGTCATCGGAATTGCCGGGATCGTCGGTACTATCGGGTATTGACGTCTCCAGCCACACAGGTTGCCATCCTTAGTTAAACATCTGCGGAGACTACACTTGATGCAAAGCGTCGGGGCGTCGATGACGGTTGCAAGCAGGGCAAGGCCCTTTCTCAAGTGGGCCGGGGGAAAAACCCAACTGCTCGATCAGATCGCCGAGCGCTTCCCGGCGGTCCTCAAACACGGCCAAATCGATCGCTACGTCGAACCGTTCATCGGCGGCGGCGCTGTCTTTCTATACGTCGCCCAGCGCTATGCGGTCGAACAATTCGTGCTCTTCGACATCAACCGCGAATTGATCCTGGCCTACCGGACCCTGCAGAGGGCGGCGGACGATCTGATTGAAAAGCTCGAAGCGCTCGGGTTGCACTACCACGCCCTGGACGGCGACGAGCGGCGGGGGTTTTTCTACCGGGTGCGCGAGCGGTTCAACACGCTCGCGGGTGAGATCGACTACGACCACTTCGACGGGCGCTGGGTGGAGCGCACCGCCCAGATCATCTTCCTCAACCGCACCTGCTACAACGGCCTGTTTCGGATGAACACCAAGGCGCAGTTCAACGTTCCTTTCGGCCGCTACCGCAACCCCAGTATCTGCATGCCGGAGAACCTCAAGGCCGTCGCTGCCCTGCTCGCCCGTGCGCGCATCGAATGGGGCGATTTTACCGACTGCGCGGCGCTGGCCGGGCCGGGGACGTTTATGTACTTCGATCCGCCCTACCGGCCCCTGAGCAAGACGGCGCGCTTCACCGCCTACTCGGCTTTTGGTTTCGACGATGCCGAGCAGTTGCGCCTTGCACAGCTGTATCGCACCCTCGATGCCGCTGGGGCAAAGCTGATGCTCAGCAATTGCGATCCGCTCAACACCGATCCGGCGGATGATTTTTTTGAGCGGGCCTACGCCGGCTTTGAGATCCGCCGGGTGCACGCCAGCCGTCTGGTCAACTGCCGGGCCGCTCGCCGGGGCGTCATCACCGAGTTGCTCATCACCAACTACCCCCAGACTGCGGGCGGGTAGGCCGCAGCGCCCGCTGGAGTAAGATCGCTCCATGCTGAAGGGTGTCAGTCTGTATCTGGTCGGCATGATGGGGTCCGGCAAATCGACGGTGGGCCGGCTGCTCGCTGAAAAGCTGGGCTACGGCTTTGTCGATCTCGACGCGCTCATCGAACAGGTAAGCGGCAAGCGGGTGGGCGAAATTTTTGAGCGCGAGGGCGAAGCGGTTTTTCGTGATCTCGAAAGCCGGGTGCTCGCCGAGGTGAGCGCCTACACCCGTCTGGTCGTCGCCACCGGCGGCGGCGTGGTGCTCGCCCGGCGCAACTGGGGCTATTTGCACCACGGAGTGGTCGTCTGGCTCGACGCCGATATCGAGACGCTGCTCGGGCGGGTGGAGCACGAACCTGGCACCCGGCCCCTGCTTGCCGGCGGCGACAGGCACCTGCGCCTGGTCGAACTGTTGGGCGAGCGCGCCAGGCTTTACGCCCAGGCGGACGTGCGCGTGAGCGCGGCGGGACTGCCGCCGGCAGTGGCCGAGGAGACGCTGCGCTGTCTGGCGGCGCGTCTGGCGGAGGACAGTGCTCCGTGAAACATGGACAGGCGTCCGCGCGCACCCTTAGGCTGAAGCAAAGTTTGGGAGGCGGCCATGGATGATCGACTGGAGGCGCATCTGCTGCGGCTTTGTGCCGTGGGCGAAAGGCAGGCGGAGACTGCCGAGCGGCAGCACCAAAGCATCGAAGCGTTGGCTGCCGGGTTTATCGAGCAGGGGCGGGCCGTCACCGAACTCGCCCATACCGCCCGGGTGGTGGTCGAGGGGGTGCGCCGGGCGGCGGAGGCAAGCGAGGCGGCGGCCCTGCTCACACGCCGCAACACCGAGGCGCTGGCTGCCCTGATGGCCGAGTTGCGCCGGGATCGGCCCTGAATCATGAGCGAACCGCTCGATATCGTGCTGCTGTCGAACGGCCCCGGTGAACTGAACACCTGGGTGCGCCCGGTGGTGGCCGAACTGGTCCGCCGTTGGCCGCAGG
This sequence comes from Gloeobacter violaceus PCC 7421, assembly GCF_000011385.1. Classification (NCBI taxonomy): domain Bacteria; kingdom Bacillati; phylum Cyanobacteriota; class Cyanophyceae; order Gloeobacterales; family Gloeobacteraceae; genus Gloeobacter; species Gloeobacter violaceus. The sequence goes on from NC_005125.1 coordinate 2,871,006, forward strand.
CCCGCCTGTCGGTGATCCTGGCCCCCGACGGCAACAGCTCCGGCAAGGAAGAACAGATGGCACTCTCGATACCGGGCGTCGCCCGCGTGCAACCGGCACGGGCCTATGGGCGCTTTTTGCTCACCGGCCGCACCGCCGCCGGTTGGGATTGGTCGCGCCGCGGTCTGGTGCTGTTCTTGGGAGGCGATCAGGGGCTCTCGGTGATCGTCGCCCGCCGGTTGGGCTATCCGATCGTCGCCTACGCCGAGTGGCAGGCGCGCTGGACGCGGTTTATCGATCGCTTCGGCTTGCGCGAGGAGCAGGTACGCGCCCGCTCGGGCCGCGAGCGCTTCGCGGGCCAGTTTCAGGTGGTGGGTGACTTGATGATCGACGCGGCCCGTTCGACGGGAGCCGGCGGCCGCCTTCAGGTGCGCCGGGCCCTGGGACTGGACGATGCGGCCCAACTGCTCGCCCTGCTGCCGGGTTCGAAGCCCGCCAAGCTCTCGATGGGCATCCCCCTGATGTTGGGGATTGTCGAAGGGTTGGCGCGGCGGCGGCCGGGGCTGCACTTTGTGCTGCCGGTGGCGCCGGGGCTCGCCGCCGCCGACCTTGAGCGCTTTGCCCGACCCGGCAATCCGGACCTGTCTCTGGTGGAGGGTCTGAGCGGCCGGCTGGTGCGCGACCAGGGCGGCGTCGAGTACCTGCAAAGCCCCGGCGGGGCGCAGGTGCGCCTCTGGTTCGAGCGGCCCGCCTACGACCTTTTGGCCCAGAGCGATCTGGCCCTCACCACGGTCGGGGCCAATACGGCCGAACTGGGCATCCTCGGGGTGCCGATGATCGTGATCATCCCCACCAACCGCCTCGATGCGATGCGCGCCTGGGACGGCGTGCCGGGCCTGTTGAGCGGTCTACCCGGCCGCCTGGGCGCTTCGATCGCCGCGGCCATCAACAAGCGCCTGGTCGGACGGTTGGGGCTTCTGGCCTGGCCCAACATCCGGGCAGGGCGGATGTTGGTGCCGGAACTGTGCCGCCGCCTCTGCCCCGGCGACTTGTTGCCCATCGTCGAAGAGTGGCTCGACGATCCGGCCCGCCGCCGGGCGGTCGCCTGCGAGTTGCGCCAGGCGATGGGGCCGGACGGGGCCGCCCGCGCTTTTGTCGATCTGGCCGCGGCGACTCTGGCCGGCAGCCAGCCGGCCTGATCGCCGGATGCTTGCGGTTGTCGGCTCGAATACGGCACAATTCCCCTGAGCACCACACAACAGCGCGATGAAACTTGGGGAACTGGCGGCACACCTCGGTTGCCCGGTAGAGGGCAACCCGGATGTCGAAATTCGCGGTCTGGCCTCGATCCAGCAGGCCGGGCCCGGCGAACTCAGCTTTATCGAAAGCGAAAAGTACGCGCGCTTTATCAAACTCACCCGCGCCGAGGCGCTCATCCTCGACTGGCGCACCCCGGTCTCCAAGGTGCCCTGCATTCGCAGCGAGCAGCCGCGCCTCACGTTTGCCCACGCCCTGGAACTGTTCTATCAGCCGCGCCGGCCGGCACCGGGCATTCACCCGACCGCCATTCTGGGTGCCAACGTCCAACTGGGCGAGAACGTACACCTGGGGGCCTACGTCGTCATTGGAGACGATGTCACGATCGGGCCTGAAGCTGTGATCTATCCCAACTGCACGATCTACAACGACGTGCGCATCGGGGTGCGCACGGTTGTTCATGCCAACTGCGTCCTCCACGAGCGCACCAAAATCGGTGACGAGTGCATCGTCCAGTCCGGGGCGGTGGTGGGTGGCGAAGGGTTTGGTTTTGTTCCGACCCCCGAGGGCACCTGGCACAAGATGCCCCAATCGGGCTACGTGCGCGTCGAAGATCAAGTCGAAATCGGCTCCAACGCTGCCATCGACCGGCCCTCGGTCGGTTTTACCCACATCGGCCGGGGCACCAAAATTGACAACCTGGTGATGGTGGGCCACGGCTGCGAGATCGGCGAGCACTGCCTGCTGGTGGGCCAGGTGGGCCTCGCGGGCGGCGTCAAACTCGGCCGCAATGTCGTGCTGGCCGGGCAGGTGGGAGTGGCCGGTCACGCCGCGATCGGCGATCGCACCGTGGTCTCGGCCCAAAGCGGCATCCCAAGCGATGTGGAGCCGGGGACCGTCGTCTCCGGTTCCCCGGCCCTGCCCCACGCCCTGTGGCTGCGCACCTCGGCGCTCATCCGCAGGTTGCCGGAACTGTTTCAAAACCTGCGCGATTTGCAGCGCAAAGTCGCTTTGTTGCAGCAGCGGCTCGATTCCGGCCACCACTGAGAATGTGCTAGTTTCAGGGATGTTTGCGGCCCGGACCGATGGTTGAACCCAAGGACGAACCTTCCAAGGAGCCAATGTTTGGCTTCACCCCCTTCGCCGAGCAGTTGAACGGTCGCTTGGCCATGATCGGATTTGTCCTCACGCTGATTATCGAAGCGCAGACGGGTCAGAGCCTGCTGCGCTGGATGGGTCTGGCTTAGCGATGACGGTGCGTCTGCTGCTCGCTTCCGCTTCACCCCGTCGGCGCGAACTGCTCTCTCAGATAGGCGTAGCCTTCGAGGTGAAGCCCAGTGCTTTTGAAGAACGCATGGACCCGGCCTTGCCGCCCGAACAGCTGGTGGTCCAGAACGCCCTTGGCAAAGCCCTCAATGTCCAGAAGCGCGCCCCGGCCGAGTTAATTTTGGGTGCCGACACGGTGGTGGTCTTCAACCGCCGCATCTACGGCAAACCCACAGGACCGGCGGACGCCGGGCGCATGCTGGGCGAACTGCAGGGACAATGGCATACGGTCTATACGGGTATTGCCCTGGTGGAGGAGCGGCGCTGGCGGGTGGCCGAGCGCGCCACCCGGGTCAAACTGCGCGCCATGACCCCGGCACAAATTGCCGCCTACGTGGCGGGTGGTGAACCCCTCGACAAGGCGGGCAGCTACGCCATCCAGGGATTGGGAGCGGCCCTGGTCGAGCAGATCGACGGCTGCTACAGCAACGTCGTCGGTCTGTCGCTGCCGCTTTTGGTCGACTTGCTCGCCGAGTTCGACCGGCGGGTTTTCTAGGTCGAAGGCTACGGCTTTGCGCAAAGGGCAGTGGGCTCGATTCCCCCCGATGGGGTAGACCCTGACGATAGGATAAAGGGGCTTGCACGCGGAGCAGTTTCTGCTTCCCCCACATGTTGCAGTCCGTTCGCTTCTGGGTCCTGGCCATTGTATTCGTATGGATGAGTGTGTGTATTGCCCCTGTGCACGCCGAAGTCTGGCAGGGCACGGGCCAGGTGGTGAGCGGCCCCGGCACGGGGGCGGCGGTCTCGCTTACGGTCGATTACGACGGCCAAAAGCTCAAGGCGCTCTCTGGACCGCCTCTAGAAGGTTCCCAGGTGCGCATCGACCAGCAGGGGGACGTGCTGGAACTGACGATTTTTCGCGGCAATCAGGTGGTCAAATACCGGCTCAAGCGGGTGGCTCCGGGCGGCGAGACCCCAAAAGGCAATCCGCAGGAGCAATCGCGGCGGCCCTCCCCGGCGGCCCGGATCTTTTCTCCGAACAGCGGCTAGCATTGTGGACGCAGGCACTTTTCGCGGGCGCGCTTGAAACTCGGTATCTTCACAGACGTGCACGGCGACCTGGAGCCGCTTCAAAAAGTGCTGAGAGCACTGGAGCGGCTTGGTGCCGAAAGTCTTGTGTGCCTGGGCGATCTGGTAGTCCACGGTCAGCGGCCGAACGAAGTGGTGGACCTGGTGCGTTCTCTGGCCATCCCGACGGTGGGAGGCAACCACGATCACGGCGCCGTCCACTACGGCCGCGATCCGGGCCTGGTCTTCTTCAACCCCAAATCCGAACTGCACACTTCCCTCACCCAGCCGCGCCTCACCGACACCAACCGTGAATATCTGGCCCAACTGCCCGACGCGCTCGAAGCGGCCCCCGGTGTCTACTGTGTCCACGCCTGCTACCGCGACCGCTACGGCCTTTTATACGCCCGCTCGGTAATCGAACAGATCCACGCCGACGCACCGGTTCCGGTAACTCTGAGCGGCCATACCCACCGCACCCGCATCCACATCCGTCACGCCGACGGCAGCTTTGAAGAGATCGATCCCTGGCGAGGCACCGAGCGCACCCAGGTCACCTTCACCCTCGATCGAGACGACGCCAACTACATCCTCAACTGCGGTAACACGTCGCAGTTGCTTTTCGATCGCTTCCCATCGGTGTGCGGTCTGTTCGATACCGACGAGCGGACGATTACCTGGCGGCGATTGTGTTAGGCATAGCGACTGGGGAGACGTTTCGATCCTATTTCTGTGTCCGGAAGTGGTAACACCGGACGGAGAGTGGGAGTGCTGGCAGTTGGCGAGTTGGTATCCCGGGACGGCCCGCTACCCCAGCTTCCAGGCGTGGATGAGCGAGAATTCGAAGCAGTTGCGCGAAGAGGGATAAACCCTTCCTACTTAACCGGAATGAACCGCGGTGACTGGTGAGGCAGGTTTGGGCCTGAGTCCGAACAGATAGCGGGTCACAGATATGCGCCGGATCAGCAGTTCGTAGATAAGTAGACACCCCGCCAGCGAACCGAAGCCGATAATCAGAAATTTCTCGGACGCCCCGGTGCTCCAGCGCACTACCCAGAAGCCAATCACAATAATCGCCGTCTGGTGCAGTAAATAAAACGGGTAGGCCGCTTCGCCGCTGTAGCGCAGCAGCGGATTGGTGAAAGCCAGATAGCGGCGGGCGAAGCCGAGGATGGCCACCACCCACAGCCAGGCGCGCAGCCCCCGCACGAACATGACGCCTACCAGCAAGGGCGTGTAGCCTTCCAGGGGAGCGCTGTTGGTGAAGCTCCAGGTAAATAAAATTGCCATCAGCACAACTGCCCCAGCCAGGGCGAGCCGCCAGTGCCGGTCGATCGCCTGCCCGAAGCGCGGGTCCGCGCACAGCAAATAGCCGTACAGGAAAAACAGCAGGTAGTAGGCGATGTTGGCCCAGTCGTCGTAGAGGTTGTTGCGCACCGGCCAGCGGATGCGCAGGATGGCTTCGCTGAGGGCCAGGGGCAATCCCGCCAGCAGAATCACCCCCGGTTTTTCGCACCAGCCGGCGAGGGCGGCTATCCACCGCCGCCCCGGCTCGGAGCGCAGCCACAGGAATATCGGCAGCGCCACCAGCGAGAAGATGAATAAGTAGAGGACGAACCACAGATGTCCCCAGGAGAAGCGGGCGTCCGGGCCGAGGAAGGTAAAAAAGCTCGGGTAGAACTGGGCAAACGAGGCGCGGTAAGCCGGATCGCGCAGCGCTTCGCAGTAAACCTGGGGCGGTGTGAGTACCAGACAGCCGAACACAAAAGGTACCAACAGCCGGTTGCAGCGCTCCGCCACATAGCGGCCGGCGGAGCGAAAACCGAGGGCAAACCAGGTGCCCACCCCGGAGAGCACAAAAAAGAGCGGCATGAACCACTGGTTCAAAAAAGCGACCAACACATCGGCGGCGGGCGCCTGGGGCTGGCCTACCAGCAGGGCGCGGCCCCCGGCGCGCTCGACGCGCATCAAAAACTGTTCGAGCGCGCTGCCGCTCGGGATGGCCGCGTAGTCGACAAGAACGATCTCCCCCCGGCGCGGTCCCATCCAGCCATCGAACGCTGCGGAAGGGATCCGGGTCTCCGTTTGCAACAAGCGGGCAAGGCCGGGATTGGGAGCGAGGGCGACCAGCGGCCGGTCCCCCGCCAATTCGCGCAGGGCCGCAAAAGCCGCAGTGGCCTTATCGCGGTAGACGAAACCCGTCTGGATCTCAGCCGGGAAACGCACGAAGCGGTCGCGGTTGAGGGCGATTTGTTCCAGAAATGCGCGCTGATCCGCATCGAAGTGGCGTGCACCCGTCAAATCCGCGATTTGTCGGGGGGTGGCGAGGGGTGCGGTCGTAGTTTTTCCGCGCTCGAATAAAGCCAGGATGGCACCCTGGCGCTCCAGCAGCGGGTCGTTCTTGACATTCCAGTCCTCATTGTCGAAGACCCGGGCGGTGTGGAAGACCAGCACCAGCAAGGTGACGATTACCTTGAGCCAGTCCAGTTCGTGACGGCGGGAAGTCTGCGCCTGCCCCAGGGCGACCGTTTGTACGGGATTCATCAGCGGTTTTCCTGTGGTGTGGAAGGCTATTCAGGTCGGTAGCGATCCCAAGGCGAGCGGGGTGCGCCACCGCTGTCGTGGAGACCGGCAGGGCGGCGGGCTGGTCAGGGCGGGGCGCAGATCTTGTGTATGGTCGTGACTGCGCGGTGTGGATGGAATTTCTGAGGCGATGGCGAGACAAGATCCGGATGCAGCATAGCAGGTGCTCTCCCAGGTTTGGCGACAGACGTCGATGCGCAGCCGATTGACAGAGGAGCGGGCGCCCTGTTATTCTCAATACTACACATGTATTATGCGCTCGCTCAGGCGTGAACAGGAGGAGCGAATGTTAATCCATCCACAGCACGGCCGGCTTCGCGGCGCGCTGCCTGGGCGGAGCCATTCGCCCGGCTAGATCGATTTTCTGCTTTTGCACCGCAGGCGGACCGCCCTCGAATTGCGTTCTGGCTATAGTTTCCAGGCCCAGGCGTTTTGCGCGCGGGTGCGCCCTACCCGGCAAATACCATCGGTGAATTTTATGAACGTGACATTCCGGCAGTACCGGGAGTTTCTGTCGCTTTATCTGTGGCCGCAGTGGCCGCGGGTGCTGCTGTTGATCGCTTTGCTGCTGATCAGCGTCGGATTGCAGCTTGTCGGCCCCCAGGTGGTGCGCTTTTTTATCGACGCGGCCCTGGCTGGGTTACCGCTGGCCACGCTGTTGGGGGCGGGGGCGGTGTTTTTGGCGGTCGGGCTGGTGCAGCAAATCTGCACCGTGGCGGTCACCTGGGTGGGTGAGAACGTCGGTTGGACTGCCACCAACCGTCTGCGCGCCGATTTGACCCGCCACTGCCTGGGGCTTGACATGGGTTTTCACCACGAGCGCACCCCGGGGGAACTGATCGAGCGCATCGACGGTGACGCCACGGCGCTATCGAACTTTTTTTCGCAGTTTCTTTTGCAGGTGGTCGGTTCGGCGCTGTTGCTGGTGGGAGTGGTGGCGGTGGTGGCGGTGGAGGACTGGCGCGCGGGGATTGCACTCGCGCTGTTTGTCGCCCTCAGCGCCCTGGCCCTGGCCAGAAGCCGCGACATCGCCGTGGAGGCGGTGCGCGAGGAACGCCAGGTGAGCGCCGAATTGTTCGGCTTTTTGGAGGAGCGGCTCGCCGGACTGGACGATGTGCGTGCCAACGGCGCCGGTCCTTACACCATGCGCCGCTTCTGGCAGGTGATGGGGCGGCTGTTCGTGCGCGGCCGGCGAGCTTCGATGCGCCGCTCGCTCATCTGGCTTATCACCCTGGGACTTTTTACCCTCAGCTCGGTGCTCGCCTTCGGTCTGGGGGCTTACTTGTATTTGCTCGGAGCGATCACCCTCGGGACGGCCTATCTGTTTTTTCAGTACACCGAGCTGTTGCAAAGCCCTCTCGATCAACTGACCAGCGAATTGCAGGACCTGCAGCGGGCCGCGGCGAGCCTCGGGCGCATCGTGGAACTTTCGCAGATCCGAAGCCGCCTGGTAGAAGCCGCCGTGGGCAAAGGATCGCCGAGCGACGGTGCCCTCGCGGTGCGTTTCGAGGCCGTGGATTTTGCCTACGCCCCCGGCAAACCGGTAATCGAACAACTGAGCTTCGAGCTGCCCGCTGGACAGGTGCTGGGATTGCTCGGCCGCACCGGCAGCGGCAAGACCACCCTCACCCGGCTGCTCCTCAGGCTGTGGGAACCGCAGTCAGGTTGCGTCCGGCTGGGAGGCCTGGACGTGGGCACCCTGGGTGGGGCGGCGCTGCGCGAGCGCATCGGCGTGGTCACCCAGGATGTGCAGTTGTTTCGGGCGAGCGTGCGCGACAATGTCACGTTTTTTGACCCGACTGTTCCCGATGAGCGCATTCGCGAAGCTCTGGAGCAGGCGGAATTGGGAATCTGGCTGGCGGGTCTGCCCCAGGGACTCGACACCGAACTGGCAAGCGGCGGTCGGGGCCTTTCGGCCGGGGAGGCGCAGCTATTGGCCTTTGCCCGCGTGCTGCTCAAAGAGCCGGGATTGGTCATCCTCGACGAACCCTCCTCCCGCCTCGACCCGGCCACCGAGGCGCGCATCGAGCGGGCCGTGCACCGTCTATTGGCCGGTCGCACCGGCATCATCATCGCCCACCGCCTGAGCACCGTCCGCCGCGTCGACCGGATTTTGATCCTGGAACGGGGCCGCATCCTCGAATCGGGTCCGCGCGCCGAACTGGCGGCCGATCCCCGCTCGCGCTTCGCCCGGCTTTTGGCCACCGATCTGGAGGAAGTACTGGTATGAGCACCTGGGGATTTTTCGGGTACATCCTGCGCTATCGGCGGGGGCTATTTATCCTCAACGCCCTGGTGTGGGGAGCTTTTCACCTGCTCCCGCTCGCGGCGGGGTTGGTGATCCAGGCGTTTTTCGACACCTTGGGCGCAGGCCGGAGCGCCACCGCCTCGGTCTGGACGCCGGTCGCCCTGCTGGTGGCCCTGGCGGTCGCCCGCATGGGCGCTTTTTGGGGCGGCTGGTATATCTGGGCAACGCTTTCCTACACGATCGCGGCCCTTTTGCGGGGCAACATCCTGGCCTGGTTGGTACAAGGGCCGGGTGCACGGGTGCTGCCCGGTTCTTCGGGAGAAGCAATCAGCCGTCTGCGCGACGACGTGCAGGAGGTGGTCGACTACCTCGAAAGCTGGGTGGACCTGTGGGGGGAAGCGCTCTTTGCGGTGCTCGCCCTCGCGGTGATGCTGAGCATCAACCCGGTGGTCACCGGGGCGGTCATCCTGCCGCTGGTGGGCTTTCTGGTCCTGGTGAACCTGCTGGGAGAGCGCCTGCGCCGCTACCGCGCCGAGAGCCGGGCCGCCACCGGCACGGTCACCGAATTTGTGGGTGAAATCTTTACGGCCGTGCAGGCGGTGAAACTCGCCGGAGCCGAGGAGCGGGTCATTGGGCGCTTCGGGCTCATCAACGACAGGCGGCGCCAAGCCAGTCTGCGCGACAACCTGTTTTCGCAACTGCTCGATTCGCTGGGTGAGACGGTCCTCAACGTCGGCATCGGCTGCATTTTGCTTCTGGCCGCTTCCTCGCTGCGCACAGGCACTTTCAGCGTGGGGGACTTTGCCCTGTTTGTCTCCTATCTGATTCGCCTCACCGACAAGATGTATTCCTTCGGCCATACGATTGCCGACCACAAAAAAGTGGGCGTTTCCTTCGGGCGCCTCACCGAGATGCTGGCCGGGACGGACCCCAAAGCGCTGGTGGCCCCCGACCCCGTCTACCTCGGTGCGGTGCTGCCCGCGGTGATTCCGGCCGAGCGCTGCGAGACTTTCGAGTCGCTGGAGGTGCGGGATCTGGCCTACCGCCACCAGGGTAGCGAGCGGGGGATCGCGGGAATGTCCTTCGCGGTGCCGCGCGGCTCCTTCACGGTGATCACCGGCCGCATCGGCGCCGGAAAAACGACTTTGCTGCGGGTGCTTCTCGGCCTGCTGCCGCGCGAATCTGGCGAAATCTATTGGAACGGCTCGCTGGTAACCGACCCGGCCTCGTTTCTCATTCCGCCGCGCTGCGCCTACACGCCGCAGGTGCCGCGGCTATTTAGCGAGACCCTTGAGGATAACCTGTTGCAAGGATTTTCCGCCCAGGAAGATGGCCGCCTCGCGCGCTCGATCCACACGGCGGTCCTGGAGCAGGATGTCGAGCGGCTGGAGCGCCGGTTGGAGACGGTGGTGGGTCCGCGCGGCGTCAAACTCTCCGGCGGCCAGGTGCAGCGCTCCGCCGCCGCCCGCATGTTCGTGCGCGACGCCCAAGTGCTCGTCTTCGACGATCTGTCCAGTGCTCTGGATGTCGAGACCGAAAGCCGACTGTGGGAGCGGCTGTTCGTGCGGACGAATCTGACCTGTCTGGTGGTCTCCCACCGCCGCGCCGCCTTGCGCCGGGCCGACCAAATTCTGCTCGTCGACGCAGGCCGCCTGATTGCCCGGGGCGATCTTGCAACACTGCTTGCCACCTGCCCCCAGATGCGCGAATTGTGGGAGACGGATAGTTAGCGGCAGTGCCTCCAAGCGCAGGATGCATGGTGCGCACAGGCCAAGTGTCTTCAGGATCAAATGGAAATCGCCGGCAAAATGACCAGCAGCGTCAGCAGCAGCGTGATCCCACCCCACTGTTGCCTGGTCATTGCCTAGCTCCTCAAGTGATCGCGCGTGTGCAACAGCATAGATCCCACAAATTCGGACTTCAGGAGCGCTTTACCACACCGCAGGGGTGAGCCCGAACTTTAGGGCAGGATGGCAGGGGTCAGAATTGAAGTGAAGCCCAGCTGTGCGACTTTTGCGGCGGCGGGTTGGGCTTTTTCCCGGGTACTGTAAAGACCAACTTGTACATGGGGTTTGCCCCGGTGCTGACGGTAGAAAATCCCGCGATCGACGCGGCGCAATTTGGCCAGACCGGCCGGCCCCGGATCGGCCACCAGTAGATACGTTCTTCCACTCCAGGGGGGCGGTGGCGGGGAGACGGCAGCGGGTGGGGAGGGAGCTGCAGACTTACCGATGAGCGGCGGCGGTTGCTGCACCGGGGGCGGGACCATCGGAACCGACGACGGCGTATTTGCACTGGGCCGGGGAGCTTGCAGCGCGACCACACCCACCGCCAAAAGTCCGGCCGCCACCGCCGCCGGTCCCAGCCAAACCGGCAGCCGAGGAGGGCGCCGGGTCGGCGCGAGCACCGCCGCCGACTGGGGCTGCTGTTCCTGCTCGCGCTCCTCCCGTTCGCGCCGCCAGGACTCAAAGGCGGCCAGTTCTTCATCAGTATTCGGATAAAGCCAGGGCACCAGGCTCAAACAGTCGAGCGCTTCGCTCAGGTACACCGCGCGCACCGGCGCAGGTATCCCCACCAGCAGCTTCTGCTGTGCCTGCTCGTAGCGGATGGCCACCTGGACCGGATGGGTCGGCAGTTGCCGCTCGCTGAAAAACCTGGCAATATCCTCCGGCGATCGCCGCTCCACCTCGACGAACACCAGCACCAGCCGCATCGGCGCGGGCAACTCCCGCCAGGCACGCCTCAAATACCAGGCAAGCGGCGCCGGCAAAAAAACGTCGCCCGGCACCGGCGGGGCGTTCTCGGCCGGCCGCTCGGCCAACCGCTCCAGCCACCCGGCCACCGGCAGCGGCCGTGCCGCCCCGGCCTCCAACTCGGCAAACGCGGCAAACCAGACTTGCTGATGGGCCTCCCGCCGCCGCCCCGGTTCCACCCCGGCAAGCAGCCTGCGCACCAGGCCGTCGAAGCGGCGGTGCAGCGCGCACAGGTGCAGAGGCGATGCGCCCGCCCCGACAACCAACTGCTCGTCGCTGCAATCGGCCAGCGGCCCCTGCGCCAGGATCTGCTCCTCACCGGAGACTGGGAGATTGCTCATACAATGGACCGGTCGTTGTGCGGCCCTATGCTAGCAGAGCCTCGCCACGCACTTCGCAATGGGGCTGTAGTAGTATTTGTTACAGTTCCCAACTTCACACCGGCCAAAACGCAGGAGCACCTTATTCATGGATTTGCTGAGCGATAAGTACCTACGCTTGAGCAAGGCTTACATTCAACTGGACGAACGCCACACCACGCTGGTAGACGAACACACCGAACTGAAGCGCAAATTTTTGCATTTGCTCGGCCAGTTTCAGCAGGCGCAACAGGCCCTAAGCGGCCTGCAGGGCGAACATGCCGCCCTTCGACACGAGTATGCAGCTTTGAGCGAATTTAAAACCCTGATGGAGCCCGCCAACGTGCAGGCGCTCGAAGAGGCCCTCCAGGCGGCGGCAGGGCTCGCATCGCTCGCGGTGGCCGAGGCGGACAGCGAGCTTTCGGCGGCGGAGCAGGCGATTGCCGCCTACGACGTCAACTTGATCGACTCCGGGGCACAGCTGGATCTCTCGACATTCGCCCCAGGAGGTGCATCCCGGCGCCTGGGCGAAGACCTGGTCTTCGAAGTGCCTTCTGAAAACGCCGCTTAAACCCCGACAGACAATGCGCGCAGTGCCCGAAGCGAATTCGGGCACTGCTTTTGAACTGGAGAATGGACCATGCAAGAGGCTTTCGGCAACCTGACGCGCGAGTACAAGCGGGCGCGGGCGTTGCTTGACGAACTGGACGACGCCATCGACGACATCGAAAAGCAGCGCCATCCGGTCCTGCTCGATCAAAGCAAAAAACTCGGAAGACAGCTGCGCCTGGCGCGCGTGTTGCTGCATGACCTGGACGGCTTGGCCGCCGACTATCCGATGAGCTCCGCCCTCAAAGAGCTGCTCATCGACGTGGACCGGCAACTCGACCGCTGCGACCGCCTGGAGGATTGCCTGACACGGTTGGCCCCGGCGACGGCGGTTCCGGCCGCCAACCTTGCCCCCCTGGTCGACAATTTACCGCCCGGCGACCTGTTCGTGGGGCGGGAGGCAGAAATTGCCCAGTGTCTGGAGGGGCTCAGCCCCCAGGAGCGCGGCTGGGGAGTGGTGATCGACGGGCAGGGGGGACTGGGAAAGACCTCGCTGGCGCTCGCGGTGGCTCACTTCTGCCGCCGCGAAGGCTGCTTCGGCGCCTACCTGTGGGTGAGTGCCAAGACGACGGTGCTCACCCCCCGCGGCGTCCAAAAGGACACCCTGGCTCCGACTTCCCTCGATGCGCTGCTCGACGAGTTGGGCCGGCTGCTGGGCACCGAGGTGCACCGGCTGAGTTCCACTGCACAAAAGCGCCAGCACCTGGAACGCACCTTGCAGGGAACCCGCGCCCTGCTGGTGCTCGACAATCTCGAAACGCTGAGCGCCGAGGACCGCCAGGAGGTGGGCGAATTTCTCAGGCGCCTGCCGCGCGACTGCAAGGCAATCGTCACCAGCCGCCGCCGCTCCGGCGAGAGTGCGGTGACCGTCCGCCTCGACCGTCTGCCCTGGCAGACGGCCCAGGAATTGTTCGGTCGCCTGGCCGAGGGCGATGCGGCCGTGCGCGAACTGGTCGACACCCTGGGCGAAGTGGGCACCCAGAAACTGTACGAAGCGGCGGGCGGTTCGCCGCTGGCCCTGCGCTGGACTGTGCGCCTGATGACCGAAAAAGACTACAGCTGCGCACGGGTACTGGATCTGCTCGGCCAGGCCGCCATGACCAGCGACCTGCACGGCTTTGTCTTTGCCGAGGCGCTCGAGCAGACAAGCCCGGCCGACCAGCGGGTGTTCGCGGCCCTGGCGCTGTTTCGCGCCCCGGCGTCGCTGGATTTGCTCACGGCGGCAAGCGGCCTGGACGGCGAGACGGTGCGCACCGCCTGCGAGCGGTTGGTGCAGTTGTCCCTCGCCGAGAGCGAGGCGGAGCACGAGCGCTTTCACCTGTTGCCCCTGACCCGTGCCCTGGCGCGCACCCGCGTCGACACCGAGACGGGCTTTCGTTACGCCCAGGCCTGGCTCGCCTTCGCCCGCGCCCACGGCGGCGACCATCCCGAGGATTTTGCCGGTTACGAGCGGCTGGAATCGGAGTGGCCCAACCTCGAAGGCTGCTTGATGTGGTTGCAGGAGACGGGCGGCAACGGCTTCACACCCTTGCAAAAGCGTGCCGCCGCGATGCTGCCAGAGCTGATTCGAGCGCTGCGGCGGTTTTTGTGGTTTCGCGGTTACTGGAACGAGCTGGTGCAGATCGGCAAACAGGGCTTCGACCTCGCCACCGCCACCGAGCAGTGGCTGGGGGCGGTGTGGTGCGCCCAGTGCCTGGTGTGGGTCTACGGCCCTTACGCGCGCAACGAACCGGAGGAGGCCGAGCGCTGGATGCAGCGACTGTTGTACGCGGCGGCCCAGTGCGGCATCAAAGACGAGGTCGATGTCTACCGGCAGCGCTGGGAGGGTCTGCGCGCCCGGGCGCTGGGCGATTACGACCGCGCCGAGGTGCACCTGCAGGCGGTGCTCTACTACTGCCGCGCCCAAGGGAGCGTGCGCCAGCTGGCCACCGTCCTCAACGACCTGGGCAGCGTCGCCTGCGATCGCAAAGAGTACGATCGCGCCCACGCCTATTACCACCAGGCCTACGCCCAGGCCCACAAGCTGCAGGAGGAGCGCGCAAGCATCGCCCTCAACCTGGGTCTGGTCGCCCTGCACCGGCAGGATCTGCCCCTGGCGCAGCGCTGGCTGCAAGAAGGACTGGGACTGGCCGAGGCCATCCACCGCCGGGATCTGGTGGCCGAAGGCCATTTTCGGCTTGCCCGGGTTCTGGCCCGCCTCGACCGCCGCTCCGAGGCGCGGGATCTGGCCGAGCAGGCCCTCACCACCTTCGAGCGTCTGCGGCACACCAGTTTGGAAGCGGCGCGCGAACTGAGCCGGGAACTGGCCCAGGAGCGGGCCGACTAGGGGCGCTCTTTGCCTATTCGTGGGCTTGTGTGCTAGCAATAAGCATAGTGTGCACTTGTAGAGCAGCTTATGGTCGCTTTGTCGCCTTTCCTGGAAGCCGTAGTGGAACCAGGGTCGGGATGGATCTCTCCGCAGCGTATGAGTGGGGCCATGAAGCTGCCGATGACGGACCTTGCGAAAATCGTGCACTTGCACCGCAACACCCTCAGCCGTCGGCCGCAATCGCCTGAGGTGCAGAGCAGGCTCGGGCGGGTGGCCAAGATCATCGCCCGCGCCGCCGCAATGATTGGGGGGGAGGCGAACCGGGCTGTGATCTGGTTTCGCTTTGAGCCGCTACCGGGCTTTGACCACAAAACTGCGGCGCAACTGGTGGCTGAGGGGCACGCTGATGCAGTGGAGACCTACCTCGATATGCTTGACGACGGGGTATACGCTTGAACTTCGGTGCCGAAGCCGGAGCGGCCCTTCCCCTGCGCGCCTGCTTGTTGTACGAGAAAAGGTGCTGGCGCATCCTTGCCCCGAGATGGGCGTATCAACCACTCTCGGGGGAGGGGGCGGCCCGCAATGGCGGCAGGTGGAATCCCAAAGGCGTGCCTGCTTTGTATCTCTCCGAATCCATCGACACAGCGTTCGCGGAGTATCAGCAGACACTGTACGTGCGACCGGGCACGTTTTGCGCCTACCGCCTTCTGGTGGCGGGCGTGGTAGATCTGTGTGATCCCACGGTGCTCGTTGAACTTGGGGTAAACGAGGAAACTTTGCCATGCGCGTGGAGGGAAATCGCCCTTATTCGCAAGGACACTCCCCCGACCTGGACGCTCGCAAGCAAGCTGTTTGCGGCCGGGGCCAGCGGTGTGCGGGTGCCGTCGGCCCAGTTCAATGGCGGAATCAACATCGTGCTGTGGCGATGGAACGATGCACCCGAAAGACAGGTGGAAGTCCTCGATCCCATTGGCGATCTGCCGAAAGATCAACGCTCGTGGAGTCCCTAACAGCAATCACCCCCACCAATATTGATGTAACTCTGCATGTCACGATTTCCGGAACTTCGGATTTCAAAAAGGAGCTTTCAGGAAGCATCTTGGCGGCGTTCGACATTAGCCAGAGCGGCCAGTACGCCGACAGGCAACCACTGTCCTGCTTCTTTTGCTTCACGCACAGCCTGTTCCAGCCGTCGCAGCCCCTCTACCTCAGCAGTTAGCTCAGGCACGATCTTGAGAGCATCCTGAGTGTTCGCTATTTGCCCTGTTCCATCCTGGGCAACTCGCACACGGCGGCCAGTGTCAAAGCGACCATAATATTTGCTGCGCACGGGACCTTTCGCTTGACTGAAGTCATACTTGCTGAGCATGGCATCCGAGTCTGGGGAGCCTGGCTCATCGGGGTGGGAGTTTGCCTTGCTCGAAAGCTCGTCGTTCATAAAGAATTCTCGCCCTTCGACAACTCGAACGGCACGATTGTCAAATTCGCCACCAGGTGCCGGGGCAACAGTTGAACGACCAGGGTCGAAAGCTCGCAGTGCAGGACTTCGGTGCCGGGGGGATCGCCCACGTAAACCCGCACGTCATCGCGCAACACGTTTAGATGCACCTGACCGCTGTCCCCTGTACTACCCGCCCCGCCGCGCACCGGCTTGAAGCGCAGCCTGGCGGAAGCCAGCACTTCGGCCACATCGCGGGCTACAGCCCCGTCCGGGCAGTTCAGTACGAGCATGCACCCAGCCTACTTGCTCGCCCATCCGGCGGCCAGGGACGAATAGTTGAATTACATGAAACTTTTTGGACTTTGAATGCGCGACCGTGGACCCCAGTCTGTCGTACTATCGTGGGCGTTGCCTTTGCGTCTGACCACTCGCCGGGATCGCCATGCTGCCCATCCGTACCGCCGCTGTTGCCCTGACCGCCTGCCTACTTGTCCTGCCCACCGCGCCGACGGTCGCCCAGACGGGCAGTGCCCCGGTGAGCACCGCCTCCGCCGCCTGGGTCGAGCGCAGCAACAAAAATACCGACGTCATGCTCGCCGTCGAAGCGCGCTTCAATCCTGAAGGAGCGGGCGGTCTGGGGGTGGACGGTTACGACGAAAAGATTGCCGATCTGGGAGCGGGGGTGCTGGAGCGCAACCGCCAGGCTTTTGTGCAGGCCGCCGAGACGCTCACAAAGCGGCTGGCGGTCGAAAAAGATCCGCTGGTGCGCCAGGACCTGGAGATTTTGCTGAAGGCGGCCCGCGACAACCTGCGCCTATTGGAGTTGCGCCGCAAGTACGACATTGCTTACGTCAATGTCTCGCAGCTGGTCTTCGGCGGCCTGCGGGTGCTCCTCGACGACCAGGTGCCTGCCGAGCGGCGCAAGGCGGCGCTTGTGCGTCTGAGGCGCTATGCGGGCGCGGAAGCGGGCTATACCCCGATAGCCGTTCTGGCCGAGCAGCGGGTGCGCGAGCAGCTTGCCACCCCTGGTCTGACCGGTCCGTTCAAAGCCGAGGTCGAAAAGGATCTGGCCCAGAACGCCTTTTTTGTCGAAGGCATCGGCGAACTGTTCAAAAAGTACAATCTGGAGGGTTACCAGGCCGATTACGCGAAGCTCAAGGCGCAGCTGGCCGCCTACGACGTTTTTGTGCGCAAAGAGGTGCTACCCAAAGCGCGCGGCGATTTTCGCCTGCCGCCTGAGCGCTACGCCTTCGCCCTGGAGCAGTTGGGTGTCGATGTCCCTCCGGCGCAGTTGGCAGCCCAGGCGCGCGCCGCCTTCGCAGACATCCAGAAGCAGATGCAGGCCGTGGCGCTCCAGGTGGCCCAAACCAAAGGCTATAGCGCCACCGACTACCGCGATGTCATCCGCGAGCTAAAAAAAGAGCAAGTAGTGGGTGAAGCGATCCTGCCGCTGTACCTGCAGCGGCTCAAAGATCTCGAAACGATCATCCGGCGCGAAAAACTGGTCACCTTGCCCGAACGGCCCGCCCGCATCCGGATTGCCAGCCCCGCCGAGAGTGCCGCCGTTCCGGCCCCCAACATGCGCCCACCGCGCCTGGTGGGCAACAAAGGCGAGCAGGGCGAGTTCGTCTTGCCTTTGAACATCCCGGCCGCCGCGGGTTCAAAAGCCGGCAGCACCCAAAAATTCGACGATTTTACCTTCGATGCGGTCGCCTGGACGCTCACCGCCCATGAGGCCCGGCCCGGCCACGAGTTGCAGTTTGCCTCGCTGATCGAAAAGGGCGTCTCCTCGGCGCGGGCCATCTACGCCTTCAACAGCACCAACATCGAGGGCTGGGGACTCTACTCCGAGGCACTCGTAGAACCTTTTATCCCGGCGCAGGGGCAGCTGTTCACGCTGCAGTTTCGGCTGTTGCGCGCGGCCCGCGCTTTTCTCGACCCTGAACTGCAACTGGGCAAGGTGACCCCGGCGGAGGCGCTGCGGGTGCTCAAAAAAGATGTCGTCTTCTCCGAAGCTTTTGCCAATCAGGAAGTCGAGCGCTACACCTTTGTCATGCCCGGTCAGGCGACGTCGTACTTCTACGGCTACACCAAACTGACGGACCTGCGCAAAGAGACCGAAAAGCTTCTGGGTAACCGCTTCGAGGCGCTCAAGTTCCACGACTTTATCCTGGCGCAGGGGCTGCTGCCGCCGGAACTGCTGCGAAAAGCGGTGCTGGAGCAATTCGTAGGCACCGCTGCCGCCCCGACCGGGCGCTAAATGCTGGCAAAATGCAGGGGAAGCGACCCCTCTAATCACCCATGCAAACCGCTGCCTCAGCCACCCCAAAAACCGATGCTCCCTGGCTTGAAAAAGCCCGCCTCGAAATCCTCGAACCGCGCCGCCGGACAATGCTCGCCCACCCGTTTGTCCTGGCGATGCAGCAGGGGAGCGCCCGGCCCGAGGACGCCCAGCGCTATTTTTCGGGTTTGATGTGGCATCTGCTTGCCTTCGGCGCCCACGTCGCCCACCTGTTTGCCAAGCGCCCCCCGGAGGCGGCCTTGGTATTGGACGGTCAGAGCGAAGACAAAGACGGCGACGCCGACCTTCTCGCCCGCATCGTGCGCGCCTTCGGCGGCCCCGCCGATCTCATCGAGGCCGACCCGTGGAGCTACCGGCCCCACCGCGTCTGGATTCATCACGACGCGCTGTTGCGCTCGGCCATCTACAGCACGGATCTCGGTTGGCAGGTGGGTACCGCCGCCCTGAACGTCGGTATCGAAGCGCTGGTGCCGGATATGATCGAGCCTTTGTTTAAGGCTTCTGTCGAGCGCTACGGGGTGACGCCCCGCGAAGCGGCCTGGCTCGAATCGCGCGCGGGCGAGGTCGAGCGGACCCACGGCGAGAACGGTTTTATTCTGCTCAGCCATTATGTGGACGCTCAGGATGTCGCGCTGCAGAAGCAATGCCTGTTCTACATCGACGCGCTTTCCTACTCGATGGCCGGCTGTCTGCTCGAGAGCGGCCTGCCCGAGTAGGCGGTGGAGCGGATCGTCTCGGGGGGGCAGACGGGGGTGGACCGCGCCGCTCTCGATGTCGCTCGCGCTCTGGGGATCGCAATCGGCGGCTGGTGTCCGGCCGGACGCTGGGCCGAGGACGGGGCAATATCTGAAAGCTATCCCCTCGTCCCGACGCCGCTTAGCGATCCTGCCCAGCGCACTGCCTGGAACGTGCGCGATGCGGACGGCACTTTGATCTTGACGGTCGGCGAACCGACCGGGGGCACAGCACTTACCGTGCGCGTTGCCTGTGAGCTGGCAAAACCTCATCTCGTCGTCGATCTGGCCGGCACACTGGACTTTGAGCCGGTGCGCTCCTGGCTGCGAGAGCAGTCGATCCGCATCCTGAACGTGGCCGGACCGCGCGCGAGTACCTGCGCAGGCATCTACGACCGCGCCTTTACCTTCTTGCACCGCTGTCTGAAACCTGAAACTTGACAGTTGGCTTGGCACGACAATCTGTGGGTGCGAGAGGTGGAACCCCCTTCGGGTTCCCCTCTCGCGCTCTCCTCCTCCCCGCGTCGAGGGGCTGCCGGCCCCCCGACACCCCCCGGACTTCACGGCGAGGTGAGAACGAGACTGTGTGGGTGGGATGGGCTTACTTTTCCAGGGCCTGCACGACGCGTGTCGACTACGGCGGAGGGGCTGGCTGGTCGCTAGGCTGCAGATGCATTGGGGGGTATCGAGAAAAAACTGACAGGCAGCGGTTATCCCTGACACCTGCCCTACGCTGTTGCCGAATCGAGGGAGTGTGCGCCGATAGCGGCGGCGAGCTTGTCGATGAGCTGCGCTTTGAGTGCTTCGAAGTAGGCGACCGTTTCTTCCAGGGCCGAGGCGTTGGCGTAGTAGATGAGCGGTTCGACCAGCCACGCCTCGGTGGGGGAGAGCTTGGCCTCCAGGCGGCCGGAGCGCAGCTGCATGCCCACCCACTGCAGGCTAGAGGGCACGTGGCCCGGGTGCAGCTCGGCATTTCTGGCAACCCAGGCCAGCAGCGCTTCCGGTTCGTCGGATTCGCCGTAGGCTCCCACCGCCCGGCCGACCGCATAGACTTGGCGGGTCAACGCCTCGATGGCCGGAAAGTACTCGGGCCGGAACACTTCGCTCACCGTGAGCAGCCGAAAGCAGCCCGCTTCGTCGATGGCGTGGATGAGCCCGAGCAAATTGCAACTGAGATTGATGAGCGCTTTGTCGAATTCCAGGCGCGTGGGGCTTGTCGATTCGGCCAGTTCGAACCAGCCGCCGCGCTCGCGGGCCAGCAGGGCGTGGGAGCGCTCGCGGGCAGCCTGCGATCCCCCGGCGATGATTGTGCGCCCCGGCGGGCCGGGCCGGTAAAGGGTCTGGCCTCCGGCCCCCTCCCGCAGACCCGTCTGCAGCGTCACCCCGCGCATCAGACGACCGGTAATCCGGCCGGTGGTCTCAGGCCAGACATCCGGCAGGCGGCCGAACAGCGTCGCTTCTTCGATCTTTTCGATAAATAGCCGCACCAGCCTCTGGAAGTAGATGCCGTTGGCGCTGAAGACCACCAGCGGCAGCGACTCCTCGAACCGTTCGCCCCGGCGGTGGCCCCCCACCATCAGTTCGACCAGCGTACTGACCAGATCCAACAGCTGATCCGGGTTCGGGCAGGCGATGAGCACCTCCGGCAACCAGCCGGCTCGTTGGCTTTCGAGCAAATTCGGCCGCAAAACTGCACCGCTCTCCAGCCGCAGGACACTCTCCGGCTCCGCCACCAGCACTGCCCCGGCGTCGCGCAGGGCGCGGCCGCTCACCGAATCCGCCCGCTCGATGAGAAAGACACGGCCGTCGAGGGTACGGGCGCGGGCACTCAGGTGATAAAAAAAGCTCACCCCGAGCGCCCCGGGCGGCAGGATGCCGATGGTGCCGGGTACGAGGGTGCTCAAGGTTTCAGACCTCCAGGGCGGCGATCACCTGGCAGGCCCGCTCCAGGTGGGAGACTTTGACCATCAGCCGGGTCAACTGTCCGGGGTAGGGCACGCTGCCGTAGGCGTAGGCGATGTTGACGCTCGCGTCGGCAAGCGCCTGGCACAACCGGGCAAGCGCCCCGGGGCTGTCGGTCAGCCGAATGGCGAGCACGTCCGCCTCGATCACATAAAAACCCTGCCGCATCAGAATGTCCTTGCAGCGCTGCGGGTCGCTGGTCACCAGACGCACCACACCCTGCTCAATCGTATCCAATACCGACAGCGCCTCGATGCTCACCTGTTCACCGGCGAGGGTCCAGCCGATGGCCGCCAGCACCCCCGGCCGGTTCTCCAGAGCCACACTCAACTGGCGCTCGATGCTGTAGTCCATGCGTGTCCATTTCCAAACGCTCAGTAACAGTTGACCAGAATGGCCCGTTTCTCCCGGCTTCCTTATAAAAACCGCAACAAATGTTAAAACAAGTGCGCTAAAGTTCACCGCTAAAATGAGGCCAGCAATCATGCCCTATCTGCTTGTTGTAAGGAATTGCTCCATGTCGAATAAGCAATCACGGGTCCCCTTTGGAGCAGCGTTGCTGGGTATCCTGACGCTGTTGCTTCTGTTTGAAACTGGCGCCTTTGCCCAGACCCAGGTCAAAGATCCGCTCAAGTTGTGCAAGGACGTGCCGGCCTACCAGGAGCTGAAAACCCAGCGCCTCGAGGCCGCACAAAAGGCCCAGGCCGACGGCAAACCAGTCACCTTTAACGAGGCCGGGACGAAGCAAAAGTTCGAGCGCTACGACACGGCCTACTGCGGCCAGGACGGCTATCCCCATCTCATCACCAGTGGTCAGCTCGACCGGGCGGGCGACTTTTTGATCCCGTCGGTGCTGTTTTTGTGGATCGCCGGGGCGCTCGGCTGGGCGGGCCGTCTGTATCTGGCCGAATCGAAGGGACCGGAGGACGAGATCATCATCGACCTTCCCAAGGCGATCAAGTGCCTGCTGTTGGGCCTCATCTGGCCGGTGCAGGCGATCCCTGAGCTGATTAGCGGCAAGATCCGCGTGCCCGAAGACCGCGTCACCATCTCACCGCGCTAAGCAAGGAGCCGCCACTCTATGAAACTCTGGTCTCCCATCGCCGGTTTGCTGTTCATCGTGGGCAGCCTGGTCGTGCTCGTGCTCGCCAACGTCTTCACCAACTACCCGCTGTTCTTCCCCACCAGCTAGCGGTCGGTCAAGATCACCGCCATCCCCGGCTCCACCAGTTCGACACAGGCCCGTAGCGCCCGCCGCTGCGGGCCTGTTTGCACATGCACCTCGCAGGTGGCGCAAAAGCCGTGGCGGCACTGGGTCGGGATGGCAAGCCCGGCGCGGGCCGCGGCGCGCACGACGGTGTCTTCAGCGCTTGCCTGCACCAAAACCGGTCCGGCGGGCGTCAAAAAGCAGACGGAGCAGAGGGCGTTCGGATCCATGCCTCGATCGTAGCGGCACAGTTCACGAATGCGGATAGCGCGCAGCACGGGAACCAGCCGGTAGGTTTCCAGGCGAAGGCGGCCGGGCTGCACAGTGAGTATGTTATAACATCTGTATTACGTGGGTGAGCGGAGGGAAAAGCGATGGAAGCAAAGGTGCGCAGAGTCGGCAACAGCCTCGGTCTTACCCTCACGAAGGAGGCGCTGGAGTTGCTGAACGTTCAGGAGGGAGATACCCTCCACCTCGTCAAGGCGCGGGGTGGTCTGTTGCTCACCCGCTGCGACCCTCAGTTCGCCAGGGCGATGCAAGCATATAAACTGGCGAGCCGCGAGTATCATGACGCCCTCAATGAACTTGCCCAGTAACTGTCTTGGCAACGGTGGAACTGTACTTCCTGCCTGAGAATGCGGTCGAGGCGATGCATCTCAGTACGCTGGCCGATTTCGGCGGCCTATCCGGTGTGCGGGACGAAGCTGCCCTGCAGGCATCCCTGGCTCGTCCCCGCCACCGCCGCCATTACAACCCGGACGCGGATGTCTTCGAAATAGCCGCCTGCTACGCCTTTGCCTTTACCAGAAATCACCCCTATATCGATGGCAACAAACGCATCGCCTTCCACTGCGCTCATGCATTTCTCTATCTCAATGGCTGGATACTGCGTGCCCCGCAACCTGAAGTCGTGTTCCAGGTGCTGGCACTGGCCGAAGGACAGCTCTCGGAAATCGATTTTGCTGCCTGGCTCAGGCGCCGTTCAGTACCACAGGACCAGGACAGCCCACCTGTCGAGCCGACCTGACCGACGAACTGCACGCAGGGCCAGGTTGAAACTGTAGGCTATTCTCAAGCATCTGGACGGAATTGCGATCTGATATCGAATTCACGTAGATAGACAGGAAATGGGACGGACGCGGTTGGCCACAGAGTAATCTTGCACCCGGAAGTCATGCTACTAATCTCCTGCGGTTTAGATACTGAAACAGCCTAAAAAGTGCCCCCGGATGGACTCGAACCATCGCACAAGGTTTAGGAAACTACATCAAAGAGAGATCTCCAGTAATTGCATAAGATGCATAACCAGAGAGCCGCCGCGTGCAAGATCATTCGCCTTTAATTCAACTATCCTCCAGGCGGGATCAGCATCGCGAAGTCGCTCCCTGATGAAACGGTCGCGACGCAGGTTCTGTCCTTGGTGGAAACTGGCACCGTCGATGTAGATAGCAAGCTTTTTTTCTGCAACTGCAAAGTCAGCCAAAGAAATGGGGGGCTCTCCGGCATGTACTGCTATCGGAACTTGTTTTCGAGGGTGGAAGCCATACTCTTCAAAAAGCCGAAGAAATTTCAACTCAAGGGGCGACCCGACTTTTTCTGCGTAAGCTTCTAACCAAGGATGCGGATCATCAATGTCACTCATTTGTAAATTTTGTCTAATAGGTGGCCCTTCGGCAAGTTGGTGGAGATCAGCAATTATCCGAGGCCAATGTAATAATTCATGAAATCGCTGGTTTTGATAAGACTTGAGGCAGCGATAGCAGGCAGTCTCACAACCCGTATGGTCCAAATGATCAATTGCGGCACGAGCAACAATATGCAATTCACTCGCGATTCGGCTTAAATATCCACTTCCTCCAATACTAGGATCGATAAAGCTTAAAGAAACCCAATTGAAGCGAGCGTTATCCTTGACAGCCTGCCAAGGACCTTCCAGTTCAAATTCAATCTCTGAACCATCTAGCATGTATACGTGTCGCATTCCAGTGCGCAGTGAAAATCCCAGCGAAAGCCCCCATGATTGCAATCCCCGTTGTTCTACTGAACTGGGCACAGGAATAACCAAGCGCAATACTTCAGCCTTCAGCGCAGTGACGATTGCAAGGGGACGAAGTGCTGTTCCTGCCTGAGGACAGTCTTCGCGATGGCCATGTACATCTTGCTGAGAGTCTCGGGTGCGAACATTGCGTCGTTTGCTGCCGGCATCAAGCAGGCTTTGGGGAGTTAGCGAGCGCCCACAGCTACCACAAAGCAGATATCCTTTTGCATCAGGATGCAAGTAAGGCATTCCGTCATCTATCTCTTTTGGTGTGGGAGGACGGCCCTCATTGAGCCAGCGAACCTCTTCTCCACGGCTCAGCCGTAAGGACCAGTCAGGTCCTACACTCCACCGGCCAACCACATCGCCGTCCCATTGGGGAAAAGTTTTTACAAGGTTGCCAGTTGCGTAACGATCTTCCTCATCCAGGATTGTGTTCTCGTTGGGCCTGGCGAGAAAACCGCCAAACTCAGCTGCTGGAATTGGTTGCCCTGGCAGATCCGCCTGGCATCTGGGGCAGCGCGGATGCGCAGCATCGTAGCGTAATTGACAGGATTGGCAGAGGCGATAAGCCCAGTTCGGTCCTTCGTCTTTGGGATTCCATGGGGAAGCGTTGTCCAGTCCAATGACTTGCCAGCGCTTTGTACGGGCGTACACCTGAGCTTCAGGCTGGAACTGAGCAATCCCAAACCTCCGGGCAACTGTTACGGGATCTTCCTCGTGCGGATCCCCCAGTAAGCGCAAACTCGCAGGCTGGGTGGGAAACTCGTAGCCCGGCAGAATACCAAACTCGGCAAACCTTCGCAAAGGATACCCCGCCGAACCATCGTCTGCTTCTTGCTGATTGCGTCGTCGTTCAGTCTCGATCCCCAGAAGACGGGCAACCATATCGCCCGCTTGAGCAGCGGCTCTTCTACCTGTGAGTGCTGCTGCATAAGTATCTAAAGCTCTCCTGAGTTCTTGTACTTGTCTGGCTGTGCGCTCCACAACATCCTGGATGCGCTCGCGTAGAGATTTCAGGTTATGGCGCAACTGGGAAGTGTCGAGCATTGCAGCAGGTAGTATGTCAACTCCCCAAGCATCCTGCGCCATAGAGAGGGCATACTCTTGTTGGGCTGTGACTGATGCGATCAGAGCATCGACGGCTTGCTGATTTATTTCGCCAGCCGGAGACACGTACTCGACCATCTTGCCGGCCAGTCCTGGTTCGGCAGTACCAAAAGCAATGGCGTTGAGGTGGCGGAGAATAACATCGCGATTGCCCAGGGCCAGAGCCGGTGCTGGTACCTCGCCTGAGATCATCTCGGCAGGCTTGTCATAAAAATACTGGTCGTGGGGGGTGCTGCGGGCATAGCCGAGCACTAGACCAACACGGGTTCGTCGGCCTGCTCGCCCTCCGCGCTGAGCGTAGTTGTCAGGACGGGGTGGAACGTTTCGCAAAATGACCGCATCGAGACCACCGACATCGATGCCCATCTCCAGCGTTGGCGAGCAAGCGAGGAGATTGACTTTGGAGACTTCTGCCGATGCTTTAAAGTCGTTTTCGAGTTGAACCCGGATATCGCCAGGAATCTGAGCGGTATGTTCTCGAGCTATTAGTGGAACGAACTGTTCCGAGTAGATGCGTCGTACCGTTCGGTTGTCTTCGGCATCAACCCATCGGATGAAGTATCCATGACAACGTGGACAGGGAAAACGCTCAGGTGCCTCGGCAAGCACGAATCCACATACACGGCAATGCATACGCACATGAGCTGTAACAAGTTTTAGCCGGACTTGTTCCGCTTGCACCTGGAGCAGCCGTGCACGTTCGCGATAACCCAGCAGTTCAAATGCAACCAGATAACTCCCATCTTTCAAAAACTGTAAGAGCTCGACCATGCGATCCACTGTCGGTGCGGCACCGCCAAAGCAGTTGATAAGATGCTTTAAAATGCGTTCAAGGCTAGGTCCTTTACCTCCAATACGCGGTCTGCGCCAGGCATTATTGAGTTTGATGCCCGATTCAACTTGAGTGGAATCTAAATAAGCTGCGGGATTTCCCTCCGAGGTGGCTGCATAGCCCTGGGGCCGCTTGACCCGCCTTTCCCACTCGGCGGCGCGCATGTAGGCTGGATAACTCGGGTGCGCCGGATGGAAGCGCAGCAGTTCGCGCGAAAGGCATCCGCGCACCCGCATCTCATCTAGCAAGCATCGGCAAATGTGCTCCAATTGCGATAGTGTGACGCCTAGTGCTTTAGCCAGAGCACTCCCACGCGCCTGAACGTATTCACTCAATCGATCGTAAGTGACACTGACAAGGCCGAGGTTAATCAGTGTGGCCCGATAACCGGCGTTGACAGCAATCTCATCGAGCAGTGGAGCTTCTTCCCAGACACGAATGCGTTGCAGTGTTTCATCCGGCAGCCAGGAGTTATTTTCCTCCGGGACGTAGGGATTGTCCCGTTCGCGAACTCCTTCTTCGCCGAGCAATTCGACCATTCTCTGAATAGTCAGCACTCCATGACCATTAAGTAGACGGACTATACGTCTTCGCATTCGATCATAACGGCTGGCAAAATGGATAAACCGAGCTTGGTGAGCTGCATCCTGACGACTATCGCTGAAGACCAGCAGCCGCTCCTTCCCATCATGATTCGGCCGGTTCTTGTTTTCTTCAGCTAAAGCCTCGACCAGTCCCTCTCCCATCACTTTGACCGCGGCAGAGGTACCTAGGGCAACTGGGGTAATCACATTGCGGCTGCCGGCAGAACCGCCACAGCACAAACATTGTGTACGGGCCGGGGCAAGGGTTGCTCGGAGTGGATAGGTTGTTGTATCAACGCTGAAAGCGAGGGTATGCGGATCGAAAGAGCCTTCGCGCACCAGGCGCTGCCGCATTTGAGTGGGCTGACGCCTGCTGCGACTGCGCTGTAGTGTGTTGTTGCCTGCTTCCTCTTCCTCTTCTTCAATATCCGCTGTCAGTTCAAATCGTGCTGGGTCGTAGAGAAGCCACTCATATTCCTCTGAATTGCTTGCACTTGGTTGCAGTGGTCCAGCAGCTGGATCATTGGGATTGCCACCGACAAAGCGCAGATAATCCGCTCCGCAGTTACGGCACAGGTACAGTGGTGCAGTGGATGCGCTACATTCGCAACGCTCCTCGCCCATCGGGTAAAGCTTCCCGCAGGTCGGGCTGACGCAGCGATGGAAACGCCAACCACCCCGCACAAAACGATGTATACGCAACCTCAGCACTCCGGGAATGTTTTCAGGTAGCGCCGCGCCAATACTGAGGGCTGCTCGCACCTCGCTCTCGATGTCAGCCTCCCTGCAGCCCTTCCGTTCGGGCACCTCAACTCGCACGCGCGCCACGAGCTGGCTGATGGACATGGGAGAGCCGATAAGCCACCGATTGAGATCCCACAGGAGCCGACAGCGACGAGTTGCTTGATCGAGAGGGGTGTCCGGGTTTTGCCCGCTTAGGGTACATAGTGCCTGTCTGACTGCTTCGGCGTCCGAAACATCGACTTCCTCGACAGCCGACCAGTGCAGTGGATACTGTGCTTCCCCCGGAATCTCGACATCCTGCAGTTGTTCACCGAGGACGCGAATGGTTTGCGGTTCGGCTCCCGTCAGCTTGCTGAAAAAGTCTTGAACTGCTTCGTCGCGGAGCCGAACCAGTTCGGCGCGGGGGAGCTGTCCCTGCTCACCCACACTTTTGATGGTGGCCGAAGTACCCACCGGCAGCAGTTCGGGGTAGCGTCTTGCCCGCTGTGCTGCGGCCACATCGGCAAGCCAGTCGTGCCGGGCACGTCCTAGATGGGTCTTAAGCCGACGCACCAGCAGGGCAATGTTGCTTCCTAGCGTGCCGCGGTAGGTATGGACTTCATCGAGGACCAAAAAACGACAGCGATGATTGGCAAAGATGGCATCTCTGTCCGCCGGGCGCACCAGCAGGTACTCCAGCATCATGTAGTTGGTGAGCAGGATGTGGGGTGGATTTTGCCGGAGTCTCTCCCGGTCGGCTTGCTTGGTCCCCCGGTCGTACTGCTCGACGGAGACGGCTCCTGACCAGCCCGATTCTTGTAAGTACTGCCGGATGCGCTGGAGCTGATCGTTGGCCAGGGCGTTCATCGGGTAAACGAGGATCGCCGTCAGTCCGGGTTGTTTAAAGTGAACGGCATCTTCGATGGCGTTCTGGATGACCGGCAGCAGGAAAGTCTCGCTTTTGCCGCTCCCCGTTCCCGTGGTGACGACCAACGGCGATGCCTGTGGTCCCAACAAGTGAGCGATCCCCTCGGATTGGTGCAGGTAGGCGCGTTTGTTATTGGAACGCTTCTCCATCACCTGAGCCAGTTTCTGGTCGATGGGCAGTTCACGCCAGCGTTGGCCGTCTTTGAACGGCCGATGGGCTTGAAAAAACGGTTCTTGGGCTAAAAAGAGCGGCTCATCGAGTGCCTTCTCCAGAGCTTGCTTGAGTGCAGGGTCTTTTGCACGGAATTCTGTGAGCAGGTAGTCGCGGTACCCTGCGATCACTTTATCGAGGGCGCGGATCGGGTGAAGGACGGTTGCCCGGGAAACCGATTGCTTGACAATCGCAGGCGCTATTTCCGGCGGCTCCAGGGCTTCGGGGCGAGGAGCAGTCTTGGGCTCGCTCGCAGAGCCATTGCGCCGGACAATCTCCTGAGAAAGTTGGTCTGCGAATCCGCCGGTGAGGGTGGCTGAATCGAGAACCTCCGCGAGTTCCAGAAAGCCCCAGCCCTCTGGAATGTCCGAAAAAAGTAAGGTGAGCTGTTTCTCGGTAAGCGCCTCTACACCGGTGCAATCTAGAACGACGAGACCCTGTCCCATCAGATGGCTGGCCGAAGTCAGAGCCGCATCGCCTTTTTGTAAGAGGTCTCTGAGTTTCATAGCAGTTCCTGTCTGCACCAGTAAGGAGCAACGAGACTATCGAGGAAGCGCGACGGCGTCGAGCGGGAGCCGCACACCATCAAGGCCCGCATTGCCCGCGAGCAGCCGACGTAGAAGAGTCGGCGCTGCTCGTCGAGGACGGTGGGCACCTCGTCGGGGGGGATGTAGGCATCCAGGTAAGGGATATTGCCTTCGTCGAAGCCTGCCACGACGACAAAAGGAAATTCCAATCCCTTGGCTGAATGAAGGGTCATCACCTTAATGTAGGGCTTGCGGATGTCGATTTCTCGGCGTGATACGAACTTGGCGTTCAAGTCGAGGCTATCGAGCTGTTTGGCGATGGCCATACCCATGTGGTTGCTCGGGCAGAGGACGGCGCTGCCGTGGAGGGGAAGGCGGAACTTTTGGGCTGCTGCAATCAAGAACTCGCGGATTGCGCTTACCTGGCCTTCGAAGTCGTCGGACAGCAAAATGGTAGGCGCATCGCCACGGTGAGGGGAAGGATGTTGGTAGAGGCATTCTTCGTCCCCGGCTTCGCTGTTCTGAAGGATGGCGATGCAGGCACCGGCGATTTCCTCGGTGTTGCGGTAGTTGCGCTTGAGCAGCAGCGTTCTGCCCGCCACCTTGAGGTCGGCATGCACCTGCTTCCAGCTGAAACCGCGATGGTAGAGCGACTGGGAGGCGTCCGCCGTCAGGTAGACACCTCCCGGCGAGGTGGCCAGGCTCATCATGAAGCGCAATTTCACCGGCGGCAGATCCTGCGCTTCGTCGACAACGACGGCCTGATAAGGAGGCTGGGGAAGGCTTTCGACCAGATCCCTCGCCCTGGAGTGCAGTTGCTCCCAGGTGATGAGCTTCTTTTGGGCGAGCAGTTGGCTCCAGGTTTGATAGACAGCCCAGATTGCTTCTCGAATGTTGGCCTTCAGGGGTGTACCGCGACCGCGCCGCTCGATCTCCAGGTACTGCTCAGGGGTTGTCAGTTCCCAGGCTTCGATGATCGTCCGGATCTCGCTCAACAAGTAAGGCACCCCGAGCCGCTTGAGCACTTCGAGGCGAACGCCACGGTCAAAAGCATTGGTGGCAGGGATCGCGGTTGTTTTGAGCGCCTCTTCGAGCAGGACGACTGCCTCGTTATCTTCGACAATGTGGGGTTTGCCGTAGGTCTGGGAGAAATACTGGTAAGCCATTCGGTCGATGGTGCTTACCTCCGCGCCTGCCGTCGCCGCATTCTGGCCGAGTAGTTGTTCGAGCAGCTGTGCGGAGTAGTTGACCAGGGCGTTGGTGTAGGTCGTAAAAAGTACTGGACTATGGCCGGCATCGAGCAATTTCTTGACTCGATAGAGTGCAAGGGTGGATTTGCCAGTGCCCGGTCCTCCTTTGACGAGGATAGGGCCGCTGCTCCCGAAGTCCCGCAGCTTCTCTTGTTCAGGATCGAGCTTGAGCAAAAAAGCAATCAAGTCGCCCTCGACGAAGCGCTCCAGATCCTCCGGCTGTTGCAGCACAAACTCCGGCTGAACGGCAATTTCCTCAATGGGGCGGGGGTAGAGATTATCGAGGAGGCGGCTGATCAGGTTGTTGGGCAGGGGGAGATCGAGAATCTGCTCGGAGGTGCGCACCGCCAGCACCTCGGACCAGTCCTCCTCTGGAATCTGCCATTGCTTGAGCAACTCCGGCGTCAGCTCGAAGGGGAGGGACGTAGTGACTCGGTTTTCTCTGGTAACGGTTTGCGGCAGCGACTCCGGCTCCTCGGGAATATAAACAGGGACAAGCACCGGCTCATCGGTTGCCTGGGGTTCGAGTAGGGCCGGGTCGGGAGGTGCGCCGGGCACTTCAAACTCCGGCAAACCCAGTTCGTAGGTGCTCTCATCTCGCTTGCGAATACTCAGAAGCTTGATCCAGCCGCTTCCGAAGCTGTAGATGAGCCGGTAATCACCCAGTCGGATGCGGTAGACGTTGTTCTTGAAGTCCTTGAGCCTTTTGATGTTGCCCTTGGCGGATACCGGATCTCGCTTGAGGAGCTTGATGGTGCGTTTGACCCTGTCCTGAATGGTTTGGGGAACATTGAGCAGTTCGTTCAGGAAGGTTTCGGTAAAGGACGTTTCCCACAGGGTTGCAGGCATACTGTTCTCCCTCGATGCCAGGTTGAGAGCACTGGCAGTGATGATATGTACCGGAATTCTTAGCGAACCGGCCGGTGAAGGTCCAAAAACTTTAGCATATTCTTACAAAGAGTACCGGCAGTCGCAGAGCGTCGTCCGCTGTTGACTGCATTTTCTATGGCGGGATTAATTGAGTGCCTGACGGGTGATCGCACGGCTGGTAGCCCGCAGCTACCGACCAGGAACCAGTGCGAATCCACGAGGGTTTTGCAGTACATATGAGGAGCCCTCCTTCAAGAGATTGCCCCTGCAGATGACCTCGGCGTCAGATCCGTGTGCACGAATTGCAAGTTCGTATTCTTTAAGAGAAAGACTGATTTTGACGTTTTTCCGTCTATCGTCGACGATACAAGCCACAGTCACCGTGCCGATGGTTTCATTCTCCGGCAACTGCAACTTTACGACTCTTCCACGCACCTCAAAATCTTCATAGATGCCTTTGCGCAGTAAATTCGCAGCCGCTTCAATCGCAGGCATGAGACTTGGAGAAAGGTGGACCTTCTGAGGTGCGTCCGGTCGCGGGAGTGAAGCAGACCAATTCAGCGACACTTCGACACCCTGATTTCCCGCACTTTCATTGAGCCCGAGAATTGCGTCGCAGAGGTTGGCGCTGACACCCGCCCTAACGACCTTCCAGAAAATTTCTGCATCTTGTGCGGTGCGCACCTGCTTGGCTGCTCCCTCGACAGCAGCCAGGGCACTCATCAATTTTTCGGTCACCCGTCTTTCGAAAGCTTCATGAACGGAAGCATGGGCTGTGGATGCAGAAAGCTCTCTTGGAGCTGAAGATAGTGGGGAGATAATATTCAGAATGTAGCTTCCTTCCTGAGGCTGCGCCAGTCGCAATCTGCGGATGTATTGGCTTGCCTGTTGAGGTTTGCGGTCGTGGAAAGCCTTCGATTCAACGGCAGAGCAGGCAGCGTAGGCAAGTGCATTCCTGGCGTGCTTGTGGAGATTAATGCCATCTTCTAGAGGAAGGCTTCCGTCTTCAGCAGCGAATGGATGGTTCGCACGGAAACGAACGACGTCAACCGAGACAGTTACCAAGTCAAATAAGATCTCTTCTTGTGAGCGATTCTCGGCAATTGCAAGGGTCTGCAGAACATCGTGGATTCGATCTGAAAAATCCCGGGCTTCAGGATCAGTAGGCACCAGCACTTCGAACGCCTGTTCAGGAGAACCGTTTCCAAGAACCCAGATAGTCGCCCTCTCGCCGAAGTGGCGTTGCTCGTGCCAGTGTTTCTTGCCGAGATAGGCAACAACCTGATGCGGTTGCACCGACTGCAGAACTTTGGTGTCCAGAATATCCGCTTTCATGGGTGCCCATTCTGTACAATGCGGGACATAATGCCTTTCAAACCGTTGATATCAAAGACATTCGTGCGTGGGAGCCTGACTGTTATTTCGTCACTATTTTGAGTGGATGGCCAGTTGCGCAAAGATTCCCAGTAGCCACAGCGTTTCATGCACAGTGCTTGTTCAGAATGTTGCAGCCATGTACTGGGATCGTCGTTGTCAGGCACCAGGACGAGGATCAGGATGATAGGAATCGTTTGCCTGGGATCGATCAACTCCTCGTAATTTTTGACTGCAAGCTTGTTGTACACCACATGGGTTTGGGAGAGGGTGGCGTTCCAGGTGCACTTCACCTGGGCGTTGAGGTGCGGATTGCGCTTGGTGCCGTGGACGCCCGGTGCCGCAATCTGTATATCGATGCCTTGATTGTCAAGAAGCCTCGATGCCCTCACGATGGAGTACCCGGTAGCTGCAACGACTGCATCGACGTATGCATAGCTGAACTCCTCTTTACAAAGGTTCAGGTTCACTCCCCAAGAGCCTCTACGTTGTTCGCCGGTGGTTTTCCAGTGTAGTACACGGTTATTCTTCATGTATAGCTCCGGGCCAGTTTTTTGCAGCGTGTCTTTGTAGTAGAACATGGGTACTTCTCAGGAGGTTTTTCTGGGATTTTTCCGACGTGCTTTTCCAGACTCAGCCGCTCTTGGCGCTGATCTTCTGTCCCCTTGGTAAGAATCCATGCCCGGGATCTGAAGAACCTTGTGATTCGAGGTGGTCTCGCTATCTGCAGGATCTAGCAAGGGTATGTCTATAACGGGTTGAGGCAGGTTCTCGTTGAGTGGGATGTCCCAGTAAGGGTCGTATTTTTTGGTGAACGCTCCCAAGCCGATTTCCTGCAGTTCGTCGAACTTGGCAAGGCAAAGTTTGGGAGCTTTTGGATAGCTTCTGTGGCTGAAGCTAGAGAGAATGTGGGCATACTGTTCGCGCTCGAGACCATAGGCATCAGCTACTACAGCATCAATTGCTGAGCGGACTTCCCAGCGTTCGTCGTCAGATTCAAGGACAGGCCAAGTGAACGGGGGCTTGGGCTCGCGCCATTCATCGCATACTTGTTCGTGCCAGAGAGTCTCATAGCCAGGGTGGTTGCTAACGAGTCGAAGAGAAGAATGAACGCATAAATTATTCTGTGATGCTAAATCACTAATTGGTGTATTATCCATTATGAACTTAGAGATTGTTTTGCTACCAACTCTCAAACGCAAATACCAATCAAAGACAAAAGAATTGCATACAGCTACAGCGCCTAAAGAGAGACGGTTGGGACGCTTTTGAGGGCATCCCTCAATGGGTAGCGAGTTAGTCGCAGTAGTGCCTGGTGTAAGTATGGTGAATATCGAAGTTCGTTCATCTGTTGCACGCGCAGACATGCGATAAGCGGCTCTGAAGTATCTGGATAGCTCCAAAACCCGGGGACGATCATAAAGATTATTGAAAGGTATAGTTAACGTTTTTGCTCCAGTCCATAAATCTGTATACTGATGGATGGTTCCCGGCTGATGATGGATCAGCGCTTCATCTTCTTTAGACCACGTTCGACCACAAGGTTTGCTGTACTCGATTCGCCAACGATCATCCGTAGCATTTAACTCTCTTCGTATTGACCAGTATGTATTCTCCGAATATTTTTTCCAGCTAATAGAATTTCCAAAAATCGTTTCCGCGCATTTCATGTCGGATACACTAGTGTACTCCTGGAATATTAAGCTTTCCGAGTCCATGACCTCGATTATATTAGGATCGTACAAATAATAATATGGATCTTTATTGGCAGAAAATAACCATGAATCATCATGAAGATAGAATTGTGCAGGAAACCTTTTCTTTTCTTTGGGCTCAGAATTTCTTATTATGACGGGTGTAAATTTCCAACTCTTATGTATTTCGAAGAGTGAATACTTATTCTCGAACGAGAAATAGCTTAGGATTTCTGCTTTGTTCAGCAGTTTGCGCCTCAATTGCCTCAATGATTGACTGACATGAAGAGAACTAGGTAAAACCATTGCAAATAGACCGTTTACCCTAAGTAGGCTGAATAAACGATCAACAAATGACGCAAAAATATCAGCGTGTCCAGAACCAAAGCCTACTAAGTCGCTTTGTGCATCTGGATTAAGTAGGCTTATTATTTTCCCCATCCTGTCTTCTTCTAGAGATGCTAGCAGCCAGGCATTCCAAGCTGATGAGCCTTTGTAACTTTCTTCGAGATCTATGCGCTCATCACTTGAAGTGACTTCCAAAAAGCGAAAGTCAACAGCACCCATGTACTCAGGTAGCTCTAAGTTGCTTTTACTCCAAGGTGGATTGCCCAGTAAGACATCAAAGCCATTTCGATAGTCGCAGTTGCTATGAGGAAAGAATACTTCTACAAAGGTAAGATCGAAAGGTAGGGCTAGTGGCAATTTCTCGATATGTTTTTGCTGAAAAACTTCCTCGATTGTTGTTAGATTTTCTTGCATTGCCATACCCTTGGCAATCATTCTTATCAGCCTTTCTTCTTTGTTTATGTCGGCAGGAAGAGCGGAAGTAGACGCAACCGCATGTGCCAACCGTGCGTAAGCTGAGTCATCACATTCTGGACCGCTAAGCATTCCTCCACCAGCCCAAGCTGCAGCAACGATCATGAATGGCTCTAAAGCTTTATCCAACCTTGTCTTTGCTGCCTGCTTTGCCTCAATTTCAGATAAAGTTGCACCAACACTTTCTTCTAAGTCATGTACATGCCTTAACGCATTGCTCAATGCTTTAGTAAAACCTTCTTTTAACCCAATACTTAATAAATCATCCATTTGCTTTTGAGAGCCTGGATACCTTAGTAAATCTTTAAGAAATGGACCTGCTAGCGAATCGCCTAATACCAAACGATGATCCAGAAATGTTAGTGGTAAGCCTTCCGCGTGAGATTCTATCCACAATGACAGTTTTGCTAGTTCGACTGCTAGCGGATTCTTGTCTACACCATACAAGCAATGAACAGCAATGAGTCGTCGACACATTGCTTCTGCCTTCCGTTGGGATAAACCTATTTCCAAACCCTCTGGCGCTCTGCTCGGCAAATATTTCAACAGCTCATCATTTGGATCGGGCAAATCTGCCACCCGCTGCTGAAACAGCTTCGCTCCCTCAAGTGCAGCCTCTCTTTGCTGCTCATCCTCCGCACTTTCTGCTCGCTTCTCCGCTGCCATCGCTAATTCATCGCATAGACGGCAAGCTTCATACAGCTTCTCACCCAAGAATCGGCAGGCTTCCACTAGAAAATGCCCAGACCCCATTGCCGGGTCGCAGACTTTCAATTTCAAGATTTCCAGGGGTTTCGGATCGCTTTGTGGACTGCGCTCTGCCACCTGTGGTCCTAAAGTCTCCTGCACTAAAAATCGAACAAAGGAATGGGGCGTGTAGTAGGAACCACTCGCCTTGCGGCCAAGGCCCACCCGCAGATAGAACCGGCCCGGCGCAATCGCCTCGATCCACTCGACTTTAGTTTTCTTGCCACGCCCGGAAGTCTCCTCCTCCTGGCTTTCCTCTGCGTCCTCTTCCTCCGCCTCGTCCTCAGAATCGTTCTTCACTGCTGCCGTGACACGGTATTTCTCTCCCTGGTCAATCGGAACGACGACCTCCAGCTTTTGCCGCCGCAACCGGCACATCGGCTCATCGGCAATTCCCGGCTCCAGTTCGAGTAGAGCTTCGTAGACGCGGCCCAAATCTTCGACATCCAGGGGGCCGTAGTGAACCCGCTCTCGGGCAACCGTTCCCTTCTTCAAAGTCCAGAGCAATCGGTCGAGCAGGTAGGCAACTGCCCGTTCTCCCCAGGCCAAATCCGAGAGGATTGGGGTTGCGTGCGCCCCGAACAACGACCCTCCCAGAGGCCGGATGTTCAACTCCGTGCACTGCAAGCCCTCGGCAAACATCCTGAACAGCGAGCGTAGTCCCCGCTCCAAGAGTTGCCCTGTCTCTGCACCCTCATCCAGCGCCATCCGCACATACCGTGCCAGGGCCACACTCGGCGAGAAGCTGTTGCGCCACAGGCTGGTCGAAGCGAACGAGAATGACCGGGCCGGGTCGTCGCTCGATTCCAGCTTCAAGATGAACAGCAGCCGATAGATCGTGATCAGCCCTTCGCGCCACAACTCCTTCGCCAGCCGCGCTCGGTCGGCAAACTCACTGAGCTTTTCTCGGTTGGCCGGATGATCCAGCACCTCCTGCACGAATAGCTCGACCGCCTCGCGGGCCTGCTTGCGCAGATCTTTGGTCACCCGCGCCTGCTGCAGGCGGGCCTTATCCACCAGACCGGGTACCGCTTTCACCCCGGCCGGTGAAGCGAGAGCTAGCAGCAAGCGCAAAGAATCGGGCACCTCGCGGCTGCGCTTCCAGTTTGCGTCGATGGGGATAATCACTTGCGAGTCGGGCCGGGCCGGATCTGAGAGCAACAGCCGCAGCTCAACACCGTTGGTCAAGAGCCCCACCCGCTCACTGCAGGCGAGCAGCACACGCTGAGCGATGCGCAGGTGGCTGAAGCGGTAGGCGGCACCCCGTTTTGCGGGCGCATCCAGGTCGATGTCGAGATCTGTGGTCCAGATCCGCAACTTGGAAGAACCATCGGCACTGATCAACAAATGACCGCCCGCTTCCAGACCTTCTCGCGTCTGAACCGGCTCCGCTGCCTCCAGCCGGTCGTAACCCAACCGGGGGAGGAGCGGATCGATCACCTGGTTGCGAATTCGAATGGCGCCGCTTTTGCCGACCAACTCGCGCAG
Organism: Gloeobacter violaceus PCC 7421; assembly: GCF_000011385.1. Classification (NCBI taxonomy): domain Bacteria; kingdom Bacillati; phylum Cyanobacteriota; class Cyanophyceae; order Gloeobacterales; family Gloeobacteraceae; genus Gloeobacter; species Gloeobacter violaceus. The sequence goes on from NC_005125.1 coordinate 2,908,279, forward strand.
CTTGCGCCGGTAACCGTCCCAAAACTCCCGCAGCGCCTGTGCCTCGGTCCCGGTCGCTTTGGAGAGAAGCTTCTCCCTATTCAGTTCCTTCTCCAACTCGAAGCGCACAAACGGTTCCGGCAGAGCGGGGCCGATAAAGGAGCACTCCTGCAGAAAATCAATGGGCATGGGCGGTCTCGGGAACAATCATGAGCACTCCCAGAAGTACCATCTCGGGTTCACCTAGAGTAGCGCGGGCATCGATGAGCGCAAGCCGCTGCCGGTAAAGGCGCAGCACGCCTTCGGCCTCGCTGCGTAAGCGGGGCAGCTGGGTGCCGTCCGCCGCGAAGGCCGCCAGTTTTGCGACCGGCTCGCTCATAGATCCCCAGTTGGGATCTGCGGGTACAGATGCCGCCGATGCCGCCGTTCGGAGGGGGGCAAATAAATTCGCCTGCTGCAACTGCGGGACGATTTCGCTCACCCGCTGCTCAAACCAGCTCTGCTGGCGCTCCTGCTCCTGTTGCGTCTCCTGCTGCTGCTGACCGGAGAAAACCTGGGCCATCGGTTGAAAACCTTCACTGGCAACACGTCGCGCCTTGCCCTGGGCAGCTGTGAACCAGCCTACGAAGTGATTTTTGTAGACATCGGTCGTTTTAATGGCTTGGCCGGGGTCCGCCAGTGGGAGCCAGTCTTCGGCCGTCTGATAAAACTCCGGCTCACTCTTGGCGGTTGAACAGACCGCCAGAACCCTCTCAAACTCCCGCCCGGCACCGCTGGACACCCGGCCCAGGAAGGTAAACAGCAGCGTCGGCTCGCTCACCTTCCCCTTTACGGCACTGACCCGCGGGTCTTGGCCGACGTGGATATCTTGTCCGAAAGATAGGTTGCGCACCCGATCCAAGGCTCGTCGCACCAGCGGATGGGCGCGGCCGAGAAAACCGACCGGAAGACCGGCCGGATCGCGCATCAGATCGAGGTTGGTAGTCAGGCGCAACGTGCGGGAAGCGGCGTCGTAACCGGGGAGATCGTCGAGGCCGTAAGTCCAGTCCGACGGCAGTCGAATCTGCTGGATCTCCGGGTGGATAGTCGGTTGTACGCTGCCGCCGCCAAGCCGTACTGCATCCGCGACGAACTGGGCGAGATCGACCGTGCCCGCCCGATGGCCCAGCGCGCGCGCTTCGCTCGCCTCCCGGACCAGGTCTTCCCCGGCGTTCATGCCGAGATTGCCCAGCCAGGTGTTGGTCTGCGCCGCCTTCTCGAAGCTCTTCAAGCTGCGGTCCACTTCCTCCAGCAGTTCGCGCGTCGCCTCGTCCGCGCCTTCGTCTTCTTTGGCCTCCGTCAAGTCGAAGAGCGTATCTTCCGCCTCGAACAGGCGCGTGTCCTCGTCCATCAATCCCTTGAGCAACCGAATCTCCCCGGCCTCGGTGGAGGTGTTCAAGCCCAGCGTGTTCGGCACGAACGTCAATCGTGCCCGCTGCTTTTCGTATTTGACGATGAGACGCAGCAAAATCCGCTCCTCAAAAGTCCCCCGCAAGAAAAGATACCGAACGATCGGATCGTGCTGCTGCCCGTAGCGATCGATGCGGCCGTTGCGCTGCTCCAGGCGGTTTGGGTTGAAGGGCAACTCCAGGTGGATGAGCTGGTGGCAGCGCTGGTGCAAGTTCAACCCTTCCGCCGCCGCGTCGGTGCTCACCAGAATGAGGCCGTCCTCACTGCGGAAGCGCTCCGTCGTCCCAGTCCGCATTTTCTCGTCGTCCTCGCCGCTCATCGTCAGAACATCTCGAAAGCCTGCCTGCTTGAGAGCCCGTACCGCCGCCTGCTGGGTATCGATGTATTCGGTGTAGACGAGCACGTTCGCTCTCGGCTCCTCCGCCCGAATCGCCTGGATGACCTGGATGAACTGGTCCAGCTTCGGATCTTGCTCAAGGGCCTCGCCGGCCAGGTGCACCAGATTGTCCAGCGCTTCGACCAGACTTGAGAACTTGGCGACTTCCCGTGAACCGCCGCGCACCTCGCGCTCAAGGCTAGCGAGCTGCTCCGCCAGATCTTCCATCTCCAGGAGCGACTGCGCCTCTTCTTCCTCAGCACTCAGCGATCCGAAGCGTTCCAGCTTGCGGTTGTAGTCGCGCAGGGTTCTGAGGCGCTGGCGGCGGCGCTCCTGGTTTTCTACGCCCTCACTTAAGAACGCCTGGAATCGCTCGGCAACCACACTCAACGTCCGCTTGCAGGCGGCCACTGAGGAGACGCTGCGCTTCAGCAGCGCGATGAAGGCCAGCACGTCGCTGTAGTTGCGGTTTTTAAACGCCCGGCGCAACTGAGGGGCGAGTAGTTCCAGCAAGGCCCGTTGCAATTCGATAAATCGAGAGTGTGCGTTGGGCAGCGGGATCACCGGGCAGGGTTTCACCTGACGCTCCCGGAAAAGCGGTTGGCCGGTACTGGCATCTTTGATGTGGCTTTTCAACCTGCGCACCACATGGGCGCGGTACCGTTCAGGGCGCAGGCTGCCTTGGCCATCGACCAGCGAGGGGTCCAGCAGTTCACACAGCGATGCAAAAGAACGGTCACTGCCGTCGTGGGGCGTAGCGGTGGCCAGGATAAAAGCGTCACACTGCCGGGCCAGGACTTCGGCCAGACGGCGGCGCTGGGAGTCCTCGCGCTCATTGGAACCCAGGTCCATGCAGTGGTGGGCTTCATCGATCACGACCACGTCGTAGCTGGCCCGCTCCAACTGGTCCAGGATGCGCTCCTGCTTGAGAAAATCGATGGAGACCAATCCCAAAGAGATGTGATCGAAGGGGTTGGCGCCCAGCTCCGCGCCCCGCCGCACCTCCTCCAGCTTTGCCCTGTCGATCACTTCCAGGCGCAAACCAAAGCGCTCGGACATCTCCACCTTCCATTGCTCCAGCAGCGGTCCCGCCGGACAGACCACGAGGATCCGATGAGCAATGCGCCGGGCCATCAGTTCCGTAATCACCAGACCCGCCTGAACAGTTTTCCCCAGGCCGACCGCATCCGCCAGCAGCAGCCGCACACGGCTCATGCGGATAGCCCGCAGCACGGGAACCAGCTGGTAGGGTTCCAGGCGCAGGCGACCGGGCTGAACAGCGAGCAGGGCATTCGGCCCGAGGGCCTGCTCCAGTAGAAAAGCCTGGTGATAAACCAGCCAATTGCGCAGGGGAGCTGCTTTATCCGGGCGCAAATCGCGCTCAATCGGGTTGATCTCCTCAAAAGGCGACAACAGATCCAGCTCCTGCCCCAGTACCGCACCTTCCAACCCACGCAGACGATAGAGAGTCTGTGGGCCGAGGCTATCGGCCGTCACCACTGCCCAGCGCAACCCACGGGCCTGCACTTCCGTACCCGGCAGAAAGACGCTCACAAAACTCTCCAAACAAGCAGTTTAGGATTATCAGTCTATTCGCTTCCCTCAAACACACGAGATCTCACCTCAGTCTTTCGTTTATATAGGGTGATTTCCCCGCTTTGACAAAAACAGGGCAATATGATAATTTGTCCATATGCTCATGACATACCAATACCGCCTGAAGCCAACGGCTGCCCAGAGCGAATCGATGGAGCGCTGGTTGCAGCTTCTATGCAAACAGTACAACTACCGATTGGCGCAGCGCTTCGACTGGATGGAGCACCACCGCTGTTCGCTCAACGCCTGTTCTATCCGCTCCTGCAGCATTGCCACCCCGGCCGATGCGCCGGATTACTCAAGCCAGAAGCGCGATCTGAGGGAGACCAAAAAGCGCTTTCCCGAATACGCGCAGATCTATTCCCAGGTACTCCAGGACTGCATCGGGCGGGTCAAGAAGACCTTCGACCGGTTCGTCAAAAACGACACCTCCGGCAACCGCTCCGGCCGTCCTCGCTTCAAGAGTCAGTCGCGCTACCGCTCGTTCACCTACCCGCAGATCCTGGCTGGCTGGCTGGAGGGCAACCGCATCCGTCTGCCGAAGCTGGGTTGCTTAAAAATCTGGATGCACCGGCCACTACCGCCGGACTTTGCGGTGAAGACCGCCACAATCACCCGCAAAGCCGATCACTGGTACATCGCCTTTGTGCTGGAAAACAAAGACGCCTCCACAGCCGAGCCGGTCATCACCCCGACCGTCCAGAATACGACGGGCTTCGATCTGGGCCTCGAATCTTTCCTGGTTACCGACAAAGCCGACAGAGTCGAGATTCCTCACTTTCACCGCCGGGCCGAAGCCAGACTTGCCCGTCTGCACAAGCGCCAATCGCGCACGCGCAAAGGCTCGTCCGCGCGCCGCAAGGCCAACCGCAAACTTTCCCGCGCCTACCAGAAGGTAGTCAATCAGCGCAAAGACTTTCACTACAAGACTGCCTGGCAACTGATCAGAACCAGCGAGGTGATCGCCCATGAAGACCTGACCGTCCAGAATATGGCGAGGACCAACCTTGCCAAGAGCATCTACGACGCCGGTTGGAGCACATTTATCGCCATTCTGACGCGCAAAGCTGCAAACGCTGGCGTGCGCACGATTGCGGTGAACCCAGCCGGTACCACTTTGCGGTGTAGCCGTTGTGATCGCGATGTTCCCAAGCAGCTCTCGGATCGATGGCACGAGTGCGCCTGCGGCATCCGCCTCCACCGGGACCACAACGCCGCCATCAACATCCGCAACTTCGCCATTGCCAGGGCGGTGGGTCATCACGACCTGGTAAAAAACGCTCGACGGAGTCCGCTCCGGCGGGAAACCTGCGCTGAACTCTCTGAAGCGTCGGCAAAGGGCAGATGTCACGAACCGCGTGCTCTGTACTGCACCGGACGCTTTAGCAAGTTTGTAGCAGGAAGATGTCACGAAACCTATGCTCTGTATTCCCAAAAGGATGTTAGAACAATAGAATAGATATACTAATTTGGCATGTGTAAGTGAGTAAAAATGCTTGTGAAGCGCCCCCGGATGGACTCGAACCATCGCACACAGGTTAGGAACCCGATGCTCTATCCCCTGAGCTACGGGGGCAACACTATCAACAGACCAGATTATTCTACCAACCCCCATTGTTGTGTGAGGCGGCTAGGGATGCCCGAGGCGAGCACAACGATTAGATAGCCTTGAGTGGCACAACGACCGCCAGGTCCTTTTGCCGCAGTCGCCACGCAACGCGTGCAGGCCCTGTAAGAGTAAACCCATCCCACCCACCAAAGTTCGTTCCCCACCCAGCCCCCTCCAGTCCGGGGGGTGTCGGGGGGCTGGCAGCCCCCCGACGCGGGGAGGAGGAGAGCGCGAGAGGGGAACCCGAAGGGGGTTCCACCTCTCGCACCCACAGATCGTCGTGCAAAACCAGGTATCAATCCATTGCTCCGGACATCTGGCCTGATAGTTTAAGCCGATTGGATATCAATGACCCTGCCCCCAGATCTGCGGACCTCTGCTCAAAACTGGGAGGTGCTCAGGGTCACATCGGCGGTTTTCCAGGCTTTGGAGAATTGCTGCTGCGCCGATTGGGCTTCGGCGGTCTTGCCCTGGGCCTGCAGGCTCTGGGTGAGGCCCATCAGCGACCAGCCGTTGTCGGGATAGAGCTTCAGATCCGCGCGGTAGATCCGCTCGGCCTCTTCGGCGCGGCCTGCCCTCAGCAAAATCGAAGCAAGCGCCTGGCGAGTGGGCTGGTACCACTCGGCCGGTTCAGTGTAGACCAGGGCGTCTTCCATCTGGACAGCCTTTTGCAGGTGGGAAACGGCTTCGTCGTAGTTGCCTTTGCCCGCCGCCAGCTCGCCTGCGAGCACCTCGGAAGCAATCTTCAACAAGCTGCCGGTGGGGCTGAAGCTCCAGATTTTGAGCTTCTCCAGTTCGGGATCCTCGGCAATCGTGCGCAGCTTGTCCAGGTGCTGGGCAGTCTGCTCGGATTGACCCTTGGCCAGTTGCGCCCTGCCCTGGGCGTAATGCCAGACGCCGGTCGGATATTTGAGATCGGCCTCTGGGGCGGGAGTGGCGAGAATTTCGTCCCATTTGCCGAAGCGCACGGCGGTGTAGGTCGGGATGGTCGAGAAGTGCTGCAGGCCGCCCGCCAGATCCGGGGCGCGCAGCAGTTTAGGCTCGACCCGGGCGGTGAAGCGAGCCGCCTCCATCGCCACGGTGCTCTGGCCGCTCATCGAGGCGGCAAACCACAAAAAGTGGTGGTTGTGGGGCCTGTACAAAAGCGGATAGATGCCCTGGGCGTGGCAGGAAGCGACGTAGGCGTCGTCCGCCTCAATGGCGCGCTGGTTGGAGAGCACCGCATCGGGGTAGCGGCCCACCCGGATATAGATGTGCGAAGCCATATGCACCAGATGGCCGGCACCCGGCACCAGGGTTATCAACCGGTCCGCCGCCGCCACCCCCAGCTCCGGGCGCTGCTTCTCGACGGCGTGAATATAGAAGTGGTTGGCGCCGGGATGGTCGGATTTGCGCTCCAGGACCGATTCGAGGGTGGCGATAATCTGTCTGGCCTGCGGCTTTGGTTGGCCGTCCGGTTGCCAGTAGTCCCAGGGGGAAGTATCCATCAGCGCTTCCGCGTACAGGGTGGCGGCGTCCAGATCGGCGGGATAGCGCCGGGCCACTTCGCCCATCGCCCGGGCGTAGGCCAGATCCAAAGGCTTTCTGTCCTGCGGGGGCTTCGAGGCGTAGCGCTTGGCCAGCGCCTGGATGTAGGCGCGCTCCCTGACACTTGCACCCTTGCTGAGGGCAACGGCTTTGCGGACCGCCCGCCAGGCTTCGGGAACGGCCTCGGGGGCCATCGGGGCGTTGATGTTGGGACCGAGGACGTAGGCCCAGCCCCAGTAGCACATCGCACAATTCGGATCGAGTCGGGCCGCTTCTTTGAAGGAACGGGCCGCCTCGGCGTGGTTGAAGCCGTAGGCCAGGATCAGCCCCTGGTCGAAGTAGCGCTGGGCCTGGGGATTGCGGGTGGAAACGGGATGGTGATAGTTGCCGAGCTTGTTGAACAGCGGCGCTGTGCTCTTGGCCTCGGTGTGGGAAGCGGCGTGATGGCCGGGCTGGCGGGCTCCAAGCGGGCTCACCAGCGTCGGGATGGCCGCCGACAACCCCAAGGTGGTCAGCAGCGCAAGCAGTGTGGATGTTTTGGGTTGCATGGGGGTAACGACCTCCAAGGGGAAAGGATAAGCCCCGGTCAGCCAGGTGTGCTCCGGTGTTCCGGATGCCACAGTTCCATGTGCCGGGCGTGGGTTTCGAGGTACGCCCCCGTCTGGAAGTGGGCGTCGTAAAATTCCAGATCCAGATGGTGGGCCTGCAGGTAGGTGAGGACGAACACCGAGGGCACCGTACCGGGAAATTTGCCGAAGCGATCGAAGATGTACTGGGCCATCAAGGCGACACAGGCTTTGAATTCGGCGCTGTGCACTTCGGCACTGGTGCGGATGCGGGACGACTCTTTCCAGGGACCGGGGGTGGCGGCGCAGAAAGGACCGCCCGGCCCGAACTTGCGCCGGGCAAAGGCTTCGACGGCGGCGGACATGTCCAGGTAGTGGGGTGGGCAAAAAGCTTCGAAGACGCCGGGAAGTCCAGTGGGATTGGGCAGCGACCAGTGCGGGTCGCTGTCGTAGCGAAACCCCAGGCCGGGCACCTCCGGATTGCCGCTCGCGCCGAGCATCGTCATGCGGTCGATGCCGTCGAACATCCAGCCTCCCAGACCCATCGCCTGCAGCATCAGCATCCCCGCGTAGCAACTGGTCGACAGTTCGGCGGTGCACTCAGTGAGCGAGTACTGCTCCATGTAGGTCAGCGGGAAAAGATTGTCCAGATCCACCAGATGCTTGAAGCGCTCCAGGCCCGGGATCTGTTCGCGATTGACGTCGTCGTGGATGCCGTAGCCGTTTTGCACCAGAAAGCAGAGGATGGCAATCAGGTGCTGGGCAATATCGCCTACCGGAACGAGCAGCAGAGTGCCCGGGCGGTTGACGCACCAGGTGTTGTGCCCTTCCATGTAGGGCTCGGCGGCCCGCAGGTGCAGGCGGCCGGCCGCGATCTTGCGGATGCGGCTTCTGTGAATCTCCAGAATCGCGTCTAGATCCACTTCAGTGATATCGCTGCTGTGCTCGGTGGTACCGAGGGAGAAGCGCCGGGCGCGGCGGCCAAATAGCGCTTCAAACAGCGGAAATTCGAGGGCTGTCTTGAGGCCGGGCAGATACGCGGCCGTTTCCCGATTCGGGGGGGATGCGATCATGGATTCCTCCTAGGCACAGGCAAAGGTTGGATCGGCGGACACCAAAGCTCAACCGACGGCCACCGGCTCGGCGACAGTGTTGTCGACAATGACCGGGCTTTCGAAGTAGAACACCGACGGCTCAGAACCGTACTGCTCGGCGATCTGGCGCAGCAGGCCGCCTGCATAAAAGCGCTCGGCCGCCTGACGCGACTCCCACAGGTAGACCCCGCCGCCGGTCGTGCCGTCTTCGGAGAGCAAAAAGTACTTGCGCACCAATCCCGGCACGCCGCGAAACTGCCCCGCCACCTGGGCAAAGAGGTCTTTGACCTCCGCGCGGGTTAGCGCTCTGGGTAGCGAAAACTGAACGATAGCCGTGATCATGGCCAGGCTCCAAAAAGAAACGATCCAGCGTGAAAATCAGCCGACAGAGACCACCCTTCGAATGGGTGGTCCGACACGTTCGCAAACGCTTGGTTTTTGTGGAGACTTTGTCGAAAAAAGTGCTTTGACAGCATTTCGAACGTGTGCGATCTATGCTCCACCTTCCGGTCTAGAGATTCAAGACTCCCGATACGGCAAAGGATTGAGCGCACGGCTTCACAGGGTGCTCCTTGGGTGAGTACGCCGCAGGTAGCCGAACGGATCGCAGCCGACAAAAGGGCATTTCCCCACAGCCGATCTGCTGCATGGGGTGGTTCGTAGTTTAAGCAGAGGCCAGACCGCTGCGGATTGCGCCGGAGATGCTTGGGGCTCGGTAATCGACTTTTTTGGCAGTGACGAGGAGTAACGGAACGACCGAACGGGTTGCAATCTCGGCGGAGAGGAAGTTTCCTCTCCGCTTTTGTGCTGTGTGGGCCAGTGCCCTTGCGCTTCGGCGCAATGTTCGCCAGTAGGGTGGGTCTGTCGCCATCGGCGGTTCGTAATCTTCTTCAGATGACAGTTGGGTCCAGTCACTTACTGCAATCAAAAGGAGAAAACGATGGAATGGCTAGATAACGCTCTGGACTCTGCCGAGCGCCTGGGTAACAAAGCCCTCGACAGCGTCACGCACTCGGCAAGAGCCATTGAAGATGAAATTGATTCCGACCACGACGGCAGCTTGATCGACAACTTCGTTCCGGATCTGGTCGGCAAGATTCCTGTGGTCGGTGAATTTGCCAAGGGAGCCCTGGAGCCGGTCGCCGAGGAACTGGGGGATATGACCACCGACATCCTGGGCACCCGCAATCAGGGTTTGTTTAGCGAAGAAGGCTCCTTCGACGCCGAAAAGTGTGAGGACGAGGACTACAAAGGCGACGGCCACTTCGATGGGTTCGGCCAGGCCATCAACGAAGAATTCGGAATCGGCGAAAACAACCCGGCCGATTTGCTCATCGGCTTCGGAGCTGCGACCACCCCGCTGGGTATCCTCAACCCGGGTCCCATCGCTCTGGGCATGGTCGCGAACGAATTGCGCGGTCGTGAAGATCCTTTCGAGCAGGACGGCAGCGACAGTTCGGGCATCTGGGCGGGCGAAGCCGAAGGGGGCGGGTCGCTCCCCGGCGCAGACGACGGTGCCTACGCATCGGATGAGACCGGCGCAGACTGGGGCGCGGGGGATTTTGTCGAAGAATACGACAACGGCCTGGTGCCGGAGGACGAGTACTAAACTTCGCCCCCGAAGCCGCGTCGGCCCATTTTTTTGCTTGTTGGTCGGTATCGACGGCGCCGGTTTCAACCGCCGGCGCCGTTTTTTCTCGTCGCAAGCCGAGGGCGGATCCATCGGATAACCGACGGCCCTCTGCGAAGGCCATAGGTGTCGCAGATGCTACCATTGGCCACAACCGAGGCGTGTTCACCATGGACCTCAAAGACTACATCCGCACCGTCCCCGATTTTCCCGAACCCGGCATTCTCTTTCGCGACATCACCACGCTGCTGCACGAACCCAAGGCCCTGCGCTACACCATCGACAGTCTGGCGGAACAGACTGGCTCCCTCGGTGCCGATTATGTCGTGGGCATCGAATCGCGGGGGTTCATGTTCGGTACGCCTCTGGCGATCAAACTGGACTGCGGCTTCGTGCCGGTGCGCAAACCCGGCAAGTTGCCGGCGGCAGTATTTAAAGAGGAATACACCCTCGAATACGGCAAGAACGCCCTCGAAATCCACCAGGACGCCTTTGCGGCCCCCAGCCGCGTGCTGGTGGTCGACGATTTGCTGGCCACCGGCGGGACCGCCGTCGCCGCCGCCCAACTGGTCGAGCGGGCCGGGGGTACAGTTGTGGGATTCGGATTTATCATAGAGCTAACCTTTCTCAATGGGCGCGCGAAACTGCCGGAGGGTCCTTCGGCAGTTGCTTTGGTCTCTTATTAATGTGAGAAAAGGGGTGGTGGGCGGTATGCATCTGGTCTCAGCCGAGTTCGAAACGCTCCAGCTTCCTGACTGGCTCAAAGATTGCCTGGATCATCCGCACGGCACCCAGGAGTGGACCACCGCCAACAGCGAGACGAGCCTGACCACACCGCGCACCGTGAGCCTCGATCGCGGCCTGATCGCCCGCGCCTTCGACTTTGCCTATCGCCTGCACACCGGTCAAAACCGCGCCTCGGGCGAACCTTATATCCTCCACCCGGTGCAGGTGGCGGGGATGCTGCGCGAATTGGGTTCCGACAGCGCGATGGTGGCGGCGGGTTTTTTGCACGACATCATCGAGGATACCGCCACCACCTCCGAAGACCTCGAACAGCTTTTCGGCGAACAGGTGCGGCTCCTGGTCGAAGGAGTGACCAAGCTCTCAAAATTTACCTTCGACAGCAAAGAAGAGCGCCAGGCCGAGAATTTCCGGCGCATGTTTTTGGCGATGGCCCAGGATATCCGCGTCATCGTCGTCAAGCTCGCCGACCGCCTGCACAACATGCGGACGCTCGATTTTCTGCCCACCCACAAGCAGCGTCGCATCGCCCAGGAGACGATGGACATCTTCGCGCCCCTGGCTAACCGCCTGGGTATCTGGCGCTTTAAGTGGGAACTCGAAGACCTCGCGTTCAAGTACCTCGATCCCGACGCCTATCGCCACATGCAGAAGCTCGTCTCCCAGAAGCGGGCCGAGCGCGAGCAATTTATCGATCAAGTCGTGCAGACCATCCGTGCCGAGATCGACCGCCAGCACATTCATGGCGAGATCACCGGTCGGCCGAAGCATCTGTGGGGCATTTACCAGAAGATGCAGCGCCAACAAAAAGAATTTCACGAAATTTATGATGTCTCGGCGGTGCGGATCATCGTCGAGCAGCAAGAGGAATGTTACCGGGCGCTGTCGATCGTCCATAACAAATTCCGCCCGATCCCCGGTCGCTTCAAAGATTACATCGGCCTGCCCAAACCAAACCGCTACCAGTCGCTGCACACGGCGGTGGTCGGCCCCGAGGGCAAGCCCCTCGAAGTGCAGATCCGCACGGTGGACATGCACCGCATCGCTGAGTACGGTATTGCCGCCCACTGGAAATACAAGGAGGCTGGCTCGGTAGTGGTAGCGAGCCAGGAAGAAAAATTTACCTGGCTCAGGCAACTGCTCGACTGGCAGAGCGATCTCAAAGACGCGGGCGAATACCTGGAGACGATCAAAGAAGATCTCTTCTATTCAGAAGTCTACGTCTTCACCCCAAAAGGCGATGTGGTCGAACTGCCGCGCGGCGGTACCCCCGTCGATTTTGCCTACCGTATCCACACCGAGGTGGGCAACCGCTGCGTGGGTGCTAAAGTCAACGACCGGATGGTGCCGCTCGATTCGCAACTCAAAAATGGCGACATCGTCGAGATTCTCACGTCCAAAAATTCCCACCCGAGCCTCGACTGGATCAATTTCGTCGTTACTTCTTCGGCCAAAAACCGCATCCGCCAGTGGTTCAAGCGCTCCACCCGCGAGCAGAACATCGAGCAGGGCCGCGACATGCTCGCCCGCGAACTGGGCAAGGGCAATCTCGAGAACCTGCTCAAATCCGACCGCATGCTCAAAGTCGCCCAAAGACTCAATTTCACCACCGTCGAGGATTTGCTCGCCGCCCTCGGGTACGGCGAGGTGACGCAGGCCAGCGTGCTCAACAAGCTCCAGGAGAGCACCCCGACCTCCACCCCGGCCGAAATGGTCGAACTGCCCACCCAGAAGAGCGCCGGGATGCCCACCCCGAGCGACAAACCGATCCTGGGCATCGAGGGGATACCCTACCATTTGGCCAAGTGTTGCAACCCGCTGCCCGGTGAACCGATCATCGGCGTCGTCACCCGCATCAACCGCAGCATCAGCATCCACCACCACGGTTGCCCGAACGCCACCAAAGTCGACCCCGACCAGTTGATTCCCGTTTCCTGGAACCGCAGCTATACCCAGCCGGGCCGCCCCCACACCTACCCGGTCGAGATCCAGGTAGAAGTGATCGACCGCATCGGTATGCTCAAGGATCTGCTCGATCGCCTCGCCAGCGAGCGCATCAACGTGCGCGACGCCCGGGTGAGCACCTACCCCAATTCGACGGCGATCGTAGACCTCAAAATCGACATCACCGGCAAGCAGCAACTCGATCAAGTCGCCGCCCAGATGGGCAAGATGGCCGACGTGCTCACCGTGCGCTGCCGCCACCGCCACCGGGAATAACCCGGCGCCGGCGTCCCGGGGCGTCCTCCTCCAGTCCTATGTCCTCGGGTAGAAAAACCGCCAGGCGGCCTATTCACACCGGCTCGTCGGATATCCTGTCTATAGACAAAATCCGGCATGTCCATGGTAAGACGCGGGACCCGCAGCGATTCGAGTTCAATATCGTCTGCCAGCCAAGACAAGCAACAGGACCGGCACCACCCCGCGCACGGGTGCCTGTCCGGCGGTGGAGAGATGGGCGCGCTGATGCGGGCGAAGGACTGGTCGGCCTCGCCCCTCGAAGCGCCCGATCACTGGCCGCAGAGCCTCAAGACAGCCCTGCGCATCTTGCTCACGTCGCGCTACGCGATGTGGATGGGCTGGGGGGAGCCGCTCACTTTCTTCTACAACGATGCCTACCGCCCGACGTTGGGCATCAAGCATCCCTGGGCGCTCGGCCACCCCGCACAGCAAGTCTGGAAGGAAATCTGGCGCGATATCGCTCCGCGCATCGAAACCGTACTCAAGACGGGCGAAGCCACTTACGACGAGGCGCTGTTGTTGTTTTTGGAGCGCAGCGGCTTTCCGGAGGAGACCTATCACACGTTTTCCTATAGCCCGCTGGCCGACGAAGCCGGTGAGGTCGCCGGCATGCTGTGCGTGGTCACCGAGGAGACCGAGCGCGTCATCGGCGAGCGCCGCATGGCGCTTTTGCGCGAGTTGGCCTCGGATCTGGCCGCGACGCAGACCCAGGAGGAAGTGTTCGCCGCCGTCCAGAGGCAGGTGGGCAAGTATTCAAAAGATCTGCCCTTTACGCTGATGTACCTGTTCGACAGCGACGCGGGCGGCCGGGCGCGGCTTGCGGCGGCCACGGGCATAGAAGCCAAACATCCGGGGGCGCGGCCGATCATCGACCCTGCAACCTACGGCGGACCCTGGTCGGCCCATAAGCTTTGGGAGGGAGCGCCGCCCATTTTACTGAACGATTTCGAGGGGCAATTGGGCGGGAATCCGCCGAGCGGAGGGTGGGACAAGCCGCCGCACCAGGTGAGCGTCGTCCCGATCAAAAGCCAGGGCCAGGAGCGGCCGGCCGGCTTTCTGGTCGCGGCACTCAATCCGTACCGCCGTTATGACGCCGAGTACGCAGGCTTTGTCGATCTTTTGACCGGTCAGATTGCCGCGGGTCTGGCCAATGCCCGGGCTTACGAGGCGGAGTGCCGCAGGGCCGAGGCGCTCGCCGAGATCGACCGCGCCAAGACCGTTTTTTTCTCCAACGTCAGCCACGAGTTCCGCACGCCGCTATCGCTGCTGCTTGGACCGCTGGAAGATGTGCTGGCCGGCGACGGTATTTCGGCACCGACGCGCGAACAATTGACCCTGGCCCAGCGCAACGGCAGGAGGCTCCTGAAGCTGGTCAATACGCTGTTGGATTTCAGCCGCATCGAGGCCGGCCGGATCCAGGCGAATTTTCTGCCCACCGACCTGGCCTCCCTCACGGCGCAACTGGTCTCGGTCTTCCGCTCGGCCGTCGAAAAGGCCGGTCTGCGCCTGGTGATCGACTGCCCGCCGCTCGCAGAAGCGGTCTATGTCGATCGCGACATGTGGGAGAAAATCGTCCTCAACCTGCTCTCGAACGCCTTCAAGTTCACCCTCCGGGGGCAAATCGCCGTCCGGCTGCGCCAGCAAACCGGTGAAGTGTGCCTGGAGCTCGAAGACACCGGGGTCGGCATTGCCGCCCACGAGTTGCCGCGCATCTTCGATCGCTTTCATCGGGTGGCGGGGGTGGCGGGGCGCTCCCACGAAGGTTCCGGCATCGGTTTGGCCCTGGTGGCCGAACTGGTCGAGATCCACGGCGGCAAGGTTTCGGTGCAAAGCGTTTCGGGCCGGGGCAGCACCTTCACCGTGCGGTTGCCCACCGGAACGGCCCACCTGCCTGCCGATCGCATTGGGGTGGCCCCAGGGCTCGCTTCCACCGCCGTCGCTGCCGACATCTTCGCCGATGAGGCAGCGCAGTGGACCAGCGGATGGCACGAAGAATGGCTCCCGCCACCTCCGAATCTTGCCCCGGACGCAGAGCAGCGAGCCCCCGACACTCCCCGTCCGTGCGTCCTGGTGGTCGATGACAACGCCGACATGCGGGCGTACATCGCGAACTTGCTTAAAGCTCACTACGAGGTCGTTCTGGCCGGCGACGGCGTCGAGGCGCTGGCCGCTGTCGAGCGCCGGATGCCGGATCTGGTGCTCACCGATGTGATGATGCCCCGGCTCGACGGCTTCGGTCTGCTGGCCGCTTTGCGGACGGACGAGCGCACCCGCGCACTGCCGGTGATTGTCCTGTCGGCACGGGCCGGGGAGGAGGCCACGCTCGCGGGCCTGGAAAGGGGAGCGGACGATTATCTGAGCAAACCGTTTGCCGCTCGGGAATTGTTGGGGCGGGTGAAGGCCAATCTGGAACTTTCGCGATTGCGCGGAGAGACTGCCCGCCTGTTGCACGCCTCCGAGGAGCGCGCCCGCTTGGCCATCCGGGTAGGAAGGCTCGGGACCTGGCGCTTCGTTCCGACAAGCGGCGTGGCCACCATGGACGAGCGGATGCGCGAAATCTGGGGCGAGCCGGAGGATACTTTCCAACTATCCCTGGCGCAGGCGATGGAGCGCATCCACCCGGCCGACCGGGAGCGCGTGTCCCAGGCGGTCGACGCGGCGCTCGATCCGGCCTCGGCGGGCACCCTCGAAATCGACTACCGCATCGTCTGGCCCAACGGAAGCGAGCGCTGGGTCTCAGCCAACGGGCAGGTGTTCTTTGAGCAGACAGAAGCGGGGAGCAGGCGGGCGGTCGATTTTATCGGCACCGCCCTGGATATCACCGAACGCAAGCGCATCGAGCAGGCGCTCGCCGGGAGCGAACAGCGCTACCGCCTGCTGGCCGAGTCGATCCCGCAGCTGGTGTGGACGGCCGATGTCGGCGGGACGCTTTTGGATGTCAACGGGCGGTGGTCCCAGTACACCGGGTTCACCCTCGAACAGGTCAAAAAGTCCGGTTGGGAGTCGGTGGTGCATCCGGAGGACGTGCCGGGTTTGCGGCGGCAATGGACAGCGGCGATCAAAGCCGTCGCCGCCTATCGGGCCGAGGGACGCATGCGGCGCACGGACGGAACTTACCGCTGGCACCTCCACCAGGCCATGCCGTTAATGGACGGGGAGGGCCGCATTCTCAAGTGGTTCGGCACGGCGACCGACATCGAGGAGCGCAAGCAGCTGGAGGCTGAGCGCGAACAACTGCTCGAGCGCGCCGAGCAGGCCCGGGAGGCGGCCGAAGCCGCCAACCGCACCAAAGACGAATTTTTGGCCATCCTCGGGCACGAGTTGCGCACGCCGCTCAATCCGATCATCGGCTGGACCCAGATGCTCCGGCGCGGGAAGGTCGGCCCGGACAAACACGATCAGGCCCTGGAGATCATCGAGCGCAATGCCCGGCTGCAGACGCAACTGATCGACGACCTGCTCGATGTTTCGCGGATCATGCGCGGTTCCTTGCGCATTGCCCCCCAGCCCATAACGCTGGCCGCCATCGTTGTTTGCGCCCTCGAAGCGGTGCGTGGACTGGCAGAACAAAAACAAGTGCAGCTATTCGAACAGCTGCGGACGACAGCCCCGCTCAGCGCCGATCCGACCCGCCTGCAGCAGGTGGTGTGGAACCTACTCACCAATGCCGTCAAGTTCACCCCGGCCGGAGGACAGGTTCAGGTACGGCTGGAGTCGGGCGGGGGGATGGCCCGGCTCACCATCAGCGATACCGGCGTGGGCATCCCCGCCGAATTTTTGCCGCACCTGTTCGAGCGTTTCCGGCAGGCGGATACCAAGAGCACGCGCGAACAAAAAGGTTTGGGGTTGGGCCTGTTCATCGTACGCCACATCGTCGAAGCCCACGGCGGCACGGTGCAGGCCGAGAGCGAAGGCGAAGGCAAAGGAGCCGCTTTCACCGTCGTGCTGCCCCTTGGGGGCGAGGCCCAGCGGCAAGCCAAGCCGTGAGCGGCACCGGTGGAAAGCGAAAGACATGGCTTTTCTCACCATCGGCTTCCCTTGGCCGGATACTGCCTCTGTGGGTAATCCAGGGACGTATGGCTGCACGGATCTATGTCTATGGGCAGAAGCATCGGCCGTACTCGTGGCAGAGATTGGAAGTCTCAAATCGGCCGTAGGATGGCGGAGCACAGGCGCGAGTGCTCGCCTCGTTTGCTGAATTTAGCCACTTATGTCAATCGCTGTCGGGGGTCCGACGGCCGACTCTGCAGAACAAACGGTCCAACGGTGTGGACATCGGTGCCCGGCAGGACATCGGAGCGTTCCGCACTCCTGCCTAACGCCTCTCAATACCCAATTTCGAGGAAACCGACCATGAGTTATGTTGACCAACCGGGTCCCGGTCGCGTGGTCCCTGCTCAGCCAGTGACCACCCAGGTGATCGAGTATCACGACCGCGTACGCTGGGGGCCGATCGTCGCCGGCCTGGTGGTGGCCATCGGCACCCAATTGGTGCTCAGTTCGCTGGGCGCGGCCCTGGGATTGAGCGCCATCGCCACCTCGGACGCCCCCCGCTCCAGCAGCGACGACATCGGCAGTGCCATCGGCATCTGGACGATTTTGAGCCTGTTCGCTTCGCTGTTCGCCGGCGGCTGGGTGACTGCGCGCACCAGCGGTCCGATCACCCGCAACGGTGCATTGCTCAACGGCGCCATTCTCTGGGCCACGACTTTGGCTCTGGGATCGTATTTGCTCGCGAGCGGCGTCTCGGGAGCTTTGGGTGTGCTGGGCACCAACCCGGATCTCACCGACCGCGCAGGGCGCAACATCCCGAACCAACTGCCCAAAGTGAGTGCCGATCAGGCCCGCGACATCGCCGGCAATGCCGCGCGGGGCGGCTGGTCCTTTGCGATCGGCGCGCTGCTCGGCCTGGGAGCCGCCCTCGGCGGCGCCTTTGTCGGTTCGAAAGACAACCGTATCGTCGACGAACGTGGGCGTTGAGCTTGACGGTCAAATCCCCGTCCCCAGACCTGATATCGAATCCGGATGAACAAGTCTGGCTGGGCGAAGGTTCCAGGTGTGAGGTGTCAGGATGCACTGCTGACACCTCACATCGTCTAAGCGTGACCATACGAATGGAGCCGATGTGATACGTTCACCTGTGAACTTTGCAAGGACAGTCCGGAGAACTTGAATTCGTTCGTGAGGATTCCTGCACTCAGAGACGCTCGCACAGATCCGCATGGAAGCGGCTTCGGCAGGGAAAGCAACAGTCTATCAAAACTGTAGCTACTGTTATTTCATCGGACTTGGAGACAACTCTTGATTGACACTTCCCGCATGTCAAAATGTTTATCTATATATATCCACTCAAAATTTAACCGTGCATTCATCGGTTCGCTCTTGATGGAAATTGTCGAGCTTTATCGCTGATAGAGATACGTGCGTCGGGCAGAACAAACAAGGAGGGCACAGGCGCAATTGTGTGCAGAGCGAACTATAGATATTTTTTGCTGTGCGAACATGCTCCGCCGATCGAGGTAAAGGGGTCGCTGCAAAGGCCATCCTAGGGAGGAGGTAAATAGCTGCACCTCAGTGCAAGACTGTTGTTCAGGATGAACTTTTCCCCTTGGTGCCCTCTTTTTTTGTGGCTTTGCCCACTGGATTGGTTGCATCCCTAAACATTTCGCCCACGACATTACGGAGTAAAAACATGCAAAGTGCCAATCTGCCCCCAACCGCCAACGCAACGGTTGCCGGCTTGTTCAACGACCGCCGCAGTGCGGATGTGGCCGTTCGGGAGTTGCAGGCCGCCGGTTTTGCAGGCAATCAGATCGAGCAGTTTTTTGCGCCACAGGGCGCAAAAGCCAACGAAGGCGGCTTTTTTGATTCAATAGCCGGCTTTTTTGGGGACACTTCCGCACGCGGGAGTGTCCAGGCAGCGCCAAACGCCTACGATCGCTTAGTAGCAATGGGCCTCGATGCGGACGACGCCCAAGAACTTCAAGACCGCATTGAAGGCGGCGGTGTGCTCGTACTTCTGCGCGCCGGCAACAAGGCGATGGAGGCTCTTGAGGTTCTCAAGCGCAACGGTGCCTCCCCGGCCCAGTTGGACCTGCAGGGCGACACCGCCCCCGTACCCGACGCGAAGCGTCAGGCCGTTGACACGACTACCGAGGCGCCTCAGCGCATTCAACTGCTCAAGGAAGTGCTGCGCGTCAACAAAGAGCGCGTGAAGAGCGGCGAAATCCGCCTGCGCAAGGAAGTCGTCTCCGAAACGCAAACAGTCGAGGTGCCACTCATGCACGAGGAAGTCGTCATTGAGCGCCGCACGGTTACGGATGGGGAAGCGGCCGTCGGCGAAATCGGCTCTGGTGAGACCATCCGGGTGCCCGTCAGCGAGGAGCGGGTCATCGTCGACAAGCGCGCCGTGGTTTCTGAGGAAGTCACCGTCGGCAAGCGCGATGTCCAGGAAACCGAGCAGGTCACCGATACCGTCCGGCACGAAGAGCTGCGCACGGACACCGAGGGTGAGGTAATTATGGACAGCGAAAAACGGCGTGTTCCCCCTGCCAAATAACCCTATGCATCAAGACCGCGCCTCTTGGCGCGGTCTTGAACCGTAGACGCTGTAGGCAGCAGCAGGCACAGCGGAGGCCCTTCGCCCGGCGACTCGCTGCTGTTCTACGCATAATCGAGAAGAAAATGACTTCGTTGGAAGATCATGAAGCAGCGAAAAGCTACGGCGATGTCCAACTGCCGTCGTCGCAAGCGGTGGGTCAGCGGCTTATTGCCGGCTTGTTCGCCAAGCGCGAAGCCGCCGAACAGGCAGTCAGAGATTTGCAAGAAGCCGGCTTTGGCGAGGAGCAGATCGGTGTGGCGTTTCCTGGTGAGTCGGCCGCGTCGGATTCTAAGCAATTTCAGGATCTGCCCACAGTCACGGCCACAGGTGGCGCGGTCGGCGGCGGTGTGTTGGGTGGATTGTTGGGACTGCTTGCCGGTATCGGTGTTCTGAGTGTGCCGGGGGTCGGTCCGATGGTCGCCGGAGGTTTGCTGGCCTCCGTGTTTGCCGGGTTGGGTCTTGGAGCGGCCGGCGGCAGTTTGTTGGGCGCTTTGGTCGGCACCGGTTTTTCGGAGGCGGAAGCGCAACACTTGGAGAGCGGTGTACGCTCCGGAGCTTCACTGGTGACGATACGCTCCGGCGGCAGGGTTCTAGAAGCACTTGCCATTCTTGAGAGAAACGGCGCGGATACGGGGCCGAGAGCAGTATCGCAGCCACCGTTGCCCTTTTCTGCTGCAGAAGCCCCCTTCATCGAGACCGATTCACCGAAGCAGGAGCGCTTGGAGCTGCTTACAGAACGGGCTTTTATCCGCAAGGAGAGAGTTTATTTAGGCGAGATTACGGTGCGCAAGGAGACGATTACAGAGCTCAGGACCATTGAGGTTCCCGTCACGCGGGAGGAGCTGGTGGTTGAGCGCCGTCCTACGACCGAATCGGGTGCGGTGGCGCCGGTGGAGGAGGTGGTACGGATTGTCCTGAGCGAGGAGCAAGTCTCCTATCAGACTAGAAAAGTCCTCAAAGAAGCAGTCTCGATTGAGTGGCACACCACCATCGAGAAGAAGCAGATTGAGGTGACTCTGCAGCGTGAAGAACTGCGATTCGATGTCGAAGGTAAAGCGCGGGTCGGTACCGTTGACATTCCTGAAGCCGGCGAAGTGGATTCTGCTTCAGTCTAGTCTGCCGCCGATTAGCAGCCTGGGAAACGCGTCTCAAGCGGTTTTCGCGGCTTGGAACCACCAAGGGCCCCTCAAGATATGTCCTGGGACATGCCTTGGCTCTTTCCAAGGAAGTGTGTGATTGACTCCGTGGTTGCCTATTCTCGATGTGAAAGTAGATCAGCAAGGAGCAACAATATCTGTATGGAAAGTCAGGAAATGTCCGTCGACGGCAACCCTTCTCTGTCCAACCCCGACAGTGGTGAAGGCAGCGCTGTGGTTGACAATGCGGAGCAAAGCAAGGATAGTAGGCAATCGCAGGCGAAAGAGAAACTTGATGGTGCGCTCAACGATACTTCGGATAAGCTCCGCAATCTGGCCCAGAAGGTTGAAGACTACGGCCGTGGGGCAAGTGAAAACGTGGGACAAGCCACCGAGAAAGTCTCCGAGCAGCTTAACCGCGGTGCGCAAGCGCTTCAAGGGACCAGCGTCGATAGGCTCCTGGAACAGTTTCAGGATGTCATTAAACGCCAACCCCTTACAAGTATCGGTATCGCACTCGGCGTCGGTTATTTCCTCTCCCGCATCGCAAAAAGGTAAGTAAAGCATACGCCTGCTTGCAACGCACGAAGGTCGGTAACGAAATGCAGCATCAAAAAGCCAAGCAAGATCGTATGTTCTCAAAACCGGAAATGCCGGCAGACAGTTCACAAACACCGGCATAAAAATCCAGCCGCAGTCGAGGAGAAATATGAACGTCAAGTCATGGATTTATCGTAACCCCTTGCAGTTCACGGGTATCGCCGTGGTTGCAGGTGTTTTAGCAGGTTTGGCTCTACCCGCGTGGCAACGCGAAGAGCGCGGACCATCCCCGTCGAGCGCGCGCACCAAGCAGCCGGAACGAGAGAAAGAATTAATAGAAAAAACTGGCAAAAACACCCTTGTCGCCTCGGTGATGTCCAATCTAGCGACCCTGGCATTGCGCGAGGGTTCTAGATATGTGACTCGTCGCTTCTTCGGCAGTTCTCGGTAGAACAGTAACCGAAAGACGCAAGCGATCCTTATCTGTACCCCGGCCTTCCTCCAAACGGCCGGGGTACCTTTTCACGTGATGTCCGTTCGATTTTTGCTTTTAAGCTGAACGGTACGCACGGGCGAGAGTCTGACGG
This sequence comes from Gloeobacter violaceus PCC 7421, assembly GCF_000011385.1. Classification (NCBI taxonomy): domain Bacteria; kingdom Bacillati; phylum Cyanobacteriota; class Cyanophyceae; order Gloeobacterales; family Gloeobacteraceae; genus Gloeobacter; species Gloeobacter violaceus. The sequence continues at coordinate 2,929,954 of NC_005125.1, forward strand.
GCCGATGGTCTACGGTGCTTTCTCACTGCCCCCACCCGGGGTGGCGGCTTCGGCCGGGCGGCTCTCGTCGCGGGGGGTATTGCGCAATTGCACCGGCTGCGGTGCCGCTTTGCCGCGCAGGCGCAAATTAAGCATTTCCACCCCCACCGAGAAGGCCATGGCGAAGTAGGTGTAGCCCTTGGGGATGTGCTGACCAAAGCCGTCGGCAAGCAAATTCACGCCGATGAGTACCAGGAAGGCGAGCGCCAGCATCTTGATGGTTGGATGTCGATCGACGAAGTCGCTGATAATGTTGACGAAGGCGAGCATAAAGAGCACTGCGACCACCACCGCGGCGATCATCACCTCCAGCCGCTCGGCCAGACCCACCGCCGTAATCACCGAGTCGAGGGAGAATACCAAATCGATGATCATGATCTGGATGAGCACCGAAGCATAGGAGGCGGCCGGACCCACCTTGGCGTGCTCCTCCTCCCCTTCGAGCTTGTTGTGAATTTCGAAGGTGGCTTTGCCGATGAGAAACAGACCGCCGCCGATGAGAATCAGGTCCCGCCCGGAAAATTCGAATCCCAATAGCCCGAACAACGGTTGGGTGAGGGTGGCAAGCCAGCTGATCGAGAAGAGCAACAGGATGCGCGAGCCGAGGGCCAGCAACAGACCGATTTGCCGGGCGGACGCCTGCTGCTCTTTGGGCAGCTTGCTCGCCAGAATCGAGATAAAGACGATGTTATCGATACCTAGAACAATTTCCAGCACCGCCAGGGTGAGAAAACTGATCCACGTGTTCGGATCCGATAGCCATTCCATAGAAAACTGTCCTGCTTGAGTGCCAACCTGGCTTTAGCGCCAACTATATCCACTGTGCAGGTGCGCTTGTCGGGACGGATCTACCCGAAGGAGCAGCCTGCCCCTGAGCACTAGGGAGAGGGCAGACCCCCGGATCCTCCCGGCAGCCCGCGACCTGCACCCAAAAACCAGGGGCGGTACCGGTGGTACCGCCCCTGGTGAGCCGTTTGCAACCGGTTGACTTAGACCTGACGCCCCCGGAAGTACCACAGGGCGATCACCGCCGGACCGGCCAACATGATAAGCGTGAGCAAAAGCAGGCTGATGAGCGTGTTCATCGGGTTCCTCCAGGCCAACCAACTGCGAATGATGAGACTATCTTAAGCGCGGCGGGACATTTAGAATCAGTTTTTTTCTTGATTACCATGGAATTGCCGCCATTCCAGGAAACTCGCGTGCTCACCGTCGATCCGATCGAATCCGAAACCCAGCGCATCGGCCAATCGCTGCTCGCTGCCCCCCAGCAGAGTCGTTTTTCATTTTTTGAGCGTTCTTTTTGGGACGAGAAGCTGCTGGAGTGGGCGATGGCGGACGACGAGCTGCGCGTGCAGCTGTTTCGCTTTATCGACTGCCTGCCTGCCCTCAAGACCAATCGCGAGGTGGCTTCCCACCTGCAGGAGTACCTGGGGTCGGTGAAGCTGCCCGGGCCGCTGGCCAAGGCGCTCGATTTTGCCGACCCGGGTTCTCCGGCGGCGGCGGTGGCGACGTTGGGCTTGCGCCAGGGCATCAGCCAGATGGCCCGCCGCTTTATCTGCGGCGAGAATCTCAAAACCGCCGTCAAGACGATCGAGAAGTTGCGTTCTCAGAACATGGCCGTCTCGCTGGACTTGCTCGGTGAGGCGGTGGTCTCGGAGGCGGAAGCCGAGGTGTATCAGCGGCGCTACTTGGAGTTGCTGAGCGATCTGCACGCCGCCCAATCGCGCTGGCCGGTGATCGACCAAATCGACCGGGCGGACGGACAATTGCTGCCCCGGGTGCATTTCGCCCTCAAACTCACCTCGCTCTACAGCCAGTTCGACGCTATCGACCCCGCCACTACAGGCCGCAACGTCAAGGCGCGCCTGCGGCCGATTTTGCGGAAGGCGCGGGAGTTGGGCGCCTTCGTGCACATCGACATGGAGCAATCCCAACACAAAGACCTGATCTTGCAGATTTTTAAAGAGGTCATGGTCGAAGCGGATTTTCGCGATTGGATCGACACCGGTATCTGTCTGCAGGCGTACCTGCGCTCCGCCGAACTCGATGCGGCCAATGTCATCGCCTGGTCAAAAGAACGCGGCTATCCGGTCACTGTGCGCCTGGTCAAAGGTGCCTACTGGGACGGCGAAGTCATCCGCGCAGCCCAGCAGCGCTGGCCTGTGCCGGTCTTTACCCGCAAGGCCGATACCGACGCGCAGTACGAAAAAGTCCTGCACCTGCTGATGGAGAATCATCGGAGTGTGCACATCGCGGTGGGCAGCCACAACGCCCGCACGGTGGCTTTGGCGATTGCCCTGGCTCGCCGGAACCGGGTACCGCGCCGGGCCTTTGAAGTGCAGATGCTCTACGGGATGGCGGACCACCTCAAGGCGGGAGTGGCGCAGCAGGGAGAGCGATTGCGGGTGTACGCGCCCTACGGAGAGCTGTTGCCCGGGATGGCGTATCTGATTCGCCGGTTGTTGGAGAACACGGCGAACACGTCGTTTTTGCGCCAGAGTGTGCGTCCGGGCAGCGATGTGGTGCGGTTACTGGCCCCCCCCGCTGCGAGCGGCGAGGCGGCGCCGAGCCTGATGGGCAGCGAATTTGTCAATGCACCGGATCGAGATTTTGCGGTGGCGGCGGAGCGCGAGAAGCTGGCGGCTGGGCTGGCCGAGGTGCGCACCTGTTTTGGACAGACGTACTGGCCGGTGGTGGGAGGTAAAGCGCGCAGAGGTTTGCCCACGCTCTCGGTCCCCAACCCGGCTGAACCTGGGACCGTCCTGGGAGCGCTCGGTCTTGCCGACGCTGAATTGGCCGACGAAGCGGTCAAAGTTGCCCACACCGCCTGGCTTAGTTGGAGCAAAACCACCCCCGAAGCGCGCGCCCGACTGCTTGGGCGCCTCGCCGAACTGATGGAACAACAGCGTTCCGCCCTCACCGCCTGGATCGTCTACGAGACCGGCAAACCCTGGCGCGAATCCGACGCCGACGTCTCAGAAGCGATCGACTTCTGCCGCTACTACGGCCGGCAAATCCTCAAGCTCACCGCCCAGGCCCAGCACCGCGACGTGCCGGGCGAAACCAACGGCTACCACTACCGCTCGCGGGGGGTGGCGGCGGTGATCGCTCCGTGGAATTTTCCGCTCGCCATCCTCACCGGCATGACCACCGCGGCGCTTGCCACAGGCAATACCGTGATCATGAAACCGGCCGAGCAGTCATCGATTGTGGCCGCTCAACTGATGCGGCTGTGCGAGCAAGCCGGTTTTGCGGCCGGGGTGGTCAACTACCTGCCGGGCAGGGGCGAGGTGGTCGGAGCGAAGCTGGTGGCGCACCCGCAGGTGCATTTGATTGCTTTCACCGGTTCGCTTGCGGTCGGTCAGCGGATTTTGGCCGAGGCGAGCATGGTGCGTCCGGGTCAGCGCCACCTCAAGCGGGTGATTGCGGAGTTGGGAGGTAAGAACGCGATCATCGTCGACAGCGACGCGGATCTCGACCAGGCGGTCGTGGGGGTGGTGCAATCGGCGTTCGGCTACAGCGGCCAGAAGTGCTCGGCCTGTTCGCGGCTGATTGTGCTCGAAGGGATTTACGACGTCTTTATCGAACGGCTCGTCCAGGCCACCCGCTCGCTCATCGTGGGCAATCCCGCACAGCCCGCCACCTACACCGGCCCGGTGATTGCCCGCGACGCCTGCGAGCGCATCCGTGGCGTCATCGAAGATGCCAAGGGTCGCCATCGCCTGGTGTTGGAGGTAGATGTCTCTCACCTGGGCGAGGGGTACTTTATCGGGCCGACCATCTTCGCGGACGTCGATCCGCAATCGTCACTGGCCCAGGAAGAAATCTTCGGCCCGGTGCTCGCCGTCATCAAAGCCCGCGACTTCGAGCACGCCATCGAGATTGCCAACGGCACCAGCTTTGCTTTGACCGGCGGCCTCTTCTCGCGCAGCCCGAGGCACATTGCCGAAGCGCGCGAGCGCTTTGAAGTGGGCAATCTGTACATCAACCGCAAGATCACCGCAGCTTTGGTGGACCGGCAGCCCTTCGGGGGCTTCCGCCTTTCGGGCGTCGGCTCGAAGGCGGGGGGACCGGACTACCTGCTGCAATTTGTCGAGCCGGTGACGGTGACGGAAAACATCCAGCGCCAGGGCTTCGCACCTCTGCCGGGCGAGCTGTAGAGATGCAAGAAAAGTTCAGATACAGCCTTATGGGGATCGGATTCAAGGTGCCCCAAACTGTGCAAAGCGCCCAGTTGCAGGGCCAAGACGTATCAGTTGACAAATATGCCAGGATGCTTTTCCCGGAAAAGTCTAGCGATTTTGACGGCGATGTCCCTGTCCTCTGCTTCCATCAGGATATGGGTACTGATCACAGGTACCTCTTCAGGATTGTCGCTCATTAGTAACCACTTTTGCCTTTTGGTGACGCGGCCTCTGATTCTGTAGCTCTGTTCCTCGATTTTGAAATTGTCAATGACGATTGTGTCATCGGTGTGAAAGCCCGGATCTTCGTCCAGTTCGGCAAGAATCAGGCAAGAATATCCGTCATCTGTTGAATAGCCGAAGCCGAGCATGTGCTGAGCATTCTCAAAGGAAGAACTGCTCAGCCTCAAAGGAGAAACCAGGGAGATCTTGTATGTTTGTTTTGTCACGATCGAATACCAGTATTGCTACTATTTTAATTCATATTTATTCGGATAAACATTAAGCCTGACTGCCGGTATTCCAGCAAGCTTGATTGGTGCTGTCGTCAGCTGCAAGACCATGGCGGTCACTATCTTTGCACCCCGTTAGGATACAAGCGGGCTATGGAAAATCAGCCAGGGCAAATGGGAGATTCAGGCTACGCTCAGCGAGCTGAAATGGTGGCCTGCCACCGCTGGTAACGTCTGCAAAAGGTGGCTATTATGCCGGGTTGTATTTCTATTTCGTCAATTTTCAAGCCATTGAAATCGAGGGATTCATTTTGCGCCGACAAAACGGTGATGGAACACATCTCTCCTCGAACGTTGGAGACGACAAGCAAACTGCCGATCGGACAGTCGCCACTAGGCAGGGTGACCCTACCCGGCTTTGAGAGGTTGCTCACTCCATAAGTTGCCTGGCAGGAGGATAGTTCCTGGCCGTCGGGAGTTGTATCGTCTATGTGGTAATTCACATTTGCCTTGTTTTGTAGTGATCGAGTTTACGAGTATTCTGTCAAGAATTCTCGTATCTACCAGTGTAGTGCATGGCCTATCGTCCTCTGCACCGCGGTACCGATGCGATGGACACCCGGTCTATGGCGTGCTTGAAGTGTTGGGTGGGAGCAGAACCGGTTCGCTGCGCGTCGGTTGCACGGGCGGGGCGATTAGAGAGCGCTCCAGGATGGGCGGTTGGGGAGCAATCTTGTCAGCCACAGTCGTCGCTTCCGGTTGCGCACCGACGGAAGCCTTGGGCAACACCAGACCGCCGGAATTGTTCTCCTCTTGGAGTTTGCGCGCCCGCCGCTTCTTGCGCGCGGACGCTTTGGTCTCCGGTTGCCCGTCGGCTTGCTCGACGATACCGGATTTTTTTGCATCGGGCGGGAGCCGGGTTTGCCCCTGCATTTGTTCAGGAACTCTAGTCTCGGGATTGGTTGCCGGAGGCGGTGGGGGCGTGGTGAGGCCCGGCTTTGCAGGTTTGGGAGCCGGGCCGCCGGTAGGCCGGGGAGCGGCGACGGCCGCAGCCTGCGTTTTGGCAGGAACGCTCGCGGCAGGGAGTGTCGGTGGGGGCGTACTCGTCTCGGGTACGGGCACCGGGCGGACGGCGGAATTTTCCGTGGTGGAGGTGGGTGCTTCGCGGCGGACGGCGGGCTGGGGAAGCAACAGGTAGGCGCCTGCGGCCACCGCTATAATCCCTGCCACAGCAGCGATGGGAAGCCAGGGGTTGCGTCCGGTGGGCGGAGTGGGACGGGCAGCCGGAATCGAGCTGGCCGTGGCCGCCCTGGCCGCCGCGGCATCGACCACGGCGGCGGGGATCTGCTGGGTCTGCGGCCGGGGCCGCTGGGGAATGGTGGGCGGCGAATCGGCGGCGCGGGCAGCCCCCGGCATGTAGCGCAGAAGCACAAAAGTGATGTTGTCGTGCCCCAGTTCGCGCAGAGCCAGATCGATAAGGGCCGGGGCCGCCGGGGCCAGATCGCGATCGAGTAGCGGCCTGAGGGCGCTCTTCCAGGAGCGCTCCACCAGATCGCCGTCGCACAGGCCGTCGCTGCAGAGCAGCACCAGACACTCCTCAGGCAGGATAAAGCTCTGGACCATCGGTTGGAGTGTTCCTTCCGGCATCAAACCCAGGGCCTGGGTGAGGGTGCCGCCTGTAGGGATGAGGGCGGCGGCGGCGCTGGTGGTGCGGGCGCGGGAAATTTCTTTTTGGGTGAGGTCGTGATCGACAGTGATCTGCTGGCAGTGCTTGCGATTCACCAGATAGATGCGGCTGTCGCCCACGTGGGCGACATGCAGTAGTGCACCGTCCTGGTAGCAAGCCACCACCGTGGTGCCCATGCGGCCGGTGCCGTTGCGCCGCTGCTGTTGGTTGGTTTCCCAGAGCCGGGCGTTGGCTTTGCCGAGCGCCTCCGCCAGGCGGGAGCGGATCTCGCGGGGCGTCAAACCCTGACCGGCCAGCGCACCCAGGTCTCTCTCGAGGCTCTCGGTGGCCATGCGGCTGGCCACCTCACCGCCCTCGTGGCCGCCCATGCCGTCGCAGACCACCGCGTAGCGCCCGGCAGGATCGTGGGCAAAGCAATCTTCATTGTTCTTGCGGCGCCGACCGACATCGGTGGCGGCGCTCATCTGGGTCACCCGGCCGGTGGCCGTGAGGAGCGCCATCGATTCGAGCGCTTCGACGAGATCCGCCGCCCGGCTCACCTGGCCCGCCTCGACGGCACCGACGAGGGAGGCGAGCGGCGCGCTCAAGGGTGAGAGGGTACGCCAGCAAGCGGCCAGCTGCCGCAGGGTAGGGGCATCGGCGTCGGCCTTAAGGTAGAACAGCCGCATTTGCCAGCCCTGCACCCCGATGTTGGCGGGCAACAGCAGCGACGAAGCCACCTTTTGCTCGACACACGGATCCCAGAGTTTGGCGATCTGTGAAAGCCAACCCAATTGCTGCAGAGCGCTTGCCTGCGGCCAGTGCTCGGCCAGATGGCCCCAGGGCACTCCGTCATCGTCGAGGGGTGCGTTGCTCAACAGCAGGCAGGGCTCCCCGGCACCTTCCAAAAAGGTAAACACCTCCGGTACCGCCCAGCGCCAGTCGTTGAGCCGCTGGTAAGGGCGGCCCGCGGCGGGCAGTTCCTCGCGGCTCGGATGCGGTTGGTGCGGCGAGAGATCTCGCACCACCGGCAGCAAACCGGCGGGAACCTGCTGGTAGCGCTCGGCCAGAGGCGTGGCCAGCTTCTGCGGGTTACCGATGGCGAGGTAGTACATAAAGAGGCTCTCTGGGCACGGCTCGACAGCTATGTCCGGCAGCTAGGGATAGATACCGTCTTGCACTGCACATCCTAGTCGTCGCGGGCGGGCGGGTGCATGGGTCGGCAGTCTAAACTCTGCGATATTCTAAATGTGTCCTTTACAATACAGACCGTGACTTTTACTGCCCCTCAACCCCTGGGCGCCCTGCCGGACAGTCGGGGCCGCTTCGGCCGCTTCGGCGGCCAGTATGTCCCCGAGACGCTCATGAGCGCCCTGGCGCAACTGGAAGCCGCGTTCAATCAGTATAGGCACGATCCGCAATTTCTCGCCGAGTTCGCGGGCCATCTGCGCGACTTTGTCGGCCGGCCGACGCCGCTGTATTTTGCCGAGCGCCTCACCGCCCACTGGGGCGGGGGGCGCATTTTTCTCAAGCGCGAAGATCTCAACCACACCGGCGCCCACAAGATCAACAATGCCCTCGGACAGGCACTGTTGGCGTTGCGCATGGGCAAGCGCCGGATCATCGCCGAGACCGGCGCCGGTCAGCATGGGGTGGCGACGGCCACGGTCTGTGCCCGCTTTGGCCTGGAGTGCATTATCTATATGGGTGTGCACGACATCGAGCGCCAAAAGCTCAACGTCTACCGCATGAAGCTGTTGGGAGCCGAGGTGCGTCCGGTGGCCGCGGGCACGGGCACCCTCAAAGACGCCACCTCCGAGGCGATCCGCGACTGGGTCACCCACGTCGAAACCACCCACTACATCCTGGGTTCCGCCGCCGGTCCCCATCCGTACCCTTTGATGGTGCGCGAATTCCAGGCGGTGATTGGCCGCGAGACCCGCGTCCAGTGCCTGGAGCGCCTTGGCCGTCTGCCCGATGTGCTGATTGCCTGCGTAGGCGGCGGCTCCAACGCCATCGGGCTATTTCACGATTTTTTGGATGAACGGGCGGTGCGCCTGGTGGGCATCGAGGCGGCGGGCGAAGGGATCGAGACCGGCAAACACGCCGCCACCCTCACCGCCGGCCGGGCGGGGGTCCTGCACGGGGCGATGAGCTATGTGCTTCAAGACGAGCAGGGCCAGGTGCAAGAAGCCCATTCCCTCAGTGCCGGGCTCGATTACCCGGGCGTCGGCCCCGAGCACAGCTATCTCAAAGACATCGGCCGCGCCGAGTACTACAGCGTCACCGACAGCGAAGCGCTCGCGGCCCTCTCCCTGGTGTGCTCCACCGAGGGAATCATCCCTGCCCTGGAGACGGCCCATGCCTTTGCTTACCTGGGTATCCTCGCCTCCCAACTGCATTCGGAGCAAATCGTCGTGCTCAACTGCTCGGGGCGCGGCGACAAGGACATGGGCACCGTCGCCCGTGCCATGGGCTGGGGCAAGGAGGAGTAAAATCGGCGAAAGTCCGGTGATTCTCTCTGCGGATGCGCAGTTAGGCGCCTGGTCTCGTTCTTCGGGTACAAGCAAACTGCAGCGAGCATCCTTAGGCTGATAGGGCAACACGAGCGCGAGGCGGTGGTGACAAGGCAGCAGTGGGCCATGCTGGTGGTTGCGGGTGTGCTCGCCTGGGTGGCGTACCTGGTACTCGGCCCGTTTCTGCCGGCCATTGCCTGGGCGGCGATCCTGGCTCTGGTGAGCTGGCCGTTGTACCAGAAAGTTTACGAAATCCTCGACAAGCGCAGCATCTACGCCGCGCTCGCGATGACGCTGCTGGTGTCGCTGTCGGTGATCTTGCCGGTTGTGCTGATCGCCGCGAGTCTGGCCAGCGATGCCGTCGAGCTGTATCGGACCGTGCAGGCCGACGGCTCGATGAGTCTCGCGGCCCTCAAGGAGAGCTACGCCGCCCTCGGCCGGACCGTCGCCCGGGTGCCTGTGGTGGGCGGCCAACTGCAGAACTGGCTGCGCGAGGTCGATCTGGTGCAAGTTCAGCAGTGGTTGCGCTCCGGGGCCGGGCGCATTCTCACCTGGCTGGCGGGGTTCGGCCAGGCGATTAGCGGCGCTCTGGTAACCCTGGGCCTGACCATTTTCACGCTGTTTTTTCTATACCTGAGCGGTCTGGACCTGGTCCGTCAGACGCGAGAGGCGCTCGAAAAGCTTGGAGGCGAACCGCTCGTCTCGCTGCTCGATCCGCTCGGGGCGACCGTGCGGGCGGTGGTGCTCGGGCTGGTGCTCACCGGGGCAGCCCAGGGATTGCTCGCCGGGCTTGGGCTCTGGGTGGCGGGGATCGAAATTGCCCTGATCTTGGGGGTGCTCGCGGCGTTGTTGTCGATTTTGCAGATTCCCACCCCGGTGGTCTGGTTTCCCTGCGTTATCTGGCTGGCGGCGAATGGCCAAACCTGGCAGGCGGTCGCCCTGTTTCTCTGGGGTGCACTGGTGGTGGGCACCATCGACAACTTCCTTAAGCCGCTGTTTATCAGTCAGGGTACCGGTATCCCCATCTTGCTGGTGTTCTTTGGGGTCTTGGGCGGTCTGCTTGCCTTCGGCACCATCGGCATTGTCGTCGGACCGGTGAGTCTGGCGCTGCTGTTGGTACTCTGGCGGCGCTGGACCGCCCCGCCGGAAACCGTGCCGAACGCTGCCGGGCAGACGCCGCTGCCGACGATCAAAGAAAAACAAACCTAGTCGGCACTTGGTTGATCGCCACCCACCGCCACCGCCGCTACCGGCTTGAGCAAAAAGGCCGGCAGACTCGGGTTGCCGCCGTAGCGGGTCGGCTGGCTTGCAGCGGCAGTGCGCTGCCGGCGCGCCAGGGCGAGTGCCTCCTCGGTAGCCTGCAGACGCTGTTCGAGCCGCGCCTCGCGCTCGCGCGCAAACTCGACTTGATGGCCAAGGGTACTCAACTGGTTGCGCAGTGACTGGATCTCCAGCTGCTGCATCTCCAGGAGCATCAGCTGCTTTTTGGCCAACTCCACTGCCCTGAGGGCCTGGGCGAGCTGGCTTCTAAGGTACTGTTCAGCAGCTGCCTGGGTATCGGCCTCGGCCTGCAGCTGGGCGATTTCTTGCTCAAGGGCCTCGATCTTTTGCTGTGACATGGCCGAATCGCGGGCTGGTGTTCCCATAGTGCCTGTTTCGGTCGCTTTCTGCTAGAAAGTCCCCCATCCCGGTAGGATTGTTCCCAACAGAACGGGTAAGGAGAGTAGTCGCCATGCCCCCCTCCTCCTCCAAGACGATTCGAGCGGCTCAGGAAAACTTCATGCCCACCCTGCGCGAATTGGCCGGAGCCTACCAGGCATTTTCGAACTATTCGGCCCGGCACGTGCGCTCGGTGGGCCTCACGCCGCCCCAGTTCGATGTGATCAGCACCCTCGGCAACACCGACGGCATGAGCATGAACAAATTGGGAGAAAAGACGCTCATCACCAAGGGTACGCTCACGGGAATCATCGACCGGCTCGAAGAAAAAGGACTGGTCAAGCGCGCCGTTACCGAGGGTAATCGCCGCAGCTTTACCGTCGCCCTCACCCCCGAGGGCGAGCAACTGTTCGAGCAGATATTCCCGGCCCATGTCGCCCACCTCAAGGCGCGCTTTATGGGCCTGAGCGAAGCGCAACTCGACCAACTGTTTGTCGCCCTTAAAATGCTGCGTACATTGTTCGAGTGATGTATCAGGTGTCAGCTGCCGGAAGGTCACAAACTTCCACAACGGCGTTGAGATTGAGCGGCCCGTAGAGGTGCGGAAATGTCTCGCCGCGGCCGTGGGCGTCTTCCTCACGCACAGCGGCAGTGAGTTTGCTGGGGTCGATGGTGAGCAGCATCAGAGCTGTCTGGCCTCGAAAGTAGCGCTCGCGGACCCCGGCCAACTGCTCAGCCCGACAGCAGTGGATAAAGCCTTCGCTCTGCAGGCTTGGGGGACGGTAGACGCCTTCGCCCCGGGCCGCCTCCCACTGGGAGCGGCTGGTAATGTGGAAGATGGGCTGTTCCGGCTGCACGGGTATCCCTGCTCCTACAGTCGGCAACAGAAGCTACGATTGAACCTGAGACGAATTTAAACTTTTGTGACTTGCCATGACCGCCGTTCCCGTTTCGCAGATTCGCAATTTCAGCATTATTGCCCACATCGACCACGGCAAGTCCACCCTGGCCGATCGGCTGTTGCAGGTGACAGGCACCGTGAGCGACCGGAATATGACCGCCCAGTACCTCGACAACATGGACTTGGAGCGCGAGCGGGGCATCACGATCAAGCTGCAGGCGGCCCGCATGGAGTATGTCGCCGATGACGGCGAGAAGTACATTCTGAATCTCATCGACACCCCTGGTCATGTCGACTTTACCTACGAGGTCTCGCGCTCACTCGCCGCCTGCGAAGGGGCTTTGCTGGTAGTGGACGCAAGCCAGGGCGTCGAAGCGCAGACCCTGGCCAACGTCTATCTGGCGATTGAGAACAACCTCGAAATCATCCCGGTGCTCAACAAGATTGATCTGCCGGGGGCGGAGCCGGAGCGCGTCCTCGACGAGATCGAAGAAATCATTGGTCTTGAGCGCACCGGGGCGATTCGCGCCTCGGCCAAAGAAGGGATCGGCATCCACGACATCCTGGAAGCTATCGTCCACCGCATTCCGCCGCCCGCGGACACGGTGGCCGAGCCTTTGCAGGCACTGATATTCGACAGCTACTACGACGCCTACCGGGGAGTAATCGTCTACTTTCGGGTGATGAGCGGTTCGGTCAAAAAGGGCAACAAAATTCGCTTTATGGCCTCCGGCAAAGAATTTGAAATCGACGAAATCGGCGTGCTGAAGCCTTTTCAGGTGCCGGTGGATGAACTGCACGCGGGTGAAGTGGGCTATATCGCCGCCGCCATCAAGCTGGTGCAGGACGCCCGCGTGGGCGACACGATCACCTTGGTCTCCAACCCCGCCGCCACGCCCTTGCCGGGCTATCAGGAGGCGATGCCGGTGGTCTTCTGCGGGCTCTACCCCACCGACTCCGACCAGTTCGAAGACCTGCGCGAGGCGCTCGACAAACTCAGCCTCAACGACGCGGCATTGCACTTTGAGCCCGAGAGTTCGGGAGCTCTGGGATTCGGCTTTCGCTGCGGCTTTTTGGGATTGCTGCACATGGAGGTGGTGCAGGAGCGGCTGGAACGAGAGTACGACCTGGATCTGGTCACCACCGCCCCCTCGGTCGTCTACCGGGTCAACAAGACCGACGGCACAGTGCTGGAGGTCCAGAACCCCGCCGACTTGCCCCCGTCCCAATTGCGCACCTCGATCGAAGAGCCTTACGTCAAAGTCGAACTGATTACCCCCCAGGAGTTCGTGGGCACGCTGATGGAGCTGAGCCAGGGGCGGCGGGGAATTTTCAAGGACATGCGCTACCTGACGCCGACGCGCACCACGCTCATCTACGAAATTCCGCTGGCCGAAGTGATCACCGACTTTTTCGACCAGATGAAGTCGCGCTCGCGCGGTTACGCCTCGATGGAGTACCAGCTGATCGGCTTCCGCGAGGGCAACCTGGTGCGCCTCGACATCGTGCTCAACGGCGAGCCGGTCGATTCGCTCTCCTGCATCACCCACGCCGACAAAGCGCCCGAGGTGGGCCGGCAACTCACCGCCAAACTCAAAGAACTGATCCCCCGCCAGCAATTTCAGGTGCCGATCCAGGCCGCCATCGGCTCGAAGGTGGTGGCGCGCGAAAACATCGCCCCTTTGCGCAAGAACGTGCTGGCCAAGTGCTATGGCGGCGACATCAGCCGCAAGAAAAAGCTGCTCGAAAAGCAGAAAAAAGGCAAAAAGCGCATGAAATCGATCGGCTCGGTGGACGTGCCTCAGGAAGCCTTCATGGCCGTGCTCAAGCTCGAAGGCTGAAGCTGCCAGTGGTTGGCTACGCCTATTTATGAAGATGCCTGCCAGCGGTCAACTGGCGGCAGATTGAAGTTTATGTATACTGTGCACATCTCTGAGGCTCTGCTGCGGCTTGATGAACTTCTGCACCAGGCCGCCGCCTGGTGGCCGCGAATCGGGATGATTTCGGTGTAATCACCCTACTCGGGCGTACTTGCCTTCTTACCGCGGTCCTCCGATCTGCCAGGCTAGATCGCCCACCGCTTCGAGCGGGAGGGATTGGATGAAGACAGTGCCGTCCATCTGCCACAGGGCGTTGCTGCCGGTGGCCGTGTTGCGCCAGAGGATGTCGGGTTTGCCGTCGCCACTGAAGTCTCCCGCCCCGGCGCTTTGCCAGCCCAGATCGCCCACCGACGGTACAGAAACGCTGCTCAAAAAAGCAAGGCCGTTCATCTTCCAGATGGCATTAGCACCAGTGGCCGTGTTGCGCCAGAGGATGTCCGGGGTGGCGTTGGCATCGAAGTCGCCCGTGCCACCGATTTGCCAGCCCAGATCGGCGACCGCCTGTAAAGTGACGGCCGCTCGGTAGACCGCTCCGTCCATCAACCAGACGGAATTGGCACCGGTGGCTTGATTGCGCCAGAGGATATCGGGTTTGCCGTCGAAGTTGAAGTCCGCCGCCCCGGCAATCTGCCACTTCGGATCGCCCACCGTGGGCAGGGAAATAGCCGCGCGGTACTCCGTGCCGTTCATCAACCAGATGGAGTTGGCGCCGGTTTTGGTGTTGCGCCAGAGAATGTCGGGCTTGCCGTCGAAGTCGAAATCGGCCGTCCCGACCGACCGCCAGTTGGGATCTGAAACGGCGGGTAGTTCCACGACTGCGGAGCGGGCCGAACCATTCATCAGCCAGACGGTATTCCTGCCGTTGGCACCGTTGCGCCAGAGAATGTCCCATTGGCCGTCGCCGCTGAAATCACTTTTAGGGCTGCCTGCGAGGCTTGCAACCCGCAGCGTCTCGAACCAGCGATCGGCGATCTTGGCGTAGCCCTCGGCGTCGGGGTGCACCGTATCCGCCAGATCGGCGGTGGTCAGGGCATTGTAGATGTCCACGTAGACGACTTTTTTACCCTGGGTGATCTTGCCGTTTACGATGCCGGGGATCGCGGCGTTGTAATCGAGCACCCGCTGATTGATAGCGCTATCGTCGGCAGGCGGGATCGAAGCGACATAGAGCTTCACAGAGGAGCGCAACGCGAAAATCTGGTCGATAAGGGCGCTCAATCGACCCGGTGCACCGCCAGGATCGTTGTTTTTTTCGATGTCGTTGGTGCCGATGAGCAACAGCACTGTCTCCGGTTTGTACTTCGGCAGCCAGTCGTCGATACCGTCTGCAATTTGGTCGATAAAATAGCCGGGATGGCCCTCGTGGTTTTTGTCGCTCAGGCTGGATGGACCGCTCGATTGGGAACCGACAAAATCGGCGTTGCTACCTTCCGAAACCAGACTGTTCCACAGGTCGGTGCGGTAGCCTCCCGAAACGGTAAAACCCTCGGTAATCGAATCTCCCAGGGGCATAACTTTGGCCGGATTTCCCGGCAGAACCTGCGCAAACGAAGGTGTGCTAAAGCCCGTTCCGGCAAGCAGCGCGCCACAGATCCAGGTGCGGATCGAAGTCTTGATATAACAAACTAGCCTTGAATAGCCAGTGCCTTCCCTACAGGATCTTTCAGTTTTTGAGGGGTCCATTTTACAGAAATTCATGGAGAATACGACCTGTTCGCAGACTTGATTTACTGAATGTACAGCCACCTTCGAGCCTGACATGAAAATACAAAATTGTGAATCGAGCGAACCACCTAGGCAGTTGCACGCAATTTCTGCCCGTCCGCTTTCTAGAACCACTGAATCGACCCCAATGATTGGGCTGTTCTCGTGGCAGATTCCGGCGTGTTGTCGGTTGACAGGCCGCCATGCCTGGCGATCTTATCCAGCCGTCTATGGTTTGTACTTCTGGGCACCCGTGAAAATGCGGTATTTTGTGCCCATGCAGATGAAACGTCGAGAGTAGTGTTTGGCGGTGCTCTGGCAAGCGGTCTGGGGGCCGTCCCTGCCCTTGCTCAGGCAGTCGGTAGGCCCGTAGTCGTCGCCAGTGCCAACGGCCTTGCCGCCACCGAAACAGCAATAGCACGGCTGAAGGCCGGGGCCGACACGCTGGATGCCGTCGCTCTAGCCCCCGATCGCTTTGACCAGATCGCCGACCGAGTGCTTCAGGCGCTGGTCGATTTCTTCGTCGAGCACGGTGCTGCCGTCGGCCTGCCGCTGGATTTGCTTGTCGACCGCGTACACCCCTCCCAAGAGGTGCCGCGCTCCCAACTCGCAGAGCACCGGCTTGAGGGCGTAGTCGATGGCGAGCAGGTGGGCGATCGTGCCGCCCGTGGCGATGGGCAACACGGCTTTTCCGAGCAAAGCCTTCTGCGGCAGCAGGTCCAAAAAGCTCTTCAACAGCCCGGTATAAGCCGCCTTGTAAATGGGAGTCGCGATAATCAACCCGTCCGCTTTTTCAAGCAGCGCCTTCGGCCCGTCGAGGGCAGGGCTGTCGAAGCGGGCAAAGACCAGCACCTCGGGCGGCAGATCGCGCACTGCAAACACGTCCGCCCCGACCTCCGGCGGCAGAAGCCCAACGGCATATTCCACGAGCGAATGTGTCCTCGACGGGTGAGAGGGACTGCCGGAAACAGCCAGAATACGAGCCACAGCGAGGTCTCCTTTAAAAGTACTGGGTGGGGATCGGATGTGCTTTGCGTAGGCATTCTACGTCCTCTGGCCGTGGGCGGTCGAAAGTGGCCGGCAGCATGCCGCCGCACCCGGCTACAAATCCGAAGCTTTCAGTCCAATCTATCGGCACCACCCTCCACCGGAATCGACCATTGCCTCTGCCTCTGCGTGCGAGGTGGACGCACCATCGTGTCGAGCAGGTGCTCCAGCACGGCAGCCGGGCTTTTGCAAAGACCGCGGTGCGCGGCCGAGGTCTGAATCACCGTGCTGCGGGGCGCAATCAGCCAGTAGAAGCGCTCCCTCTGCGACAGTCGGCCGATTGGCCCCGCTTGCTCTCCACCGGCACAGATAGTCGGTATGGTCTGCAGGTGGACCCGGATCGCTTCGAGATCCAGGGTCGGATCGAGTGCCGATGCCCGCCGCTCGTCTAGTTCGATGCGTGCCTCCAAAAACGCCCTGGCAGGACACGAAATGATCACCCCGACGTTGACGAACTCTTCGCGCTCGACTTTGGGAACGAGGCGGATCGTCGCGTAATCATACGCAATCGGTTCGTGCACGGCTCGCCTCCTCCAAAAAAGCTCGTGGCGGCTCCAGCCGTCTCAGCAGGTACTTCCTATAAGCCTCTCGGTGCTGCTCGCCGCCGACAAACGGAGAGTCTGCGCCCAACCAGGCCTCAGGAATGCGTTCGACAATGCCGTCGATGACTTGCGGTGTGACCCGCTCGCTCATGCGTGCATCGGCCTCGCCCAGAGCGTCGGCAAACCGCAGCAGTACGTGATCTTTGATCAGGGCGAACGGCTCGCGGCTGCGCTCCAGGTGATTCTTCCAGGTGTGGTGGAAGTAGAGGGCCGCGCCGTGATCGATAAGCCAGAGCCGCCGGTGCCACATCAGCATGTTCGTGTTGCGGGGGGTGCGATCGACGTTGGTCACATAGGCGTCGAACCAGACGATCGAAGAAGCCAGATCCGCGTCGGGTTGAACCGCCAGCGGGTCGAAGGTGACCGAACCGGGCAGGTAGTCGAGGGCAAGATTGAGGCCGGCGCTGGCCCGGATCAAGTGTTGAATTTCCGGGTCGGGTTCGGTGCGGGCGAGTTCGGGATCGAGTTCGACAAAAACGATCTCAGGCACCGGCAAACCGCAGGCGCGGGCGATTTCCCCGGCCACCAGTTCGGCTATCAGGGCTTTGGGTCCCTGCCCGGCGCCGCGAAATTTGAGCACGTACATGCCGTCGTCGTCGGCTTCGACGATGGCCGGGAGCGATCCGCCCTCGCGCAACGGGGTCACATACCTTGTGGCAATTACCGTTCTGATGCCCATCGTCTACCGGGTGCTCCCTGGGTGGCAAAGCTGAACTTTCTGACGTGTTGTGAAGATCACAGCCTCAAGCACCAGGGTCGATCCCCTGCTCCTGGAGGCGATGGCGGAGTGCCTGCAGTTGCGCTTCCACTGCCCGGCGCGCCGCCGCTTCCTTCAAAATTTGTTGCTGTGCTTCGGCGACGCGCCGCTCGGCTTGCTCGGCGCGCCGCTCGGCCTCTGCCGCCTGTTGTGCGGCTTCTGTCGCCAAGCGCGCGGCCTCGGCGGTACGCTCCTCCGGGGTCAGATAACGCTGTCCCCCCTGGTCATACCAGTAGAGCCATTCCCGTTCGATGCCCTGGTACACCCCCCGTTCACAGCCGATGGCCAGACCAATGTCAGGCAGCCAGACTGGATTGTCGGACAAAAAACTATACTCCCCTTGCTCCAGACAGTAGACTTCAAGGCTCTTTTTAACCTGTCGCAGTGCATTGTAAATATGTAATAGCGCACTCCCAAAGCGGTATAGTCCAGCTTCTTCTGGCGGTGCTCGTTGCACCGCTTGCGCGAAACCACTTCCAAAGTCAGCACCGGGACCGCCTTTTCTTCCCACAACACGTAGCTGCGGCGCAGGTTCTCGTCTTTGATTCGGGGGACTCCCAGGACGAGAAAACCGTCGGGGACGACAGGTTCGTCATCAGGATCGAAGTAGATCCCCATATCCGTTCCCCAGAACCAGTCCTGTCGCTCGGCCCAGATGGTCGTCAACAGCAGTTTGAGCACCCCGGGCATCAGATCTTGTAACTCATTATCCACAGGGGTGTCGTCCGAATCGGGCAGTTCCTCGGCGGTGGGGAGTCAGGAATGCGCTTGATCGACCATGGTAGTACCTCGCAATGGCCCTATCCTAGTCTTCCCTGCCCTGCACAGCCCTTCATGCACCACCGCCCAACACAATAAAGTACGGTTAATCTATCGACAATTCGTTCTATATTGTGCGACGATGGCAGCGAACGCGTCTGGAATTTCGACCGGCAGCTCTATGTCCCGAGCCACCAATTCGCTCCGTACTGCAGCTGCTCAAAGCCGCCCACCGGGTCGACCCCCGGCCCGGGACACAGTCTGAATTCCCGGAGGAACGTTCTGGATGGGTTCAAACGATCAGTACCCAGAGGAAGCCCCCGCCCACCCGGTCCGCGTCAATGGTTTCTGGATGGACCGCTTTGTGGTCACCAACTCGCAGTTTCGCCGCTTCGTCAAGGCCACCGGCTATCGCACCCTGGCCGAGCGTCCAGCGGACGCGGCCACTTATCCGGGCGCGTTGCCCGAACTGCTGCAACCCGCCTCGGCCGTCTTTGTCAAACCTCCCGGGCCGGTGGACAAAGGCGACCACCGCCACTGGTGGATTTATACCGTGGGCGCCAACTGGCGCCACCCCGAAGGGCCCCACAGTTCGATCAAAGGCCGCGAGCAGCACCCGGTGGTTCGTCAACGGCGAGGACCAGGCTGTGCGCCGAGCCGGGCTCGGCCGATATGACTCCCTTGCCGAAGATGATCGAGGCTTCCGAGTTGTGCGGCGTCATCTGCACGCCACGGAAGTCGTCGCCCTCTGCGACGTCGATGTCGAGCCGCCAGCCGAGATTCTCGTAGAACGCCTTCGCGCGGTCAACGTCGGAAACGCCGAACACCACGACTTCGAGCTTCATATTTTGACTGTTTACGTGATTGCTGCTCATCTTGTACTCCTTTAACGTCGGTTCGGGAGAGGCCACCAATTTCCGGGGGGTGGGGCGATTTCAAGGGGGCAGGACTATGCGCCCCTGGCTCATGACTCCAGACAACTCAGGAGGTGTATCCAACTAGGCGCGGGCTGAAAAGCGCTCAGCAACTCAGATGCAGCAAGACCCCCGAAAATTGGTGGCCTCGCCTCCCTATCGGGGAAGGTCGAACCGGTCGAGGTTCATCACCTTAGTCCATGCCGCCACGAAGGCGTCGACGAAGGTCTGCTGGGCATCAGCGGTCGCGTAGGCTTCGGAAAGCGCACGCAGTTGCGAGTTCGAACCGAAGATGAGGTCGACACGAGTGCCAGCCCACTTCTTCTCGCCGGTCGCCCGATCGCTCGCTTCAAAGACGTCGGCATCCGGAGACGCTTCCCACTTCATGCTCGTGCTCGTCTTGAGCAGGTTTACGAAGAAGTCGTTGGTCAGCGTCTCCGGGCGTTCGGTGAAGACGCCGAGCTTGGACCCGCCGTAGTTCGCGCCCAGCACGCGCAGGCCGCCCACGAGCACCGTCATCTCGGGCGCGCTCAGCGTAAGCAGGTGCGCACGATCGACCAGCATCTCCTCGGCGGAATAGACCGATTTCTCGCCGACATAGTTGCGGAAGCCGTCGATCTTGGGCTCGAGCGGCGCGAAGGACTCCACATCGGTCTGGTCCGGCGAGGCGTCGGTCCGGCCCGGCGTGAACGGCACCGTGATGTCGTGCCCCGCCTTCTTCGCCGCCTGTTCGACCGCGGCGCAACCGCCGAGAACGATCAGGTCGGCGAGCGAGACCTGCTTGCCACCGGTCTGGCCCGCGTTGAAGTCCTGCTGGATCGCCTCAAGCTTCGCGAGCGCCGTCGCCAGCTCCGTCGGCTCATTGACCGCCCAGTCCTTCTGCGGCACAAGACGGATGCGCGCACCGTTCGCTCCACCGCGCTTGTCCGTGCCGCGGAACGTCGACGCCGACGCCCAGGCGGTTGTGACCAAGCGCGCGATCGACAGGCCGGCGGCGAGAATTTGCGCCTTGAGCTCGGCAATGTCGGCATCGTCGATCAGCGGATGATCGCTCGCGGGCACCGGATCCTGCCAGATGCGCGGTTCGGACGGGACCTCGGGGCCGAGAAGGCGCGCGTAGGGGCCCATGTCACGATGGGTCAGCTTGTACCACGCCTCGGCGAAGGCATGGGCAAGCTGATCCGGGTTGTCGTAGAAGCGCCGCGAGATCTTCTCATAGGCCGGGTCCGCCCTCATCGCGAGATCGGTCGTCGCCATCATCGGGGCATGCCGCTTGTGCGGATCATGCGCATCGGGAACCGTGCTCGCCGCTTCCGGATTCTTTGGCGTCCACTGGTGCGCACCCGCCGGGCTCTTCGTCAGTTCCCACTCATATTCGAACAGGTTCTCGAAATAGCCGTTATCCCACTGAATCGGGTTCTTAGTCCATGCGCCCTCAAGGCCGCTGGTGATGGTGTGCACGCCGCGCCCGCTGCCGAAGCTGTTGTCCCAGCCCAGCCCCTGACGCTCGATGCCCGCGCCCTCAGGCTCGGCACCAACATACTGCGACGGCTCGGCGGCGCCATGGCACTTGCCGAAGGTGTGGCCGCCGGCGATCAGCGCGACGGTTTCCTCATCGTTCATTGCCATGCGGCCGAAGGTCTCGCGGATATCGTGCGCGGCGGCCATTGGGTCCGGCTTGCCGTTCGGGCCTTCGGGGTTGACGTAGATCAGGCCCATCTGCACCGCGGCCAGCGGGTGGGCGAGATCGCGGTCGCTGCTGTAGCGCTCATCGCCCAGCCACTCGCGCTCGGGGCCCCAGAAGATGTCGTTCTCGGGCTCCCAAATGTCGACGCGCCCGCCGGCAAAGCCCGCCGTCTTGAAGCCCATCGACTCCAGCGCGCAATTGCCAGCCAGGATCAGCAGGTCGCCCCAGGAGAGCTTTCGCCCATATTTCTCCTTGATCGGCCAGAGCAGCAGGCGCGCCTTGTCAAGGTTGGCGTTGTCGGGCCAGCTGTTGAGCGGCGCGAAGCGCTGCGTGCCGGCGCCCGCGCCGCCGCGACCATCGCCGATGCGGTAGGTGCCGGCGGCGTGCCAGGCCATGCGAATGAAGAGCGGGCCGTAATGGCCGTAGTCAGCTGGCCACCAGTCCTGCGACTCGGTCATCAGCGCGAAGATGTCCTGCTTCACCGCCGCGAGGTCGAGACTCTCGAACTCCGCCGCATAATTAAACCCTTCGCCCATCGGATTGCCGGCGGGCGGATTCTGGTGAAGGACCGAGAGATCCAGATGGTTCGGCCACCACAGCCGGTTCGTCATCTCGAACAGAACGGCACGGCCCTCGACCTTGCCACCGCCCATCGGGCACTTCGCTTCAACGTCCATGGGTACCTCAGAGGATGGGGTTCTGATTCATATTAAATTGGCCACCTTAATGTGGCCATGATGGCGTGGCGATGACACGCCGTTCGGCTCCGTTGCAAAAATAATTCGTGCTGCAGTTCCTCTCAAGATATTTGCCTGTTAGGCTGCCAGTCCGAATAGGCACTCGACGAATTCTATCTGGGAGCGAACTGCTCCCTTTTCTACATCTCCAAGCACACCGTTTTTGCGACAAAGCCGTAATAAATACAGGGCAAGCATTGCGCCTGCCCTGCCTCTTGTTGTGTTGGTGGGGAGAAATGCAGCAGATTCCTGGTCAATGTATACCGAAGCTTTGTCCCCTGAATGATCCACAGTCATCATCAAAACTACTGTAAACTGACCAAGAAACCGTATTTTCCGCGTATCCAGTATTGCATGGCCGTCCTGAAGGCACAAGGGGGTTCGCGCACACCCACCGGTAGCCGGGTAAACTACGGATCCGAAGCGGATACACCCAACGGAGAAATATGCGGCGGGCATTTTCGGTGAGCGTGTTTTTGTGCCGTGAGTACCGTCTACTGCTTATTCGCCACAAGCGCCTGGGTTCCTGGTTGCCGGTGGGCGGCGAGGTGAATCCGGGTGAGACCCCCCTGGAGGCGGCCCTCCGCGAGGTGCGCGAGGAAACTGGTATAGAAGCGCTGTTTGTGCGTCTCGGGGACGACAACGACATCGACGGCGCACCGCCGGGTTTGCTCGGTTACGAGGAGCACCACGCCGGCAGCAAGGGCGTGCACCTCAATTTTGCGTTTGTCGCCTTTTTGCACGACGGGGCGATTATCCGGCCCAACCACGAGTTTGACGAGTTTCGCTGGGTGAATCTTGACGAGCTTGTCGGGTTGCGCGATGGGAATCACACGCCGCTCAACGTCGCCCAGCTGGGATTTAAGGCGCTGCGGCGGGTGCGCACCCTTGGGTTGCGCTGAAATTGCTGCACCGCGCCGCATAATGTGGGAAGCATGCCTTCGGCCTTTCGATGCGTCTTTACTTGCTGCCACTCGTTTTGAGCTTGCTGGTCGGGATCGGTCCCGGTGCTTTTGCCCAACCCGCCATTACAGCCGGCGAATTTATCCAGCGCGGTATCGAGCGCGCCAGCCGCAACGACATACGCGGCATGAACGAAAATTTTGAACAGGCCCTGCGCCTGGAGCCCAAAGCCTATCAGGTCTATGTCCAGCGCGGTTACGCCCGCTCGATGGTCAAAGATTATAAAGGGGCCGTCGAGGATCAAACCATGGCGTTGCGCCTCAAGCCGGACAGCGCCGAAGCGTACACCAACCGGGGCACCTCCCGCTATCGCCTGGGCGATCGCAAGGGCGCGCGCGCCGACTGGCAAAAGGCACTCGAAATCTTCCGCCAAAAAGGAGCGGACGAGCAGGCCGAGCAGGTTGCAGCTGTGCTTAGACAGTACAAGTAGCGGCACACTTCAAGGTACCGGTCGCCAGGTGCCGTGGAAGCTGTGGGGAATCACCTCCGGCAGGGCGAGGCGACAGACCGGCGGGGCATCGAGGGCGTCCGCATCGAAGATCCACAGTTCGCTGCGGTGGAGACCCGCGTCGTAGATGACGCTCAACACCCAGCCGCGCTCCGGTTCGTCGGCGTCCGCTACAAATAGCGGCTCAGACGGATAGCGCCCGTCGCCCAACTGGGTTTCCACCGCCTGGCCGCTGTCGCAATCGAATCTGGCCAGCACCTGGAAGAAGTCGCTGCCCACCTGAGAACCGACACGGTGCAAGCCCAGATAAATGTGCCGGCTTTGCAGGCCGACACTGCGCGGATCGACGGTCGGAAATTCGCAGGGCCGTTCCAGCAGTGGTTCAAATCCTCGTACTCTGCCGGTTGCCGCATCCAGGCGAAGCTGCCACAACTGCGAGGGCGAAGCGGTCTGGGTCCGGCCGCCGGCAAATTCTTGCAGATAGCGATTGGTGGCAAAATCTGCGTACCGGCACAATGCGATCACCAGTTCGCCCCCGGCCTCGTGGCCGTTGGCAAAGTGCCACTGGAACCAGGCGGGCGCTTCGGCGCGGCCGACCAACTGGAGTGTCTCGCGGTCGACGATATAGATGGCGGTGCCCTTGTCGGGTTGCCAGGCCATCGCCTCGCTGAAACTGGCAAGACCCAACAGCACCGGCAGCGGGTTGATGCGCACCGGCGGCACGCAAAAGACCAGATAGCGGCCCGCGAGCACAAAATCGTGCACCAGCGGGATGCCCTCTAGGGCGATTTTGCCTTTTTGGATCACCCGGCCGGTGGCGTCGCTGCGGTAGAGGTGCAGCACGGCGGCAGGCCCGATGCCGACGCCGAAGTTGTAGATTTCGCCCGTGCGCGGGTCGCGCTTGGGGTGGGCGGAGTAGCTGCCGCTCGGGCCGAGGCCGCCCAGCGCGTCGAGGCCGCGCGTCTGGAGCGTGTGCAGGTCGAGGGCGTGGGGAAGCCCCCCTTCCCAGAGGGCGAGCAGCCGATCCGGCAGAGCGAGGACACTGGTGTTGGCGGCGTTTTTGACCGGTTTGCCCCAGCGCTCCCAGATCGCTCCGGGGGCACTCATGCCGTAGTTGGGATAGAGATAGCGGCCCGCGCGCTCCTCGGCCTGCAGGCCCGCGGTCTGCACGTAGCGATAGACGCCCTGCGCTTCGCCCCCGCCGAAGTGCACCGCCAGGATGGCGCCGTCGCCGTCAAACCAGTGACCGACCCGCACACCGCCACGCTCCAGACGCCCCGGCCCGTTGCGGTAGAGCGAGCCGCGCAATCCGACAGGCAAGCTCCCTTCGAGCACCGCCAGCGGTGCGGGGGCAAATTCGCGGCCGGGTTGGGCGATTGCCCCCGCCCAAGCCGGGTTGGTGCGCTCTTTGACTTCCATGCCTGCTCCCTGTGCCGCCTGCCTTCCACCCTAGCCTCCGAAGCCTGGGTTAGCCTGGATGCGATGGAAAATGCCCGCGTCAAACCCGCCGTCGTCAGCGCCGTCAGGCCCGGATCGATTGCCGAAGAACTCGGCTTCGAGCCGGGGGATCGGCTGGTGAGCATCAACGGTACCGCTCCGCGCGACTTGATTGACTACCAGTTTTTGTGCGCCGAGCAGAGCCTTGCCCTCACCGTCCTCGACCGCGAAGGGCACAGCCATAGCCTCGAAGTCGAAAAAGATCTCGACGAAGATCTGGGCCTTGAATTTGCAACGGCATTGTTTGATAACCTCATCCAGTGCAACAACGGCTGCGCCTTTTGCTTTATCGACCAGCAGCCCGACTTCATGCGCGACACGCTGCGCCTCAAAGACGACGATTATCGGTTGAGTTTTTTGTACGGCTCGTACCTGACTCTCACCAATTTGCCCCCCGCCGAGTGGGAGCGCATCGCCCGGCTGCGGCTGTCGCCTTTGTTCGTCTCGGTGCACGCCACCGAGCCGGACCTGCGCGCCCGCCTGCTCAAAAACCCGCGCGCCGGATTCATCCTGGAGCAACTCGCCTGGTTCAAGACCCACGGGTTGCAACTGCACGCCCAGGTGGTACTCTGCCCGGGGCTCAACGATGGGGAGCACCTGGAGCGCACCCTCACCGACCTGGCCCGCTTCCACGATCTCGAATCGCCGACGGTGCTCTCCGCCGCCGTGGTGCCGGTCGGGCTGACCCGCTTCCGGCCGGAGGGCGACGAACTCACCGCGGTCACCCCGGAGGTGGCCCGCCGGATCATCCGTCAGGTGCACCGATTGCAAAAAGACTTCCGTCGTAGCCTCGGCAGCCGCTTCGCGTGGCTCGCCGACGAGTGGTACTTGCTGGCCGCAGAGAAGCTCCCGGGCCGCGCCCACTACGAAGGCTATCCGCAACTGGGCAACGGCGTGGGGTCGCTCAGACGCTTTTTAGACGAATTTGGCCGCCTCGAACGCCGCTTGCCTGCATCGATCGCCCCCGCCCGTCGCTATAGCTGGGTGGTCGGTACGGCCGTAGCCGACTGCTTCGCTCCTGTTGCAGAACGTCTCAATCGCATCGATGGGTTGGAACTGACCATGCACGCCCTGCCGAGCCTCTTCTGGGGACAACAAATTACCGTCACCGGCCTGTTGACCGGTGGCGATCTGCTCGCGGGCCTAGCCCACAAAGACCTGGGCGACGCGTTAATCTTGCCCGGTCTCATGCTCAAGGAGGGCCGGATGTTTCTCGATGATCTGAGCGTAGAAGAATTTACCGCTCGCCTCGGTGTTGCGGTTCGGGTGGTGGCGGGCGGGGCCGGCGCGCTGGTCGATGCGCTTACTCGGCCGCCTGTTGCATCCGATTTTGAATCCTGACTACCGTCAGTGTCTGTACATCGTTGCGGCCCCGGCTTGCCCTGTCAATGTTCAGCACTGCGTAGGTATCTTTCGCATCCGTGGTAAAAGTAGCGCCGACCGTGAGCGGTACAACCTGCCTGAGCGTGCCGATCAAACGCTGGCGGGCGTCTACAATCACGTATTCCATCAGTCCCTCTTTGTTGTTAAAGGATGTCTACCCGAACCGCAAAAACTTGCAGGACGGCCGGTTTTGCATTCCCAATCGTTATAGCACCGTCGCAGACGCGGCCCTTGTATTGTTTGCAAAATGTTTCAGTTTGAACGGTCCCCCACAAGGCTGTCCGCAGGCTCGTCTTGAAAATTATCTTTACGTATCTGACAAGCTGCGCACCAGCCAGCGCCCGAAGGCGACGGGGGTATCGTCCATGGGCAGGTGGCGGCAGGGCAACAAAGTCAGCCGCGCGTCGGGCAACCGGCGACGGAGCGCTTCGAGGGCGAGGGGGGGAGCGATTGGGTCCCACAGCCCGCCCACGATCGCCGTGGGGAGGGTCAGTTGCCGCCAGTCGGGGAATGGCCAGGTTTTGAGCGACTGCCAGGTGCGGCGGATGCTCGCGGGGGCGGTGCGGTTGGCGGTGGCCAGACGCGGGTAGGACGCCAGCCAGGGATTGAGCCAAGTGCGCTGCCGGTAGAGTGCTTCGAGGGGCGCTTCGACGAACCAGTCGTAGAAGTGACGGGTGAGGGGCGGAATGTCCACGGCCGGGCAGACGAGCAGCAACCGCGCGAGCGGTGCGATGCGGCGCAGCGCCAGTTCGATGGCGACATTGGCTCCCAGGGAATGGCCGAGTAGAGCCGTCGGCTGACAACGCTCCACAGCCCCGATCAGGTATTCGGCGCAGGCTCCCACCGAACAGTCGGCCTCCGGGAGGGCCTGCGGGCCGTAGCCCGGCAAATCGACGGCGACAGCCCGCCAGCCGCATTTTTCGAGCGGTTCGGCCCAGGGCCGCCAGTTGGCCGCACAGTCCGCCGTCCCGTGGATGATCATCACCGTGCGCATACCGCGTCACTCCCGACTCACTTTCTTTTTTCGCACCTGCGCCTGCGATTGAGGCAGTACATTGAGTAGTACTCTCACTTCGGCCGTTCCCCATGTCCGCGCGAGCGCTCCTGACTTGTCTTCTCGGCGCCCTGCTGCTGTCCGGTTGCGTTTCCTACCGCCTGGGGATCACCTTTAACTGGTTGGGTGGAGGCACCGTCGAGCAGATTCTCGCAGTCGATCGCAATCTGGTCGAGGCGGGTGGCGAACAGCTCGACACCCTGGTCGCAGGTCTGGAGCGCCGCACGGCGGAATTGGGGGGCACCAGCGAGCGCACGGTGGAGCGGCTGCGCCTGCGCATTCCCTTCGAGGACGGCGCGGATCTGGAAAGCAAGCTCAACCGTTTTCTCGGTCGTCCCCTCGAAACCGCCGCCCGCCCCACCGCCCAGGCGGTACCGGCCGTTTTGAGCGGCACGGCGCCCTTGCCCGCGGTGCTTGCCAAAGACCCGCCGGCCCTGTCCACCCCCGGCCCGCTGCGACTGGTGCAGCGCGATCGCTGGTTGTGGAGCGAGTACGACGTGAGCGCCGATCTCGATTTGCGCTCTCCCTTCGGTACGGTGCGGGTGGGCAACTGGGTCTCGGGGCTTATTCAGCTAGAATTTGCCCTCACCACGCCTCTACCGGCCTTTCGCTCCAACAGCGACGAGCAGCAGGGCCAGACGCTTCTGTGGCGCATCCGGACGGGAGAGATTAACCATCTGGAGGCAAGTTTCATTGTTCCCAATCTGCTGCTCATCGGTCTGATCACCCTGGCTGCCCTCGCGCTTGCGGCCTTTGCCTGGCAGCGGCGCAAACTCTTTTCAGCGCGCTAGTTTAGTTGAATTTGATGCGTTGGGAGGCGAATAGGCACATGCGCAGCAGGACCAGCCCTTCGCGAAAATGGGCGATGTTTGACTGGCCGTAGGTGCGCGGCTGGTAGCGGATGGGCACCTCGACGATGTGCAAGTTGAGCTTGGCGGCCCCGAAGAGCAAATCAAAATCGCCGAATGGGTCGAAGTCACCGAAGTAGGCGCGTCCGGCGGCAATCTTTTCGTAGTCCTCGCGCCAAAGGACCTTTGTGCCGCAGAGGGTGTCTTTGAGGGGTTGATCGAGCAGGAAGCTGAAGACAACTCCAAAAAATTTGTTGGCCAGGGTATTAAGCCAGGGCATCGCCTCGCGCGAGCGCGGATAAATCAGGCGCGAACCGTTGATAAATTCGCCCCGACCGCTCGCAATCACCGCGTAGAACTTGGGTAGATCCTCCGGGGGTACGGTCAGATCCGCGTCCAGAATCATCAAAATATCGCCTTTGGCCTGCTCGAAGGCGAGGCGCACCGCGTCGCCCTTGCCCTTGCCTTTTTGTTTGAACACGCGAATATCGAGGCGCTCGCCGTACTCGCGGGCCACTTCGCCGATCACCTGCCAGGTGTCGTCCTGGGAGTTGCCCTCGACGAAGAGGAGTTCTGTGTGGCTGCCCAGGGCAGGCAGGCGTTCAACCGCCGCGCGGATATTGCCGGCTTCGTTGCGCGCAGGCACGATCACCGAGCAGGTGGGCAGGGCGGCAGGCTGCGGCCCAAAATCGGGCCGAGCGACCAGGTACTGGGTGAGGCACAGATGCTCGATCAGGGGCAGCCGGGCGGCGTAGCGGTTGAGCCAGTCGGCCACTAGCGGCACCCGGCGCGGCAGGAGCATGCGGCGTCCCTGCTTGACGACGGTGTAGCCGGTGATGGCGAACAGATTGCGCACGTCGGTGTCCGAAAGCCAGTTCTGGGCGGGCTGGGGCATCCGTTCTCCCAGGCGTTCTCCCAGGCGCAGCAGCGGTTCCCAGAGGTAGTTGTGAAAAACCGCCACGACGCGGGTGCGGCGGTGGCAGCACGGTCTGAGCCCTTCCAAGACGCTCTGGATGTCGGCTAGATGGCCCAGCACCCCCACCAGCAGGATGTAATCGAAGGTTTGGCCCTCTAGATCCAGTTGCTCGGCGTCCTGGCAGAGAAATTGCAATTCGGGGTGCTGCTCGCGGGCGAGGGTCACCATCGAGGGGCTGAAATCTACCCCCAATCCCACCGCAGGCTCGAGGCTCGCGAGCAAATCGCCGTTGCCTGAGCCGATTTGCAGCACGCGGCTGTGGGCGGGGATCAAAAACCGGCACAGCGCCTCGATGTCCGCGTAGTAGTAGCGGTTGCGCCGCCGCCAGCGCTGCTGGCTGTAGGCCACCGCTTCGAAGTGCTTCTGGATTTCTTCTTTGAAGGCGTAGTCTGGCGGGTTCGGCGGGATGGGCGAGGGGCGATCGGGCATGGGCGCACGGCGACGGTATTTCCACATTGTTGCAACAGGACGGCCCCGCCGCGAAGCCCTCTCCCTTGCGATAATCGTGACTGGTCTTTTGGTGGAATCGGGTTCGATGGCATTGAAGATATTGGTGGTCGGCAATGGCGGTCGGGAGCACTGCCTGGCCTGGGCGCTCGCCCGCTCCGAGGGGGTGGGCCGGATCTGGGTCGCCCCGGGTAACGGCGGCACCGCCACCGAATCCAAGTGCGCCAATCTGGCCGTCTCGCCGCTCGATTTTGCGGCCCTGGCGGATTTTGCCCACTCTGAGCGCGTCGATCTGACCGTGGTCGGCCCCGAGGCACCCCTGGCTGCGGGCATCGTCGATTACTTCCAGGCTGAGGGACTGATTATTTTCGGCCCCACGCGCGAAGGGGCACAACTCGAAGCGAGCAAAGCCTGGGCCAAACACTTGATGCACGAAGCCGGGGTACCCACCGCCGCCGCCAGAAGTTTTGCCGATATCGAGGCGGCCCGCGCCTACGTGCGCGAACTGGGGGCACCTCTGGTGGTCAAAGCCGACGGTCTTGCCGCCGGCAAAGGGGTGACCGTGGCGATGGAGACCGCCGAGGCCCTGGCTGCCCTCGACGAGTTGCCGCGCTTCGGGGCGGCGGGGGCGACCGTGGTCATCGAAGAATTTATGGCCGGGGAAGAAGCTTCGGTACTCGCCTTCACCGACGGCAAGACCATCCGGGCGATGGTGCCCGCCCAAGATCACAAGCGTGTAGGCGAGGGCGACACCGGCCCCAACACCGGCGGCATGGGTGCCTACGCCCCCGCCCCACTCGTGGACGCCGCCCTGATGCGTCAAATCGAGGAACGCATTCTTGCTCCTACACTCACCGCTTTGCAAAAGCGGAGTATCGACTACCGGGGCGTACTGTACGCCGGACTGATGATTGGTCCTGACAGCTCGGTACGGGTAATCGAATTCAACTGCCGCCTGGGCGATCCCGAGACCCAGGTGGTCCTGCCGCTGCTGGAAACCCCTTTAGAAGAAGTGCTCCTGGCTACCGCCCAGGGCAGTCTCGATCGGGTGGATTTGCAATGGAAACCGGGTGCTGCCGCCTGCGTGGTACTCGCAGCGGGAGGTTACCCGGGTGACTACCGCCAGGGCGATGTGATTACCGGCCTGGAGGAGGCCCGTGCCCAGGGCGGCCTCGTCTTCCACAGCGGAACTCGCCGGGAGAAAGAACGCATCTTGAGCGCCGGGGGCCGCATCCTGGCAGTAACTGCATTGGGCGATGCCCTCGAAAGCGCCATCGCAAGCGCTTACCAGGTCGTCAATTGCATTGCCGTCAAAGATGTTCATTACCGCCGTGACATCGGTTGGCGGGCTTTGCAGCTATGCAAGTAAGTCTGTGCCATTTCATCAAGCACCTGTGTTCTGAAATGGCGAGGGGTACTATGGAATTTTCCAAGTACAGAAGGCGTCGCAATTGTTCACCCTCACTTAGTTATGTGATTCACATTTAAATGAATTCTAAACCCTGGAAGCTTGTGATTTTCGATTGTGACGGTGTCCTCATAGATAGCAAGCAAAGGTGAACCTGGAAAATCGTCTCGTATTCATTAACAACTTCGGCGGTGATGAAACAGGGTCTCCAAAATGACTAGAAATCCTGTGCTTTCAGCCTGCTCGGCGATATACCGAGGAAGTTGCCGCATCTGGTCGGTATGCCTGCGCAAGTTCGCTACTGCAAAGCTGTAGTCAAACTCTGGCGCAAACAGATCGCTGTCGTTTGGACTATCGCCGACGGTCAGCACCTGTTGTATCAACAAATATGGAAAGTGGGTTGCGAGCACCTGGCGTAGGGCTTGACCTTTGTTGCACTCCAGTGGCTTGATGTGAGCCTGCACCGCACTCCAGATAAAGTCGAACCCGTATTTTTCACAGACGCAGCGCATGTATTTCAAAGAGTTGGATTCTAATCCGGCAACTGCAAAGGTCCAGTCGCTCAACCGGTAGCGATTGTCGGTGCTGGGGATCAAGCTCGGGTAAAGCATTTGCAAATGGGCGAAGCATTCGGCCAGGGCCGCTCGGTGGTTGTTTGTATCAAGCTGTACCAGGGACATCCATTCGGTCTCGCTGCCGCCGAGGTAGTAGCCGGCTCCGTTTTCGGCGATCACTGCGTCCACCGCCAGATAGTGAGCCAGGGCATTCGCCCAACCCGCCGAGCGCCCGGTGACCAGTACCACGGCGATCCCGGCCGCCCGCAGCCGGTCGATTCCTTCGAGAGTTTCGGGCGGCAGGCGGCCGGAGCGGGTCAACGTGCCGTCGATGTCGGTGGCCACCAGGGCGATTTGGGCAGCGGCGGCAGCAGGAAAAGATGAGAGAGGCAGCATTGTGCTCGGCAGGTTGTCCACAACTATCATCCGCTACCATCATTGGCGGCAAATGCGCCTGTAGATTCTACATTGGTGATCGAAGCGGAGATCGCCAATGGCACTGACGGTCGAGGATATCGAGAAACTCCAAAAGCTTTACCCGAAACATAAGATCGAACTGCGCGACGGCGCCATTACGCTTGTGAGCCCCTCCGATATTGTCTCCGGCATGATTGGTGCACGCTTCTCGCGGTTGTTGGGCAACTGGGTGGATCCGCGCAAGTTTGGTTTTGTGTTCGATTCCAGTTCCGGATTCCAAGCGCCCAATGGGGATTTGACTGCCCCTGACGTATCCTATGTTTCGCGCGCCCGCCTCGCGCGCTTGCCGCGCTCCCACGGTCCACTGGTCCTCGATCTGGTCGTGGAGATCAAATCCAGCACCGACATCGGCCGACTAGCCGTGGCAACCCGCTACCAGGGTCAAGGGGTGGGGAGATTGCTGATTGCCGACGTTTTAAAACGCACACTACAAGCCAGCCAGGAAGTCGCAGTATACGCTTGGTGCCCAGTAGGGTTGGAGACCCAGTCTTTTAGCCCAGCTGCTGCCGCAAAAACGTCACCACGTCCTGCCAGGCACGGCGAGCTTCCCGAAATTGCACGGAGGCGGTGCCGTGGCGTTGTTTTTCCCGGCGTAGCCGCCATTGCAGGTAGACCTGCAAGAGGGCCGGTTTACCCAGGGCCGTGAGGCTCTGCACCAACGGTTGCGCTTGCTCCACAGGGCAGCCGATAGTTAGGTGGGTACATGTTCGACTCCGGAACACGGCCTGATACGGGGACTGTTAAATACTCTTCAGATAACTCAGCAGATCCGCCATCTGCTTTTCGTTCAGTTCGAACTTGGGCATCGGGGGCGTCTCGCCGCGGGTCACCTGCCGGATGAGTTGCAGGTCCGATTTGCGCTCTTTGACTTCCTCCAGATTCGGCCCCACCCAGCCTTTCGCCTCGGTGCCGTGGCAGGCTGAACAGTTCGCCTCAAAAAGATCCTGGCCGGTGCTCACATTGCCTTTGAACGAAAGTACCGAGCGCTCGTAGGGGGTCTGACCGGCCTCGGCGATCGCGTTGATGGCAAAGCCGATCAAACCCACCACCAGCAGGGCAAGACCAGGAATGGCCATGGTTTTCCACGAGAGTCGGACCATGAGTGTTAAGTGCTCTTTCTATTCTTGTTTGTCTATATATCAAAGTTTACACTTTTTAGCGTGGCGCGCCTGGATATTCACGATCTTCCCGTCAGGCCCCAGATCCTGGCCCGTTCGGC
Source organism: Gloeobacter violaceus PCC 7421 (assembly GCF_000011385.1). Classification (NCBI taxonomy): domain Bacteria; kingdom Bacillati; phylum Cyanobacteriota; class Cyanophyceae; order Gloeobacterales; family Gloeobacteraceae; genus Gloeobacter; species Gloeobacter violaceus. The sequence goes on from NC_005125.1 coordinate 2,962,735, forward strand.
GAGCCAACCCTGCTTGAGCAAACGCTCAATCTGGCCGTTGACCCAGCGACGCAGGCTGTCGTTCTGGAGACCTCGGGGCATGGCGACGGAAAGACCGCTGGTGTCAAGCTCGGTAGAAAGCAAGCGGTAGGCAGGACGGTCCTGCACCCAGCCGCCCAAGACGGTGCCGTCGGCGGCAAAACCGTCGGCCCGGCCGGTCTCGAGAGCCTGCACTCCTTCCTGATAGGAAGCCACCGGCACCAGCCCGGCACCGGGCAGAAAAGCGCGGATGGCCCGTTCGTTGCTCGAGCCGGAAAGCACCGCAAGCCGGACGCGTTCCAGATCCGACAGGGTACGCAGAGTGCTCTCGCGCTTAAGCAGCACGGCCTGGTTCACCGTCAGGTACGGAAAGCTGAAGTCCACGGCTCGGGCGCGCGGTACGCCGATGCTTAAATTGGCAATCACCAGATCGACGTGCTGCTTCTCCAACGCCTCAAGCCGATCCCGGTTGCGCACCGGTACCAGCTTGACTGCCGTCGGATCGGCAAAAAGCGCTTCGGCGAACTGGCGGGCCAGATCAATTTCAAAACCGGCCAGTTCGCCGCGCTTGTCGCGAAAACCGAGTGGGTAGAGGTTTTCCTTGACTCCCACTATTAAATAGCGGCGCTGCAGGATCGCTTCGAGCGGGGCGGCGGCGCCGACGGTTTGCAGCAGAGCAAGCAAGCTCACCGTCAGGACGGCCGTGCGCAGTGCTGCAGGCACTTCTAGACGGGGCGGGCGGATTTGGCGACGCGGGCGACTTCGGCAAACGCCTCGGGGTCGGTGACGGCCAGTTGTGCCAGCATCTTGCGGTTGAGGGCGACGTCGGCCTTGTGGAGACCATCGATAAGACGGCTGTAGGAGAGTCCCTCGGTGCGCGCCTGGGCGTTGATGCGCACGATCCACAGCGAGCGGAAGTCGCGCTTTTTGGTGCGGCGGTGGCGGTAGGCGTTGCGCAGCGCCTTCATCACCTGCTGATTGGCGGCGGTAAAGAGCTTCGAGTGGCTGCCCCGAAAGCCCTTGGCCAGCTTCAGAATTTTTTTGCGACGTTTGCGGGCGACGTTGCCGCGCTTGACACGGACCATGACTCAACTCCAGCGGTGAAAATTCGGGCTACAGATAAGGGCACTGGCGGGTGACCTTGTAGAGATCGGTCTCCGAGACCTCGACTTTGGTCGACAGGCTGCGTTTGCGCGCCGCCGACTTGTGTTGGAGCAAGTGGTTCTTGCCGGCACGGCGGCGACGGAGCTTGCCGCTGCCGGTCACTTCGTAGCGTTTGGCCGCGGACTGGCGTGTCTTCATCTTAGGCATGGTGTTACTCTCACATTGCAAAGACCGGTGCCCGCCTGGGCACGAATATCTATAGTAATGCAAAAGCCCGCAGGTTGGGGGGCGGGTTTGCTAACGGCGCGGTTGCGCCTGCAGCGGCGGCAGGGCCGGCGAGAAGGCCACCTGCCGGGTGTGGATGCGCCAGTGCACGGTGACATAGAAAATCTTTTGCACCGCATCGAGGGGCACGAACAGCTCGCCGCCGCGCCAGTAGGGGGCGACGCTCAGCACAACGAGCTGGCGGTTGAGGGTGAGTACGGTGCCGTCGGTGATTGAAGCTTCTTGATTGTCGAACTGCAAATTGACCGCCCGCTCGTCCGGGATGATCCGCAAGTTGGCCTGAAACGCCTGGGCCACCGACATCAGGGATACAAAAGGTTGTCCGCGCCGCATCGTCACTTCAAAAAGCTCGCGCTCATTTGCCCTGAGCGGCCAGGCCCAGACCATTCCGAGCAAAAAGCCAACAGCAACCCGTCGACGCATGGCGTCATTATCCCCTGTTTGCCGGGCCTTTCATTATGGCCACGGTTTACAGAAGCCGGATAGTGTTGGAAACTACATCCGCACCGTCACATTCGTTGCGATGAACTGGATTATTCGCCCGGCCCACGACATAGAACGCCGTTCGCTGGCACGGCTGTCGCACCTGGCTTTTGCCCCCGCTCAGCCGTTTGCTGAAATCGAAGCGCGCTACGCATCCGACGCCGCGATCGTCGCCCGCTCGGTGGTCGCCTGCGAGGCGGAACGTCTGCTGGGCAAATACGCACTGCTGCCCTACCGCAACTACGTGGCCGGCTGCGAGATGCCCCTGGGCGGGTTGGGCGGGGTGGCGGTGGCTCCCGAGGGCCGGGGCCTCGGGGTGGCAAGCGCCCTGGTGCGCCACGCCCTGGAGGTGCTTGGGGAGCACCGCTATCCCCTTTCGATGCTTTATGCCTATCGCCACGGTTTCTACCGCCGCTTCGGCTGGGCCTGCGTGGGAGAGGTCTACCGCTACCGGGTGGCCGGCGAAGATCTGCCCCGCTACCCGGAAGCCCGGTACGTGTTGCCCCTCGACACCGCCACCGACCGCGCGGCCATCGAAGAACTCTACGGGCGCGAGGCTCCCCGCCACAGCGGCTGGCTGGTGCGCGAACCGGAGCACTGGCAGGGACACTTCAAACCCGACAGCACCTTGCAAATGTTTGGCTGCCGCTTCGGCGGCGACCTCGAAGGGTACGTGATCTTCCGCTACGTCAATGTCTCCCCCGACAGCGCCGAAGTGGCCCATATCGCCGTGCGCGAGTGGGTGGTGGCCTCCGCCCGCGCCTACCGGGCGCTGTTGGGGTTTCTTGGCGCCCAGCGCGATCAAGTCGATGCGGTGGTCTGGGACACCGACCGCGCCGACCCGCTGCCGCGGCTGCTCACCGAACAGCGCGCCGCCGGGGACCGCTCGATCCGGACTTTTTTGAACGCCGTCGGTTTCGGAGCCATCCATAGCAGCTTCATGTGGCGCCTGGTCGATCTCGATCGGGCGCTGGCCTTGCGGCCCGTGCGGCCGGCAGGGGATGTTGCCTTCAATTTCGAAGTCCACGACCCGGTTTTTGGAACCACCCTGCGGCCGGTCGAAATCGAGGGCGGCCGTCTGCACCTGGCGGACAAGCCCGCCTCTACCACCCTCAAGCTCGATATCGGCACCCTCACCCAGCTGTGGAGCGGCTACGGCAACGCCCGCGCCGCCCACTGGGCCGGACAGCTGCAAGTCGAAGGCGACGAAGGGGTGCTCGAAGCTCTCGATCGCGCCTGGCAGGTGGAGCCGCCCTTCTGCTGGGACTTTTTTTAGAGTTAAGCTATAGACTTCGCATTCGGAGTCCCACCGCGTGTCCACCCGACGAGAGTTTGCCCTGCCCGGTGCCCGGCCCCACTACAACCCCGACCGACCCGGAAATGTCGAGCACATCGCCCTCGATCTGGCAATCGACCTCGAAGCGCAGCGCGCGAGCGGTACCTGCCGCATCCGCCTGCGGTGCGTTGCCGACCAGACGCGCGTCTTCAGCCTTGATGCGGTCGAGCTGCAAATAGAGGCAGTGCACACCAACGGCAACCCGGCGGACTTCGACCACGACGGCGCGGTGCTGTGGGTGCGGCCCGCCGTACCCCCTGTGGCGGGAGAAGTGGTGGAACTGGCCATTGACTACCGGGTGGAGAAACCCCGGCGCGGCATCTACTTTGTCGGCCCAGACGCCGATTATCCCGACAAGTCTGTGCAGGTCTGGACCCAGGGGGAGGACGAAGATTCGCGTTTCTGGTTTCCCTGTTTCGATTACCCCGGTCAACTGGCCACCTCCGAGGTGCGCGTGCGGGTGCCGGCCCGCTACCAGACGGTCTCCAACGGCGTGCTGACGAGCATTGAGGAGCACAACGGCTCAAAAATTTATCACTGGCGCCAGGCACAGGTGCACCCGTGCTACCTCATCACCCTGGTGGTGGCGGAACTGAGCGAAATTCAAGACCGGTGGGAGGACATCCCGACGCCCTACTACGTCACCCCGGGCCGTGAGGAGGAGGCGCGCCGCACCTTCGCCAAGACCCCGAGCATGGTCGCTTTTTTCTCGGAGCGCTTCGGCGTGCGCTATCCGTTCGCCCGCTACGCGCAAGTCTGCGCGGTCGATTTTATCTTTGGCGGCATGGAGAACACCGGCGCCACCACCCAGACCGACCGCTGTCTGCTGGACGAACAGGCGGCCCGCGAGATCCGCTGGCCCGAAGATCTGGTGTGCCACGAACTGGTGCACCAGTGGTTCGGCGATCTGGTGGTGATCCGCCACTGGTCCCATGCCTGGATTAAAGAAGGGGCAGCCACTTACTTCGAGTCGCTGTGGCGCGAGCACGAGTATGGGTCGCAGGACGCCGCCTACTACCGCTATCAGACCGCCCAGGCCTACTTCGAAGAGGACAGCGAGCGCTATCGTCGGCCTATTGTCACCAACGTCTACAAAGAACCGATCGAGCTTTACGACCGGCACCTCTACGAGAAAGCTTCGACCGTCTACCACATGCTGCGCCATTACCTGGGGGACGCCGCTTTCTTTCGGGCCGTACAAACGTTTTTGAGCGCCAACGCCCACCGCACCGTCGAGACGGTCGACCTGCTGCAGGCTATCGAGGCGGCCACCGGCCGCAACATGCTGCCGCTCTTTGAGCAATACGTCTTCAAAGCCGGCCATCCGCAATTTAAAGTGCGCTTCGAGTGGGACAGCGAGGCTGCCCTCGCCAAAGTCGAGGTGAGTCAGACCCAGATCGTCGATGAGCAGACCGTGCTTTTTGATCTGGTGATCCATCTCGGTTTCGGCTTCGCGCCGGACACACAGCCGAAGTGTGTTCCCGTGCGCATTCGGCAAAAAGAACAAACATTTTGTTTCCCCTTCGAGCAAAAACCGCTCTATTTCAGTTTCGATCCCGGCAACCCTGTGCTCAAAACCGTCGAATTGGAAGTGCCCCCAGAACTACTCAAAAACCAACTCGCGGTCGATCCCGAGTTGATGGGCCGCATCTTCGCCGCCCAAGCGCTCGCCAAGCAGCTCACCCCGGACATCGCCCAGGCACTCGGCGCCGTCCTGCTCGACGAAAACCAGTTCTGGGGTCTGCGCGCTGAAGTGGCCAAGGCTCTCGGTTCAACCAAAAAAGACTACGCCTACGCCGTGCTGCGCGAAGCGGCAGGCGTAGGCGACCTGCGCGCGCGTGCCGCCGCCATCAAGGCCCTGGCCGAGGACAAATCGCCCGAAGCCTTCGCGGCCATCCGTCCCGGTCTGGTAGACCCAAGCTACACGGTGAGCTCCGAGGCGGCCAGAGCCGTGGGCAAAGCCAAACACGCCGATTCGCGGGCGTTGCTTATTCAGGTGCTCGCCTCGCGTCCCTCCTGGAACGACACGGTGGGAAGTGCCGCCCTCGCGGGCCTGGCCGAACTGAAGGACGACCCCGAGGCCATCGAAGCGATCCTGGAGCGCACCCGCCGGGGTACTCCCCAGGCGCTGCGCATGGCGGCGATTCGGGCTCTGGGCAGCGCGGGCGAAGGGGGGGAAAATCAAAAGATCCTCGATGCCCTTGCCCAGATCGCCCAGGAAACCCAGTTTTCGACTCGGCGGGCAGTGATTGCCGCTTTGGGTTCGCTCAAATCGTCTAAGGCTCTGCCGCTGCTGGAGCAAATTGCCCGCGAGGATCCCGACGGTCGTGTCCGGCGCTCTGCCCTGGAGAGCGCCGAATCGATCCGCTCGGAAGTCGGCCAGGACAAAGAACTGAAAAAACTGCGCGAGGCGGTCGAAAGCCTTCAGGAGGAGAACCGCTCGCTGAAAAGTCGTCTGGAAGTGCTCGAAAGCCGGCTCACATCCCCATAGGATTGCTGCCCGGCGGCTTGCCCAAGCCGCTTCTATCATGGAAGTAAAGCCTGGGGGATCCCTAGTCATGGAGAGGCGCGAACAGATTCTCGGTGCGGTTGAGACGCTGAACTACCGGGCCACCGTCGGCGATGTGGCGACCCGCAGCGGCCTGGAACTGACTACCGTTCAGCAAGAACTCAACAGCCTCGCCCAGGATGGCGACGGGCACCTGCAGGTCTCTAACACCGGCGAGATTGTTTATGCCTTTGAAGCGGACGTGCGCGACCGGCTGCTGCGCAAAGACCGCAATGCCAGACTCAAAGCCCTGCTCAAAAAAGCCTGGCAGGTGGCCTTCTACCTGGTGCGTATCTCTTTTGGGATCCTGCTCGTTTTGTCGCTGCTGCTCATTGCCATCGGCATCTATGTCGTGCTGTCGAGCCGCGACGGCGACAGCGGCGGCGAGGGCGAAAGCCGGGGCGGCGGTGGCGGCATGCCCGGTTTCTTTTGGGGCAATTTTTTCTACATCTTCTACTGGCCGCCCTACGGCTACTACGAAGAGCGCCGACTCAAAGATCCCAACGACATGGGTTTTCTGGAGAGCGTCTATTCGTTTTTGTTCGGCGACGGCAACCCGAACGCGGATCTCGAGTCGCGGCGGTGGCGGACGGTGGCGGGGCTCATCCAGGCCAACCGGGGCGTGGTGGTGGCTGAGCAGTTGGCTCCCTATCTCGAAGCGGCCCGCGTCGACAGCGAAGACTTTGTGTTGCCGGCCTTGGTCAAGTACGACGGTGTGCCCGAGGTGAGCGAGCAGGGCGAGATTGTCTACCGCTTCCCGCAGCTGCAGGTGCAGGCCGAGGAGCGCCGTCCGGCCGCCCCGTTGCCGGGTTTTCTGCAGGAGAAGCGCTGGCAATTTAGCAAAGCGCCCGGCGGCAAATTGGTGCTCGCCGGTGCGCTCGGGGTCGCCAACTTTGTAGGCGCCTGGTTTCTGTATTTTCTTTTGCAATCGACCAATCTGCCGCCGGATCTGGGCTTCTTCGCCGCTTTGGCGCCGGTGCTGGTTGTCTACGGCACGCTCTTTTTGCTCGTACCGGCTGTGCGCGCCGCCGTCATTTCCTGGCTCAACCGGGGCGTCGAAAGCCGCAACCGCAGCCGCTCGGGCTTCTCCCGCCACCTGCGCGAGGCGAACGCCGAGTTGCGCCGCAAATTGGCGTTCGCCCAAAATTTCGCCGGCCAAAAAGTGCTCGGCAAAGAGGACATCATCTACACCACCGAGCAATCGACCCTGGAGCAGCGGGACTACGAGCTGGACGATCCGCGCTTTCGCTCCCTTGAAGATCCGCGCACCGAGCGATAAAAAAACTGCGGGGTCAGGAGGATCCCGCAGCACTCTCCACATCATTCCTTAAATAAACTTTACCTCAATCGCGGTCGGATTTGCCAGTTTTTCGTATCCTGGGACGCAGATCTCGATTCCGGCGCGCGGAAGCGACTTCGGGAGCCGCTGCTGTACAGTAAGAAAACTTGCGCTCAAGGCCGCTCCGTGGTCAAAGTTTTGTACTCCGAAGAACAGATAGCAAAACAGGTTCAGCTATTGGCGGGCCAGATCAGCGTCCACTACGCGCCGCTGGTGTCGATTTCCTACCCGCTGGTGGTTCTGCCGGTGCTCAAGGGAGCTTTCGTTTTCAGTTCCGATTTGTTGCGGCGCTTGACAGTACCTTTGCGGGTCGAATTTCTGCGCGCGAGTAGCTACCGCGGGGGGACCGTCTCGGGCGGCCTCGAACTCGACATCCCGGAGACGGCCTTTTTGAGCGGCCACCACCTGCTGTTGCTCGAAGACATCATCGACACCGGCAAAACCGCAAGCCAGATCCTCGCTGCCCTCAAAAGCTGCGGCCCGGCCTCGCTGCAAGTTTGTGCGCTGCTCGACAAGCCCGCGCGCCGGGTGGCGCCTGTGGAGGTGGGTTTTCGGGGATTTACCGCCCCGGATCGCTTCGTCATCGGTTACGGCATGGATCTGGCCGAGCGTTACCGGGAGTTGCCTTACGTGGGCGAACTGGAAGAATGCACCTTTTGATTCCCGCCGCCGGGCGCGGTAGCCGCATGGGCGCAGACGGCAACAAGCTGCTCTTGCCGCTGTCGGGCCGGCCGCTTCTGGCCTGGACGCTCGCAGCAGCGGCACAAGCCCCTTCAACCCGCTGGATAGGCATCATCGGCCAGCCGATGGACGAAGAAGCGATCCGGTTACTGGCGCAGAAGCTGGGTCTGCGGGTGCCGGTGCACTGGATCGAAGGGGGCGAGACCCGTCAGCAGTCGGTTTACCGGGGGCTGCTCGCGCTTCCTGTAGAAGCGCAGCAGGTACTCATCCACGATGGAGCGCGCTGTCTGGCAAGCCCGGCCCTTTTCGAGCGCTGTGCCGCCGCACTGGCTGAATTTTCCGCCATCGTCGCCGCTGTGCCGGTCAAGGACACCATCAAACAGGTATACCCCCAGAGCCGTCAGGTGGAGAAAACCATTCCCCGCGAGCAGCTCTGGGCGGCCCAGACGCCCCAGGGCGGCAATGTCGGGAGGCTGAAAGCCGCCCACGCCTGGGCCGCTGCCCAAGCGGTCGCCGTCACCGACGACGCGGCGCTATGCGAACTGCGCGGCGAGCCGGTGCAGGTCGTCCCCGGCGAGGAAACCAATCTCAAGATCACCACGCCTGCAGATCTGTTGGTGGCCGAGGCTATCTTGAAAACACAGCTGCGCCAGGATCCCAGCCCATGAGCGAACTGCCCCGCACCCTCGATGAGACCCTTGCGCAGTGCTCCCAGGCACTCGCAGCCACCCTCGAAAGCGGTAAAACCCGCGCCCAAATTGACATCAAAGTACCCGGCCTCGATGTGCTCTTCCTGGTGCAGGGACTGGCTCCCGCCCTGGGTGAATCCGGTTGGGCGGCGGCCTTTGCCGATCCGGGCGCGGCGGCCCTGGCCCGCCGCCGCTTGGGAAGCGTGGGCTACGACCTTCGGGGCCTCAGCGAACTGAAGTTGCGCGGCGGCGAGCATCGTGCCGTGCTCGTCGTCGAGCCGAGTGCTATCGAAGTCGAGATGGTCGAAGTCATCGCCGATCGCATGGCGGGCAAGCCCTTTATTCTGCTCAATTCGCGCTTGCAGGAGGCGGGGGTGGTGGGCATCGGCCTGGCAGGCAGGCAGCTGCGCGATCGGTTTCTGTCGACTTTTGAGATGGCCTATGCCATTCAGCCTTTTGAAGGGGGCAGCCTTTACCGGGCACACCCGGAGCCGTGGCAACTCTGGCGCGAAACCCCGGAGGGCGACTACACCAAAGTCGCCGACTTCGACACGCGCCCGCTGGGTGAAGACATCGACCGCGCCCTCTATCCCAAAAAAGGCGAGGCGTTGCTTGACGGATTGCGGCGCTTTCTGCGCGCCCTCGGCCAATAAATGCGATATGGCCATACTTGTTTAAAATCAAGGGCGCTAGATGTGTGGGGGATCAGATGGCAATGGGCCAGCGCCGCTCGATGAGTAAGTAGCAGGCCACATCCCAGGAGTTGGCGCGGCGGGTATGGAACAGCTCGCGCACGTTGCTGCTGCGCGAGCGAAAACCGACGATCTTCTGAAGCTGGCCATCCGCCGCCACCAGCAGATCCCCTTTGCGCACTTGGCGTCCACCGACACTCACCCGCAGGCCTTCAGGCCCCGCTTTGACATCTAGCCTCTCCTTGGTGGTAACGACGACGACCGACTGCGTGATCTGATCCCGGGTCGCTTGGGTCGCTGTGGCCATCTGGAACTGCCTCCGCCTACGCTTCAAGGTTGTGGTCATATTAGCGTCCCGGCCGTTGAGAGGGTACTAGACTCTTCCCCCCAACTTCCGGCCCGGTCCCTCGACAGCGCGCCGCGCCACGGTTTGATCTGCGCCGAAAGAATTTCTGAACCGACAATCACTTTGCCCGAGGCTTTGCTTATCTTTGGTGCGGTTTGGGCCCAGGCATGAGCCTTCGGGTGTACCGGCACCGGCTTGTGGATGCGCCGGGTCCAGGAACCCCCCGAAGGCTGCGGCTGTCGATCCAACCAGTGTGGATACCAGCGGGCTGCGTCCGCTTCGGCGCAGCCTCTTTCTTTGTTTTTTTAGAACACTCTCGATATCGAAAGCCGAGGGGCAACAGGACGAGCGAGTAGTCCCCGACCTAACACACGGCCTGCACGAACTACCCGGTTGCAGCTCAAGGCAGGAAAATAGACAGCACAGGTCATTCTACCCAAGCCTTACCCATGACAGGCACTCTCAAAGCACACACCTACCCCAGTGGAGATGGACTGCCTGTGGCTGAGACCTTTCTCCATGTCTACGCCATCTTGATCACCCTCGAAGTCCTCAAGCAGTACCTCGAAGGCACCCGGGCCACCGTCCTCGCCAACCAGTTCCTGTACTACGCGCCGGACTTTCCGACCCTGCGCGTTGCCCCCGATGTCATGGTCATCTTCGGTGTCGAGCCCGGCGGACGCGACAATTACAAGACCTGGGAAGAAAGACAGGTACCCTCTATAATCTTCGAAATCACTTCCAAGCACACCCAGAGCAAAGACCAGGGGGAGAAAAAAACGCTCTACGCCGGACTGGGGGTTCAGGAATACTGGCTGTTCGACCCGAAGGGCGAGTGGATAGCCGAGCAGTTGCAGGGTTACAGACTGCGGAGCTTCGAAGAGGAAAGTGAAACAATCAGTCGCTACGTACCCATTGCCGACGGCACCAGCGAGCCGCTCGGCCTGCGGCTGGTCGTCGAAGGTGCCCTGATCGGCTTCTATCGCCTCGACACAGGAGACAAACTGCTTATCCCCGCAGAACTCGCAGCCAGGCTGAAGCAAGAACAACTACGTGCCGAGCAAGCCGAACAGCGGGCAGAGCTGGCGGAGCGGCGGGCAGCAGCCCTGACGGAGCGCCTGCGCGCCCTCGGCGTCGATCCGGACCAACCCTGACGGGCGGCACTGACCAAGGGGCGAGTCATTTTGCGGCGCACCGGCCGAGCCTTCAGGTATTGCCGAAGCGGATAAGCGCCTCGCACTTGGCCCAGGGAGCGCCGTCCGCCAGACAGTCGCGGGCCAGGGTTACCCCGGCCATCCAGCCTGCCGCCGCACCGGCGGCCACCAGGGCGGCGGCGGTGTTGAGGATAACCACTTCGCTCTGGGCGCGGCTGCCTTTGCCCTGGAGCACCCGGCGCAGGATGTCGGCGTTTTCTGCCACATCCCCCCCGGCGAGTGCTTCCAACGGGGCGGCAGCCAGGCCCAGTTCTTCGGGATGCAGGCGCGATCCGCAGATGGGACCGCTCAGATTCCCCGCCAGGGCGGTTGGTCCCGTGAGCGAGCACTCGTCGAGCCCCCCGCCGCCGTGGACAACCAGGAAGCGCTCGCGGCCCAACCGTTCCAGCGCTTCGGCCATCGGCGCAACCAGACTCGGATGGTAAACCCCGAGCACCTGGGCGGTGGGCACCAGTGGATTGACCAGGGGACCGAGCAAATTGAAGACTGTACGAATGCCCAGTTCGCGGCGCACGGGTGCCACGGCTTTTAAGGCCGGGTGCCAGCCCGGGGCGAACAAAAAGGTGATCCCCACCGCGTCGAGGGCGGCGCGCACGCGCGCGCGCTCCTGGCTGAGGTGCACTCCCAGGTGCTCCAGCACATCGGCCGAACCGACCCGGCTGGAGGCGGAGCGAGCACCGTGCTTGGCCACGGGTACCCCGCAGGCCGCCGCCACAAAGGCGACTGCCGTCGAGATATTAAATGTTCCCAGCCCGTCCCCGCCGGTGCCGCAGGTGTCGAGCAGCACCGGCAGCCCGGTGGGGGCGGCGCCCGCAGCTTCTTGCAGCGTCTTGGCCATCGCCGCCAGTTCGCCTGCAGTGATCGCCAAAGGCGCAATCGCCACCAGCAGAGCACCGGAGAGAGCGGCAGGCACCTCCCCTGCCAGCCACGCTTCCATCAGTTCCCGGGCCGCTTCCTCCGAGAGCGCCGCGCCGCCCAGGCGACAAATTAGCAACGACTGCAAATGTTTTTCGTTCATCACTTTTGAATCACTTCGGGCAGGACGCGTGTCACCACCCGGCCGCCGCTGGCGCGCACGGTGTTGCGTCCAAAGTCGGCCTCGAGCACGGGGCCTTCGACACTGGTATTCTCGCCCGGCTTGCGGTAGCGCCCGTCGTTCGCCACCAACACGTTGTCGGCAATGCGGTAGGTGGCCCGGGCGGCGTCGAACAGCTGGACGGGCCTGCCTATTTCGGCTTGCACCTGGCCATTGCCGGTGAGGGTGCGCCCGGGCACATCCCAGATAATCTGGCGCGCCTGGAGGCGGGCGGCGTTGGCCGGTTGCTCGGCGGTGACCGGCCGGTTGCCCTCAGCCGTGGCGACGACGCGGTTTTGATCGACTTGCCAGACCGCCCGCGGTGCCACCAGCCGGATTTGCCGAGCCAGATCGCGAGCGATGACGCCGCCTGCCGCCGTAACGTGGTTGGGCTGCAGGCTCCAGGTGAGACTTGGAGCGCTCAGCGCGATCTTTTGGACGGCCGAATCGCCCTCGACCCCGCCGTCGAGGGTATAAATTTGGGCGGCAAGGTCGCCTACGAGCCGTTTTCCGCGCACGCGCACCCGGTCTTTGGGCTGGCGCAGTTCGACCGGGCCGGTGGCCTCCAGCCGGTTGCGATCCGCAAACCACTGCACCCGCTCGGCATCGAAGGCGGTCTCGCGCACGGGCGCAAGGGCCTTGACGCCACCGGTGAGCAAGATTTCGCGCGCCGCGATGCGCACCTCGCCTCTGGGCGCTTCGACGGTGAGCACTTTGCGCCCCTGCTCGTAGAACACTCCGCGAATCTGCTGAATGGAAGCGCTGCTGCGGTCGCGGCTATATTCGGCGCGCTGAGCTTTGAGTTCCCACACCAGGGCGCCGCCCCGGCTGGTGGTTTCACTGAGGACGATGTTTTGCAGCACCAGGGGGCTTTCGTTGGCCTGGGAAGGAATCGGTTCAGGCGGACCTGAGCAGGCGGCAAGCAGCAGACAGGCAAGAGCGGCCGGCACCCGATGGCGTCGGCTCACGAACCCGCTTCGCGATAGGCGGCGTAGACCCCCCGCACGTTGTACCAGTTGAGAAACACCCGCGCCAATTCCAGCGCCAGCTGCGGTTTGCCGCGGTCGATGAGATACTGCAACAGCGGCGCCATCGTTTTTTCGTTGAGCCGGCCGCCCAACGAAAGCAGCCCCCACAGCGCCTGGTGCAGCGGCGTCATCTGGATCATCATGCGCACATCCCAACTCGGGTGCTTGCGGTAAAAGACCACCCCCATCCGGCCGCGCTCGTACTCTTTTTGGATGAGGGAAGGCAATTGCTTGAGGGTGAAGGGTGGATGCCAGTGATAGCCCACGGCCTCCGGGCATTTGACGAGCTTGAGTCCGAGTTTTTTGAGTCGCACCCCCAGTTCGAGGTCTTCCCACCCGTAGAGGCTGAAGGCTTCGTCGAAGGGGCCGGCTTTTTCGAGCCAGCGGCGGGCAATGGCGACGTTGCCGGTGGCAAAATACGCGGCCGAAAAATCGGTGATTTTGTAGGGCTCCGACTCGGGGTGCTCGAAGTTGCACGTGTTGACCACCCGGCCGTAGGTGAAGACTGCGTCGCCCGCGTGCTCTTCGAGGGCGCGGGCGTGGAATTCGAGAAACACGGGTGTAACCACCAGATCCGAGTCGATAAAGATAACGGTGTCTCCCCGGGCGCCGGCAACTCCCAGATTGCGCGCCGCCGCCGGGCCGCGATGATCTTGCACCAGCAGGCGCACATGGCTGAAGCGCTCGGGGTGATCTTGCAAAAATGCCACCGTGCCGTCGGTCGAACCGTCGTCGACGACGACTATCTCGTAGCGGCCCTCCCAGCGCTGCGCCTCCATGGCCTCGAGGCACTTGGTGAGGATGGCAAGCCGATTGTAGGTGGGAATAACGACGCTAAAAAACACGAGGGAGCCCGGGCACTGTGCTTATTCTGACATCAACGTCCGGCGATGCCAAAGCCCGCCGCCCGGCCCCCGGGTGAGCTAATCTGAGACAGTGTCATCCGTTGTCCGCCCGCTCCTATGCTCGCTCCGCCCGTCGTCCGCTCGACTCGCCGCGCTTCGCTGCTGCTGCTTGAAATGGACCAGGTTCTCGCCGAGCAACTTGGCGAACGGTTGCGCCAGGTCGGCTTTCGGGTGAGCCTCAGCCCCGGGACGCAAAAAAGCGAAAGCGCTTTGGCCCTGGTGCAGCTCGAAAATCCCGACTTGATCATTCTGGCGGCCGGTCCCGGCGGCTTGCGCCTGTGTCGCGCTCTGCGCCAAGCCACCTACAGTCTGCCGGTCTTGCTCCTCAGCGACGGCGAGACGATCTCCGAACGGGTGGCGGGTCTCGATGTGGGTGCCGACGACTACATCGTTTCGCCTTTTGACATCGCCGCCCTGGTCGACCGCATCCAATGCCAGCTCAAGCGCGTCCAGGGCCGAGAGAGCGGGGTGCTGCGCCTAGCCGATCTCATTGTCAACACCCGCACCCGGGAGGTGCGCCGCGGCGGGCAGCTTATCGAACTGACCGCCCGCGAGTACGATTTGCTCCACTACCTGATCGAACACGCCCGCGAGGTGCTGTCGCGCGAGCGGATCCTCCTCAACGTCTGGGGCGAAAGTTTTGACGGTGAATCGAACATCGTCGAAGTCTACATACGCTACTTGCGCCTCAAAATCGAGCGCGAAGGCGAGAAAAAACTCATCCACACCGTGCGCAGCGTCGGCTACAGCCTGCGCGACTAGCGCAAAGCGGATCTTGCGCACCGAAATCCGGTGTTCTTCATTACCTGACCTTTACCTGGGCGGTTTAGGGTAAGGTCACTCGTTATCTGGACTACTTTTTTATGTCGAACCGGGACGCACAACAGGATTTCCGCCTGCTGCTCGAGGAACTGTACCGGGAGAGAACCCTGCGCTTTTTTAAGGCCGGACAGAGCATCCCCTTGCGCAACCAGGAAATCTGGATTGTCTACCGGGGATTGGTACAACTGGCGACGCTGCAACCGAGCGGCGACGAGGCGCTGTTGGGACTGGCGGGTTCGCTGATGCCGTTGGGCCGTTCGCTGACGCTGCTGGAGCCTTATCATGCCGTGGCGCTCACCAACGTCGATTTGCTCAGGCTGACCACCGAGGAGATCCACTCCAGCCCACGGCTGGCGCGCGAATTGACCGAACAGATGGCCCGCCGCCTGCGCCAGGCGGAAGCCCTGCTGGCGCTGGCGGGCAAGCGCCTGGTGATCGATCGGCTCCAGGGCTTTTTGTACCTGCTTGCCCACGAATTCGGTCATCCCACCGGCGAAGGTATCCGCATCGATGTGCGCCTCACCCACCAGCAATTTGCCAACGCCCTGGGGACTACACGGGTGACGGTGACCCGCTTTTTGGGCGAACTCAAATACCGCGGTCTCATCGAAATAGGCGCCGACCGCCGCATCTATCTCAAGGAACCCCAGCGGCTGGCGGCGGCCAGTTGTTTTTAAGTTTTGCGTGGCCACGAGCCGATCGAACTGGTAGACTGGCGGCAGAACAGTAACTTTCTGTAAGGTTTGGCGTCGCGAGATCGGCCTCGCCGGGATTTGCAAGCAAGAACGGCTCGAACTGGGATGGCGCGCTCTGCTCCTTGCAGGAATGGACTTCATGGAAGGTCTTATGGAGCATAGAAGAAGTATCCGTCTTGAGCCCACCCTCAACCCCAAGAGTCTGCTGCCGCGGCTGATGCGCGAGGATGCGCCTTTGCAATCGGGCAATACCCTGGTGATGATGTTCGGACCCCACCAGTGCGAGCTGCCGCCCAATTCCCGCCAGGGCGTGCGCACCTGGATCCAGGCTCAAATTTCTGAACATGGTCTACCGAGTTTGGTGCGCTTCGGTCGCCGCGACCGTCCGAGTGTTTATCGCCGCGACGAATTTGTGCTATGGCTGACTGCTGAAGGTCAAGAAGCTTCGATCGCCTCTTCGTAGCCCGAAATGCGCTTCGCAATGGCGCGGTGAACCGATGCCGCCGGATGCTCGATGTTTCTCTTGTCTGCGGCGATTTTTTCCCCGTGCGCACTCAGAGCGCTCGGAAGGGCAAGCGCGCACCACCTGCTCAACTCTTACCCAAGGGAGCGGCGGCTCTGCCGTTCCTCTAACAAGCGCTGCGTTGGCCGCACAGGGGAAGAGTCACAAGTTGTGTTCCGCGGCCGCTCTCAAAGTACAAACGAATTCTGTGGTTTTCATTCGCGGGTTTGCGAGCAACTATTCAAAGGGTATTTAACCATTTGATTCACTTGGACGGTCAACACATTTTTGCCCAGGTATTGTAAGATATGTTAACCGAAAGCCAGGCCGATTGTGAACTTTCCACCCACCTCTCCGTCGATTCTTGAACTGAACAGCTGGGTTTGGCTGCGCGAGCAGCAGCACCGTCTCGACACGCTGAATCTAGGCGATATCGAACCTATTGTTCGTCACCGCGACTACGTATGGTTGATGGGTCTGTGGGAGCGCTCGGAGGCGGGGCGAACTATCGCCCTGAGCCATCCGGGTCTGCAGTACGAATTTCGCCGCGCTCTGCCCGATTTGCACCCCGAAGATGTGGTCGGTTCAGCCTATGCCATCCGCCGCTATACGGTCGATGAACGCCTGGGAAGCGAGGCGGGACTCGCACGGTTGCGGCGGCTGCTCAACGACCGGCTGGGCATCGGAGTGATCGTCGATTTTATTCCCAACCACTGTGCTGTCGATGCGCGTTGGCCGAGTGAACATCCGGAGTGGTTCGTGCCTTGCCTCGATGCGTCGGGCAACGGCTGTTTTCGCACCGGGGACGCCCACCTCTCCCACGGCCGCGACCCTTACTTTCCAGCCTGGACCGACACGGCCCAGTTCAACTACGCCTATCCGGAAGCGCGCCGGGTGTTGCTCGGGCAGTTGCTTTCGATCGCCGAGCGCGCCGACGGCGTGCGCTGCGACATGGCCATGTTGATGCTGCGCGAGGTGTTTGCGCGCACCTGGTGCCAAGATCCGGGAGTCGAATTTTGGGCCGAGGCGATCGCCACCGTCAAAGCGCGCCATCCGGGCTTTTTGTTTATTGCCGAAGCGTACTGGGGACTGGAATGGAATTTGATGCAATTGGGCTTTGACTATTGCTACGACAAGACCCTCTACGATCGCCTCTGCCGGCGCGATGCCCACGGCATTGCCGCCCACCTGCGCGCGGAGCCGCGTTTTTCTGAGCGGGTGGTGCGCTTCGCTGAAAACCATGACGAGCCGCCCGCCCGCCAGGTCTTTGGCCAGGGCTGGTGGAATGCCACGTTGTTGTGCGCAACCGTGCCGGGGGCTTTCCTTGAATACCTGGGTCAGGGCGAGCGCACGGTGCGTCTGCCGGTCCAACTCGGGCGTGAGACAAAAATAGCCAGTCATCCCCCGGCCCGGCGTTTTCTGGAGCGCCTTGCGGCTTTTCGCCGGACGCTGGGCGAGCAGTTTTTCGTCTACGACGTTCCCCATCCTCAAGTGGTGGCTTACCGGCGCGGCCAGTACGACTTCTTTTTAAACCTGGGCGATCAAGGTGTCCATTTGAGTTCCCAGGACGCGGTGCTGGTGCTGCCGCCCCATGGTGCCTCGGTGGTATCCGTGCCGGAGGCGGGCGCTCGCCCAAGCGCCGGGGATGTTTCCTGGCTCGATGAAGTGCAACCCGTCCGCGCCCAAGTCCTGTAAACTGCTTGCCGACTTCCCATGTGTGTGAAAAAATACGGCTAGTACCTTCGGTAGGCCGATGCGGCGCGACTGCCACGGATCCACATTCACCGAAGCGTTGGCGGCAGTGGCTATCGCGGCGATACTCGCTCCGACGGCCCTGATCGCTGTCTCCAGCTACCGGCAGAGCCAGATAGCGGCTCAGTATCCTGTAGAGATGGGCCGGATCTTGGCCGCTTCGCGCGCCTTTTTGAAGGATCATCTGCGCCTACCGGATCTGGCCACGGCTCCGGCTACTCTCGATGCCGAGTTGTGGCGGCAGTACTACCAACCACCTGCCAATCTGAGGCGCTCAGGGGAGCAACTGTTGCCAGACGGCCTTGCCTACGCGGTGGTGCGGCCCTACCGGGCCTCCGGGGTGACCACCGAGGCGTTCGTGGGCCAGATCCGCATCACCGGCTCCCACTGCGACCGCTACGACGGCGATCCGGCCGCCGCCTGTGAGTACAATGTGCCGTTTTATTGATCGAGCGGCATGCTGCGGTCGTGACAGCCAAGATCGACTGACTTCGCCCACCCAAACGCTCCCCCAACGTCCGGCAACAGCAGAGGCGTTCGGGCACGATCGAAAGTGACCACTCAACACCAAGCAGCTTCATCCGCGCCGGAGCGCTCGCACAAAAGGCGCTGCGGGTCGCAGACCAGAAAAACGGATATTCGCTCGTACTGCGCGGCGCCGGACGGAAGACGCTAGGAGACTTCCTCTTCGAAGTCTTCGTCCTGGCTGTCGAAATCGATGCCCGATTGGCTGAGCAACGGATTGTCCTTGGTCCAGTAGAGCAAGGCGACAATCAGCGACTGATAGCCGATGTTTTGTGCTTCACCCATCGCTTTGAGCCAGCGCAACAGATCCGCAGGCATGCGAATGCTGATCAAAAAGCGCTGCTGAGCACTCGCCGTCGTCAGTTCGTCGTCGAGGGTCGTACGCGGCGCCCGGGCATATTTACGCCACTGACGCTGGTAGCGGTAGACGGTGCTGCGGGCGAGGTTGGTCACCTGCATCAATTCGTCGACCAGCAGGCCGGCGTTCATCGGCAGGCGACCCTCTTTTTCCATCGAGCGCAGGGCACTCATGATCCGGTCTTGGGTACTCTCTGTCATCCCTGTGCCATACCTTTGACCAATAGCAACTTGGTTAATTTAGTATACAAGTCTGAGGCGGTGTATGCTATCTCTCTCTGGATAGAGATATGCAAGAACCCTGGCACCTTTTTCGCCGATCCCAGGTTGTGCAATTTGCCGCGCTTATTTGCCAAGGGCGCCAGATAATTCTTGGACTGCCTAATTCCCCCCGAACGGATGAAACCGTAATGACTTAAAGTCAACCCGGCCATTGGGAGAAGCAGCAGGTTAAACGGCGCAACTGAGTTGCATGACCCGCTGCGAGAGTTCCATGTTCTCCCGGTAGTCCACCGGACAGTCGATGATGGCCGGAACCTCCTGTTCGAGGGCAGTTTTGAGGATGGGCAACAACTCGTCGCCCGCCTCGACGCGGTAGCCCTTAAGACCCATACTCTCGGCAAGGCGCACAAAGTCGGGGTTGCCGAAGCGCACGAAGGCGGAGCGGTTGAAGTGGGTCTGTTGCTTCCATTCGATGAGGCCGTAGCCGCCGTCGTTGAAGATAAGCGTCACAAAGGGCGTACCGATGCGCAGGGCCGTCTCCAGTTCCTGCATGTTCATCATGAAGCCGCCGTCACCGGTGACGGCCACCACTTTGCGGTGGGGGTGGACGAGTTTGGCGGCGACAGCGCCCGGGATGGCGATGCCCATAGCGGCGAAGCCGTTGGAGATGATGCAGGTGTTGGGGCGGTCGCAGTGGTAGTGGCGGGCCACCCACATCTTGTGGGCGCCGACGTCGGAGATCAAGATATCCTCCGAGCCCAGCACCTGGCGCAGGTCGTAGATTATTTTTTGGGGTTTGACGGGATAGCCGGTGTCGTGGGCGTACTCGGTGTACTCGGCGCGGATGTCGTCGCGCAGTTGGATGGCGTAGGGGTCGGGTTTGCCCTGGCGGTCGGCGCGCGACAGGATCTCCTGCAGGCTGTCGGAGATGTCGCCCACCACTTCGACTTGCGGGATATAGCTGCTGTCGACTTCCGCGGCGGTGCGGCCGACATGGACGATCGGGATGTCGCCCATGGGGTTCCACTTTTTGGGCGAGTACTCGATGTGGTCGTAGCCGATGGCGATCACCAGGTCGGCGCGGTCGAAGCCGCAGCTGATGTAGTCGCGCTGCTGCAGGCCCACCGCCCACAGCGCCAGCGGATGGGTATAAGGAATAACCCCCTTGCCCATGAAGGTATTGGCCACCGGGATATTCAGGCGGGCGGCGAACTCGGTGAGCGCGGCACTCGCATTGCAGCGGATGGCGCCGTTGCCCACCAGGATAAGCGGGTTGTCGGCCTGGGAAATCAGCTCGGCCGCCCGGGTGATGCTGCTGAATGAAGCGAATATGTCGTGATTGTCGCTGATGCGCAGCGGCTCGCCGATCGCCGCCATCGAAGCGATGTTTTCCGGTAGTTCGATGTGCACTGCCCCCGGTTTTTCGGCCTGGGCGATCTTGAACGCCTTGCGGACGATTTCGGGGGTGTTGCTCGGGCGGACGATATGGGTGCTCCACTTGGTCACCGGAGCGAACATCGCCACCAAGTCGAGGTACTGGTGGGCGTCGACGTGCATGCGATCGGTACCCACCTGACCGGTGATCGCCACCAGTGGGGCGCGATCGAGGTTGGCGTCGGCCACGCCGGTCATCAAATTGGTCGCACCGGGACCCAGGGTCGAAAGGCACACCCCCGCCCGGCCGGTCAGCCGCCCGTAGACATCGGCCATGAAGGCGGCGCCCTGTTCGTGGCGGGTGGTGACAAACTGAATAGATGAGCTTTGCAGCGCCTCCAGAAACTGCATGTTCTCCTCGCCGGGCAAGCCGAAGATGTAGCGGACACCTTCGTTCTCCAGGCACTGCACCAACAATTCGGCTGTGTTCATAACTCCCACACCGTTTTGATATTGACAAATTCGAGCATGCCTTCGCGGCTGAGTTCGCGGCCGTAGCCGGAGAGCTTGGTGCCGCCGAAGGGTAGACGGGGGTCGGATTTGACCATGCCGTTGATGAAGACCGAACCGGCTTCGATCTCCTCGGCAAGCCGGTCGATTTCGGCCGGGTCGGTGCTCCAGGCGCTTGCCCCGAGACCAAAGGCGGTGTCGTTGGCCAGGCGAATGGCCGCATCCAGGCCGGGGACGCGAAACAGCGCCGCCACCGGTCCGAATAATTCCTCACCGTAGGCGGGGCTGTCGGGCGGGATATCCGCGAGGATGGTCGGCGCGTAGAAGTTGCCAGGGCCGGGGAGCGCTTTGCCGCCGATGAGCACCCGTGCCCCCCGCGACACCGAATCGTGCACCTGGGTATCGAGCGTTTTGAGGATGGTGGGGGTGGCGAGCGGCCCGACGTCGGTAGCCGGATCGAGCGGATCGCCGACTTTGAGGGCGGCAAAACGTTCAACCAGGAGTTTCTCAAAAGTATCCGCCACCGCCTCGGCGACGATGAACCGCTTGGCGGCGATGCAGGACTGGCCGTTGTTGATGAGGCGGGCCGTCACCGCAGTCTGGGCGGCTTTTTGGATATCGGCGGACTCCAGTACGACAAATGGGTCGCTGCCCCCCAGTTCGAGGACGCACTTTTTGAGGTGGTTGCCGGCCTGAGAAGCAACGCTGCGGCCCGCCGGTTCACTGCCGGTGAGGGTGACCGCCACCACCCGCACATCGGCGATCAGATCCGCGGTGCGCTCGGCTCCCACGAGCAACGTCTGGAAGCACCCGGGTGCAAAGCCCGCCTCTAAAAAAATCGCTTCGATGGCGAGGGCGCACTGGGGCACGTTGGAGGCGTGCTTAAGCAGGCCGACGTTGCCCGCCATCAAAGCCGGGGCTGCGAAGCGGAACACCTGCCAGAAAGGAAAGTTCCAGGGCATCACCGCGAGGACGGGTCCAAGCGGCTGGTAGCGCACGAAGGAACGCGTCGCGTCGGTAACTACCGGCACGTCGGCCAGAAAACCCGCACCGTGCTCGGCATAGAACCGGCAGACCAGGGCGCACTTGTCGACTTCGGCCAAGGCAGAGGCGAGGGTCTTGCCCATCTCGGCACTCATCAGCCGGGCGTAGCGTTCACGACCGGTTGTGAGCACATCGGCGGCGGCTTGCAGACGGCGGGCGCGCTCGGCGAGGGGTGTGTGGCGGTGGCAAGCAAAAGCGCGACTTGCCAGGGCAAGCTTCTGCTCGATTTCGGCGTCGTCCAGGGGTGCAAATGTCTTGAGTGTCTGTCCGGTCGCTGGGTTGACGCTGGCGATCGGTCGCGAGGGGCTTTGGGTCTGTGCCATCGCTTACCCTTCCGGTATCGGCGGTCTCCAATCGATCACTGTATCCGGCGGGGATCGCCGCTCGCCCGCTTTGTAAGTGTTTTGTAACATCTGGTTGTGCTTCCTGTAGTTCCCCGGCGGCGGGATCCGCGCGGGTGGTGCGCTTGCGCCGTTCGGGGAATTGACGATAATGCAAACAGATCAGCGTGTCTAGCAGGAGAACCGCATGAGCGCGACCACGTACGACTGGCGCAAGGTGATCGATTCTATCAAGATTGAAGACCCGGTCAAGCCGGGCGATTTTGCGAATTTTCTCGACATGGCCCGGGGTATCGAGTCGCGCACCGGCGTCTGGAGCATTTCCTATGAGAGCCTGCGCACCCTGGGTCCACCCGAGGGCGGTATGCTGCGGCCTGCCGTGGGCGGTACCGCCGAGGCGGCGGCTCAAAAGCAACTGGGTATCACCGCCGTGGCCCCCGCCTCCGTGGTCGAATTGCGCCCCAACGCCAGTGAAGAAGACTTGCAGGGCGTGCTGCGGGCCGTCTACCGCCAGGTGCTCGGCAACACCTACGTCATGGAAAGCGAAAGACCCACCCAGGCCGAGTCGCTGCTGCGCAACGGCTCGATCAGCGTGCGCGAATTCGTCCGCCGCATCGCCAAGTCGGACCTTTACAAAGAGCGCTTTTTCAACAAAGCCTCCAACAACCGCTTCATCGAGCTCAATTTCAAGCATCTGCTGGGCCGCGCCCCCTACAACCACGGTGAGATTCAGGAGCACTTCGGGCTCTACCACAAGGCCGGCTACGACGTGGAAATCGACTCCTACATCGATTCTGATGAGTACATCGAAACTTTCGGCGAGAATATCGTTCCTTATTTCCGGGGCTTCAAGTACCAGACCAACCAGTCCGCGGGCGGCTTCCCGCGCATGGTCAAACTCTGGGGCGGCGACGCGGGTTCCGACACCGACCGCGGCAAGAATGGCCAGCGCACCCTCGTCACCACCAAAGATCTGATTGGCCCTACCAAGATATTCGTGCCCTTCGTGGCACCCGGTCGCGACGCGGACATGGTGTCCGGGGACTACACGCGCCTTGCTTTCGGCCTCAGCGGTGAAGCGGCGGCCCAGCGGCAGTTGGGCATCGCCTCGGTGGCCCCCGCGCCGATCTGCCAGCTGCGCCCCAACGCCAGTGAAGAAGACTTGCAGGGCGTGCTGCGGGCCGTCTACCGCCAGGTGCTCGGCAACACCTACGTCATGGAAAGCGAAAGACCCACCCAGGCCGAGTCGCTGCTGCGCAACGGCTCGATCAGCGTGCGTGAATTCGTCCGCCGCATCGCCAAGTCGGACCTTTACAAAGAGCGCTTTTTCAACAAAGCCTCCAACAACCGCTTCATCGAGCTCAATTTCAAGCATCTGCTGGGCCGCGCCCCCTACAACCACGGTGAGATTCAGGAGCACTTCGGGCTCTACCACAAGGCCGGCTACGACGTGGAAATCGACTCCTACATCGATTCTGATGAGTACATCGAAACTTTCGGCGAGAATATCGTTCCTTATTTCCGGGGCTTCAAGTACCAGACCAACCAGTCCGCGGGCGGCTTCCCGCGCATGGTCAAACTCTGGGGCGGCGACGCGGGTTCCGATACCGACCGCGCGACGGGTGGACAGCGCACCCTCGTCACCACCCGCGAGTTGGTGAAAACGCTTCCTCTGTTGACGGAGATCCCGGCTGTACCGGCTACCCGTGGGTTCGAGCAAGTGCTCAACCAGCTGAAGCGTCCCGCCCCCGGCGGCACGGGTGAGGCGCAGGGACAAAAGCAACTGGGTATCACCGCCGTGGCTCCCGCGCCGATCTGCCAGCTGCGCCCCAACGCCAGTGAAGAAGACTTGCAGGGCGTGCTGCGGGCCGTCTACCGCCAGGTGCTCGGCAACACCTACGTCATGGAAAGCGAAAGACCCACCCAGGCCGAGTCGCTGCTGCGCAACGGCTCGATCAGCGTGCGTGAATTCGTCCGCCGCATCGCCAAGTCGGACCTTTACAAAGAGCGCTTTTTCAACAAAGCCTCCAACAACCGCTTCATCGAGCTCAATTTCAAGCATCTGCTGGGCCGCGCCCCCTACAACCACGGTGAGATTCAGGAGCACTTCGGGCTCTACCACAAGGCCGGCTACGACGCGGAGATCGACTCCTACATCGATTCTGATGAGTACTTGCTGACCTTCGGTGAGGATGTGGTGCCCTACTTCCGGGGCTTCAAGTACCAGACCAACCAGTCCGCGGGCGGCTTCCCGCGCTTCACCAAACTCTACGGTGGCGACGCGGGTTCCGACACCGACCGCGGCAAGAATGGCCAGCGTACCCTCGTCACCACCAAAGATCTGGTGGTCTCCGGCCAGTTCAGTAAGCCTGTCTAAGTCCTGCCGGCACAAACGGGTCGCGATTTTGCCGACCCGTTTGTGCAACCCATGTTACGATTGTTAAACTGCATCGCATATTTTTGTAGTGAGGCTTCACAGATGACAGCATTGACGCTTTTGGCGGCGCCGGGAATCCCCGCCGGTTGGGAGTGGGCAAATCCGTTGATAGACCTGCTTCCCATCATCCCGCTTCTGTTTTTCGCCCTGGCTTTCGTCTGGCAGGCCGCGATCGGCTTCAAGTAACGGACGATTTTCTCGACAATCGCTGCAGGAAGGCAGGCCCCAGAGCCTGCCTTCCTGCGCATTTAGACGTAAGGCGAGACGTCTTCTTGGCAATCGTCCGCCAGGTACGAAAGCGCCCGAAAGCGCAGCCCCACCAGCTGTTCGTACAGCGGATTGATCTTGCACATGGGCGGGATGTGCACAACTTTGCCGCCCGGCAGGGGCACATCGCGCTCAAAGGGGCACTGGGACGGAATCATCCGGCACAGAAAGCGGGCAATGGCCGGATCGCGCACTTCGACGCCGTCGAGCCAGTGCTTGACCGGCTGCAGCAAGTCGAGGTGGGGTGGTCTGTGCTCCGGGGCAACCGGTGCCTGGGCCGCGCCGGTGAGATTGGTGCGCAGGCCGCTCAATACTTCGCACCGATGGCCCAGAGCGTCGCAAAAGCGCCCAATCAGTTGCTCCTCCGCCTGCGAGTACTCACCGTCGGCCAGAGCTACCATTAATGCTGTGCGCAAAAAATGTTCAGAAAGGACCGGGTCGGCGGCCAGGGTAGCCGACAACTCCTCCGGCTCGATCGGCACAAGCACTTGCGCCGATCGACCGCCGAGTCCTTCCTGGGCGATGACGGCCTGTACACAGGCGCGCTCGGTTTCGTCGTAATCGCCGTCCGCCCAGGCCACCGTCAGCAGGCCGCGCAGCCAGGCAATCATCTGCTCTTCGCCGCGGATAGAAGAAACTGCACCCACCATTTCGACTTGCTCCCCATCGACATCGGTCCGGTGGAGCCCCTTCGGGGTACTGGCCGAACGGTCTCCATAGTCTCATTATCGACAAAACAGGGGTGGCCGGGCTGCGGTGGTGGGGTGTGACGGGCAGTAGATTGGCAGCGGTCCACAAACGCCCTAAAGTTGACCTACCAACCGCCGTGACAAGCTATGGGTAAGCATTTATCAGCAACGGTCGCCGCACCGTCCAGGAACGAGAGCTAGCCCGTGCTCATCCGCGAAAGTACGGTCCGCGCCGGAGGCCGGCAATGGTTTTACCGCTCGGCGGGCAGCGAGTCTGGGCCGCCCGTGCTGCTCCTGCACGGTCTGCCTTCCCACAGCCACGGTTGGCGGGAGGCGGTCCCGGTGCTGGCCGAGCGGGGTCTGTGGGTGATCGCCGCCGACTGGGTGGGTTTTGGCGGTAGCGACAAACCGGACAAATCCGCCTTCAACTACACACCGGACGCTTTTATTGCGGCGCTGGCAGCCTTTGTAGACGCCCTCGCCCTGGAGCGCTTCTCGCTGGTGGTGCAGGGATTTCTGGGCTCAGCAGGCATCCAGTACGCCCTGCGCGAGCCGCGGCGCATCGCCCGGCTGGCCGTCATCAACGCCCCCATCGCCACGAGTGCCAAATTGCCCTGGAACCTCCGGCAGCTGGGGTTGCCCCTAGTGGGTGAGATGCTCACCCAAAATCCGCTCTCGGTGGATCAGACCCTCGAAGGGGGAGGTTATACGGTCATTTCCAACGGCGATCTAGGCGCCTTTCGCCGCCCCTACAGCGAGAGCGGCGACGCCGGACGGGCATTGATGCTCACCGTGCGCAATCTGGATCTGCCCCGGGCGATGGCGGAGATCGAAGCGGGCCTGACTCCCTGGCGTCAGAACGGTCCGGTGCCCACCCCCTTTGCGCTCGCCCTCATCTGGGGTCTGCGCGACCGCTACCTGGGTGAGGCGATGGCCAAAAGCTTTGTGGCGGCCCACCCGCAGGTCGAATTTTTTCCGGTCGCCCAGGCCGGTCACTACCCGCTGGAGCAAGACCCCGCGGCGGTCAACCAGGCCCTGGTGCGCTTTGTCGCTCAGCCGCGGTAGGTACCGGAGTTGAGGGTGACGCTGCCTACCCCCCAGCGGGACACCAGCTTTTCGAGCAGAAGGCGGCCCGGGGCGGCCAGATCGCCGTCCTCACCCACCATTCCCCCTTCGATGATGTTGCCGAGGTCGGTGCGAAAACACAATCGCCACTGGCCGCCAGGGTCGGGCTCGATAAACAAACTGCCGGTTGCCAGCACCTGGCCGGCATTGCTCGTGATTGCAAAGCGCATGGGTTGGGTTGGGTGTGCCGAGGAAAGAACTTTCCCAGTATTGCCCAGCGGTGGGCCGTTGCCGCTGCGCCCGGCCATTGTGCGGTACCGTGCAACTAGAAACACTTGGAATAGTGCGATTGGAGCCACCAAAAAAGCCCAGGCGGCGACGGGGAAACGCCCTGTGGATCCTGGCAGTGCTGGTTGTAGCGCTCATCGGGGGTGGGGTGTACCTGTGGCTTGTGCCTTCGCCGATTCGGGCGGTGGCCTGGAATCCGCCGCCGCGGCCGCCGGTGGTCGGCCCCCTCGCCCAGAACGGCCGGCTGATGGGGGCGGATTTGATTGGTCGCTTCGCTGGCCCGGCGGCGGTCGCTTTTGACCGCGCAGGGCGGCTCTACACCGGCACCGAAGACGGCAAAATCTACCGGATTGCCCTCGCGGCGGCGGGCGGCAGAACGGTCGAAGTGTTCGCCGATACCGGCGGGCGGCCCTGGGGGCTCGCTTTTGATGGAGCGGGCAATCTGGTGGTGGCGGATGCCCGCCAGGGGCTGCTGGCCATCGATGCGGGCGGGAAGGTGCGAGTACTTGCCAAACGGGATGGAACGCGGGCTCTGGGGTGGCTCACGGCCGTGGCCGTGGCCGCCGACGGCCGCGTCTACTTTAGCGAAGCGAGCGAGCAACCCTACGGCCGCGACCTCTACCTGGAGGTACTGGAGGCAAGACCCACCGGGCGCCTGCTGGTCTACGATCCGGCCACTAACCGGGTGCAGGTGCTGGCCACCCGGTTGGCCCTACCCGGCGGCCTCGCCCTGGCAAGCGGCAGCACCGCCGTACTGGTGAGCGAGGCGGCGCGTTACCGGGTGATGCGCTACCGGTTGGATGGCCCCGGGACCGGAACCGGCGAGCCCTGGATTGAGAATTTGCCAGGGTACCCAGGGGGAATGGCCCGCGACGGCGAGCGTTTCTGGCTGACCATCGGCGAACCGCGCATCGACAACATCGATCGCGTGCATCCCAATGCCGAACTAAAAAATTGGCTTGCCAAACTGCCCGCCAGTTGGGTGCGCGGCAACGAAAAAGGCTATGGATTGGTCCTGTTGCTCGATAAAAACGGCCGCATTCTGGAAAGCTTACAAGATCCGACTGGACGGGTCAATCGTCTCAGCAACGTCGAACACTTCGGTGCGGATCTTTATCTGGCAACGAGCATCGAAAACGGTATCGCCCGGGTGCGCCTCGCCGCCGGCCGCGCCCAGAGCGGCAACGGCCTCGATCGCTCTCGCTGAGGTGATCCCCGCCCATGGTAATTCGGTACGTCCTTCGTAACGTTTTTGATCCATTTCGGCAATAGCGCTGCGAACTCCGTATACGATGTCGAGAATAGTTTTCAGACGCCAAATCCGCATTGCTGAGCCGGATTCCGTTTGAGTTTGCCTATAAATTTGCGTGACGCCATGAATACCAGCACGAGCGCGCATTGGCGCAGTATTGCGATTGTAGGCCCCTACCAGAGCGGCAAATCGACGCTGTTAGAAAGCCTGCTGTTCGTGACGGGAGCCATCTCCCGCAAGGGGACCGTTGAGGACGGCAACAGCGTCGCCGACGGTACCGCCGAGGCGCGCGCCCGCCAGATGGGCGTTGAGGTCAACGCTGCCTTTGCCGAATACCAGGGGGTGCAGTTGAGCTTTTTGGATTGCCCGGGGTCGATCGAGTTTGCCCAGGAGACCTGGAATGCGCTGATCGGTGTGGACGCGGCGCTCGTCGTCTGCGAACCGGAGGCGACCCGGGCCTTGATTGTGGCGCCGCTGCTCAAGTTTCTTGATGACTGGCAAATTCCCCATGTGCTCTTTATCAACAAGATGGACCGGGCCAGTACTCCCCTAAAAGAGGTCCTGGCTGCACTGCAGTCGATCTCAAGCCGTCCCCTCGCCCTGCGCCAGTTCCCGATTGGCCAGGGCGATCGTTTAAGCGGGTTTATCGATTTGGTGAGCGAGCAGGCCTGGCAGTACCACCCCGGCGGCCCGCCCGACCCGATTGCGCTACCGGAGATTTATCGCAGCGACGAGTTGGCGGCCCGGGCCGAACTGCTCGAAGTGCTCGCCGAGTTCGACGATCACCTGCTCGAAGAACTGGTCGAAGAAATCGAGCCGCCCGAGGCGGAAATTCGCACCGACCTCAAGCGCGACCTCGAAGACGATCTGATCGTGCCGGTGTTCTGCGGGGTGGCGCTGCGCGATTTTGGAGTCAGGCCGCTTCTGGCCGCGCTGCTTTCGGAGGTGCCGGAGGCGGCCTGTTCTGCTCGTCACCGGGGTATCGCCGCCGAAGGCCCGCCTGTGGCCCAGGTGCTCAAGACTTTTTATTCGCCCCAGAGCGGCAAACTTTCGCTGGTGCGCATCTGGCGCGGGGTGTTGGCCGACGGTGCCCAGATAAACGGTGCGCGCCTCGCCGGGTTGTATCGGCTGTGCGGCCAGCAGCAGACGGCCCTCGCGGCGGCTGGACCCGGCGAGATTGTCGCCCTGGGTCGCCTCGAAGGGATCAAAACCGGCGACACCCTGGCACTCGGATCACAGGAAACTCCCCTGGCGAGCTGCGCGCCGCTCACCCCGGTTTTTGCCCTCGCCATCGCCCCCGAAAAGCGCGCCGACGAGGTCAAATTCAGCGCCGCCGTCGCCAAATTGCTCGAAGAAGATCCATCGCTCAGTTGGCAACAAAACAGCGGCACGCGCGAGGTGGTTCTCTGGGGCCAGGGCGAAATTCACCTGCAGGTGGCCCTCGGCCGGTTGCGGCGCAAGTACAACCTGCCGATGCAGTCGCACCCGCCGCAGGTGCCCTACCGCGAGACCATCCGCCGCGCCTGGTCAAGCCACGGACGCTACAAGCATCAGACCGGCGGCCACGGCCAGTTTGGCGATGTCTACCTCGACATTCGGCCTCTGGCGCGCGGTGAAGGGTTTCAATTTGCCGAGACGATTGTGGGCGGTGTGGTGCCCCGGCAGTACGTTCCCGGCGTGGAGACGGGCGTGCGCGAAGCGCTGGAGCGCGGACCTTTGGGCTACCCGGTGGTGGACGTGGCGGTCACCCTCACCAACGGCTCCTACCACACCGTCGATAGTTCCGAGCAGGCGTTCAAGCAGGCGGCCCGCATCGCGATGCACGAGGGCCTCGCCCGCTGCGAGCCGGTGCTGCTCGAACCGATTGTCGAACTTGACGTCTCGGTGCCGGTGGAGTTTACCGCCCGCGCCCTGCGCCTGCTCAGCGGCAAACGCGGTCAGATCCTCCACTACCAGGGCGATGGAGAGCGCCGCGAATGGGACTGCGTCAACGCCTTTTTGCCCCTCGCTCAGATGAACGAATTTGCTATCGAGTTGCGCTCGCTGAGTCTTGGTGTCGGCTGTTTCGCCTGGCGGCCCGCCCACCTGCAGGAGGTGCC
The DNA here is from genome assembly GCF_000011385.1 of Gloeobacter violaceus PCC 7421. Classification (NCBI taxonomy): domain Bacteria; kingdom Bacillati; phylum Cyanobacteriota; class Cyanophyceae; order Gloeobacterales; family Gloeobacteraceae; genus Gloeobacter; species Gloeobacter violaceus. The sequence continues at coordinate 2,992,719 of NC_005125.1, forward strand.
GGAAAAACTCGCCGAGCGTCTTCTGGCACGCACTTGATCGGCACCGATGGAACCGGGAGCCCGGGCACTTCTTACTGCAGGCAGAGGGTGCCTCCTGCCCCCGACGATGACAATTGGGCAGTTCAATGGCAAGTTTGCAGTCGTTCCGAGAGCATGGCACCGGCGCTGCATTGCTACTAAAACCCCGACAAGGAGAAAGATCATGGCCGATCTGTCGCGCCTGCGGGTGGCGGTACTCGCTACCGACGGCTTTGAAGAAACGGAACTGACCGAGCCGATGCGTGCCCTCCAACAAGCGGGTGCCCATGTCGAAATTATTGCGCCCGCAGCGGGAGAGATCCAGGCGTTTCGCCACCACGACAAGAGCGTGCGTGTTGCTGTCGACCGGACGCTCAACGAAGCGCAACCGAACCAATACGACGCTCTGGTGCTGCCTGGAGGAACATTCAACGCCGATGCACTGCGTGTCGATCCCAAGGTGCAGGCTTTTGTGCGCAATATGCACCAGTCCGGCAAACCCATCGCCGCCATTTGCCATGCCCCGTGGATCTTGATCTCGACGGGGCTGGTGAAAGGGCGGACGCTCACCAGCTATCACACACTCCAAGATGATGTCCGCAATGCTGGGGGGCGATGGCAAGATCGCGAGGTGATCGTCGAGGGCAACTGGGTGACCAGCCGCAAACCGGACGATCTACCAGCATTCAACCGGGAACTACTCAACCAACTGAGTGCGCTGCCCGGTCGGGTCTGACAGAAAATGCACCTCCGGGCAACCACAATCGAACGACCGAAGACGAGCCGGTATCGTCGGATTGTTGAGTGTCCACCCTGCGGGAGGGTTACTATCGAGTGATGGCCCTCCCGTTTGTGGCGGGCGGCGGCGGACAGACTCCCTCAGGTCCGACGTCGGCGCCTTCACTGCTTGAGAGCGCTGCACTGCACTCCGGCATAGATCTATATTGGGCCGCAGGCATATTTGCTGCCCCCATCAAGGGATCGCACCGGCCACGGTGGAGGATCGAATCGCCGGGCGTTGTGAATCGGGCTGGCTTTGAATGTTGGCAGGCCGATAGTATTTGCAGCCCTCTGGGTCGGTTGCAGTGTAAGCAGGGCCATAGAACGAGGGGATCGGCTCCATTTCGATCGCTCCGGCCTACCGGATAGGGGGGGCTTGTGTATTGCGATTGCGAATTAAGGTATCCTTAAATTGGTGAAGTGAACCCCATGGAGCGAATCGATGACGCCTGTCAGCGGCAAAGAGTTACTGAAGCTTATCAAACAGAACCCCGGCAAATCCGCCAAACAGCTTGCTGAGATGGCCGGCTACACGACCGTGACTAAGACCGGTCAAAAACGCGTCAAGATGCTCGCCTTTCAGAGTGCAGTGCTCGAGGCCAACAACATTGCCATCAAGCCCGAGCAAGAAGAAGTAGAAACCGTCCGCGGTGGTCGCAAGGCAAGTTACCGCATCCAGGTTCAGCAAAATGGCAATCTGCTCATTGGCTCGGCGTACACTCGCCAGATGGGTTTGATCCCCGGCACCGAATTCGAGATTCAGGTCGGCCGCAAGCACATCAAGCTCGTCCAGGTAGGTATGGCCGGAAGTGGCGAAGATTCTGGCGAAGCCGCCGAATCGAAGGAACTTATGGCGGTTTGAGCAACGGTTCGTCGGAGCGTCCTGCGCGGCACATCGCTCGGGACGGACTTGCCAGTGGGGCGCTGCGGTCGCGACCGCAGCGCCCCCGCTCTTTCAACCTGCGATTTGCAACAAACTGATCCGCTCCCGTGCTACAGTTTTTAACTGTCTCGGCGTCGCAAACCCTTGGCTCCGCAAGATCTTCCTAGTTTGAAGGCAGAATTTCTTTCTACCTTCCGTTGAATTTTGATTACGATATCCAGCCCTCTTCCTGGTCGATGCTCAAAATAGGCTCAGGGTTCTGGCGAATGTAATGCGGGCATCTGGGCAAGCTGTTTTCCACAATAGGCGTCTGAGCGTTTTGTTGATGGCTCTGCCGCTGGCGCTGTTTCTGGTACTGACTGCGGTGCCGATGCTGTTGCTGATGCCATTTTTGATGGCCTTGTTTGGTCTGTTTATGGCCTCTAAGGGTGTTAGGCGGTGGCTTGTGCACCGGGAGCGCCGGCGCATTGAGCGCGCTCGCAGCCAACTGCTCGCGAGTCTGGCGACCTGGTGATGCGGACCGCCGGTTCTCTTTGCCAACCACGAGCTTCGATTACTTGCGCAGCTTTGCATCTCTGGGTTAGCCTGCCGGGATAGTCTGACTGCAGTTACACAATGGCCGACGACGACTCGCGCACCGGTAGAGCCCACTACGCAAGCCCAGCCATCCGGGCTTACCTCGACGGGCTTTACCTTCCCCCGGATCCGGATTTGGCCCACGCGGTGGCTGAACTTGACCGCGTAGGGATGCCGCGCATCCAGGTCTCCGCCACCGAGGGCAAGATTCTCTACCTGCTTGTGCAGATGATCCGGGCGCGCAGGGTGGTTGAATTCGGTACCCTCTCCGGCTACTCGGGTCTGTGGATACTCAAGGCCATGGGCCGGGACGGCCATCTGTGGACCTGCGAGTACAACCCCGAGCACGCCCGGGTGGCGCGGGGAGTCTTCGAGCGGGCGGGCTACGGCCCGCAGGTGAGCATTTTCGAGGGACCGGGCCTGGCAAGCCTCGACAAGCTTGCCCACTTCGCTCCCTTTGACGCGGTCTTCCTGGATGCCGACAAATCCGGCTATGCCCGCTACGCCCGCTGGGCCTTCGAGCACCTCAGGCCGGGAGGCCTGATTATCGGCGACAACACCTATCTGTTTGGCTATCTGGCCGGGCGCGAACCCGACAATCAGTGGAATGCGCAGGCCATCGAGACGATGCGCGACTTTCATGCCTTTGTCGCTTCCCACTGCACCGCCGTCAGTCTACCCACCCCCGACGGCCTCACCGTCGGCATGAAACCTTACTGAGCAGTGCCGATGATAAAATTGGTTCTGTCGATCTGCCTTCAACAGTGGCTGCGATGGAACCTGTGAATAACCAAGCAGTCCCCAAGCGGACTTGCGGTCAGGTGAACGACGAGCCCTACAGCCTCCGGCGCGAGATCGGCCGGGGCTGGGCCTGGGTGATCTTTGTCTGGCACATGCTGACCCGTCTGGGTGGGCTGCACGCCACGATCCGCAGCCTGGTGTTTCTGGTGACCTTACTGATCAAGCGCACCCTGGTCACCTGGGGATGGATCGCCAACAGGTAGCTCTGATCTGAAGCACTTGCAAGGCTGTGTTGTCTGAGTTAGCGTGCCTGACATAGTTCGGCTGGAACCACAAAGTTGTACTACGACGCGGGACAATTCGGATTCGTTGCGCAACTGGAGACCCACTGGCAGGCTATCCGCCAGGAACTTGAACATTTAGGTGACGGCGACTTTATCGCCTGGCCCGAAAAATATTTGTATGGTCAGGGCTGGGACATTTTTGGCCTCTATGCCTTCGGGATCAAAGTCGGCGCCAACTGCAAACTTTGTCCCGAGACGACCCGGCTGGTCAATCAGATCCCCGGTCTGATGAGCGCCGGTTTTTCTTCGCTCAAGCCGGGCACCCATATCGCCCCGCACACCGGTTATCCGGACGGTCTGTTGCGGTGTCATCTGGGACTGATCGTCCCGGACGAGAGCGCGCTGCGGGTGGGGGAGGCGGTGCGAAGCTGGCAGGAAGGCCGCTGTCTGGTTTTTGACGACACCACCGAGCACGAAGCCTGGAATCGGGGAAGCTTTACCCGTATTGTGCTGCTGCTGGATTTCAAGGCTCCGGCAGGTTTGCTCTTTGCGCCGGTAAAACCCGAAAGCAAGGGTCTAGCTTCGTTGTTCGGGTTGCTGAAAAAAAAATAGGTGCCGACAAGAACGCCTCCGGCAAAGCCGCAATCAGATGTTGAGTGCACACTGCACCTGGTCTATCTGTTGCGACGTCGTCTCCAACTTATCCATGTCGATTACCACTGCCTGCTCAGGTTCTTCGAGGTCCTCGAACTGGCTTTTGAGCAGTTCTGGCGGCATGAAGTGCCCGGTACTTGCCGCCCGCCTGTTTACCCGCTCAGCGGCAAGCCTTGGGGTGATCTTGAGGTAAACAAACTCAATCGGCTTATCACCACCCCGCAACAGGCGACGGTAATTTTCTTTGAGAGCCGAGCACGCCAGCACGACATTCTCGCCCCGCGCCAGCCAGCCCTCAATCCCCAGCCTCATCTGCACAAGCCAGGGAGCGCGGTCTGCGTCGTCGAGGGGCTGAGCACGGCGCATCTTGGCGACGGCTTCGGGAGTGTGAAAATCGTCTCCGTCGGCAAAGCGCCAGGCCAAGGCGGCCGCGAGGGCGCTACCAAACCGGCTCTTGCCCGCACCGGAGACACCCAGCACGATAATCACCATAGATTAAATAGGAGGCGCCGGGCGCCTCCCATCGGCACCAAGCGCCCGCAATCTTACTTCAGCTCGGCATGGGCGCGCACATCCGACCCAGGGGTGCGGCTGGGAGTAGGCTCGATCGATTCGCCCTCGATAAACGAGCGCAACATCCAGGCCATCTCCTCGTGCTGTTCCATCAGGCCGGTCAAAAAGTCCGCCGTCCCTTCGTCGCCGAACTTCTCAGAACAGGCATCGACGTGCTCGCGCAGGTTGCGGATGATCAGCTCGTGGTCGGCAAGCAGGTTGGATACCATACCCTGGGCGTTCGGGATATCGCCGGCGTGCTCGTTGACCGAGGCATACTCAAGAAAGCCCTTGGCGGTACCGACCGGATAGCCGCCCAGGGCCCGTACGCGTTCTGCGAGCGCATCGATATTGGTGGTCAACGCTTCGTACTGCTCTTCCCAGAGGGTATGGAGCGAACGAAACTGGGGACCCACCACGTCCCAGTGGTACTTCTTGGTCTTGATGAGCACCAGGTAGGCATCGGAAAGATCCCGATTGAGCAGGTCGATGACCCCCTCGCGCTGTTCGGTGCTCAGGCCAATGTTCAATTTAGGCATGGCTCTACGCTCTCCAATTTCTATTCTTGCCCAATCCAGTCAAACAACTAGGGCACTATGCAGACATCTCCCCCGGGGCCGATACTGGTGTGGAGCTGCACGACGAGGCAAAGCGCGATGATTTTGGTGACAGGCGGCGCCGGCTACATCGGCTCCCACGTGGTTCTTGCTCTGCAGGCCGCGGGCTTCGAGATACTGGTGTACGACAACCTGGTTTACGGCCATGCCGAGTTTGTTCCGGCCCCGATGCTGATTCGCGGCGACCTTGAAGATCGCGTGGGGCTCGCGCGCCTGTTTGCCGCGCATCCGATCGAGGCGGTCATCCACATGGCGGCTTACGCCTACGTGGGCGAATCGGTCACCAAACCCGCCGTCTACTACCGCAACAACGTCCACGGCACGCTCTGCCTGCTGGAGGCGATGGTCGAAGCCGACGTCAAGCAAATCGTCTTCTCCTCTACCTGCGCCACCTACGGCGAACCCGAACAGATCCCGATCACCGAAACCCATCCCCAGCGCCCCATCAATCCCTACGGATTCACCAAGCTGGTGGTCGAGCGGATGCTGCGCGACTTCGACCGCGCCTACGGCCTGAGATCGGTTGTTTTTCGCTACTTCAACGCCGCGGGCGCCGACCCGGACGCCCGGGTCGGCGAAGACCACGACCCTGAGACCCACATCATTCCGCTGGTGCTCGATGTCGCCATCGGCCGTCGGCCCCACATCACCGTCTTCGGCTCCGACTACGAAACCCCCGACGGCACCTGCGTGCGCGACTACATCCATGTCAGCGACCTGGCCGACGCCCATGTGCTGGGGCTCAAGTACCTCAAATCCGGCGGCCCGACCGAGGTATTCAACCTGGGCAACGGCAGCGGCTTTTCGGTGCAACAGGTGATCGACACGGCCGGACAAGTCGCCGGACGTGAGATCGCCGTGCAGATGGGTGCGCGCCGCCCCGGCGACCCGGCGACGCTGGTGGGTTCCGCAGAGCGCGCCCGCGCAATTCTGGGCTGGCAGCCGCGCTTTGCGGATTTGCAGACCATCGTCAGCACCGCCTGGACCTGGCACCAGAAACGCTTCGGCGGCTAAATTGCAGCGAGTAAGCCGGCAATGTTAGGCTGGTTTCTCGCGGGGAGTTAGCTCAGTTGGTAGAGCGCAGCAATCGCACTGCTGAGGTCAGGGGTTCGAATCCCCTACTCTCCATTCAAAAACCCCCTCCAAGAAGCGCTTTTTCCTTTGTAGCCCGGCTATGGGGCTGCAAGGGCACACCAGCTCGGGATCCACCGTTTCCCGTACACTGTAAAGCTCAAAGCCCTCTGCGAAACGCTCGCAAGTCAAAGACTGCCCAGAACCTGTCGTCCAGGCATAGAGGAAGCCAGGGGAGACGAGGGCAAAATTCCCACGAAGCATCACTGCAAACATTCTTGTGATAATTTTGACTTATAATCATCTCTACATATTGCGGACAGCGCATGGGATCACTTCGCCCTCCATCTCGCCGAAATAGAGGGGTTGCCCTAAGTAAGAGGGGAATGACAACCCTCGAAGAGGCTCGGGCTGCCCTCGAAACCAAAAACAACTACGGTGCCAGCTATACCCTGGAACAATTGAGCGAGATAACCGGTTTATCCTGCCCCACAATTACAAAGGTTCTTGATGGTGAAGAAGGTGTTGATAAAAGGACGCTCGAGCGCTTTTTTAAAGCGTTTGATTTAAAGCTGACAAAAAGTGATTACGAGGCGGCAGGCAATCTAAGCGAGAATCCGGACGGCGGAATCAGAGCTACCCAACAAGATTGGGCGGAGGCGGTCGATGTCAGGAATTTCCATGGCCGCGCCGAAGAACTTGCTGCATTGACAAGCTGGATTGTTCACGACAAATGCCGGTTGGTTGCGCTATTGGGAATGGGAGGAATCGGTAAAACTTCACTGTCGGTTAAACTTGCAGAAACGGTCAAGGAGAACTTTGATTATGTCATCTGGAGATCCCTTCGAAATGCACCGCCCTTGCAGGAAATCTTGGTCGATGTCTTTCAATTTGTTGGTTTGACTCAGTCATCTGTGTCTTATCGAGTACCCAATGTAAAACAGTCACAGCTTATTGACTTATTTCGCCGCCACCGGTGCCTGCTTGTCTTTGATAACGTCGAAACGGTGATGGACAGTGCAAGAAAAGCCGGATACTACCGCGAAGGTTACGAAGACTACGGTGAACTGTTCAAAAGTGTGGGAAGTTCTGCTCACAATAGCTGTCTGGTGCTGACCAGCCGGGAAAAACCAAAGGATTTGGGACCTTTGGAGGGCAAAACCCTACCGGTTCGCTCTTTACGGTTGACAGGCCTGCAAGAAAACGATGGTCTGGAGCTCCTCAAAGAACGCGGTTTGGACGTTGCTACAGGAGACAGCAAAGAACTGCTCAGATACTACGGCGGCAACCCCCTTGCCATAAAAATGGTGGCCTCCACCATTCGCACTTTATTCGGCAATAATATTTCAAATTTTGTGACACAAGGTACTTCCATTTTTGGTGACGTTCGAGATCTGTTAAGCCAGCACTTCAACCGGTTGTCCGAACTGGAAAGGCAAGTCATGTACTGGCTTTCGATTCATTGTGAACCGATTGCACTGACCGAGCTTCACGAAGTCGTCTTGCTTCCTGTGACATTGCCCGAGTTGCTGGAGGCCATGGAATCGCTGTCGAGACGCTCACTTGTCGAAGAGAATAAACTGTATTTTTCATTGCAGCCTGTGATCACGGAATATACGTTGGATCGCTTGATCTACCACGCCTGGATGGAAATCCAAACCAGAAAACTGTCCCTTTTAAAGCAATGCTTTTTACTCAAGGCTCAGGGACCGGATTACATACGGAGTGCCCAGCTCCGCCTGATCATCAATCCTCTGGTCGGCCGACTAAGATCGTTTTTTAAAACACTCGAAGCCATCGAGAAACATTGCGAGCATATCTTCTCAGATTTAAGACGGGAAGCTTTGGGTAATCAGGGCTATGCCGCAGGCAACCTTTTGAATATCCTCTGCGCTGCGAAGATCGATTTAAGAGGTTGGGATCTTTCGGGCCTTGCCATATGGCAGGCAGATTTGCGAAACGTCAATCTTCAACAGTGCAACCTATTCCAATGTGATTTATCCCAATCGATGTTCACCGAGCCTTTGGGCAATATCTCCTCCGTTCAATTCAGTCCCAATCGCAATGTGTTGGCAACGGGCGACGCCGATGGCAAAGTCTGTCTTTGGCAACTGCCCCACGGCATCCAGATCAACATCTGCGAAGGACACACCGCCTGGGTGTGGTCGGTGGGTTTCAGCCCCGACGGAAGCATCGTGGCCTCCGGCAGCTCCGATCAGACCGTGCGGCTGTGGGAGACCACCACGGGCCAATGCCTGAGGATCCTGCAGGGTCATGCCAATTCCATCTGGTCGGTGGGCTTCAGCCCCGACGGAAGCATCATGGCCTCCGGCAGCTCCGATCAGACCGTGCGGCTGTGGGAGACCACCACGGGCCAATGCCTGAGGATCCTGCAAGGACATGGGGGCTGGGTTCTGTCGCTTGCCTTCAGCCCCGACGGGAGCATCGTGGCCTCCGGCAGCTCCGATCAGACCGTGCGGCTGTGGGAGACCACCACGGGCCAATGCCTGAGGATCCTGCGCGGGCACACCGATTGGATACACTCCGTTGTCTTCAGTCCGGACGGCCGGTCGATTGCAAGCGGCGGCGCCGACCGGACCGTCCGCCTGTGGGAGGCCGCCACGGGCGAGTGCCGCAAGTCTTTCCCAGGACATTCCAGCCTCATCTGGTCTGTCGCCTTCAGTCCCGACGGCCAGAGCCTGGCGAGTGGAGGACAGGACGCGCTGATCAAGTTGTGGGATGTTGCCACCGCTCAGTGCCGCAGAATTTTGCAGGGCCACACCAACCTGGTCTATGCGGTCGCCTTCAGCCCCGATGGTCAAACATTGGCAAGCGGGAGTGCCGATCAAGCTGTGCGCTTGTGGAAGACCGACACCGGTCAATGCCGAAAAACGATACAGGGCTACACCAGCGGCATCTATTCGGTGGCTTTCAGCCCCGACGGCCGGACCCTGGCAAGCGCTAGCACGGATCATACGGTGCGTTTGTGGGATACCGCCACGGGCGAGTGCCGCCAAACTTTGGAAGGGCACCACAGTTGGGTGTTCGCGGTTGCCTTCAGCCCGGATGGTCAGACTCTTGCCAGCGGCAGCGTAGACCATACGGTGCTTCTATGGGAAACTGTCACAGGCCGCTGCCGCAAAATTTTGGAAGGGCACCACAGTTGGGTCTGGTCGGTCGTTTTCAGTCCGGACGGAACCACCATTGCAACCGGGAGCGCCGATCGGACTGTACGTATTTGGAATGCCGCGACGGGACGGCTCAGCACGGTTTTGCAAGCGCACACCGGCTGGGTGAGCGCAGTGGCCTTTAGCGCCGATGGTCGAATTTTGGCCAGTGCCAGTGCGGATGGAACCGTGCGTTTGTGGAATGTCAGCAATGGACTGTGCGTCGCTCTATTGGCAGAACATTCCAATTGGGTCCACTCCGTGGTCTTCAGCCCGGATGGTTCGCTCCTTGCAAGCGGCAGCGCCGACGGAACCGTCAGGCTTTGGGATTTGCAGAGCAACCGGTGTACCCGGGTTATCGAAGGGCATACCAGTCCTGTGTGGTCGGTGGCGTTCAGTGCAGATGGCACTTTGTTGGCAAGCGCGGGGGAAGACCGCATCATCAGAATTTGGAGGACAAGCACTGGGGGAATCCATCGGGCTTTTCCTGGGCATAGCCGCCCGGTCTGGTCGGTCGCCTTCAGCCCGGATGGTCAGACTCTCGCCAGCGGCAGCCAGGACGAAAGCATCGCCCTCTGGGAAACACACAGCGCTGAGCGCTCGCGGGTACTGCGCAATCCGAAACCTTACGAAGGGATGAATCTGAGGGCAGTATCCGGACTGACCGAAGCCCGCAAAGCGACCCTCAAAGCCCTCGGGGCGGTTGTCGATATCTCCGGGCAGGTCCGTCCGGAAACCTGAAGGGCCAAAAAGCACTGCTCACCGGTTGCAGCACAGTCTGACCCCACAAGCAGGAGCCGCTGACTTTTAGCTCTTCGAGGCACTTGGACGTTCTTGTCTTTGGAGTTGGCTTTGGGAACGCTGATCTTTTACCAGAACAAAGGTGGCCAGGGCACCCAGCAGCGCCGTGGCAGCCGCCAGGAGCACGATCAGGTTAAAACCGTCGATGAAACTGTTTTGGGCCGCTGCGGCAAACGCGTTTTGCAGCTCCGGCGGCAGCGTGCGGACCACTCCGATCAGGTCGCCGGCCGCAATCTGGCTTGCCAGTTGCGTGCTGCGCTCGGTAACAAGGCCGGGTAGGGTCGATTGCTCCAGGCTGGTGGCAACCCGCTGGGTGAGTAGCGAGCCAAGTAGCGCGATACCCAGAGCGTGGGCGCCGTGGCGAAAGGTGCTGGTGATTCCCGAACCCATGCCGCTGCGCTGAGGGGGCAACACGGCAATAGCCACGTTCGCGATCTCTGCGTTAATCAGCCCGGCTCCGATCCCGGCCAACAAAAAGCCCGGCAAAAACGCGGTCCAGGGGGAACCCGCGTTGACCCCGTACATCCAAACAAAGCCCAGGCCGACCATGAGCATGCCGCCGCTGAGCAGCAGCCGGGCGGGCAGTACCTGGGCCAGCCGACCGCCCAGAGGCGGGCAGACCAGCAAAGGCACCGTGAGCGGCAACAGCATCAGCCCGGCTTGCAAAGGCGAGTAACCGAGAACGTTTTGAAAAAACAGGGGCAGATAGACGATCATTGCCCAAAACGAAGCGCCGTTGCTCGCCGCGAGCAACGAAGTACCCACAAAGGCGGGGTTGCCCAAAAGCGACAGGTCGAACATCGGCTGGCTCTGCCGCCGCTCAATGAGCGCAAAGGCGAACAGCAGCACGGCCGCCGCTGCCAACAAGCCGAGAATGGCAGCGCTGGTCCAACCCAGCTCGTTGCCCTGGATCAAGGCGAAACACAGCGAAAACAAAGCCGAAGTGAATGTGGTCAATCCCAGCCAATCGACCCGGGCCGCTCCGGGATCGCGCGACTCGTCCACTTTGCTCAAGGTAAAGGCGACTAGGCCGACACCGATCGGCACGTTGAGCAAAAAGATCCACCGCCAGCTGAGCAGATCCACCAGCAGGCCGCCAATCATCGGCCCGAGCGATGCGCCCACCCCCATCACCAATCCCCAGACACCGAAGGCGTTGGCTCGCTCCGGTCCTTCGCGGAAGGTTTGGGACAGAATCGCCAGCGAGGAGATGAGCAGCAGCGCACCGCCCAACCCCTGGATGCTGCGGGCGAGGGTGAGCGTCAGGGGGGTGGTGGCGAGCCCGCAAGTGAGCGAAGTCAGGGTAAACAGCGCAAGGCCCACCAGAAACAGCCGACGGCGGCCGAAGCGGTCCGCCAGCGTTCCGGCCGCCAACAAAAAGGCGGTAAATGACAGGTTGTAACCATTGATGATCCACTGGAGATCGGCAAAGCTCGTGCGCAGCGAGCTTTCGATGTCGGGTAGGGCCAGGGCGACCACAGTGATGTCGAGCGGCACCAAAAAAGTGCCGATGCTGACCGCCAGTAAGATCGCCCACTTGTTGTCGGGCTGGGCACCCAGGTCGCGTGTGGTATTCCGGGCAACTTGCTTGGTCATTGGCGTTTGACCTCCTCATGGTTGATGGGTAGACGCATCGGGCTAGAAGGGCAATACATCCAGCCAGTACAGGAACTGCCAGGCCGTTTGTGGGTCGGCGAAGAGCTCTCGATCGCGCGCATTCAGGACAAACGTCTTTCCCTGGACCTCAACGGCGGTCGTCGGAACGTCCAACGACGGGTCGGTGAAGGTTTGCTCGATGCGCGACGAACGCCAACCGTCCGCTGAAATGAGCAGGTCGATGCGGTCTTTGACCGCCGCCGGATCTGCTAACCCGCTGCTGTTGCGAACGACAGCCAGTTTTCCGTCCGAGCGCAGCACCATGCCGTCGGCTCCCAAGATCGACTCTTCGAGCCGCACTTCGCTAAAAGCACCGGGATTTTGCAAGGGGAGCTTCCAGAGCAAGCCGCCGCTGTAGCTGGCCAGCAGCAGGTAGCCGTCGGGATGGTAAACGATGCCGTTCAAGTTGATCCCGTCGAACTGGAGCGCCTCGGATGTCAGGAAGACAGAGGCCTGACCGGCCTGGTCGATCTTGTAGACCGCCGGTGTCAGGCTGTCGGTGACGTAGACGTTGCCGTCAGGATCGAAAGTCAGGTCGTTGGCGATATGGGCTCCCGGCAGCAAGAAATTGAGATCGAAGACCCGCCGCCGCCGGCCGTGGGGCAGCTCGTATTCGATCACGCGGGCAAGGTTGTTGATCGTCCGGTCGCTGCTTTTGGGGCCTACCCCCGCATCGGTAACGCAGACCAACAGACGGTTGCGCCGCGCGTCGACATGCAGGCCGACACTGGTAATCAAGTCCGGATCCCGGATGAAGGGGTGGTAGGTGCCGGTGGCGTCAATGCGCCCGATCGTGCCGTATTTGAGGGAACTTACAAAAAACTGCCGGGTTCTGGCATCGAAGGTGACACCTTCGGGATAGGTTCCCGGCGGCGTCTGAAAGTAAAGGCGTTGGGCGTAGGTCGGTACCCCCCAAAGCACCCACAGCAGCGCCGTCAGCCCGAGCCGGCTGCACCAGCCGACAGTAGAGCGTGTGTTCAGCATTGGTGTTGTCCAAATCGGTGAAATTGCAGTACGCCCAGGCTCAAAGGCGCCGATCGAGAAACCGCTCCAGGCACCGTTCCGCCAGGGCGGCGATGGTGAGCGCCGGATTTGTGCAGGCGGTCGAGCCGGGGATAAGCGCCCCGTCCACCACGTAGAGTCCCTCGTAGCCTCGGACGCGACCATCGGTGTCGCATACTTTGTCCATGGCCGCGCCACCGAGGGGATGGGCAGTGATCCCGGTGTCCGCCGGGGCCGTTGTCGCCGTCTCGTTGGCCGCATCGAGGATGTCGTAGGTGAGTTGCACCGCCTGCGCGTTGCGTCGGGCGGTGGCCGTGGCGGTGGGCCAGTTGAGCGCGACAGTGTCCGTGGCGGCGTCGTAGCTGAGCGAGCCTTCCGGCTTGACCGGCTGGAGCCCTGTATGGACCAGGGCTCCTTGCGGGCTGTTGTAGAAGGGCGTGTGCACAAGCACAGTCGGGGCGAGCGGGTTGTCGAGATGTTCGATGACTGCTGTCGCCGGTCCCCCTTGGGTGGGATTGGTCGGCGTGCTGCCCTGGCGGGTGCCCAGCGTGTCGCCGTTGGTTCCCCAGAAGCGGCCCACCGCCTGGTTCAAACGGGGTAGGGTTCCTGTCGCTTTTGCCCGCAGCAGCAGTTCGGTCGTACCGATCGAGCCCGCCGCCAAAAACAAATAGCGGCAGCGAAACGTGCGGCGGACCTGTACCTGCCCGGCCTCGTCGATCTGGTTGCACTGGATTTGAAAGCCGCCCCGGCCCGCTTCGGCAATGGCCGTCACCACATGCAAGGGGAGAATTTCGACATTGCCCGTCGCTTCCGCCTGGGCCAGGTAGTTGCGGTCAAGACTGTTTTTGGCGCCGCTGTTGATGCCGTAGAAAACATCGCCCACGATCGTAGAAGCCGCCCGACGGCCTTGGATCTCCTGGCGCACGATGTCCCAATCGACGGCAATATCGAGAAGGCGATGGCTGAGACCGGCGCGGGCCGCCTGCTGCAAGAAGACGCGGGTGCCCTCGTAGTAGGGTGTCCCCAGGATGTCCGCGGGCACAGGCGCGGGCTTGAGCTGAGAGCGCACCCGCGGGTAGTAGACCCGATCAAGTTCGTCGTAGTCGATGGACCCTGGAAAGGCTTGATAGAACAGTTCGCGGCGGGGTTGGTAGAGCACGGCGTTGTAGACGAGCGATCCGCCGCCCACGCCGGCCCCGCGGAAAGCGGCGATGCCGTTGCCGACCTTGACATCCAGGATGCCCGTGTAGATATCGATCGCCACCGGCTCAAACAGCAGGGTTGTCGGGCTAAGCCAGGCAGCCCGTCCGTCCGGCTTGCTGTAGGTGCAAAACGTATCTTGGCTCGGCGCAATCGGCCAGCGGCGGCCGCGCTCCAGCACCAGGGTGCTAAAACCGGCCTGACCCAAACGCAGAGCTGCTACTGCCCCGCCGAACCCGCTTCCAATTACCACGGCGTCGAGCGCCGCATCGGCGCCGCGGGCCGGCTCGATCCGCGCGCCGGCTGACGCCAGCAGAGCGGCCTGCAGCAGACGGCGACGCTTCAAGCGCATATCAGTCATCGGTACTCTCGGTAGGGTGCTTCAAAGGGGGCTACCGGCCAATTTTGAGGATGAGCTTGCCGGTGGTGGCCCGCTGCTCGATGCGGCGGTGGGCCTCGTCGGCCGCCTCGAGGGGCAGTACGCCGCTGATCGGAACGTGCAGTTCATCCCGGGCGATCCACTCGAGCACCCGGCGCGCGGCGTCTTTGATCTTCTCGGGCGCCTGCAGGCACACCGCCAGCAGATTGAAGCCCTGCACCCCCTTACTCGACAGCCATAGGCCGTTGGTCGACTGAAAAGTGTCCTCGCCGTTGCCGGCATTGCCCAGAACGATAAGCTGCCCCAGCACGCTCAACACTTCGAGGCTCTCGCTGCGCAGGTTGCCGCCAACCGGATCGACGACGATCTGCACCCCGGCGCCACCCGTGGCCGCGATCACCGCCTCACGGTAGTGCTCGCGCAAAAACACGCGGTCGTAACCGTGCGCTTGGGCGTAAGCAATCTTGTCGGGGCTGCCGACGGTGCCGAGCACCTGGCCGGCTCCGAGCCGACGGGCGACTTGGCCGAGAGCGCTGCCGAGTCCCCCGGCCGCCGCATGCACCAGCACCGCATCACCGGGGGTAAATCGAGCGGCGGCCGACAGCACCAGATAGGCCGTGATCATGGTGCAGGGGAAGGCGGCGGCGGCGGCGAGATCGACGGGCCTTTCGAGAGTATCAAGAGCGAAGGTGAGGGCGGCGGGGGAGCGCACCACCTCCGCATAACCGCCCTGGCCGACGATGGTGAGCGCGGCGACCGGTTGGCCGACCTGCAGGTCCGTCACCCCCTCGCCGACAGCCCGAATGTGGCCTGCCACCTCGATGCCCGGTACAAAGGGCAACGGCACAGCGACGAACCCGCGCCGGAACATCAGTTCGAGATAATTGACTCCGGCGTACTCGACATCGATGGTGACTTCGCCGACTTCAGGCTGGGGGTCGGGCATCTGACAGGCTGCGAGATTCTCCGGTCCGCCGAAACTTTTGATCGCGACTGCACGCATAAAAAAGACTCCATTGCTCGGATAAACGGTGGAAGCGTCGGCGATTGTCAGTCCCGGCCCCGGACAGGCGCCGGGCCAATGCGGTCGACAGAGGCTTTTTGAAAGCGGCCGGACAGCACGTCGCTGGCCGGGTCGGTTTGGATGAAAAGAATCTCTTTGCCGAGGCTCACCAGCACAAAGTTGAGCTGCCGCACCGCGCCGGAGGACGTGGTAGTCACAGACATCACCCCCGTACAGTCCGGGTTGATCGTGTACGCGATGGTGGCGGTCCGCTCGGCCACACTGCCCACCGCGTTCGCCGTCTCCGTCAAAGTGCCCCCGCCCCGCCCGTCAAAGTCGGCCGCCCCAACGCTAAGAAGCGGTGTGATTACCGCTCCGGCGCTCGGCGGGCTGACCTGTGGATTGGAGCCCCCGGCTGCAAAAGCGTATTCTCCCCGCAGGCTGCCGGGGGTGCAGCTGCCGCCCGGCCGGGTGGTGGCGGGCATCCACAGCTTTTTGAAGGTGGCGGCCACCACGGGCGAGGTCGGAACCTTCTGTACCAGCAGCACTTCGTTGCCGTGGGCGGTAACGGCGATGCTGTAGGTATTGGTCGTGCCGGTCAAGGTACTGGTGGCGACCATCTCGCCGCTGCAGTCCGGGTTGATCTGATAGGTGCCCGTAAAGGAAGTGTCGAGCGCCTCGCCGTTGACGTTCAGCTTTTCGGTCATCAAGGTGAGATTGCCCTTGCCGTCGAAATGGCTGATGCCGACGCCCACCAGAGGACCGAGAAAGGGAATCGGCGAGGGCGGATCGGTGGGCACGCCCGTGCCGCTCACGATAAAGCCGTAGTCGCCTTGAACCGCAGCGAGGCCGCAGGCGGGTCTGGCCTGCGAGACCTGCGGGGCAAAGCTGCCCAGACCGAAGGCGGTACAGGTTGTCAGTCCGAGGATCAAAAGACAACGCATAGTCGGCACTCTCCTAGCGATGGATATTGGGCGGAATACTGTTCTTGATGCGCAGGCGGGCGGGCCACAGGCCGAAGGCGAGCAGCCGCGTCGGCAGTTCCCGCAGCCCGGGCAGGCGCAGCAGCCGCCGCAGCAGGGTCGGTTTGGGCGGAATGCCTTCGTTGGCGGCTGTGGCCAACAGCTGGTCCTGGATCATCGCCTGGTAGTACTGGCTGAGGCGGGTGGGCAGTTCCCGGCGGCGCTGGACGGCGGCCAGGTGGCCCACCCCGACGCGCCCGCTGCGCAAAGGCCCCGCCAGAACATTGGCCGCAGCGACCGCGTCCTGGATTGCGTAGCTGATGCCCACCCCACCGAAAGGCGACATCACGTGGGCCGCATCGCCAATCAGCAACAGCCCCGGGCGGTACCAGCGGCGGACATAACCCGATTCGACCGACAGCAGCGACGCCTGTGACCAGTCCTTGAGCAGCCCCACCCGGTCGGCCAGTTCCGGCACCAGCGTCGTCACCGACCGGCGCAACCCCTCGATGCCCTGGGCGCGCAGTTTCTGGTAGGTGCCCTTGCGGATGATATAGCTGATTTGCCAGACATCGGAGCGATCGGCCTGGCCCATGACCGCCCCCTGACCGACCCGGTAGAGTACCCCCTCCGGTTCGTGGGGGTAGCGCGGCAGGCGGAACCAGAGCACGTCTACGGCTTGGGAAAATTTGACCAGATCGATGCCGGCCATCTGGCGGGTGCGCGAGGAGCGTCCGTCCGCACCGACCGTCAGGGCGCAGCGGGCCTCCTGCGGTCCGTCCGGGCCATTGAAGACTACCCCGCGGATTTCGCCCTCCTCCTCGATGAGCCGCTGCACGCTGGTGGCCATGAAGACTCGGAAATTCGCGTAGCGCTTTGCCTCGGCGACCATGAAGTTCAAAAAGTCCTTCTGGGCGACCATGGTCATGTAGTTGTGGTGGGTCGGCAAGCGGCTGAAATCAGCCACCCGGGCCGCCCCCACGGCGCTGACCATGGTGAGGGTTTTGAGCTTGCTGTGCTTGTGCTCCAAAAGGCGCTCGGTCAATCGAAGATCGTCCATCAACTCCATGACCACGGCGTGCAGCGAGTCGCCCCGAAAATCGCGGTCGAAGTCTTTTTGCGCTTCGAAGAGGATCACCGAGACCCCCTGGCGGGCCAACAGCAGGGAGAGGACGGCCCCCGCCGGTCCGCCGCCGATGATGATGCAGTCCGCCTGCAAAGCGGCTTTGCCGCGTTCTGCAGCCAGGGTGTTGCGGTTGTTGAATGCCATGAGAAAACCCCCAAATATCTCTGTCTCAGGCCGCGGCCTGCCGATCGTCGATGAGCGGCAGCAAGGCTGCGAGCGAGCCGAGCCGCAGGTCGATGAGCCCCTCGTAGTCGCGGTAGTCGGCCTCGTGGAAGCCCGCCGTGACGATCCAGGCCGTCTGCAGCCCGGCTAGCTTCGCGCCGCGCAGCGCGTAGGGCGAATCGTCGACCATCAGCCACCCGCCGAGGTCGATGCCCAATTCCTCGCCGACTTGCCGGTAGCACAGGGGATTGGCCTTGGACAGACCGCGGGTGGAGCAAATCATGTCCCGTTCGATGCCGGGAACATGGTGCAACTGGTTAAAGGTGCCCTGGGTGGCGCTGCGCTGCGAGAGCACCTTGACTGGGATCCCCTGGCGGGCGCAGCCGGCAAGCAACGGCGCCAGCGCGTCGCCGATGCGGACCGCGGTACTGGTCTCGCGGTGCATCGCCTGCTGCACCTCGCCGATTTGACCCGGGATGGCGAAGGAGTGAAAAAACAACTCCAACAGCTCCCGGGGTGTACAGGCCGACGCCAGTTTGGCCACCGTGCGCACCGTCTGCAGCCCCACCGGTCCCTCGGCGGTGCGGCAGGCGTAGGCGTGCAGCCAGCGGATCATCAGTTCGTTGGAGTTGCCCGAGATCACCCCGTCGAAATCGAGAAATATCCCTTGAATGTTCATTGTTGTTCCTCGTCGTAACGCGATGGCAGTCCGGCTAGCCGGGCACGGCCTGGCTTTTGCGGCTGCGCAGGTGGTCGTAGCCCACCGGGTCGAAGACCCGAAACAGGCAGCTCATCTCAGCCACCACCGCCTCGTTTTGCAGCAGGCACAGATCGTTATGCATCTGCAGCAGCTCACCCCGGGAGTAGACGGGAGCGCGGCTGCGGGCAATCAAGAACACGGGCGCGTCCGTCTCGGCAAGCCGCAGGAAGCGGGCCTGGATCTCGTCGAGGATGAAGGCTTTGCCCATCGCCACGCCGTGGTAGACGTGCGAAAGCGCCGTCACCAGTTGGCGGGCGGCTTCAACGAGATAGAGCCCCGGAACGTGGTCTTTGGGGTGTTCGTAGAAGAACGGGTGCGCCGGATCCTGAACCATCTCGGCGAGCACCGTGTTTTCGTCCGCCCGGCTCAAGCGCGCCAACAGCACGTTGTGGTCGTAGTCCTTGTGGACCAACTGCCGATCGATGCGCTCGATGCGCCGCGGATCGAACTCCTGCTGCCAGGCCCGAAACCAAGGCATGCCCACGGCCGGATCCAACAGCGGGAGGACGGCGGCGGCGGGGACTTCGGCGGCCGGGGTCTGCTCCGCCAAAAACTCCGCCAAGTGCCCGAGGCCCGTGTTGTTAAAGAACAGGTTGATCGGGATATTGATCTGAAAGTCCTCCAGCACGCGCGCCCGCAGTTCCACCGCCATCAACGAATCGAGACCCAACTGGGTGAGCGGCTGCTGCGGATCCACGGCGTTCATCGGCTGGCGCAGCACCGCGGCCAGCTTCTCGCGCAGATAACCCCCCAGGTGCACCAGGCGCTCAGCGGGCGAAGCGGCAAGCAGCGCGTCGCGGGGTGAGACTTCTGCGGGTGCGGTCGCCTGCGGCGGACCGACAGGCAGATGGCCGTTGCCCACTGCGGCGAACCGCTTGGCAGCATGGCCGTTGCTCGCCTGCGCACCGTTCGCGCTTTCAAGCCAGAAGCGCTGCCATTGCCATGGGTACGCAGGTAGGGGGACGAACGGCAATGGTCCCTGCGGGTATAAAAGCCGCCAATCCACGCGGCAGCCCAGGGTATACAGTTGTCCGAGGCTTGCGAGCATCGTGGCCCGCTCATCCTCGTAGCGCCGCAGCGAAGGCAGGCAGGCGCCCTGCTTCCCCCGGCGCTCCAGGCATTCGGCCAGGGCGGAGGCCAGGGCCGGGTGCGGGCCGATTTCGACAAAGATATGGTGGCCGCTCTGGATCATCGCGTCGACCGCATCGGCAAACTGGACGGCTTCGCGCAGGTTGCGGCCCCAGTATTCGGCGTCGAGGTCGCTGCAAGGGTGGATTTGGCCGGTGACCGTCGAATAGAAGGGAATTTGCCCGGCTCGCGGCTTGAGATCGTGGAGGTATCCGATCAGTTCCGGGCGCATCGGTTCCATTTGGGGGCAGTGGAAGGCGTAGTTGACCGGCAGCATCTTGGTGGTCACGCCCCGTTGCTGAAGCTGTTCGAGGACGGCCGCCAGGGCGTCGGCCTCGCCGGAGAGGACCGTCGTGGTGGGGCTGTTGAGCGCGGCGACGGAGAGCCGGCCCGCGTAGGCGGCGATGAGCAGTTCCACCTCAGCGCGGCCCAGCCAGACGGCGGCCATCCGGCCCGCCCCGGTGGCGCGCTGCATCAGTTGCGCCCGGCGAAAAACCAACTGCAATGCGTCCGGTAGATTCAAAGCGCCCGCCACGTAGGCGGCGGCCACTTCACCGACGCTGTGGCCGACCACCGCATCGGGGGTGACGCCCCACGAACGCCAGAGGGCCGCCAGTGCCACCTGCAGGGCGAACAGGACCGGTTGGGCGATCTCGGTTTCCTGCAGGCGCGACTCGGTCTTCTCGGCGAGCAGTTCCTGCACAAGCGACCAGTCGGCGTAGCGGCCCATCAGGCGGTCGCACTCGCCGAAAACTTGCCGAAAGACCGCTTCGCGCTGCCAGAGTTGCCGCCCCATCGCCCACCACTGCGGCCCCTGGCCCGTGAAGACAAAGGCCACCTTCAGCGAACGGCTGGGCAGCTTGCGCCCCTGGCTGCCGCCGGGGGGGGTAACGCCCTGCAGCCAGGTTTCGAGGTGCCCGGCCAGTTCCGCCTGCGAGCGGGCGACCAGGCAGAGGCGATGGCTGTGGTGGGTGCGCCGGACCCCCGCGCTGTAGCACCATTGCGCCAGGGCGTCGGTCTCCGGTTCGGACACCAACCGCCTGCGCAAAGTGTCCGCCAGATCCCGCAGGGCCTCGGCGCTGCGGGCGGACAGGGGCAACAGCTGGGGACTGTCGTCCGCGGGCAAGCTTTCGAAGCCGCCCACCGGCGCCTCCTGCAGGACGATGTGGGCGTTGGTGCCGCCGAAACCGAAGGAACTCACCCCCGCCCTGGCCGGTCCCTCCCGCCGCGGCCAGGGTTCCAGGCGTTCCTGCACCCTGAGGGGCAGACGATCGAAGGGGATATGCGGGTTGGCCGCTTCGAAGTGCAAATTGGGCGGGAGGAGCCGGTGCTGGAGGGCCAGCACCACCTTGATGAGACCGGCGATACCCGCCGCCGCTTCGAGGTGGCCGATGTTGGTCTTGGCCGAGCCGACGCGGCAGGGCCGGTCCGCGGGGCGGCCCTCGGCGAGCACCGCGCCGAGGGCGAGCGCTTCGATCGGATCGCCTAAGGGGGTACCGGTGCCGTGGGCCTCGACATAGTCGATCTCGCCTGCGGGAATGCCGGCGTCGGCCAGGGCTGCGCGGATGACGGCCTGCTGGGCGTAACCGTTGGGGGCGGTGAGGCCGTTGCTGCGCCCGTCCTGATTGGTGGCGGTGCCGCGGATGATCGCGAGGATCGGGTCACCGTCGCCCAGGGCGCGCGTCAGGGGCTTGAGGATGACTGCACCGCAACCTTCGCCGCGCACGTAGCCGTTCGCCCGGCTGTCGAAGGTTTTGCAGCGGCCGTCGGGGGAGAGCATGTGCGCCTTGGCAAGCGATATGCTCAGCTCCGGGGTCAGCATCAACTGCACACCGGCGGCCACCGCCAGGGTGCACTCGCCCCGGCGCAGACTCTGGCAGGCCAGGTGCACCGCCACCAGCGAGGAGGAACAGGCCGTGTCGACCGCCAGGCTCGGCCCCCGCAAATCCAGCAGGTAGGAAAGACGGTTGGCGGCGATGCAGTAGATGCCGCCGGTGCTCGCGTAGGCGTCGATGTCGTCGGGCTGGTTGAGATTGAGCCGGTAGTAATCGCTGTTGCAGATGCCCACAAAGACGCCGGTCTGGCTGCCCGCCAGCTGCTCGAGCGGTTGACCGGCGCTTTCGAGCGCTTCGTAGGCCACCTCCAGTAGCAGCCGCTGCTGGGGGTCCATGTACTGGGCTTCCCGGGCCGAGATCCCAAAAAACTGGTTGTCGAAGCGATCGACCCCGCCCAAGAAACCGCCCCAGCGGGTGTTCATCGTCCGGGGGGCGATCGCTTGCGGGTCGTAGAAAGCATCCACGTCCCAGCGCTCGGCGGGCACCTCGGCGATCGCATCGACACCGTCGCGCAAGAGCCGCCAATACTCCAGAGGATTCGCAGCGCCGGGAAAACGGCAGCCCAGGCCCACAATCGCTATCGCTTCCATCGCGGCTCTCCTTGATCAGGCTTCGGGTGGGCCGGGCCGGCAGCTTCCTCGGCGATCCGGTGGCTGAAGGACACCAGGGTCGGGTGGTTCCAGAACAGCGTCGGCGACAGGTGCAGATCGAGCCACTCCTCCAGTTGGGCCAGCAAGATCAGCGCCTGGGCCGAACTGAGGCCGTGGCTGGAGAAGGTTTCCTCCGGGTCGATCTCTTCGGTGGAGATTTTCAGCCGCTCGCTCAGTTTGGCTTTCAGCCACTCCTGGATGAGGGCGGCGCCGGCGATCGGCTTGAGGCTGGACTGGGAAGACATCGGGCTCATCGGTGTACCTCTAAAACACGACTCGATTGCATAGCTCTGGCGACGGGCCGGTACTGGTTCCAGGAACCCGGGATGCGCAGGCCCTGCAGGCGCATCCCTTCGAGGCGCTGCAGCAAAGCCGCTCCGCGCATCAGGTGCCAGGCCACGTCCAGGACGCTGCGGTTGGCGGGCTCGGCGAGGTAGGTGGTTTTTACCCAATGGTTGAACGCACCCATCGCCGGACCGCACCAGATCTGGTAATCCGCCTCGCGGCCCGGTTCACCGGTGTTGGACCAGCGCGAAGAAAGACCCAGGTACCAGCGAAAAACCAGCGCCATTTTGCGCTTGGGGTTGTCCGTGGCCCGCTGGATCTGGTCGGGATCGCGGCTTGTGAAATAGGCGACGGTATCCCGCCAGATCGCCTCTAAAGGCTGGCGGAAGATTTGCTTTTCGAGCTTCTCGCGCTCGGGGCCGGGGATGGCTTCCAGCGACTCGTGGGTTCTGTACAGCTCAAAAAGCTTCTGGGCACGGCTGGCAAACAGGGTGCCCCGCTTGAGCACCTGCAGCTTGACGCCCAATTCGAACATATCGGCGGCCGGGGCCATCGCCACATCGGCCAGATCGGCCTGGGCCAGCAGTTGCTTGGTGTGGCGGGAGGCGCCGGCTTCTGTGCACGCCTGGTTGACCGAACCGGTCACCACGTAGGCGGCCCCCATCGCGAAGGCGGCCTGGACCGCGTGGGGGGTGCCGATACCGCCGGCTGCACCCACCCGCACCGGCCGGGTGTAACCGAAGCGCTCCTGGATCTCGTCGCGCAGGGCGATGATGGCCGGCAGCAGGCAGACCAGAGGCCGGTTGTCGGTATGGCCGCCCGAGTCGGCTTCGACGGTGAGGTCGTCGCACATCGGCACCTGCTCGGCCAGTTGGGCCTGCAGTTCGCTGATCTGGCCGCTTTCGACCAGTTGTTTGAGCACAGGGTGCGGAGCGGGCTGCAAAAAGCGCGTCGCCACTTCCGGGCGGGACACTTTGGCGATGATCTTGTTGCCGATCGCGACCTCGTCGCCCCGGCGACTCAACCCGGCTGCCCGGTAGCGGACGATGCTCGGGGTGAGATCCATAAATGCCGAGGCTTCGACCGTCGTCACGGCGTATTTGAGATAGAGATCGACCGCCCCTCGCTCGATCGCCGCTTCGCTGGGGCTGTGGATCAAGTTGAATGCGTAGGGTCCCGTCGGCAGCGCCTGCTGGATCCGCTGGATTGCCGCTTCGATGCGCTCAGGCACCAGCCCGGCCGCCCCGAACGACCCGAGCAGGCGCTCGCGGCCGAGGGCAATCACCATCTCCTCCGAAGCGATGCCGTTGGCCATCGCCCCAGTAACATAGGCATACTTGACCCCGTGATCGATCCGGAAGCGATCGTCCCCGAGTTGCTCGGGCAACAGCGGCGGCGCCTTCAAGAGCAGTTGGGCCGTGGCGGTCCTGCCGCGCCCGGTGGGAGCGGGGCCGCCGCTTTGGGCCATGCCGACGCGCTCGTCGATTTTGACGACGTACAGCGGCCGGTCCCCATCGAGCGCCATCGCCCGCATAGCCTCTTCGTCGAAGGCAACCGACTCCAGCGGACCTTCCCAGGACTGGTAGGGGTTGAAGCAGAAACCCAAATATTCGAGACGGTTGGATTGTGGCACGGT
The DNA here is from genome assembly GCF_000011385.1 of Gloeobacter violaceus PCC 7421. Lineage (NCBI taxonomy): Bacteria > Bacillati > Cyanobacteriota > Cyanophyceae > Gloeobacterales > Gloeobacteraceae > Gloeobacter > Gloeobacter violaceus. The sequence continues at coordinate 3,016,647 of NC_005125.1, forward strand.
GCGCCTCCTTGAGAAATAGAACGGTTGTCCGGTAGGCCACCCATCAGCGCAGAGGGCTGCGGCCGGGTGCCGCCAGCCGGCGCGCCAGCTCGATTTGCAACTGCACCAGGGCGCCGATTTGCTGAAGACCCTCCTGCCGCGCCTGCAGATGGCTGCCGTGGGCTTCAGAGAGCAAGAGCGCGTGCTCAAGCCGGGGCCGGAGGAACGGAGCAGGCAAGGGCACCTGCACGGGCGCGGCCGGGGTCGCCTGAAGCGGTTGGGCCGACGACGCCACCCCAAACAGCGGCGCCAGATCCAGCGCCACCCGATGGCTGACCAACCTGGCCAGCAGTTGCACCAGGCCGGTGTGATCGTCGGTGCCCCGCTTGTTGATGGACACGGCCAGATGGGCGCGCTCGCCGAGGGTCTCGGTGATCCAGCGCGAGCAGGTGCTGGCCGGGCCGAGTTCGACAAAGATCCTGGCCCCGTCGGCGTAGGTCTGCTCGATCAACCGGCGAAAGTCCACCGGCCGGCAGATGCCCCCGGCGACCGCCGGGGCGACCGCCTCCGGGGTGAGGACGACAGGCGCGTACCCCGACGCGCCGCAATAAAACGCGACGCCGGGTACGGGGCGCACCGGTTGGTCGCTCAGGCTCAACAGCTCCGCATAGGCGGACTCCATAGCCGGGCAGTGCAGGACGTGGCTTGCCGGGGCGCGAAAACATTCGCAACCCACGGCGGCGATCACCCGGCGGCAAGCTGCTTCCTCACCGGCAATCACCACCTCCTCGGGGGTATTGACGTGGGTGAGGAAGACGCGCTCCTCGGTTTTGAGCTGCTCGCGCACCCGCTCGGGAGCGGCCATCAGCACATAAGTTCCCCAGCACAGGGCGTCTGGGTCTTTGCCCCAGAAAGATTCCAGCACCTGCATCGGTCCCGAAAGCCCGGTGCGAAACAGCGGCGAAGTGCGCAGGGCGGCGTAGCTGTCCCACTGCTGCCAGGCGCCCAGCGCGTAGAACATGCTCGTCTCCCCCAGGCTGTAGCCGAAGGCGGCCTGGGGTTCGATGCCGAAATACCCGCGCAAAATGGCGGTGTGCAGTACGGCAAAACCGACCCCAGATTCGATCATCGCCACCGGATCTTCGGCCAACTGGGCTTCGAATGCCTCCAACTGGCGTCGGCAGAGGCGTTCCAGGCTGCGCGGATAGAGCTGCGCTTCTCTGAGCAACAGACCCGGATCGTCGGTCAGCCGCTCCAGCAAGCGGTGGCAATCCGGAAACAGCGGCAGCAGGTCGCGACCGAGGCCCAGGTAGGAGTTGAAAGCGCCGGGATACACAAAGGCGATGCCCGCCTGCGCCCCGAGGGGCGCGGGGGTGAAGTAACTGCCCAGCGGCGTCTTCCAATCCCGATTCCCGGTGCGGGCTTCGGGAATGCCTTTGCGGGCGCGTTGGATCTCGCGCAGCAGTTCGTCCCGGTTGCGGCCGACCAGGGCCAGTACGTAAGGGCTGGAAGGCTGCTCGGCAAAAGCCGCAAAGTACCGCCGGGCCATCGCCGCGACGTGCTCCACCGTTTCCAGCTCACTTTGCACGGCCTGCAACCGGGCCTCGATCTCCCCCGGGTCTTGCCCCGCCAGCAGCAGCAGTTGCAAAGGCATCCGCGAGAGCAGCGGGCTGACGCGCGGATACACACCCGTCGCCTCCGCCAGAATGAGATGGGCGGCCGTTGTGGCTTCGCCCGCCTGCAGCCCCGCCCGCCGCGGCCGGTCGATGCGGCTGAGCCACGGCCTCGACTCAGAGATCGTATAGAATCCGCCGTCCTGCCAATTGGCCAGTTGTTCCTGCTCGGGCCACGCCGGGCTGGCGGGCAAAAACCGGTAGTAGATAGCGAGGGCGGTCTGGATCAGGCTGCTGATCCCGGCGCGCAGGCCACCGTCTTGGCCGCCTCCCAAAGCGTAATGCAAAGGGGAGTCGGCACCTCCGAAAACCTGAGCGAAACCCGCGCCCATCTTGCCGCTGATTTCAGGTAAAACCACCGCCAGATAGTCGATGGCCTCGGGCAGGAGACCCGCAGACATCAAGGCTTGTCGGCAAGCGACCACAGCGGCTTGTTCCGGCTCATCGCCTGCGAGCTGAGGTACCAGGGCGAACGCTTCGATAACGGCGTAGATGCGATCGCGATCGCGCAGGGCCGCAGTATGGAACTTCAGGACAACCGCCGCGCTCACAGCGGCAGCACCGCCGTCCGGGTCGAGCCCTCTGCCTTCACCGATGACCACGGCCTCGACCTGCCCGTCCGTCAGCAACTGGCGGGCCGTTTCGAGGGTTTTGAACGCCGAGGTCTCTTCAGTGATGGTGCAGATGGGACCGACCGAATGGCCGCAGCGGGCAAAGTACTCAGCCATGAAACGAGTACGGATCTCCGGCCCGGCCGGAACCTGCCCGGCGTCCACCGTGAGCAGAACGGCGACTGCTTCCGGTCGCTCGCAAAGCCCGGCATCGTTCAGCGCTCCGAAAACGATGTCCAAACCCGGGCGGCGGCGTTGCGGGGTCTTAGGCGCTGCCGACTTGTGGTCATGCCCGAGGTAGGTGTCGTGGGCAAAGGCGTCCAGGCCCCCCTCGATGTCCATGCCGACCATGGCCAGAGACAGGTGCGTTTGTGTTTCCATCGGTTGCACATCCTGGCGATTCAAAATTCCTGGGACAGCGGACGCACCAGCAACTCGCAAACGTTCATCCGCAGCGGTTGGCTCAGCGCGTACAAAATGGCGTTGGCAATGTCCTGCGCCTGCAGCATCCGGGCATCGGGCCCGAAGAACGAGCCTTCTGAAGTAGGCGCCTGTTTGATCTCGGGGTCTTTGACCGAGTCGATGAGTTCGGTATCGACAGCACCCGACTGGATGTCGGTGACGCGAATGTCGTAACTGAGCACTTCCTTGCGCAGCGCGTCCGAGATGGCGCGCACCGCGAATTTGCTGTCACAGTAGACGGCTCCCCCCGGGAAGGTCAATTGCCCGGCGACCGAGCCGATATTGACGATGTGGCCGTGCCGGCGGGCGATCATGCCGGGCAGCACGGCGTGGGTGACGTAGAGAAGTCCTTTGATGTTGATGTCGACGATCGCGTCCCATTCGTCGACCCGGCCTTTGAGCAGGGGCGAAAGCGGCATCAGCCCGGCGTTGTTGACGAGAATATCCACTCCGCCACTGGCTTCAAGCTCGCGACCGAGGGTTTGCACGGCGGCCCGGTCCGCCACGTTCAGTTCCCGGACCATCGCTTTGCCCCCTGTCTGGCGGATTTTGGCGGCCAGGCTTTCGAGCCTGTCGAGTCGCCGGGCGGAGAGTACCACTTCGGCCCTCCGCTCCGCCAGGGTCAACGCGGTGGCAGCGCCAATCCCGCTGCTGGCGCCTGTGATCCAGGCGCGCTTTCCTTTAAACTGTGCCATGGCCTTGCTCCTCAATAGCTTGAATGCCGACGGCCGTTGTGGAGTGTCTACGGACCGTCGAGGGGCGATTCGTAAAAGTCTTTGTCGCGGGGAACGATGACATCGGCTTTGTGGGTGACATCGATGGCTACCCGGCCGCGGTTCATCGTGCAATCTTTGATGTGGCCGCCCACTTTCTTGTCGTCGCTGAGAAAGTGCATGTGGTAGCCCCCGACGTTGACCTGCTCCATGTAGGCGGGGAAGCGGAACCCGACCACTGTCCCCTTGACGTCGTAGTTATAGAACTGGGTGGCCTGGGCGAGCAGCTCCAAAAAAGGAATGTAGGGTTTGCTCTGACCGGGGGTGCTTTCTGTCTGCATATAACTGAAAGCGCCGTCGATCCGGAAGGCGTACATGACGTTGAGAGTTGGATATAGGGTGTCGAGTGTGGCGTAGAGATCCGGGCAGCTGATCGGCTTGTCGAAAGTCAAAATGCGGTCGGGTCTGAAGAATTTGACCGTCGCCCACGAGGCTTTTTCTGAATCGGCCAGCTCGTAGATGCTGCCGTCGGCCAGGATGTTGTAGAAGCGGCCGTCGACGGCAAACATTTCGCCGTCGATGCGGTCGGGGGCACCCAGGCCCATATCGCCGAATCGCTTGAGCATTCCATAGGTCACCACGCCGTCGTACAGAGCGGAGTAGATGGCTGTGGAGATCGAGGCTGTGAAAACCACGTCGTTGTTGTCCTGGCTGTCGGCGGAAGCTTTGTTGGTGAGGATCACATCGCTGGACGGCTTAGGCAGAGATTTTCCGGAGACCACATGCTTGCGGGAGTTGTTCGGCACAGGATGGGAAAAAAGGGCTGCCGGAAACGACAGAGTTACCAGCAGCAGGCAAAGCCCAACGGTCAGTTTTTGCTTCAAAGAACGCATCGCTTGAAACTCCTGGTACACAGTGCAGACAAATTGCGTTCGAAATCACTTCGAGGGAATATCAAAGTCCAAGTTGTCACAAAGCTTGTGGTTAATGTCTGTCAAGCATTGTTTTATTGGGCAGGAAGCTTTGTGGTTATTCGAGCACTTAAGTCGTCGGTTTTTAACCGGAGCCTATGACCTCTCCGTCGAGAGGAGATTGATAGTAAGGCAAGGTGTTTGGGAGGTCAACTTTGAGTTGAGAAGCAGCATCTATGTAAACGCGAGCCCTTCTGATTTTACAGGTATTGATGTGCCCTGCATTTTGCTTATCATTTGTAAGAAGATGAAGATGGTATTGAGGAACGTTAAGATCTGGGGCAGTTTTCTCGGGAAAACGGAAACCCATGAACGTTCCCTCGACGTCGTTCACTTCCTCGTTGACTGCATTTGCGAGACCTTCCGAAAAGGATGCATAAGGCTTTTCCATTCTGGGGAAGTTCTGATACTGAACAGAGTCAAAGACGCCTACAACCTTAATAGCATAGAAGACATTGACGGTTGGAAGCTTTTTGTCTAGTGTTGCCTTGAAATCCTCGCAATCGATAGGTTGGAGAATATCAAAGCTCTTCTCGGGCTTAAAGAATTTGACAGTGGCCCAGGAAACCGTTTCGGCGTCATCCGTCTCCCTCACGGTGCCATCCGTTTTAGACTGATAGTATTTGCCATCGATAGCCATGATTTCCCCGTCAATGTGATCGGGTGCGCCCAAGCCGAAATCGCCGTTTCGCTTCAGCTTGCCGTACGTAATATATCCATCGAATACAGATGAGTACAACGCGTCTGCCGTCGAGGCTTGGAAGACAACATCATCACTTACCGAATTGGGAACCGAAAATGCTGAGAGCGTAACTGCTCCGACGAGAGTGAGGCCCGACAAAAGCAGGATTCCCTTCAACTTTTTCCGCTTTTTACTGCCATCACCAACAAAAACTTTGCGAATGTCCATGGTCAAGCTCCTCTGTAATTTAAGTGTGAACAGCGGTTTTGCAACAGATACTGCCATTGCAAGAAATAGACGACTTTAGGGGATGATCACGGCGCGAAAGCGCACATCACCGCTGAAGACCCGGTCGAAAGCAAGGTTGATTTCATCGAGCGAGTAGGTCTCGGCAACGACTTTGACCTTGCCTTTAGCCGCGTAGTCGAGGGCTTCGAAAAGGTGCTCCGGGCCGTTTTGCTGCGAACCGATGATCCGCCAGCGGTTGACCAGCAGATCGCCACTCACCGCGAGGGTCTGGTTGTCGCTGGGAAGACCCATCAGCACCAACCGGCCGTCCGGGCGCAGCCCTTGCAAAGCTTCGCCGGTCGCCCGATACGAGTTGCTGCAGGCGAGGATCACATCGGCCCCCCCCGCCTCCCGCAGCGCGGCCCCGGAGGGAAACACCCCGTCAGCCCCGAGCGAGCGCACCAGTTTTTCTTTCGAAGGCGAGTGGGTGATGGCGAAAGTTTCGAAGCCCGCCGCCTTGCCGTACTGAACCGCCAGGTGCCCAAGACCGCCGATGCCCAATACTGCGACGCGCTCGTGGGGTTTCGGGTCGGCAAAGCGCAGCCCCGCCCAGACGGTGTAGCCCGCGCAAAATAGCGAAGCCGCCTGTTCGTAAGCGAGGGCGTCAGGTAACAGCACGGTCGCTTCGGCCTGGGCAAGCATATATTCGGCGTGGCCGCCCTGGGTCTGCACGCCCGTGCCCTGTTGATCTTTGCAAAAGAGCGCTTTGCCGCGCCGACACCATTCGCACCGCCCGCAGGCCAGCTGCAGCCACGGCACTCCGACGCGATCGCCCAGGCGACGCGTGCGTACTCCGGCACCGAGGGCGACAATTTCGCCCACTGGTTCATGGCCGAGGGTACGCGGGAAGCTGTCCGCGGGCCAGGCTCCTTCGGTGATGTGAATGTCGGTGTAGCACAGGCCGCTCGCTTTGATCCGGATGAGTACCTGGTTGATCCCAGGTTCGGGAATCGGCAGATCGCGGATTTCCCAACGGCCGTGCAGGTTCGGAACGACGGCGGCTTTCATCGAGAACGGGCTCCTGTCGCGGGTGATCTCAAGACAACGTCAGAGGCTGCGATCCGGGTCGAGGTAAGCTACCGCCCGGGTGCGCAGATGGGCCAGTTGCTCGTAGACGGGGTTGATTTTGCACAAAGGCGGGATGTCGATCACCCTGCCGAAGAGGCGCACCCGCCTGGCAAAGGGGCAAGTCGCCGGGATGAGCCGGCAGACCAGTCGAGCCGTCTGCTTGTCGGTGAACACGTAGGCATCCAACCACTGCTGAAGCTTGCGCACGGGTGACATGGCGATGGCCCAACGACGACCGGCCGCATTTGAAACTGGGGCGCCGAGCTGCGGCCCGGCCCGGCGCCGGGCGCTCACTGCCCTACTGGGCGACGTAGCCGCCGTCGATCATCAGCGAGTGGCCGGTGATATACCCGGCACCCTCCGAGCACAAGAAAAGGACGGTCTGTGCCACTTCCTCCGGTTTGCCCGGGCGGCCGAGCGGGTGCAAATTGATAAGCGTTTCGCGCACTTCCGGCTCGAAGCGCTCGTACATGTCGGTGTGGATGGCTCCGGGGCTGACCGCGTTCACCCGGATATTGGATTTGGCGTATTCGAGGGCGACGGCCTTGGTGAGGCCGAGCACCGCGTGCTTACTGGCCGTGTAGATAGGTACGCCCGGAAAACCGATCTCCCCGGCGATCGAGGACATGTTGACGATCGCCCCGCCGCCGTTTTTGAGCATTTGGGGAATTTCGTACTTCATGCAGAGCCAGGTGCCTTTGTAATTGATGTCGCTGATCCAATCGAAAAGCGCCTCGCTCTGGTCGGGCAGCGCAGATGGCTGTTGCTCGACGCCGGCGTTGTTAAAGGCAAAGTCGAGGCGGCCATAGACAGCCATCGTTTTTTCAACCATCGCCTCGATCTGGGCTGCCTGGGTGACGTCGGTCTGGACGAAAAAGCTGTCGCTGCCGGCGTCTTTGACAAGCTGCACGGTCTTTTCACTCTCGTCGGCGCGGCGGCTGGCCACCACCACCGCTGCTCCCTCACGGGCGAAAGCGACCGCCGTCGCCCGTCCGATGCCCACACTGCCGCCGGTAATGACGGCAACCTTGCCTGCAAATCGTGCCATGGATAATCTCCTCGGTGACAAATAGTGGAATGGTACCCAAAACGCATACTGCTATTTCTGGGAGGGGCTGGGTATTTCCAGCGCATTGGACTGGGTGGAAGAATCGTGCGTTAGGAGGTCTGGTGCGGTTCTATCGCCTTTGAATCGTTCGCGCAGGGCACCGATGACAATGTAGAGCACCGGAACAATGTAAAGACTCAAAGCGGTGGAGACGAGCATGCCGCCGAAGACGGCAGTGCCCAGCGATTGGCGACCGGCTGCCCCGGCCCCCTCCGCCATCACCAGGGGCACCACCCCGAGAATGAAGGCGAACGAGGTCATCAAGATGGGTCGCAGGCGGATTTGAGCCGCCTTGCTCACCGCCTGGATGCGGGTGAGGCCCTCTTTGCACAGCTGATTGGCAAACTCGACAATCAAGATGGCGTTTTTACTGGCCAGGCCGATGAGCATGACCAGACCGATCTGGCAGTAGATGTCGTTTTCGAGGCCGCGCAGGGCCTGGGCCCCCAGGGCACCGACGATGGCCAGCGGCACCGAGAGCATGATCACCAGCGGGTCGGTCAGGCTCTCGTATTGGGCGGCCAGCACCAGGAAGACGAAGACGACACCCAGCACGAAGATAAATAGTGCCTTGTTCCCGGATTCGATCTGCTCAAGAGACACTCCCGACCACTGGAAACGTATACCCTGGGGCAGCACCTGCTCCGCCAATTTTTGCATTTGCTCGATGGCCTGACCGGAGCTGAAGCCCTCAGCCGGGGCACCGTTCACTTCCGCCGAGCGGAGCATATTGTAGTGGTTGATGATTTGGGGAGCGACGGTCCGGCTCACGGTGACCAGGTTGCCGAGCGGAATCATCGCGCCGGTCTGCGAACGGACGTAGAAGCGCCGCAGATCCTGGGGTGTGGAGCGAAAGCGGCGGTCGGCCTGCACGTAGACGCGGTAGGGGCGGTTGAACATCTCGAAATCATTGACATACAGCGAACCCATGTAGATCTGCAGGGCCTTGAGCACCTCGTCTGGGGCAACGGCGAGGGCCTCCGCCTTCTCTCGGTTCACCTCGACCACCAACTGCGGATCGTTGATGCTGAAGCTTGAGAACAAGCCGCTCAACCCCGGTTGGGCATTGCCCTGTTCGACCAGGGTGCGGGTCACCCCGGCCAAGGTCTCCAGCCCGAGGTTGCGCTGGTCCTGCACCTGGAGTTGAAAACCGCCGAACTGACCGACGCCCTGCTGGATGGCGGGCATCGGGAAGGCCGCCACCGTCGCTCCTGGGATGCGCGAGAGCGGCCCGCGCACCTTGTCGATAATCGCGTCGACGGACTGGCTCGGCTGGCGGCGTTCGGCAAGCGGCAGCAGGTGCGGGAAGATCGTGGCTTTGTTGGGAGCGTTGCCGCTGGGGCTGTAGCCGCCGATGGCGAACATTCTGGCCAGTTCAGGGAGCTTGCGCAGCTCCTGCTCCACCTGGAGCATGACCTTGTTGGTGTAGTCGAGCGAGCTTCCTTCCGGACACTGCACGAACACGACGAAGTAGCTCTGGTCCTCGTTGGGGACGAAGCCCGGGGGAACTTTTCCAAACAGCCACCAGGCCAGACCCAGCAGGCAGACGAAAACCCCCAGCATCGCAGATCGAAAGCGCAACGCAAACCCCAGCGAACGGGCATAACCGCGCCGCAGCCAATCGATAAGGTCGTTGATCCGGTCGAACAGCCAGTGGCGCGGCGGTTCGGCGCGCAGCAGCAGCGCTGAGAGTGTAGGAGTCAGCGTGAGGGCGATAAAAGTCGACAGGGCAATCGAGAAGGTGAGCGTCAGGGCGAATTGCTGATAGAGCCGTCCGGCGGTCCCCGGAAAAAAAGCGACCGGCACGAAGACCGCCACGAGCACCAGCGAGGTCGCAATGACCGCGCCGAAGACTTCGCGCATAGCCTCGGGGGCGGCGGCGCGCACTGTCAATCCCCGCTCACGGCTGTAGCGCACGATGTTCTCGACCACGACGATCGCATCGTCGACGACCAGGCCGGCTGCGAGGGTGATGCCGAACAGGGTCAACGTGTTGATCGAAAAGCCCAGAAGCTTGACGAAGATGAACGTGCCCACCAGCGAGACGGGAATGGCGATCGCCGGTATGAGCGTGCCGCGCCAGTCCTGCAAAAAGATGAACATCACCGCTACCACCAGCACAACCGCCTCAATGAGGGTTTTGACGACCTCATGGATGGATTCGTCGACCATCGAGGCGCTGTCGAAGGCGATTTCGTATTCGAGACCGGGTGGGAAAGCGCGGGCCTGCCGATCCAGTTCAGCTTTGACCTCGCGGTAGACATCGAGGGTGTTGGCCCCGGGCAGTTGAGAGACGGCGATACCCACGGCGTTTCTACCCGTAAAGCGCAAGAAAGTGGTGTAATCTTCAGCTCCCAGTTCGGTGCGCCCGACGTCCTTCAGCCGCACAAGCGCGCCGTCTGCCCCCCGTTTGAGAATGAGATTGTCGAACTGGGCGGGGCTTTTCAGGCGACCCACAGCCCGCACGCTGATCTGGTAGGGCTGTCCGTCCAGCGACGGCGGTTGGCCCACCTGGCCGGCACCGACCTGCAGGTTCTGGGTCTCCAGGGCACGCACGACATCCACCGCACTCAGGCGGCGAGCAGCGAGCCGGTCGGCATCCAGCCACAGACGCATCGAGTAGCGGCGTTCGCCAAAAATCCGCACATCGCCCACCCCTTTGACCCGCCGGAGGGCATCGCTGATGTAGAGGTCTGCGTAGTTGCTGATGAAAGTATTGTCGTATTCGTTGTTTTTGGCGTAGAGGCCGAAGGCGACGGTGACCTGGCTCGCATTTTTGCGGATTGTCACCCCTGTGCGGCGCACCTCCTCGGGCAGACGGCCCTGGACCGCGGTGAGCCGGTTCTGGATGTCCATGGCCGCATCGTCGATGTTGCGCGCCAGGTCAAAGGTAACGGTGATTGTGCTGGTGCCGTCGTTGCTGCTGGTCGAGGTCATGTACCGCATGCTCTCAGCCCCGTTGATCTGCTGCTCCAGCGGGGTGGTGACCGTGGACTCGACCACCTCGGCGCTCGCCCCGTCGTAACGGGCCGTTACGACCACCTGGGGAAGAGCAATGTCGGGGTATTGATCGACAGGCAGCGTCCGGATGCTGACCCACCCGCCCAGCACGATGATTACCGAGCAGGCGATGGTGAGGATAGGCCGTTGGACAAAATAATTGACGAACATCGGTTCGGTATCCCTGGGTGCGTGTGCGTCTGGCTTCTAGAGCGCGGAGATGGGTGCGCCGTCCGAGAGCTTCTGAATGCCCGAGACGACGATCTTTTCCCCGGGCCGCAGTCCCGCGAGGACCGGATAGCGCTTGCCTTCGACCTCGGCGAGGGTGACCGCCTTCTGCCGTGCGACAAGCCCGGAACGCCCGTTCGCCTGGGCGACAAAGACAAAGTTCTGGCCGCTGATTTGGGTGACGGCCGCAGTCGGGACCGACACCGCTTGGCGAGATTTCCAGACCAGCCGGACCCGCACAAACTGGTCGGAGCGCATCCGGCCCGCGGCGTTGTCGACCCAGGCTTTGACCAGCACCGACTGGGTTTGATCGTCCACGCGCGGGGCGATGTACCCGACTTTGCTCGCCCCCAAGGAGCGATCCTGGTCGTCGAAAAGCTGCAGCTGCATGCCCGGATACAGCTCCGAGACGCGCTCAAGCGGGACCGGGACATAGATTTCGAGCGGACGGTTTTGGGTGATGGTCGTCAGTTCCGTGGCGGGAGTGATGTAATCGCCTACCCGGGCGGGAATATCGCCGATGCGACCTTCGAAAGGAGCGCTCACCCGGTAGTACTGCAGCTGCACTTGCTGTTCGCGGGCTTGCGCGCGCGCTTGATCGAGGCCGCGCCGGGCACGCTCGACCGCGGAGCGCTGAGCCGCCAATTGGGCTTCGGCAGCTTCGAGTTCCGCCCGGGCCGCCGCCAGGCGGTTGTCGTACTCGTCAAGATTTTCCTGGCTGATCGCCCCTTCGGCGCGCAGGCGGGCGTACCGATCACGTTGCTGCCGAATAAATTTGAAGTTTGCCTGGCCAGCCTCCCGGCGGGCCGCGTAAGACCTGACTAGGGCGCTGGTGTTGTCTAGTTCCGCCTGGGCGGAGCGCGCCGCTGAGCGCGAACTCTCGGTAACCGCCCGCTGCCGGTCGGGATCGACTTCGATAAGCGGGGCTTGCGCCGCCACATTGCTGCCGGAGCGCACAAAAATCCGGCTTATCCGCCCCTCGATCTGCGGGCGCAGCACCACCGATTGCCGGGACTTGAGCGTGCCGATATATTCAGAAGTTTCGTCGATACGGGAGGATCGGACCGTCGCTAAGGCGACTGGGGTAGCGGCCGGCTTCTCCGTCTCGGTGGCGGAGCGCGCCGAGCCGCAAGCCTGGATCCCACTCGCTGCCAGGGCCGCAAGGAGCAGTTTGGGCACGATCAGGTTGTCAAAGGGTCTTGCGCTCATCACACCCTCCTCGGGCAGTACATCTCAACGGGTGATCTGCAGCAATGCTTCGGGATAGCGCGCTCCAGCCGCGACGCCGCGGGGAGCGACCTGCTCCAGGGCAGCCAATTCCTCCGCTTCCCAACGGATCTCCAGCGCCCCCAGGTTTTCCTGCAGGTAAGCCCGGCGTTTCGTCCCGGGAATGGGCACGATGTCTTCTCCCTGGGCCAGCACCCAGGCAAGGGCGAGCTGGCTTGGTGTACAGCCTTTTTGGGCGGCCAACGCTTCCAACTGGCTGACCCAGGCCCGGTTTCGCTCGAAGTTGTCTCCCTGGAAGCGGGGCAGGCGCTGCCGGAAATCCTCAGGCGGCAGATCGGACATGCTGTTGACCCGGCCGCTCAGAAAACCCCGCCCCAGGGGACTGAAGGGCACAAATCCCACCCCCAACTCCCGGCAGGCCGGCAGAATCTCGTCTTCCGGATCGCGGGTCCACAGGGAATATTCGCTTTGCACAGCGGCAATCGGATGGATTGCGGCCGCCCGGTGCAATGTCTCGGCGTCGACCTCACTGAGGCCGATGTGGCGAATTTTGCCCTCCCGGACCAGTGCCGCCAGCGCCTCCACGGTCTGTTCGATCGGGGTCGTCCGGTCGAGGCGGTGCTGGTAGTAAAGGTCGATCGTGTCGATTCCCAGGCGCCGCAGACTCGCTTCGCAGGCGGAGCGCACGTAGGCCGGGGTGCCGCACACCCCCGTCAGACGGCCCTGGGCGTCGCGCAACAGGCCGAACTTGGTGGCTAGGCACACCCGGTCGCGCCGAGTGCGGATGGCCCGGCCGACAAACTGTTCGTTATGGCCCTGGCCGTACACGTCGGCAGTGTCGAGAAAGTTGATCCCCAAATCGATGGCCCGGTGCAGCGTGGCGAGCGCTTCTTGCTCGTCGCGTGTGCCGTAGGCATCGGAGATGCCCATGCAGCCTAAACCCATTGCCGAAACCTGTGGGCCGTCTTTTCCCAATCGGCGCATTTGCATCTTGTCAGTTCTCCTGAATTTCTGGTTGTGGATTCTGCGCTCGGTGAGCGCCAGATTTTGACAGGCCGCAGCGGATAGACTTTTGAATCTGCAGCAGCTGATCGTGTTCTGCTCAGTAGCAGCTACACAACCTCTCCAACAACGGTTCCCAAATCGAACGATCCGGAGATCGGAAGGGCCGAATAGACTGAGATCTCGATGACCATCAAAGCCTAAACGGTAAAGGAGAAATCGATTTAACTGATAAGGCCAACGGGTGCTGGAACTGTTCTGAATGTATATAGCCTGGAGTATGGCGTCAAACGCTTTTAGTTTTCATGCCATCGGTAATAGTAATAGCTTCGCTCGCCTGATTGCAGGTCTTCAGAAGGGCAGTAAACACGTAAACACTTGACCACTGCCTTTGAAACACCCCCTGGCCCGTTGCACTCGGTGCCGAAAGAAGTATGAGCAGCAAGGCGAATAATCGTTTTGCCCAATAGAAAAAAACCGGCTACCGGCACTCATTTGTATAGCCGATTGCTCAAAAAGCAAAAGCGTTTGACGTCGGAACTCGGACTATATACATTCAGAACAGTTCCAGACAGTCGGTTTTTTTGCATCCAGAATCTCCGATTTATTTACCGTTTAGACCTCGATGGTCTTCAAGATCTCGGTCTATCCGGCCCTTCCGGTCTCTTCGCCCTTCCGTATTCAAAACGCCCTAGGTACAGACTGAACAACTGCGACATATTTGTTTTTTTCGGTAATTATCTTCAAGAATATTGGGAGTGGTTATGAACGGCGATTCCTTAAGAAGATGCGATAGGAGTAGGAGACGTTCCAAACCCGGTGGCCGCCGTTTGCAGTGCCCCAAACACAGTTGTCCGCTGCAGAGCCTGCATCAGAAGCACCCCCTGTTTGCGCGCACCGTGCACCAATTGCGGCAAAGCGGTATGGGCCTCAGCAAAGCCGCCGTGCTCTTATCCGATAGGACCGTCGTCCCCCTTGCCAACGAGTGGCTGGAGGCCTTCTGGTGCCAGGAGTGCATGGCCACCTCCTGGTACCACGTCAAGAAGTCGGGCAATACCTATCACCTGCTGCCGGCGTCCAGGAGCATCTGGAGTCAGGCGTGCGGCGTTATCGACGTGCGCGGCCACATTACGGCAAGCGAGTTCACCCTGAGACAGGCGCGCAGGCTGTCTGTCACCGACAGATGAATGCCGGAGGCAATCCAGATGACACACCAGCTCGCCGCCGAAAATTACTTGTTGCACCACAGGCTGATCACAGGCGCACAGCTGGAGCGGGCCAGGAGATTGGCCTTGCTCTGGCAGGGAGATTTGCCCATCGTGCTGTGGAAAATCGGTCTGATTGACCTTGCCACGCTTGCCAGTCTCATCGACCTTTAGCCCCGGTTATTTTATGAACACCGTTGCTCAAGTCCTTCGTCCGGCCGTCGAGCGCTCTGAGGCGTTGGCTCTCTACCGCGATATGGTCCTCGGGCGGACGTTCGAAGACACCTGCGCCCAGATGTACTACCGCGGCAAGTTGTTCGGTTTCGTCCATCTCTACAACGGCCAGGAAGCCGTCTCCACCGGAATCATCAAAGCTTTGCGCCCCGATGATTACGTAACTAGCACCTACCGCGATCACGTCCATGCCCTCTCGAAGGGCGTTTCGGCGCGCTCGGTGATGGCGGAGCTGTTCGGCAAGGCCACCGGTTGCTCCAAGGGCCGCGGCGGCTCGATGCACCTCTTTTCGGCGGAGCACAACTTTCTCGGCGGGTTTGCATTTATCGGCGAGGGCATTCCGATTGCCTGCGGGGCGGCCTTCACCGCGAAGTACCAGGGGACTGACCGGGTGAGCGCCTCTTTTTTCGGCGACGGCACTACCAACAACGGCCAGTTCTTCGAGTGCCTGAACATGGCGGCTTTGTGGAAGTTACCGATTCTCTTCGTGGTCGAAAATAACCTCTGGTCGATCGGCATGTATCACCCTCGCGCCTCCTCGGTCGTCGAAATCTACAAAAAAGCGGACGCCTTCGGCATACCCGGGGTGCGCGTGGATGGGATGGATGTGCTCGCCGTGCGCGCAGTGGCCAAAGAGGCGGTCGAGCGCGCCCGCACAGGCGGCGGCCCGACTTTAATCGAATGCACGACCTACCGCTTCCGGGGCCATTCGCTGGCGGACCCGGACGAGTTGCGCGATCCGGCCGAAAAAGCACACTGGCGCAAACAAGATCCCCTGCCGCGCCTGAGAGTCTGGCTTGAAGAGCAGGGTCTGGCGAGCGTGGAGGATCTGAAGCGGATCGAGCAGGAAGTGCGCGCCGAGGTTGACGATGCGGTGCAATTTGCGGAGGACTCCCCCGAGCCGCCCCTCGACGAACTCTATCGTTTCCAGTTTGCCGAAGACGATTGATCCACTGCCTAGCGAGCACGAGCCTTGCCTCGATGTCAGGAGTTTGAGCACGATGTTGCGGACCGTTTTGTTGAGCAAAATTCACCGCGCTACCGTCACCGGGGCTTGCCTGGAGTACATGGGTTCGATCAGCCTGGATGCGCAGTTGCTCGCGGCGGCCCACATCTTGGCGTTTGAACAGGTGCATGTCGTCAACCTCAACAATGGAGCGCGTTTGATCACCTACGCGATCGAGGCGACCGCGGGCTCGGGGGCCGTCGTGCTCAACGGCGCCGCCGCCCGTCTTGCCGCACCCGGCGATCGGGTGATCGTGCTTGCCTACGGGCAGGGCACCACCGAGGAATTGGAGAACCACCAACCCCGTGTCGTGCACGTCGACACCGGCAATCGGATCGTCGCGTGCGTTTGACAATCCCGACCGCAGACCGATGCCCACCGCAGCCGCAGCCCAGCCTCCACCCGCCCCGTATCCCAGAATGAGTAACCCCATGCCGGTCAAACTGTTTTACGAAGCGCTCAAAGACGCCATGGCCGAAGAAATGCGCCGCGACCCCAATGTCTACGTCTTAGGCGAAGATGTCGGACACTACGGCGGCTCCTACAAAGCCACCAAGGACCTCTACAAAGAATTCGGCGAACTGCGATTGCTAGACACCCCCATCTGCGAAAACGCCTTCACAGGACTGGCCGTCGGCTCCGCCATGACTGGCCTGCGGCCCATCATCGAAGGGATGAACATGGGCTTTTTGCTGTTGGCCTTCAACCAGATCGCCAACAACGGCGGCATGCTGCGCTACACCAGCGGCGGACAGTTCAAAATCCCGATGGTCGTGCGCGGTCCCGGCGGGGTCGGCAAACAACTGGGGGCTGAGCACTCCCAAAGGCTCGAAGGTTACTTCAACAACGTCCCCGGCCTGAAGATCGTGCACACTTCGACTGTCTACAACGCCAAGGGCCTGCTCAAAGCGGCGATCCGCGACGACAACCCGGTGATGTTTTTTGAGCATGTGCTGTTGTACAACCTCAAGGAGGATATCCCCGAGGAGGAATACCTATTGCCTTTGGACAAAGCCGAAATGGTCAAGGAAGGCCGCGATGTGACGGTGCTGACGTATGGGCGGATGCGCCACCACTGCACCGAGGCGCTCCAGGAGCTGGCCGCGCGCGACATCGATGTGGAAGTGATCGACCTGATATCGCTGAAGCCGCTGGACCTGGAGACGATTGGCCGCTCGCTCAAAAAGACGCACCGGGTGGTGATTGTCGAGGAGGACATGAAATCCGGCGGGGTGGGTGCGGAGATTGTGGCAAGTATCGACGAGCACTATTTCGACTATCTGGACGCGCCGGTGTTGCGTCTGGCGTCGAAGGATGTGCCGGTGCCGTACAACGGCCGGATGGAGGCGACGGTGATCCCGCAGCCGCAGGATATCGTCCGGGCCGTCGAGGAGATGGCACTCCGTGCCCATTAAGTGTCAAAACCGGGTTTGCACAAACACACCATCGTTGCCAAGGAGCCAGCCATGCAAACGAGTGAAAACCAGGAA
The DNA here is from genome assembly GCF_000011385.1 of Gloeobacter violaceus PCC 7421. NCBI lineage: Bacteria > Bacillati > Cyanobacteriota > Cyanophyceae > Gloeobacterales > Gloeobacteraceae > Gloeobacter > Gloeobacter violaceus. The sequence continues at coordinate 3,033,594 of NC_005125.1, forward strand.
ATATTGCCAGTGGCGCAAACTGTTCCAGTGCTCTCTGTCGAAGAACAACTGCATATCCAGCTGGAGGAGATCAAAGCGAGTCTCGCGCACCTAGAAGCTGTTTACCGACAGTTCAAAAAGCACGAAACCGTCTGCGAACGCGAGCTGGAGAGCGACAGTGCTTCGATGAACTTTGCCAATCCATAAATGCCGTCCGTCCGGGGCTTGCCCAGAACCTGTACCCGTTTTGCCTGAACGGATGCATTGCTGCATCGAGAACGACAATCTTACGCCCATCGGTTTGGGTTGCAATCCTAACCGCCGCTTTACTGTAGGGAGGTTCCCAGTGAACGCTGAACATCTGGCTGCGCCCGATCCCGGCGATACCGCGCTGCAGCGCACACCGATTGCGATCGTCGGTTTGGCCGGGATCTTTCCGCAAGCTTCCAACGCCCAGGAATATTGGGAGAACATCCTGGGCAAAATCGACTGCCTGACGGACGTGCCGCCGTCGCGATGGCGGCTGGAGGACTACTACGATCCCGACCCGACGGCACCGGACAAAACCTACTGCCGCCGGGGCGGATTTATCCCGGACATCGACTTCGATCCGCTCGAATTTGGGCTACCCCCCAACATCCTGGAAGTGACCGACGTGACCCAACTGCTGGGTCTGGTCACGGCGAAAGCAGCCCTCGCGGACGCGGGTTACGGCGAAGCGAGTGCGGCCGTGCGCGAGCGTACCGGCGTCATCCTCGGGTTGATGGCGGGTTCGATGCAGCTGGTGGTACCGCTGACGACGCGCCTGCAGTATCCTGTCTGGCGCAAGGTTCTCAAAAGTTACGGTCTGTCGGAGGCCGATACCGAAAAGATTGTCGAAAGGATGAAGCTGGCCTACGTCGGTTGGGAGGAGAACGCCTACCCGGGCTATATGGCCAACGTGATTGCCGGACGGATCGCCAATCGCCTGGATCTCGGCGGTACCAGCTGCGTCGTGGATGCAGCCTGCGCCAGTTCGCTGATGGCGTTCAAAGCGGCGCTGAGCGAGCTGTGCGAACAGCGCTGCGACATGGTGCTCACCGGCGGCATCGATCTGGACAATTCGATCCTCACCTATCTGAACTTCAGCAAAACCCCGGCCTTCTCCAAAGAGCAGCAAAGTCGCCCCTTCGACGCCGATTCCGACGGGATGATGGTCGGCGAAGGGATAGGCATGCTGGTGCTCAAGCGTCTGGCTGACGCCGAGCGCGACGGCGACCGCATCTACGCCGTCGTGCGGGGTGTGGGCAGCTCCAGCGACGGGCGCCACAAGAGCATCTACGCACCCCGCCCGGAGGGGCAGGTGCGCTGCCTGCAGCAAGCCTACCGAAGTGCGGGGATTGCCCCCCAGAGCGTGGGGCTCATCGAAGCCCACGGCACCGGCACGAACGCGGGCGATCTGTGCGAATTTACGGCCCTCGATCGGATGTTCGGCAGGCGGGAGGAGCACAAGCAATCGATCGCCCTGGGCAGCGTCAAATCCCAAATTGGGCACACCAAAGGTGCCGCGGGTGCAGCGAGCCTGCTCAAGGCGGCACTGGCGCTGCACCACAAGATCCTGCCTCCCACCGTCAATATCGGCCGTCCCAACCCCAAATTCGATATCGAAGGGTCAGCTTTTTATCTCAACACCGAGGCCAGGCCCTGGGTGCAGCCGGGCGGCGAGTTGCCGCGGCGCGCCGGGGTGAGTTCGTTTGGCTTTGGCGGTACCAACCACCACATCGTGCTCGAAGAATACGGACGGGAGCCGGCTGGGCCGTACCGCCTGCACCGTCCGGCCCAGCCGGTCCTGGTCGGAGCGCCTACCCCTGCTGCTCTTATCAGCGCCCTTGAGGGCGCCTTGAACCGCTGGGAAAGCATTCCGGAGGCGGAAGCGTTTGCCGGACTGTGCGCGTCGAGCCGGGAAGCGAAACCCGGCTCCGGCGACGCCAGGCTCGGGTTTGTAGCCGACTCGGCGGCGGAGGCGCGCGCGCTGTTGCAGCTTGCCCTCATTACCCTGCGCGAGCGGCAGGGCGAGCCGCACTGGGAACATCCCAAGGGCATCTACTACCGCGACCAGGCCGCACCGGGTAAAGTGGTGGCCCTCTTTCCGGGGCAAGGATCGCAGTACTTGAACATGGGCGGGACGTTGACGATGAACTTCCCGCCGCTGCGCGCAATCTACGCCACCCTGGATCGCCTGTTTGTCGCCGAGGGGATGCGGCCCGTTTCGCAGGTGGTGTTTCCGATTCCGGCGCTCGATCCTGAGCAGCAAACCGCCCAGGAGAAGGCGCTGCTGGGAACCGAATACTCTCAGGCGGCCACCAGCGCTCTGAGCGCCGGGCACTACACGCTGTTGCGTGCGGCCGGATTTGCGGCCGACTACGTAGCCGGGCACAGCTTCGGCGAACTGACAGCGCTGTGGGCCGCCGGTGTGCTCGACGAGCAGACCTATTTCTTGCTGGTCAAGGAACGGGGCAAGGCGATGGCCGTCTGCTCGGATCCCGGGAGCGAGCGGGGCAGCATGCTGGCGGTCGGCGGCGATTGGGAGCAGATTCAGCAGGAGATCGCAGACTTGCCCGAGGTAATTGCCGCCAACTGGAATTCCAGCAATCAGGTGGTACTCGCCGGGGCAAGTGACGGGATCCTCGAAGCCCAACGGCGGCTTGAGGAGCGGGGCTATCGCCTCAAGCTGCTGCCTGTGGCGGCGGCCTTTCACACGCCATTGGTCCGCCCCGCCCAGGAGCGCTTCGCCCGGGCCGTGCGGGAAGTGGCTTTAAACGAGCCGCGCGTACCGATTTTCAGCAACGCGACCGGCACCCTCTATCCCGCGGATCTGCAGACGATCCGGCAGACCCTCGAAGACAATATCCTCCAACCGGTGCTCTTCAAACAAGAAATTGAAAACATCCACGCCCAGGGCGGCGGCATCTTCGTCGAATTCGGCCCGAAGGGAGTGTTGACGAACCTGGTCAAGGACATTCTGGCGGGCAAGCCCCATCTGGCCGTCGCCCTCAATCCAAGCGCCAAGCGCGACAGCGACCGCCAACTGCGCGAGGCGGTACTGCAATTGCGCGTGGCCGGCCTGGCCCTGGGCAAATTTGACGCCTTCAGCCTGCCGGTCGCACCGCCCGCGGCCAAACGCGCGCGCGGGATGCCCATCCGTTTGGGCGCCGGCAACTACGTCAGCCTCAAAACCAGGACCGCCTTCGAGCAGGCCCTGCAGGAGGGTCAAGGCGGTGCTGACACTCCCGCTCACCACAACGGGAACGGGGCACAGGCCGCCCAGCCCAGCCCGCCACCGCCGGCCATCCACGGGCAGACAGTTCAACACACCGTTGGCAACCCAAGTACGGCACCGGTCCGCTCTGCACAAAACCGCCACCATGAACCACGGGATCTCGCGATGACTCAAACCACTCTGGACTTTCAGCAAGCCTTCGCCAGCATCGAGTTCAACCTGGCACAATTCAGCAACCACCAGGAACAGTTGATGCACCTGCACAAAGAGTACCTGCAGCAGCAAGTGGAATCGACCCACCTTATCGACAATCTGATCGGTCAGCAGTTCTCCTTGTTGTCCGCACAAAAGTCGATGCCGGTGAACGAGGCGGTAATGGCCACACTCGAGCGCGGTATGCAGCGCTTCTATCACCATCTGGAAGGAACGCTGCGCAGCCACGAGCAATATCTGCGCTTTCAAAGTGAATACACCCGGGCTTTTTACCGTCTGACCCAACAACAGTACGCCCTGGTCGGCGAGGGCGGCAATGCCGTCGCTGCTGCTGCCCCGTGGCAGAACACCGGATCGTTTGTCCAGGAAGGCCCTGCCTGCCCGATGCCTGCTCCAGCACTGCCAGCCATCCTCACCAACGGCAACAACGGCAACAACAGACACGGGGCCCCCCTGTCTGAGCCGTACGCGGCAGCGAAGCCGGTGGCGACTCTGGAAATTCAGCAATCCGCGCCTATGCCGGCTGCCGCCGCCGCGCCGCCACCGTCGGGTATCGAGCAGGCTCTGCTTGAGATTGTCAGCGACAAGACAGGCTACCCCATCGAGATGATCGAGACGGAGATGGACCTGGAGGCGGACCTCAGCATTGATTCGATCAAACGGGTCGAAATTCTCGGGGCATTGCAGGAAAAATTTCCCGAATTGCCGACCATCCGGCCCGACGACATGGCCGAACTGCAAACGCTCGCGCAGATTGTCGCGCATCTGGAAGGGAGTTCCCAAAAAAAAAATTGAGCCCCGGATCCGGACAGCCGACACCCCCCCTGCTGATCCCGGCCCTTTCGCGCTGTCTTGTTGAACTCCAGACACTGCCGCAACCCGACTGCCTGATGTTCACTCCCTCAGCCCATCCGCTCTGTCTGATTGCTGGCGACGATGGCAGGGTCGGCGCCTCCCTGGCGCGGCTTCTGGCCGAACGGGGATGGAAGGTGGTGATGCTCACCTCGGTGCACGATGGCGATGGGGAAGCGCAGCCGGCCGACGGAATGGAGAGGACCATCCTGGCGCCCGAAGCTGAACAGGCCGAGCAGGTGCGCTCGTTGCAGGAGCGCCACGGACCCCTCGGGGTGTTTATCTATCTGCATCCGGTGCTGCCCCCAGGGGCTACTGCCCACAGCTTTATCAGCGCCGCGGACAGAGAACCGATCGAGCGGGTGTTTCTGCTGCTGCGGCATCTGAGAAGCCCTTTGCAGCGGGCGGCCGAGGCCGGAGGTCGTGGCGCACTGTTAATGGTCGCCCGCCTGGACGGGGCACTCGGCCTGGGCGCAAACGGCGCCTTCCGGCCTGCCTCAGGAGCGCTTTTTGGCCTGGGCAAAACCTTGCGCCAGGAATGGCCGCAGGTTTTCTGCCGAACTGTCGATCTCGACCCCGAGATCGCGGATGAGCAAGCTGCCCGTCACATCCTGGCGGAGTTGCACGACCCGGATATCACCCTGGCGGAGACGGGCTACGGCTGGCAAGGAAGGGTCACCCTCGTTGCCGCACCCGCCATGGTACCGGCTTTGCCGGCGGAACCCGCCGCTATTCGCCCCGAATCGGTTTTTGTGGTGAGCGGTGGGGGCAGGGGCATCACCGCCCGCTGTGCCGTCGAGATGGCCAGGCTCTACCGCTGCCGCTTCGTGCTGTTGGGCCGCTCGGGGCTTGAGCCTGTGCCCGACTGGGCCTGGGGGTCGGACGAAGCGGCTCTGAAGCGGCGGCTACTTGCTGAGGCGACCGCGCGCGGCGAGAAGCTTTCCCCGCCTGCTCTCGAATCTGCTTGCCGGGATCTAGCCGCCCGGCAGGAAATTCAATCGACTCTGCGGGCAATCGAACAGGCGGGGGGGCAGGCCCTTTACGCCTGCGCCGATGTGACGAACGCCGAGGCCGTCAAGGCGGCCATTGAAGCGGCAACGCTCCAGCTTGGCCCGGTGACGGGCGTCATCCACGGGGCGGGCAGCCTGGCCGACAAACGCCTTGAAAAAAAGACCGCCCGGGATTTCGCAGCCGTCTACGGTCCAAAAGTCGAAGGGCTTGCCAATCTGCTGGCGGCCGTGCCCCCGGAACAGCTGGAGTACCTGGTGCTTTTTTCCTCGGTGGCCGCTTTCTTCGGCAACCTGGGCCAGGCGGATTACGCCCTGGCAAACGAAGTGCTCAACAAAGCGGCCCACCGCCTCAAGCGGCTCTTCCCGGCCTGCCGGGTGCTGGCGCTCAACTGGGGGCCGTGGGACGGGGGGATGGTGAGCGCCGAACTCAAGCGTTCCTTCGAGCGCCAACAGATCGCCGTAATCCCTCCCCAGGCCGGTGCCAAAGCGTTCCTGGCCGAACTGGCCACAGCCGACGGACAGCCCCTGCAGCGGATCATCGGCAGTCCGCTGGTGCAACCCCCGGCTCACATCGAACCGGCAGCGCGCCGCGTGCGCATCGAAAGGCGGCTGAATCTGGCGGACAATCCCTTCCTGCCGGATCACGCGATCGCGGGTAAGCCCGTGTTGCCGTTTACCTGCGCTTTTGCCTGGATCGCCGCCGCCTGCGAGCAAGTGTGCCCCGGCTATACCGCCTATTGCTACGAAGAAGCCCGCATCCTCAAAGGTATCGTCATGGGCAGCGAGCAGGATCACCTTTGCACCCTGGAACTGGAGGAAATACCCGCTCCCACCGAGGGCCGGCTGCAATTTCTGGCCAAGATTTCAAGCCGGAGCAGCCGGGGCAAAGCCGTCTTTCATTACGCCTGCCGGGTGACGCTTGCGCGGCAATGGCCCGATGGCGACATCAAGCCGGACGGTCTGTCTTCCAGACCAACCGGCGTGGACGCGAGCCCGTTCTATGCAAGCGGTGTTCTCTTTCACGGCCCCTGCTTTCAGGGGATCGAGCGGCTGCTGACCATCGATGCGGACGGGCTGAGCCTGCAGTGCCGACTACCGCCCATCGACCGGCGCACCCAGGGTCAGTTTCCCGTCCGCTTCCACAACCCCTTTGCGCTCGATGTGCAGTTGCAGGGGATGCTCATCTGGACCCACAGATACTGCCACAAAGGTTGCCTGCCCACCCGGGTCGAACGTTACGAGCAGTTTGCCCCCATGCCTTTCGGCGAACCGTTCTACGTCCGTCTGCAGGTGCAAAATCGCGGCGCGAACAGCGTCACTGTCGATCTCACGGCGCACGCCGCCGCCGGCCGGATTCTCAGCCGCCTGCACAGTCTGCAAGGAACCTTGAGCGAACGTCTACAGCACCAGTTCCAGGCCCGGTCCGAGCAACAACTGCACTAAACGGTAGTGTCCAAGCTCACTTTTTTTGGAGTCAGTCCATGGCATTCATCGACAATTTCGACACGGACAACCCCGCCGCCGCCGGTCCCACGGTCGCCTGTCTGGCGCAGTGTTTGAGCGAAATTCTGGACCAACCGCTTGTCGAGGCCGATCTGCAGCTGCCGCTTATCTATGTGGGGATCGACTCTTTGATGGCTCTGGAGTTCAAGACCCGGATTCTGGTGGAGTGGGGAGTCGACGTGCCCATCAATTTGTTGTTCAACCTCACCAGCTGTGCGCAACTGGCAACTCTGGTGCAGGATGCGCTCGCTGAACATGCTGTGGTGGAAACAAAACGATGAACAGGCATTCCCTTGCTGCGCGCGAGGAGGGCAAGCCGCGCCTGCGACTATTTTGCTTGCCCTACGCCGGGGGCGGAACCTCGGTGTACAGCACCTGGAACAGGCGCCTGCCGCCGGAGGTGCAAGTGTGCACACTCCCGTTTCCCGGCCGCGAACAACTGTGGCAGGAGGCTTTGCTCGATCGCTTCGAAGCGCTCATCGAACGGCTGGTCGGGGCGCTCGAAGGCAGGCTCGACCAGCCCTACGCCCTGTTCGGCCACAGCCTCGGAGCGTTGGTGGCCTTCGAACTGGCCCGCCGCCTCCGGCAGTTGTACGGGACCAACCCCGTCTGTCTATTCGTTTCGGGGCGCCAGGCGCCGCACCTCGCCGATCGGCTCCCCCCGCTCCACGCGCTGCCTGCCGGAGAATTTGTCGAGCAACTGCGCCGCCGTTACAACGGCATCCCCCAAGCCATTTTCGAGAACCCTGAGTGGCTGCGGTTTTTTCTGCCCGTGCTGCGGGCTGATATAGCCCTGCTTGAGACCTACGAGTATACGGGCGAGCGGCCCTTCACCTGTCCCATCTGCGTCTTCGGCGGCCTTAAGGACAGTCTCATCGGCATCGAAGCGTTAGAAGCCTGGCGCGTCCACACGGTTGGCGCCTTCCAATTGCAGCTGTATCCCGGCGATCACTTTTTTATCCATGACGACAAACTGCCGCTGGTTGCGGTGATCGCCGCACAATTGCACAGCGAAGGTTGGATCCAAGGAGGGGCCCATGCCGGAGTATGACCGCAGCCTGTGGCGTCCGGCCCCCAGACAACCCGGTCTGGGCGCAGACGACGTGCACGTCTGGCGCGCCTGTCTGATGCAGCCGGACGCGCGCGTGCTGGAACTGGTCGAAACGCTCTCCGAGGACGAGCGCCACCGCGCCGAGCGCTACCGCTTTGTGGGGGATAAAAGGCGCTTTATCGTCGCTCGGGGGCTGTTGCGCCGGATCCTCCGTTGCTACCTGGAGATCCCCGCCGCTCAGATCCGCTTCAGCTATGGCATCAAGGGCAAACCGGCTCTGGCTTTGCCCGGGTGTACCCTGCAATTCAACCTCTCCCATTCGCGGGAAGTGGTGCTGATCGCCCTCACCCTGCGCCGGGATATCGGCATCGATCTCGAGCTGGTGCGTTCTTTAGCAGCAATGGATCAGATGGCCGAGCGGTTCTTCTCCGCCCACGAGAAGCAAATGCTGGGGGTGCTGGCGCCGCTTGAGCGACAGGAAACTTTTTTTCGCTTCTGGGCCTGCAAAGAAGCCTACATCAAGGCGTGCGGCAAGGGATTGGCCTTGGCCCTCGATCAGTTCGACGTGGCGATCGAACCAGACGGTGGCGTAAGCTTACTGGCCAATCGACAGGAGCGGGATGCTCATCCCGGGCATTGGGCCATCCGGCAAATCGAGCCTGGCAAGAACTACGTGGCGGCGGTGGCGGTCGGCGACGCCGCCTGGAACCTCCGCTGCTGGCAGTGGCAGGACGATCATTTCAATTGGGAGGAAGACTGCCACCAGGATTCCTGCCAGACCTACGACGAGTGACCGGCTTCGCAGGCGGCGGGATTCGCTGCCCGCGCAGGTAGCTCACGTCGGTTTAGCGAGCAATAGGGCCAGGCTTCTGCCGGCTTCGTCCCTGGCGTTTACCAGTGCGTAGCGGATGGGTGCCGCCTCGGGGCGGCCGACGACATGGCGGCCGACGGGCGGTGATTTGACGCGCGCAGGAGTGCCGGCGGTGGGCAGGACTGCCTGCCGTTCGATGCTCATGCAAGCGATGATCACATCCATGGCCACGCCCGCCCCGACGAGATCCCCGTACATGGATTTCGGGGCGCTCATACGCAGTTGGGCGTGGTTGGCAAACACTTCGCCGATGGCGCGGTATTCCTCGTCATCCCTTTGCGGGGTACCGAAAGCATCGAGCACGATATAGTCCACCGCTTCGGGGGAGACCCCCGCGCTGTGCAGGCACGAGCGCATCGCTTGGGCAAGATCGTCCCCCCCGGCGATGGCCAGGATTTCGCAGTGCACCTTTGCCCCCCTCGCCGCAGCGGCGGGACTCAACTCCAACACCAGCATGGCGGAACCTTCAGCCAGCAGCCTGCCGTCGGCGGTTTCCTCAAAAGGCGCGTAGCAGCCCGATGGCGAGAGGCAGCCCGCACCCGCGTAGGCATTTAGCACAAAATCGCTGAGGGGAGCCTCCGTGCCTCCGACGACGACAGCTTCCACCCGGCCGCGTTCAACGGCGACGCTCGCCAATTCCAGGGCAAAACCGGCACTGAGGCGATCGGCACACACCGTCTTGCTGTAACCGCCGATCCTATGGTGGATCGAAATTTCTCCCTGCGCCGCGGTCGGAAACCAGGCGGTGGCGGTGTAAGAATTGACCGCCTTCATGCCTTCGCTGTAAAGGGCCTGCATCGTCGGTTCCAGGAAAGTCCATCCGCCTGTGCTGTTGCCCACAACCAGACCGACGCGGTAGCAGTTCTCCGGCGCAATCTCAAAGTGGGAGTCCGCCAGAGCGTTTTCGCCGGCAATCATCGCCAGCATCGTGAAGCGATCGAGCTTTTGTGCGTGCCGGGCCGGTATGCGGCGCTCGATATGGTGGTCGTCAACTCTGCCCGCACCGGCGCCGGGACAGTCTTTGCCGAACAGCGGCCGGCCCTGGGACAGATGATTCCAAACGGTTTGCGCTTCGCAACCCATGGGGGTTGCCAGGCCAATTCCCGTGACTGCATATCCACTACCAACAATAGGCATAAGATTGTCCTCTTATCTATTTAATTTCTGTGCTCGAATTTGCGGATGACCAGGCTCGAATGGATGCCGGAAAATCCGCTGCTGGTCTTCAAAGTGCACCGGACGGATGCCCGCCTCGGCTCGTCGGCGACGACATCGAGCATGCACCGCGAGTCCTGTTTGACCAGGTTGATGGTGGGAGGAACGATCCCAGTCCGCATAGACATAATCGAAGCGATCACTTCGATGGCGCTCGACGCTGCCAATGTGTGACCGATGTGGGACTTGATGCAGGTGACGGGGATCGTCGGGGTGCGTTCTTGAAACAGACGCCAGTAAGCGTTGGCTTCGGCAATGTCGTTCTGGGGCGTGGAAGAACCGTGGGCATTGATTGAGTCGATCTCATCGGGAGAAATGCCAGCGTCTTCTATGGCTGTGCGGGCGGACTGCGCAAGCTGCAGACCGTTTTCGGGCATTTTGGTCATGTGGTAAAAGTTGTTCAAACTTCCGTAGCCGCCCAGTTCCGCGAAGATTGGGGCTCCCCGCAGCAAGGCATGATCTAGAGCTTCGATCACCAACATGCCGCTGCCCTCGGCCAGGACAAAGCCGTCCCGGCCCATGTCAAACGGACGGCTCGCCTTCTGTGGTTCGGCGTTGCGGCTGGTGGTGGCCCCGATTTTGCTGAAAGCCGCCATACAGATGGGCGTGATCGGCGCTTCGGCGCCGCCGACAACGGCCAGGTCCATCTTGCCGAGCCGGATCAAGTCCATGGCGTAACCCATGGCGTCGAGCGCTCCTGTGCAACCGGTCGTCACGGTCAGGCATTCCCCCGGAATCCCGAACTGATTTGCCAACGTCTTTGCTGTGGCATTAAAGTGAACGACTCCAGGGGTGGCGCGGGGGCGATGCAGAGCGAGCGTCTCGTCGCCAAGGGAAGCCAAGAAATCTTTTTCCATGCTTGCGATCTGGGCAGCGGCCGTCGACATCAGCAGTCTGCATTTGCCCGGAGACAAAGATTTTAGGAAGGATTCTCCAAGCCCGGCCGATTCGAGGGCCTCCTTTGCCGCCACCAGTGCAAAAATGCAGCTGCGGTCAACTCCGAGTAAATCGTTCTGGGGAAAATATTCCCAAAAATCGAAGTCCTCGACGACTCCCGCAATTTGGCTCTGGCTGTCCGCTATCGCAAAATCCGACACGACTTTGACACCTGAGACCCCCTTGCAACAGTTTTCCCAGAACTCGTTCACACTTTTGCCGATGGGATTCACAGTTCCCATACCCGTCACAACCACCCTTCTAGCTGGCAACATCAGATATTCCCCCTTTGTGGATCGAAGAAGTTGAAGCTTGCTTTGATTCTGGGCGTGTTCGCCCGCATTCCAAATCGAGACGGCGCCCACACGCCATGGCACTTCAGTACTCGGCAGGACATTACGTGTCACAGTTCGAGCATTGCCTGTTTTGCAAAATAACGAAGGTCTGTGCTCCGATCAGCGCTTCGCAAGCGGGGCTTGCGATTTTGTCGAACCATTTAGCTGAGCATTCACCTGCTCCACAACATTCCCGAGACAGAGATCTTCTTCGAACACCCGCGAGGGTATATCGAGGCCATACATCTTTTCGAGAATACACTGGAGATCTACGAGTTCTAACGAGTCCATTCCAACGTCTTTTCCCAGCTTCGAGGAAGGGGTCAGCCCTTGGGTTGCAATCTTCATTTGCCCAAGGGCAAACAGCATATCTTCAAAACTCATAGCTTTCTCCTCCATATTGGATACACAACAGATAAACGAGAAGGTAGATCAATTCAATCATCCACCCATAGCCTTCGCGCTTTGCAAAGGACAGCATCTTTAGCGTTTTATGCGTTTCCTCTGGTGATCAAGATCACCAGTTCTCCCAGGCGTTGTCTATCGCCGCTGCTCAGATTGGAAAATAATTTTTCAATTTCTCGGTAGTACTGAGGGAGCAATATCTCTATCAACGTCTGCCCCTTAGTCAACAAACGCACAAGCACGACCCGCTTGTCGGTTTTCTGATACTCTCTTTGGACAAAACCTTCCTGCTCAAGCCGTTTTAAAAGACGGGTGACTTCCGCTCGTGAGAATTTAGTTTTGTCTGCAAAATAAGAGGGAGAAGCTCCATGTCTGAGGCTTCTAAATAACAGCAGCATGAGCGTAAATTCTCCAATAGATACCCCGTAGCCCTCGAGCGTGTTTTTTAGTCTCTCCTTTGTCAAATCTGAAATTTCGAGCAGTCGCAAAACGGCCTCTATGCTCTGAGAGTCCGTTGCGGCGTAGCGATAGGCTACGTCTCTCAAAACGCTATACATTGACCGGGGTGCTCTGACGCACCAACGAAGAAAATGCCTTGACGGCCGGTGACGTGACCTGGCTATTGCGGCTAATCAAATAAAAATTGCGTTCCATCACTGGCTTCAAAACCGTATTCAGGCTGCGAAGGGCACCCCATTTGATTTCTTTCTCGACCAAGGGCACCGACAGCAGCGCCACCCCAGCTCCAACTTCCGCAGCTCTTTTCGTCATCGCGCAATTGGGCAATTCGAGAGCGATGTCGAGTTTGTCGGCGTCGATGTTGTGGGTAAAACACAGGTATTCGAAAAATTTTCGGACATCCGAGCCAGACTCACGCAATACCCATCGCGTGCTTTTCAGCTCGTCCAGCCCGATATTCGTTCGCTCCCACAAAGGATGTTGTTTGCCGACAACAAATGCCATCTTGTCGCCTCCAATCGCATTGAAGGTCAATGACTTGTTTCGAACCTCCCGCTCAACCAGGCCGATGTCAACCTGGCCTGCCGCAACCCACTCGCCGATTTCTTCTGTGTTGCCAGAAACCACTTTGAGTTGCACTTTCGGATATTGCTGACGGAATCTTTGCAGTTGCGGCGGCAGCCACCAGCTTGCTACTGTCTGACTGCTGCCAATGTACAGTTCTCCCCTTTGCAAGCTTTTGGTTTCGCGGAGTTTGCTTTCGATCGTCGTGATTTCTTGAATGACTTTGTGGGCTTCAGTCAACAAAAGCTGTCCCGAGTTTGTCAGCTCGATTCGCCTGCCCATTCGATTAAACAGAGGAACCTTGTAGTACGTTTCGAGGGCCGCTACCGCCGAACTAACCGCCGGCTGCGAGAGGGAAAGTTTCTCTGCTGCACGGGTAAAGTTTAGATGCTCAGCAACAGCTACGAACACCCTAAGCTGTTCAAAATTCATCGTTTACTCCCGAATTTGTTTGCAGGCAAGTAATCTAGATGGCAGCAGCAGCATCACAGATGAATAAACATTGGGCCTCGGCTTTCAACGATTTAATCTGAGTGTATTTGTTCGATTTAGTTTTGACCAGAAAAGATTGTAAATTTAAAAGACTTAAGGAAAATGGCCATGACTTGCAAGCGCGCTTCAGGCATAACCCGCCGCGCGCAAGCCCGAGGATATCAAAGCAGGCGGCCGGCCGCCTGCGGTCATGGGTGCGGTGCCCAGCCCTGGAGGATTTCACTGGTGTGGATTAGGGGCGGGCACCGGCCGTTGCTGCTTTGGAGAAGGTCTAGCGGATGCGCTCGAAAAAACGAATCTCGAGGGGTTCGGCAAGCCAGGCCGGGCTCTCGGCGAGCATCGCTTTGAGATACGGCATGGCCAGGTGGGCGTCGAAATCGGCCTGCGACCGCCAGTTCTCATAGAGCTGGTACACACAGGGATCCTCTGTCGAGCGGTGCAGGACATATTCGATGCATCCGGGTTCTTCGCGGGTTGGGGCGACCAGCGCTTTGAGCGATGCGCTCAACTGCCGCTCCAGACCGGGCCGGGCCCGGAATCGGGCGAAGAGGGTCAGCGGTTGTGTCATTTTGGATATTCCTAAGAATTTGCGTTCCAGGCAGGTTTCAAGCAATGGAGTACCCGCCGTCAGCGAGCAGGCCGTGGCCGGAGACAAACGAAGCGTCCTCTGAAACCAGGAAAGCGACCACTTTGGCCATCTCTTCGGCCGTGCCGGCCCGGCCGGCGACCGTCGCGTTGGCGAAACTGTTTTTGGCTTCGGTGCTCGGCCAGATGCGGTCCTGGAAGGGCGTGTCGATGATGCCTGGGCAGATGGCGTTGACGCGCACGCCCCGGCGGTACCACTCGAGGGCGGCGCTCTTGGTCATGCCCAGCACCGCGTGCTTGGTGGCGATGTACAGCGCGGCATTCTCAAAGCCGATGACGCCACCCATCGAGGCGTTATTGACGATGACCCCTCCTCCCGCGCAGAGCATCGCCTGCGCCTGGTGCTTCATCGAATAGAACACGCTGCGCACATTGGCGTCGAAGACAAGGTCGTAAGTCTCTTTGGTCTGTTCGAGCAAGGGGGCGAAGACCCCCTCGGTGCCGGCGTTGTTGAAGGCGATATCCAGCTTACCGTAGGTCGCTATTGCCTCAGCTACGAGGCGCTCGACGTAGGCTTCGTCGGTGACGTCCGCCTGCACGAAAGTCGCCTCGTGGCCTTCGGCGCGGATCGCTTCCACCAGTTCGAGGGTAGGCCCGACGCGCCGGGCACTGGCGACCACTTTGGCTCCCCGGCGCGCCAGTTCGAGGGCGGTGGCCCGTCCGATGCCGGAACTTGCTCCCGTGACGATGGCCACCTTGTTCTCAAGGGGGCGGGCAAAGACGGGCGGTGCACTTTGAATCTGGGCAGTGTTCGCGATGCGGTTCATAAGATCTCTCCATGGGTTCATCCGCCGTTCGAAACGGCGGCCTGTCCACAGCGTAGGGGCGAGCCCCAACCGCAATCATCCGGTTTGAGAGAATGGCTTTGATGAAGAAAATTCACGAATCACCGCGATTGGACTCATCTCTTAGTCCGAAACGTGTCTTTCAATATTCTGCATTGATGCCTCCAAATCATCGCTGTCTTTCCGAAAAGCCAGATGATTGCGCGGGTAGTTTCTGGTAGCTCTGGGGAAAGGCCGCTTGCGGTCTCTGACTCGAACCTAGAGGGGTATGACCATGCGCGTCGTTCAGTTTCGCGTTTTCGGAGGATCTGAGGTGCTCGAAGTCGCCGATGCGGTGCTCCCGCAACCCCACCGCGGCGAAATCGCGGTGGATGTCCGCTACGCGGGCGTCAATTTCGCCGACATCATGTTGCGGCGGGGTGCCCTTGCGGGCACGCCGTTGCCCACAGTGCCCGGACTCGAAGTCGCCGGCACCGTCGCCGAGATTGGGCCCGGGGTGAGCGGATTTGCTTACGGCGAGCCGGTTGCGGCCTTTTCATGGACACCCGGCAAAGCGATGGGCGGCTATGCGCAGCGGGTTGTGCTCGACTCCCGTCTCGCCGTGCCGCTGCGCAGGGCCGAGCGGGAACTTAGATACGAAGAAGGGGCCGGCTTTGCCTGCGCCGCCGTCACCGCTTACCAGTTGCTGGCTGATGTTGCCCGCCTGCGACCGGGCGAAACCGTGCTCGTCCAATCCGCCGCCGGCGGGGTGGGATCGCTTGCGGTCCAGTTCGCCCGCGCCCTCGGTGCTGCGCGTATTTTCGGTGTGGTCGGCTCTGCGTCTAAAACAGAAGCCGCCCTGGCCGCCGGTTGCGACCGGGTTGTGCTGCGCGAAGGCTGGATAGAAGCGGTACGCTCGTTCACCGGCGGCCGGGGCGTGGACATCGCGCTTGAGAGCGTCGGGGGCGACAGCCTGGCTGCTTGTTTGCAAGTGCTCGCCCCGTTCGGGCGCGTCGCGTATTTCGGCGACGCTTCCGGGTCCGGTCCGATTTCTCTGCCGGCGTTTGACCTGTGGTTCGGGACAAAGGGCGTGCTCGGATACAACATTGGCGGACTCGCCGCCGCTTCGCCCGAAAGTTGGAACGGTGCGGCCAATCGCGCCATCGAACTGATCGCCAACGGCGCGGTGCGGCTTGCGCCGACGCGGATCTACCCGCTGGAGCGGGCGGCCGAGGCCCAGCATGCCCTCGAAACGCGCGCCTCGACCGGCAAGATGTTGCTCCAGGTCACAAGCTGAGGGGCGAGGAAAATCCCCGGCCCGCTCAGCGTCTTGCCGGGGGCGGGGGGGCGGGCACCGGGAGCCTGTCCCAGGGCGGCGGATCTGCGAAGGTTCTGACCAGCAAATCGACAGCGCTGCGCACCTTCGTGGAGAGCTGCCGGGCCGAGGGGTAAACGGCGTGGACGGCTGTCGGTTCGAATTCGTGCTCCGGCAAGACGCGCACAAGCTCGCCGCGCATCAGCAGTTCCGCGGCCACGAACGTCGCGGTCGGACAGATGCCCAGGCTTTCGAGGGCCGCTTCGAGTAGTGCATCGCCGTTGTTCGCGCTCAACCGGCCCGTCACCGAGACGCTCGTGGTGCCCTCCGGCCCGACCAGCCGCCAGTCGCGCGGCCGGTTGAGCGCCGTGAAAATCAAACAGGAGTGTCGGGTGAGATCGGCGGGGCGGACGGGGGTGCCGGCGCGGGCCAGGTAATCGGGGCTTGCGACGAGTATGCGCCGGTTGGTGCAAAGGCGCCTGGCCATCAGCCGGGAGTCCGGCAGGGCGCCGATGCGCAGGGCAAGGTCGATCCCCTCCTCGATGAGGTCGACAAACCGGTCGGTAAGCGTCAGCTCGACGGCCAGTTCGGGAAACTGCCGCATCAGGCGGCCGATCAGCGGTGCCACGTGCAGCCGACCAAACACCACCGGCACGCTCAGCTTCAAAGTGCCCCGCGGCTGGAGGTTTGCCGCGGCCACTTCCGCTTCGGCCTCGGCAACGTCTGCCAGGATCTGTATGACCCGGGCGTGGTAGATGGCGCCCGCCTCGGTCAGCGACAGCTTGCGGGTGGAGCGCTGCAGCAGCCGCGCGCCCAGCCGCAGCTCGAGGCGGGAGATGACACGGCTGACGGCCGAAGGGGTAAGGTTGTGTTCTTCGGCTGTCCGTGCAAAGCTTCCAAGATTGACGACGCAGGCAAATATGGCCATGTCGTTCGTGTCGCTCGGGAGTGCCCTGTTTCTTGCCTGTGTCATCCAGGCGCTCCTGATTCCGGTGTCGTACGAATGTCGGCGATGCCCGGCGGTGGTGCTGGGCAATTCTCGGTAATCCTACCACGTGGGAATTGCGGAGCAAGTTTCCAAGGGTTTGAGCTGTTTATCTTGGCATTCGCGCAAGCGGTCTAGTATGCGCGATCCACGCAAGCCCCCCCGAGGGCGGAAGCCGCCACCCATGCCAACCAGAACTGCAACTGCGAAATCGAAATGCCCATTGTTTGCCGTGCCGGGTGTCGATGGACCTGCTCTAGAGCGCTTCGCCGGCCACCTCCGTATCGACACCCGCCTTCACCAGCACGGGCCGCTCCTTGCGCGAGAGCAGGTGCTCGACAATCTTGCCGAAATCATCGAAGACCTGGTTTTCGATCCGCCGGCGCATCCGCTCGGCGTTGCGGCTTGCCCCCAGGGTGCGCAGGGTGTCGGTGAGGTAGCGCACGTGGCGCTCCTCGTCGGCCAGGACCGATTCGAGCCCGGCGCGGGTTTTGCTCAGTTGCACCGGGATGGTGCGGATCAGACTGCGAAAGGCGCGCACTCCCCCTTCCTCGGCGATCAAAATGCCCGCAAGCAGATCCGTCAGCGCAATGGCCGCCAGATCTTCGCTTTTGTGGAAGCGCTTGATCGATCCTTCTCCGACGCTGGCCGAAGCCTGCACCGCCGCCGGGCTCTCAGCATCGATGCTCATCTTTTCGGCGGCCACAGCACGGCGGAAAATCACGGCGTGGCGCTCCTCGTCGCGGATGTGGCGCTGCATCAACTCGTCAAGCCAGGCGGGGATCTCGGCCGCCTTGGCCTGGCGGATGCGCTCCAGGGTGCGTCCGCCCTCCGCCTCCTGCAGGGCGAGCGAGGCGAAGACATTCACCCGCTGTCTGGCGTCGGCCGCCGCCCGGCCGTAAAAGTAGCCCGTCAACCCGGCAATCAAAAGGCGCTTCACCATCGGCTGTCCCCCGCGACTGCCGCCAGTGTAACGTCTTGGTCGGGAGCCGGGCGTGCCCGAACAGCCGCCGGCGCGAAGCAGTAGAGCTATTCTGTGGGGGTGCCGCCGGACGACACAATATCTAGTGCCCGACGGCTTTTCCAAACCGCTCGGCGCAAGCTAAAGTCATTGCAGACATGGACAGATTCCCACAGCCATGATTCCCCTTCACCTGAGCCTCAGCAATTTCTTGAGTTACCGCGACGGTCGCCTGGACTTTTCCGGGATCCATACCGCCTGCATCTGCGGAGCGAACGGTTCAGGCAAATCGTCGCTCTTAGAAGCGCTCACCTGGGTGCTCTGGGGCAAATCGCGGGCCGACTCCGACGACGATGTGGTGCGGCGGGGGGCGACCGAGGCGCGGGTGGATCTGACTTTCTCCTGCGAAGGGCAGCGCTTTCGGATCATCCGCACCCGGGTGACGGGCAAGACCAGCAGCCTCGAATTTCAGGTGGGCGACGGCGACAGCTTCCGCACGCTCACCCGTTCGTCGCTGCGGGTCACCCAGGAGGCGATCAACGAAGTGCTGAAGATGGACTACGACACGTTCATCAATTCGGCCTATCTGCGCCAGGGCCGCGCCGACGAATTTACCGTCAAGCGCCCTGCCGAGCGCAAAGAAGTGCTCGTCGAGATTCTCAACCTCAACCGCTACGAACAGCTGTGCGAGCGCAGCAAAGAACACGAAAAACAGTTCGCCGGCCGTGCTCAGGTGCTGGCCGACCAGTTGCAAAGAAGCCGCCTGGCGCTGGGCGAGCGACCGATGGTCCAGGCGCGGCGGGATACCACCGCAGGCGAACTCGAAGCGCTCCGCGCCCAACAGACCCAGATCCAGCAGCGCCTGGAGTTGCTCTCGACCCGCTCCCGCCAGCGCGAACAACTCGCCGGGCAACTCGAACGCCTCGACAGCCAGATCACCCAGACCCACCAGACCCATAGCCGCCTGCACGCCCAGTGCGAGCGCCAGACCCGCGTCGTGCGCGAACTGGAGGTGCTTCTGGAGCAGGAGGCCCAGATCGCCCAGGGTTGTGCGCGCTACCAGCAACTGTTGGCCGAGGAAGCGGCGATGGGCGAGCGGGGCAGCCGCCACCAGACGCTCACCGTCCGACGCACCGAACTGGAACGGCGCCTCGACGGCGAGCGCCACCAGCTCGAACTGCAGCTGCAACGCCACAAAAGCCGCTTCGACGGGCTCACCCAGCAGCGGCGCGAGGCGCAAGCCGTCCTGGAGGAGGCCCCCAAGATCGAGCAGGGTTTAGCAGAACTGGCGCGCGTCCGCGAGTTGCTTACCAGCTACGACCAGCGCCAGCGCGAAGTCTTTCCCCACACCGAAGAAAAACTCCAGCTCGAACGGGAGATCCACCGCGTCTACAGCGAACTGGCCGCCCAGATCCCCGTCTACGAGCAGCAACAGCGCAAACTGCAGCAAGATCTCAGCCGCCGCGGCTTCCTCGAGCAGACTTTTCAAAAAGTCAGCGAAAAAGTCGAGCAGCTCGAAAAAAAACGGGTCTACCAGCAGCGGGTCACCGAAAAAGGGCTGGAGCGCAGCACCTTCGAAGCGAAACTGCGGGCCCAACAACAGCAGTACCGCAAAGAACTCGACCAGCTGGCCGAAAAAGCGGCGCTGCTGGCCCAGGGGGAGACCGATTGTCCCCTGTGCGGCGGCCCCCTCGACGCCGAGCACCGAGAGCTATTGGGCGAGCAACACCAGCGCCAGCACGCCGAACTCGAAGATCACCTGACGCTATTGGCCCACCAGATCAGCGCCGCCGAGCACGAGGTGCGGGTGCTGCGCACCGAGTACAGCGAGCTGGTGCGCGAACTGGAGCAATTGCCCTCGCTGCTGCAGCAGCAGGCCCAACTGCGCCAGCAACTGAGCGCCGTCGACGAGAGCAGCGGCACCAGCCGGCAGTTGCGCAGCCAAATTCAGGCCATCCGCACCCAGCTCGAGCGCGGCGACTACGCCCAGGATCTCAAGGCCCGCCACACCGGAGTGCTCCAGCAAATCCAGATCATCAACTACGACGAAAAAGACCACGCCATGGCCCGCAGCGAGGCCGACCGCTGGCGGTGGGCGGAGATCCGCGCGGGCGAGCTGGAACGCGCCCGGCGGCAACTGGGGCAGATCGAAGCGGAGATCCCGGCGCTTGAGCAAACCTGCCACCAGATAGAAAGCCAACTCACCCACCAGCAGTACGGCCAGGAGCTGCAAAACCATCTGCGCGCCGCCGCCGAGCAACTGCAATCGCTCGGGTACGACGGCACTGCCCACCAGAACCTGCGCAAGCACCTGCAAGATCACCTCCACTGGCTGAGCCGCCAGCAGGAACTGATCAAAGCGCGCAACCGCCACCCCGAGGAGCGCGGCGTTCTCCAGGAGCTGCAAAAAGCCTGGGCCGAGGGCAAAGACCTGCTCGTGCGTCTGGGCGAACAGCGCGTTGCCCTGCAGGCCGAACTCGACGCCACCCCCGACCCACGCGAAGCCCTGGCCGCAGCACAGGCGGAGGAGCTGCTCAACCGCCGCCACCAGGAGCACAAACTCAGCGAACTGGGGGCAGCCGACCAGCGTCTCGCCCAGATAGATGCCCTCCAGGAGCAAATTGCCCACCAGCAAAGCCAGCTGGAACACGCCCAGAAGCAGCAGGCCCTCTACAAAGAACTCACCCGCGCCTTCGGCAAAAACGGCATCCAGGCGTTGATTATCGAGAACGTACTCCCTGAACTGGAGACCGAGACCAACCGGCTGCTCTCCCGGCTGTGCGACAGCCAGCTGCACGTCCAGTTCATCACCCAGCGCGCCTCCAAAAACGCCAAAAAACTGATCGATACCCTCGACATTTTGATCGCCGACGCCCGCGGCACACGTCCCTACGAAACCTACTCCGGAGGCGAAGCCTACCGGGTCAACTTCGCCATTCGCCTCGCTCTCTCGCGCCTATTGGCCCGCCGCTCCGGGGCCGCCCTGCAGACGCTCATTATCGACGAAGGCTTCGGCACCCAGGATCTTGAGGGCCGCAACCGCCTGGTGCAGTCGATCAACACCGTCGCCGACGACTTTGCCTGTATCCTGGTGATCACCCACATCCACGAACTCAAAGAAGCCTTCCAGTCGCGCATCGAGGTCGAAAAAGACCACCAGGGCTCCCAGCTCAGCGTTGTGCTGTAGGCGCTATTCCCCGATGCAGCCGGGTGTATTGAGTGTGTTAGCATAAGCTCGTATGCCAGGTTTGGGCTCAAGTCATGGTTCACTTCGACAATCCGAAGGACCGGCCCGTGTATATTATCTCGGTCGCGGCGGAGTTGGTCGGGATGCACCCGCAAACCCTGCGCCAGTACGAGCGGGCCGGTCTGGTGCATCCCTATCGCATGCCGGGCCGCGGCGAGGGCAAAGGCGGCAAAGAGCGCGAGACGCGTCTGTATTCTGAGCACGATATCGAGCAGTTGCGCTACATCAAGCGCCTCACGCAGGAGCTAAAAGTCAATCTTGAAGGTGTGAAGCAAATCGCCTTGCTCAAAGAAGAACTCGACTTGCGTCAGCGCGAACTCGACAAGCAAAAGCAAAAGATGCAGCAAGAGATCCAGCGGCTACGCTCGAAGATCGGTCAGCTGGAAGTGCAGATAGAAGAGGAAGTCTGATCCCCCCGGCTGCGCCGCCCCCCTTGAAACGGGGGGTTGCGTAGCTAGGTGTCAGATTTCCTGGAAGCGGGCCATGGCCCGGAATTTTTCGTAGCGCTGGGTACGGCGGGTAGGGCCGTCCAGGGTCAAGAGTTCATCCAGGTGCCGCAGGAGTGCTTCTTTGAGATTGGCGGCGGCGCGCTGCGGGTCGCGGTGGGCGCCGCCCGAGGGTTCGGGGATGATCTCATCGACAATCCCCAATTGCTTGAGATCGCGGGCGGTGATCTTGAGAGCGTTGGCGGCCTGCTCGATGTGCTTTTTGTCGCGCCAGAGGATCACCGAGCAGCTGTCGGGAGAAATCACCGAGTAGACGGCGTACTCGAACATCAGCATGCGGTTGCCGACGCCGATGGCGAGCGCTCCGCCGGAGCCGCCTTCGCCAATCACCGCGCAGAGGATGGGCACCTCGTAGCTGAACATGTGCTGGAGGTTGCGGGCAATCGCCTCCCCCTGGCCGCGCTGTTCGGCATCGACACCGGCGTGGGCGCCGGGGGTGTCGATGAGGGCGATGATCGGCAACTGAAAGTGATTGGCGTGGTCCATCAGGCGCAGAGCTTTGCGGTAACCCTCGGGCTGGGGCATGCCGAAGTTGCGCTGGATGTTGTCCTTGGTGTCGCGGCCTTTTTGGTGGCCCATGATCACCACCGGGTGATCCCCCAGGCGCGCCAGGCCCCCCACCAGGGCCAGATCGTCGCCGAACAGCCGATCGCCGTGCAATTCGACCCAGTCTTCGCACAACAGCTGGATGTAGTCGAGGGTACTGGGCCGCTTCGGATTGCGGGCCAGCTGCAAAATGTCTTTGGGGGGCAGGTTGGCGTATAGGTCGCGGCGCAGTTCCGCGGCCCGCGCTTCGATCTCGGCCAGTTGCGTCGAGACATCGACGTTGTTTTCTTCTGCAAAGCGCCGGATGTCGTCGAGGCGCGTCTCCAGTTCCATCAGCTCGCGCTCGAAATCCAGCGAAGGTCCGGGTGTTGCACTGCGAGATTGCGTCATGGCGAATGACCGATGAGTGAGCACATCCTAGCAGTTGCTTGGCGCTCATCCGTTCGAGGCGCACAGTATGCTGGTTTTGACCCAGCGTTCCGCCGAGTCTTGCTTTCATGAAAATCCTTGCCCTGGCCTGGGAATTCCCGCCGCGCATCGTGGGCGGCATTGCCCGCCACGTCGCCGAACTGTACCCGGAGATCGTCCGCCTCGGCCACGAAGTGCATTTGATTACTGTCGAATTCGGCCAGGCGCCGGGCTATGAGGTCGTCGACGGCATCTCCGTGCACCGGGTGCCGGTGGGAGCGGCCGACGACTTCTTTCACTGGATTGTCTTGATGAACGAGGCGATGGGGGCGCGCGGCGCCAAGCTCCTTATGGAGGACGGCCCCTTCGATCTGATCCACGCCCACGACTGGCTGGTGCAGGACGCGGCGGTCGCCCTCAAGTACAACTTCAAGCTGCCGGTGGTCTCCACCGTGCACGCCACCGAGTACGGCCGCTACAACGGCATCTGGACCGACACCCAGCGCTATATTCACCTCAAAGAATTTTCGCTGGTCTACCAGTCCTGGCGGACGATCGTCTGCACCAACTACATGCGCGGCGAGTTGGAGCGCGCCTTCGGTTGCCCTTGGGACAAGATGGACGTCATTCCCAACGGCATCAAAGCGTCCAAAAAAGAGCGGGCGGATTTTGACCGTTGGGCGTTTCGCCGCCGCTTCGCCTACGACCACGAAAAGATCGTCTACTACGTCGGGCGCATGGCCTACGAAAAGGGCGTGCGGTTTCTGGTGGAGGCGATGCCCAAGGTGCTCCGGGAGCACCCGGACGCCAAATTCGTGATCATCGGCGGCGGCAACACCGATCACCTCCGGCGGCGGGTGGGCGAACTCGGCCTCTCTAACAAGTGCTTCTTCACCGGCTTCATGCCAGACGACGATCTCGACTGCTTCCAGCAGGTGGCCGACTGTGCGGTCTTCCCGAGCCTGTACGAACCCTTTGGGATCGTGGCGCTCGAAAGCTTTGCCGCCGGGGTGCCGGTGGTGGTCTCCGACACCGGCGGCCTGCCGGAGGTGGTCACCCACACCAAGACGGGCGTGGTCACCTACACCGGCAACGCCGATTCGCTCGCCTGGGGCATCCTTGAAGTGATCCGCAACCCCGGCTATGCCCAGTGGCTCAAGGACAACGCCCGCGAGGCGGTCTGGACCCGCTTCGGCTGGGAGAGCATCGCCCGCTCGACGGTGGCAGTCTACGAGCGGGTCGTCCACGAGCGCCGCAACACCAGCTGGTAGCTTTGGGTCTGCCTGCGCGTGCGGGTCAAACACAGTGCTGTAGCGCTCCGGCCGAAAGCGTACTTACAATCGGTCTGAATTTTTTATAGTTCCGCTTTGTGCAAAGCGGAGAGCCGCTGCTCACCGCACCGGATTTGGTCGGGGTGGGACCACCTGTGTCGCCAACCCGGCCATTTCCAGCGCTCGAATCACCCACCAGGTCATGTCCACTTCCCACCACCGCAGGCCCGCCCGCGCGGCGTTCGGTTGGGCATGGTGGTTGTTGTGCCAGCCCTCGCCGTAGGTGAGCAGAGCCGCCCACCAGAGGTTGCGCGAACTGTCCGGCACCTCGCTGGTGCGGTAACCTGCCAGGTGGGCGGCGGAGTTGATGAGCCAGGTGGTGTGCCAGAGCACGACCGCACGCACGAACACTCCATAGACCACAAACGGCCAGCCCCCCAGCGCAAATAGCAGCACCGCCAAAGGAATCTGCAGCAGCAGGTGGTAGCGGTTCAGCCAGCGGTAGAACGGTTGACGGGCCAAATCCGGGGCGTACTTGCGGTGGGTTTGGCCATCGGAAAGTTCCGGGTGCCGGTAGAGAAGCCACAGCACATGGCTCCACCAGAAGCCCCGGCCGGAGGAGTGGGGGTCTCGGGCGTCGTCGTCGGCGTGGGCATGGTGCAGCCGGTGGGCTGCCACCCAGAAGATGGGGCCGCCCTGCAGCGCCAGGGCTCCCAGCATCGCAAAAACACACTCCAACCCCCTCGGCACCCGAAAGCTGCGGTGGGTCAAAAGCCGGTGGTAACCCAGACAGATGCCCAGGCTGCCGATGAGCCAATGCAACCCGAGGGCAACCGCCAATGCCTGCCAGTTGAAAAACCAGGGTGCCAGCAGAGCAAGCCCGTGCATCAGGACCAAAAAGCCCAGGGTGGGCCAGTTGAGCGCGCGCCAACCAGCAACGCCCCCGGCGCCCGAAACGACATTCGCAGTCATCAGGATTTCCTTGTCGATAAGTACCGATGCCGGAGCCCGCATTGGCGACCAGAGGAGCATTTCGCGAAATCCGACAGCCCCTCCACGCATCGAAGCGCGGAAGAATGCAAGTGTCACTTGCATACCTGAATCGTACCGGTTCGCCACGCACAATGCAAGTGACACTTGCAACATCTTGACAGGCGGTTCAGCGGTCGAGTTTGAGGGCCGTTTCCAGGGCCAGTTTTTCTTGGGCTCGGCGGGCGAAGGGCTGCAACAGTTCGGGCGGTTGGCCGGTAAGCAGGGCGAGGGTTTCAAGATTGGCGCCGCGGGTGAGCATCTCCACGCACCAGGTCTCGCAGGCTTGTTCGAGGGCGGGCGGCGCTGCTCCAGTCGTGACCAGTTCCCGGGTACAGACGCTCCAGCGAAATCGGACGCCCTCGGGCGTCATCGGTTTGCCGATTTCGTCGATGAACACAGCCTGGCAGCCGTCGCGGCGGGTCTTCAGCCAACGGGTCAAGGGATTGTTGTTGTAAGAGCCGTACCTGCGGCCCAGGATCTGGCGGTTGAGGGGCACCTGCCGGTTCGCCACCTGCAGCAAAGCGCGGTCTTTATCAAACACCTGATCGGTGCGTGCGAGGGTGCTCACCTCCTCGGCGCTCAATCCTGCCGCAAACAGGACGTACACAAGCGCAAAATCCTGGGCACCGGATTTTTTGGCCCCATCGAGAATCCGGTGGACAAGCTCGCCGTCCAGGTCGTTCACCGTTTGTAGCGCCGAGGTTTTATCGAACACCCCGCAGAAAAACAGTTCCACCACACTGGCTAAGAAGTCTTCGCGCTCAACCCAGGGAGTCTGGGGAGCCCCTGCGTAAGCGCTTACCGCCCGGCCGAGCAGAAGCGTATTGAGCAAAGTGGCGATCTTGAAAAGATCCTGTCCTCCGGTACGCTCACCCAGAGCCGCCTCCAGGCGGTTGGCAAGCGACCGATTAACCCCCTCAAGACTCCTGCCGACAGCAATCCGTTCCTCGGCAGCGTCGCGCTCAGCCTCCACAACCGCCGAGAGCAACAATTCCGGCAGTTGGGCAAAAGCCTGCAAACAGTCGTCAGCCAGATGGGCAAACCGCGTGCGTACCGCGCCGCCGCCGGCCGAGGATGGGTCAGTGGATTCTTCGAGAGCCGCGAACAGGCCCGATTCTTTGATGACCGCCAGCATCAGCGCGTGTTTGTTGCCGAACTGGCGAAAAAGAGTGACTTCGTTGAGTTCTGCCCGCTCGGCAATCTGCCGGGTGGTGGTTTCCCGGACGCCTTGGGCGGCAAACAATTCTGCAGCAGCCCGGATCAAACGTTCCCGGCTAGAAGTGCGCGGCATCAGAAGCGGCGGCCCGACCGCCGGAGAAAAATCGATCCTACCTTTTTACTCTACTAAAAGTGAACAGGCGAGCTTCACTTGATCTCGACTCGATCAGTTTCGATTGAAGCAATACCGCGAACGCTTTTAGCTACTGTTACTACTCGCGAAAGAAGCTCTTCATTGAAAACTTGACCTTCGAGTACAATTTTTCCATCTATCTGAGTAATGTTGATAGTATTAGAAACATTTTCTTTCTTAATAATGATGTAAATGCAGTTAGGGTGAATACCCTTGTCTTCATTACCTTCCTTGGAAATAATTTTAAATCTAGCACCACCTATTTGTGGATCGCTTTTCAGTGCAGAAGCAACTTGCCACGCCAGATTGAGCGTACTGCCCTGGGACATTTTGAGAAGTGTAGGCTGTCCACCTTGACTCGACCGTTTGGAAACCGATTTTTGCATTGACTTGCCATACAGCGAACGCAAGAAATCTATGAGTAGCCAGCTTGAGAAAGTGCCCAAAATAGTAACAGCAATTGACGAGGTGAGAGCGAAAAGCAAAGTACCTATTACAGCGAAAATACTTCCCTGCGCAACGATAGTAGTCGGCTCCACAGAACTTACTTGCGATGAATTGGCTGAGACATCCGTCGCCTCCGAGCTGAGCCATTCATCTACTCCCACCAGCAACATTGTAAGTATAAATGTAAAGGCCACAATCTCTGGGGACGGCTCCCCCTTTGTAGCTGAAAGCATGAAAATCCATAATGCGAAGCCGACAAGTATTTGCTTTGGCAACGAGGCTAAGGCACTCTTTGCCTCAGTGTAAAGATCAGGAAATTTCTGTTTTGATTTATACATTATGAATCTCTCAAGTCCTTCACAAAGCGCACAATGATACGCACAGCCAGGAGCGCCCAAAGCAAAAAATCAGATATTACTATAATAAAGCATGCATAGAAAGCTGGCCCAAGCGGGTTTTCATCCAGGCAAACGTCAAAACTTGCAAAGCTCCTGCCAATAATCCACTCTACAATCAGTCCTGGGATGCGCAGCAAAACGCTAAGAGCGATTGCATCTTGAATAGTAAGATATACTATTCTCCAAAAATCGCCCATCAATGCTCGACCGATAGGGTCAATGCTCTCCGAAGCACTCAGCACAACTTCCTTGACCCATAACCAAGTTTTGTCTTTGGTTCTATTGAGTAGCCCGCGTTATCTCTGCCTAAGTCTGGAGATGAAGAGCCAACTGATGCTGATTTTGGTTCCTGTTCAGGAGTACCCTCAGGCGGTTGTTGCTCACTCACCCCTCGTTTTCCTCGCTACTGAATCAAGAGGCCAGAGCCTGTAGCTTGTAGAGGCTCTCGTAAAGCCCGTGCTGGGCCAATAGCTGTTCGTGACTGCCGTCTTCGATCAGTTCACCTTTGCGCAACACCAAAATGCGATCGACGTCGCGGATGGTGGATAGCCGGTGGGCGATCATGATACAGGTGCGCCCTTCGAGCAGACGACCCAGATCTTGTTGGATGAGCGACTCGGTGCCTACATCGAGCGAAGCGGTGGCCTCGTCAAGGATCAGGATGCGTGGGTTGCGCACGGCGGCGCGGGCGAAGGCCAACAGCTGCTTTTGGCCGCCGGAAAGGTTGTTGCCGCGCTCGCGCACCTGGGTCTTGTAGCCGTTCGGTAACTCGCGGATGAAGCGATCGACGTTCATCGCCCGCGCGGCTTGTTGAATCTCTTCTTCGCTGAAGGGTTCACCAAGGGCGATGTTCGAGTTGATATCGCCGGAGAAGAGGAACCCCTCCTGCAAAATGACCCCGATGCGGCGGCGCAACTCTTCCTGGGCAATCAGTTGGATATCGACGCCGTCGATGAGGATGCGCCCCTGGGTGGGTTCGTACAGGCGGCACAACAGCCGGATAATCGTGCTCTTGCCGGAGCCGGTGGGACCGACCAGGGCCACGGTCTGGCCGGGTTTGATCGTGAAGCTGACATTTTTGAGCACGTATTCGTCCGCTTTGTAGGCAAACCAGACGTTTTGAAACGTGACTTCTCCGGTACCGTCCGCGGGCAGTTGCAACGGTTTGTCCTGGTCTTTGATCTCGATGGGTTCATCGAGGATGTCGGTGATCCGCTCCAGGGACGTAAAGCCCGACTGGATCGACGTGAAGCGCTCGCCCAACTGGCGAATCGGATCAAACAGGCGCTGGGCGTACTGGATAAAGGCCACCAGCGTCCCAAAAGTAATGGCATTTTGGAGCACCTGGCCGCCGCCGAACCAGAGCACCCCGGCAATGGCCACCAGCGAAATCCACTCCATCACCGCCGAGAGGGCCGAATCGTAGAGGATCGTCTCGTCCACCGACTTGATGTACCCGCGGTTGACCCGGTCGAACTGCTCGGCGTTGCGCCCCTCGCGGCGGAACATCTGCACGACGTTCACGCCGATTAGATTTTCCTGCAAGATGGCGTTGAGGTTGGAAAGCGCCTCGCGCACGCGGGAATTGGCCGCCCGGTAGGTGTTCTGAAACCAGATGACGATGGCGGTGATCGGGAAGAGTAAGATTACTACCACCAGGGCCAGATCCCAGCGCAGCGTGAACATGAAGGCGGCCACGATCACAATCGAGACGGCATCGCTGAGGATACCCACGCCGCCGGTGGAAAAGACTTCGCCCAACGCTTCGACGTCGCTGGTGAGGCGGGTGATCAGCTTGCCCACCGGCGTGCGGCTGAAGTAGCTGCTCGATA
The DNA here is from genome assembly GCF_000011385.1 of Gloeobacter violaceus PCC 7421. Taxonomy (NCBI): domain Bacteria; kingdom Bacillati; phylum Cyanobacteriota; class Cyanophyceae; order Gloeobacterales; family Gloeobacteraceae; genus Gloeobacter; species Gloeobacter violaceus. The sequence continues at coordinate 3,062,446 of NC_005125.1, forward strand.
GGCGGGTGACGTGGTCAAAAAGTGCTGAGCGGATGTCGGCGGTCATCCGCTGGCCCGCCTGCTGCAGCAAATAGCCCTGCCAGGCCTGTAGACCCAACCGCACCAGCACCGTAAGGGCGAACAAAAACGCCAGCCAATGCAGAAGCCCCATGTCGCCGGTCTTGGCCGGTCCGTCGATGGCCCGCTGGATGAGAATCGGGCCGATGGCGCTCGCGGTGGCCAGGGGCGGCAGCAGGACCAAGGCCAGTATAAAAAGGCGCACCTGCCGACGGGCAAAAGGCCAGACGCGCTTGAGCAGTTCCCAGTTGCGGCGCTCACCCGGCTGCGGCTCGACGGCTTCGGACATGGAAAATTCGTTACAGACTTTTTACATTATGGCTTCCCGCAAAGCCATGGGTAGGCAAACCGACGGCAAGGCCCTGGACTGAAAACACGTCCCCGGAGTGGAAGCTCTTTTCGATCTGCGCTTCGCTGAGGCCCACCGAGGCACTGGTGATGTAGAGCGTGCCCAGATCCGCTCCGCCGAAGGTGCAGCAGGTGGGGCGCTGCACGGGCAGGGGGAGCCGCAGCAGTTCGTGGCCGTCGGGTGCAAAGCGGATGACGCACCAGCCGTCCCACATCGCCGACCAGAGGCAGCCCTCCCGGTCCACCGTCAGGCCGTCGGGAAAAAACGGTGCGCCGCTGAGATCCACGCACGGGCGCCGGTTGACGATCCGGCCACTTTCAAAGTCGAAGTCGTAGGCGTAGATCGTCTGCTGGGACGAATCGGTGAGATAAAAGGTGCGGTTGTCGGGGCTCCAGCCGAGGCCGTTGGAAACAAAAATCCCCGTCTCCATCAGGTGCAGCGCACCGTCCGGGTCGTAGCGGTACAGGCGTCCTTCGCCCCCGGCAGGGTCCATCGAGCCGAACCAGAAGCGCCCGGCGGCGTCGCACTTGCCGTCGTTGAAGCGCACCCCCGGCCGCGGCGCCTCGACATCGAGAAGCGGCGTCACCGTGCTGTCGATGATATCTAGAAAAGCCAGATCGTGGCGCCGGGCCAGGATGAGCCGGTTTTCCCCCGCCGGTGCGACGCAACCGACCACTTCGCCTGCATCGAAAAAACGGTCCGTGCCGGTGTCCGGGTCGTAGTGGTGGATCCGGTGGTTATAGATGTCGACCCAGTACAAGCTCCGGGTTGGTTGGTGCCAGCAGGGACCTTCCCCGAGGCGGGCTCTGGCATTTACAAGCACTGTCGGCGAAGGGGCGGCGGTCTCCACTGGTGGCCATTCGAGTAGATAACGCCGCTGGTTTACCCCAAAGAGCCAAGCCCCGTCAACCGCGCCAGGACGGATCCGAACTCGCCCCTCCCGCTTAAGACGAATATTCGAGCAGCACAGCAAACGTGTTCAAGTCGATCCAGCCCAGCTTCCACAGCACCACCGGCACGGTTCCCTGCCACAGTTGCGCCAGTTCTCTGGCCCGCCGCAGTTGCCGTTCGCTCACCAGGCCGCGCCCGATCAGATAGTCGTCGATTGCCGGGTACATGGCGGGCCTCAAAAGATGCGGTAGCGTTCGAGGACGCTCAGCACCATCAGCGCCATACCGATCCAGAGCAGGGCGAGGTGCTCTGTTTGGATGGGGATGGGCCAGAGAAAGGCCGTCAGAAACTGGTGCATGGGTCACTCCTGGGGGCGAGGGGGGAACAGCGGCATTCGGGAACTTGCTGTTGTCATGATGAGTACGTCCATCCGGCCCCGATGGATTCATTTGCGCGAAGGGCGACGGTGCTCATATCCCATCGGCGCGAAAACCGGAATAATCGTGGGTGTAGAGCGGGGGCACGGCGATGGAAAAGGCGGATGTGATCGTGATCGGCAGCGGCCAGGGGGGCGTCCCGCTGGCGGTGGACCAGGCCCGTTCCGGGCGGCGGGTGGTGCTCTTCGAGCGCGGGGCGCTGGGAGGAAGCTGTATCAACTACGGCTGCACGCCTTCAAAAGCCCTGCTGGCCGCCGCCCATGCCGCCGGGCGGGCGCGACTGGCGGCTCCGCTGGGTATCCACGCCGAGGTGACGGTCGATTTTGCCCGGGTCATGGAGCGGGTGCGGGGCATCCGCGCCAGTTTCCGCCAGGGCATCGAGCAGCGGCTCGCCGACGCAGGCGTGCAGATCGTGCATGCCGAGGCAAGCTTTGCGGGCTCCTCCACCGTTGTCGGCGGCGGGGTGGAAGTGCAGGCACCGCTGGTGGTCATCAACACCGGTACCGGGCCTACCATTCCCGAACTGCCCGGCCTGGCGGGGTTGCCTCTGCTCACCAACTTGAACATCTTCGACCTCGAAACCCTGCCCAGGTGCACATTGATCCTGGGGGGCGGCTACATCGGCCTCGAACTCGGGCAGGGACTGGCGCGCCTGGGCAGCGAGGTGCACATCGTCCATAACCACGAGCGCCTGCTCAACCACGAGGAACCGGAGGTGGGCGAAGTGTTGGCTGAGGCCCTGCGCCGGGACGGCATCCACCTGCACCTGCAGAGCGAGGTGAGCCAGGCGGTGTACCAGGACGGTATCTGCGCGCTTACCCTCGAAGACGGACAGATTTTGCGGGGGGAGGCGGCCCTGCTCGCCGCCGCCGGCCGCACGCCGAACACCGCTGCCCTGGGCGCTCCGGCGGCGGGCATCGCCCTTGACAAGCAGGGCTACGTGGCCATCGACGAGCACTTTCGCACCACCGCTGCGGGGGTGTACGCCATCGGCGATGTGGCCCGGCAGCCCGCCTTCACCCACGTCTCCTGGGAGGATTACCGGCGCTTGCAGGCGATCTTGGGCGGCGAGGAGCGCACCCGCTCCGATCGGGTGCTGGGCTACGCGGTCTACACCGAACCGCAGGTCGGGCGGGTGGGGCTGACGCTCGATCAGGCGCTGGCCAAGGGCCATCGGGCGCGCTCGGTGACCTTGCCCATGGCCCACATCGCCCGGGCGATCGAGTGGGGACACGACCTTGGTTTCTATCGGCTGGTGGTGGACGAAGACACCGACAAAATTCTCGGGGCGACCCTGGTGGGTTACGAGGCGGCGGAAATCGTCCATGTGCTGCTCGCCCACATGCAGGCAGATTCAACCTGGAAGGTCCTCGAACAATCCGTCCACATCCATCCGACTTACTGCGAAGCGCTACCCAGTTTGGCTCGACTGTTGAAACAGTAAGTTTAGGACAGAAGCAGCAGAATCAAAACTCTCTGCGACCGAAAACGGTAATGGCAAGAGCGAGCAGGATGCCGGTGTAGAGAAGGCCGTAGGCTCCGGCTTGCACCAGTTCGGTTGTCGGTGGAATCTGGCCGAAGACGGCGCCGTTGCGCAGATTGAGCCGTTCAAGATCCGGCAGGATCAAATAAAGAATCCGGGTGGTCTGCTCGATGGAGGCACTGCCGGCAAGGCGGCCGAGTTTGAGCAGATCCTGGGTGAAGTGGCCTACTAAGTAGAGACACAGCGTAAAGATCGAAGCCATCACCGCGCTGGCGAAGCTTCCGAAAAATAAAGCCGCCGCCACCAACAACAGCAGTTCGATGTAGATAAAGACCATCGAGAGCAACAACGGCGAACCGAGGCCATCTATCGGTATCCGCTCGATCCAGATCACCCCGAAAAAACAAAGGGCCATCGCCGCTACCAACAGAGCAATCACCGCCGCGAGGCCCAGGTGCTTGCCCAGGATAAATTCCCCCCGCCCAAGGGGTTTGGAGAGCAGCACGAAGATCGTTCGCTTGTCGATTTCTTTGCTGAGCAGGTTGGTGCCCAGGAAGATAGCCACCACCAGGCCAAACAGGTGCATCGCCCCCAGGCCGAGATCGAGGATGATTTTGTACTCGGCCCCGGCGCTGAGGTCCGGCAGTAACCTTGCCCCTACCAGCAACAGCACCGCAAACAGGGCAATCAGATACAAAATGCGGTCGCGGACCGACTCGCGAAAGACGTTGCTCGCCACTGCCCAGATCCGAACCGCGTTCACTCGACCCCGCTCCCCCGCTGTTCAACACCAGAATGCCGCAGCCGGTCCAACCGCGCCAAACGCCAGCCGCCACCGTCCACAGATTCCCACCTGGGGCAGGGGGCGAGGGTCACTATCGACAGCAACCTGGCAGAAGGACATACAGGAGACCGGCATGATTCGATTGACCCGCGCGCTTGTCGCCGTGGTGGCTGTCGGGGCCACCGCAAGCGCTTGGTTGTTTCCGGCGGCAGCCCAGACTACAACCACCCCGGGAGGAACCGCCCCCGGACCTGCAACAGTGCCCAACAGCAGCCCGATCAACCCGAACCCGCCTGCTACCCCCGTTTATGCCGGTCCGAATCAACCGGGAACAAACGTCAATCCCAGTTCCTCTGGTGTTTACAGCAATCCGAGCGGGACCGTTTCGCCCGGACCGGCCGGCAGTCCCTCGACTGTCAACCCGGCTTCCCCAGGTTCACCAGCCGGTTCGACACTCAACCCCCAGCCCTCCGCAACCCCTACCCCGAACCCAACCACCGTCCCGCCAAGCGGTACGGCTGCGACGACCAATCCCAGGTAGATCCGTACAGAAATGCCTGCCCCGGTAAAGTAGGCAAAAAAGCAGGAAACGGCCTGGGAGAAAGGCGAAGTTCACGAAAGCTCCCAGGCCGGTAATGCTGCTATCCGAGTTGTATCTTCAGTCGAAATCTTGGCCTACTTCATTTTGGGATTGGCTCTGAGGATATCCATGTTCGCTTTGAGCGCCGCCTTGGTCTGTTCGGAAAGACCCTGCACCTGAAGAACATCCTCCGGCTTGGTGTAGGGTTGGTTCTGTTCAATGAGTTTGGCGGAAGGTTCGTCGAGACCGGCACGAACCAGTTGTGCAGAAGTTACGGCGTTGAGGTCGATCGTCCGGGCTGTCGGGGCCGGGGTAGTCGACGGGCTGGTGGAAGACGGCGGCGTGGTCGACGGCTGAGCCGGGGCACCGTAGGGGCTGCTCGGGCTTGGCGGGGTGCCGGCGGGGCCGGGCTCGGGTGTGGTCGTTGTGGGCGGTACCTGATTGGTTTTATCACCCGGTTGATAAGTGCCCGACGGACTGGGGCTGCTCTGGGCCAAAACCGCAGTACCCATCCCCATGCAGACTGCTCCGCTCAACACCAGAGCGCTGATCTTGCGGATATGTTCCTGCATTTTGGAATCCTCTTCATAATCTAAATGCTAAAGACAGTGTCACCGGCTAACAGACGCTTCGTCCTCCTTGATATGGAGGAAATCACTCTTTGCATATCGTCTTCATTTATCCCTTGAAATGGGGAGAACACAATCAACAGTGCGCCCGAGGACAAGCCATGCGCTCCCTATTCTGTATTCCAGCATGAGTAATCTCAGCAATTCAATCAGAAGCCATTGCAGTTGCTGAAACCCTATATTTAGATGTTTATAAACAATCGGTCTGCCGGAGCAGTTTTGAGACATAAATAAAGACTCAGAAGCCGATAGACTGCCTCTGTCTCTTCGAGCGCAAGAACGGCGCGCTGGTGCTTAAAATTCAGGAAACGGAGGTTTCGAGCAGCTTCACACAGTTGAGTGCTGAATAGCTCACCCCGGCCGTGCCCTCCCCGGGGTGGGTGCTATCGCCCACCAGCCAGAGGTTTTCGACCGGCGTGCGGTTGGAGAGCGAAAAAGGACCGAACTGACTCGGGCGCTGACCGATACCGCCCACGAAGCCGTGGGGGCGGGCGGTAAAGTGCTCAAAGGTGCGCGGTGTGGCCGCTTCAACGTGCACCAGGTGGGCTTCGAGGTCAGGAAAGTACCGGCCAAGCAACTCGATGGCAGTGCGGGTGTAGCGCTCCTTCATCGCGGTGTAGTCCGCCGCGGCACTCCAGGCTTTGGCATCGGTGAAGCTGGAGGCGATGATTGTGGAGCAGCCCTGGGGGGCCCGGCCGTCGCCGGGCTGACTCACCGAGACGAACAGCGAGTTGTTTTCAGCCACTGGGCCGTCGTAATCGTACAGAAACTGCAGATGGGGCGGGCAGTCCACCGGAACGGCCTCCGAGCGCACACCCAGGTAAACGACGAAGGCTCCCGGGGCCTCCGGGAGCTTGTCGACTCGCTCGCGATAATTTTTAGTGAGGGCCGGACCGGCCAGTTCCGGCAGGCTCCAGACGGGCACATTCGCCACGATCTGAGCGGCGCGCACTTCCCAGTCGCGCTCGCTGCGGCGGTCGTGCACGGTGACCCCGGCGGCCAGGCCGTGGCGGGTGTGGATGGCCGTCACCTTCTGGCCGGTCAAAAGCCGGCCGTTGTGTTGGCGCAGCGCCTCCACCAGGCGGTCGCTGAGGGTCTGCATGCTGCCTTCGAGGTGAAAGAGCCCCCGCGGATCACAGGTAATTCCCAGGGAAACCGCCCCGTACAGCGCGGCGGTCTGGTCCGCCTCGACGGTCGAGTAGAGTTTGAGCTGCATGTCCAGGAACCGCCTGAGCCGCCGGTCATCCGCAAGCTTGTAGTCTCTGAGCAGGTCCGCGACGGTGCGCAGGGTGTAGGGCAAGGTCAGCAGCGTGCGGGGTCTGAGCTTGGCGGCCAGGGCCAGGTACTCCTCGGGTCGTACCGGCGGCAGCAGCGGTTCGCGCGAGTTGAAATCCCAACTCAATTCAAAGAGCTGGTCCAGCTTCGCCCAGAAGCGCTCACTGCCGGGAAAGTGACGGATGCGCTCTGCGCGCCAGCGCTCCGGGTCGCGCCACAGGCAGATAGGCTCCGTTTCCTGCGGTAGGTACACCGCACAGGCCGGGTCGCAGGGCCGGGCGGCGGGCGGCTCCACCCCGAGTTCGCGGAAGATGCGCTCGTGCACCCCACCCGGTTCGAGCCCCGCCACCTGGGTAGCCCCGACGTCGAAGGTGAACCCGCGCCGCTTAAAAGTCGAGGCGCACCCCCCCGGTACAAAAGCCTGTTCGAGTACCAGTACATCGAAGCCGCGGGCGGCCAGAAGCGCCCCGGCCGTCAATCCGCCAATTCCAGCTCCGATCACGACAACTTGACAGTCGCGCGGGTGGCGGCCTGCCGTTTTTTCGGTCATTGTCTACTTAACTCCACCTCTCTCCAGTGTTGCCGTTGCAGCGGTCCCCCCGCAAGGAAATCTTCAAGCCGCCTTGCCCCCAGCAAGCAGATAGAGCAGGGCCATGCGCACCGCCACACCGCTGGTGACCTGCTGGGAAACCAGGCTGAGGCGCGGATCGTCGAGCAAATCGGAACTCAGTTCGACGCCGCGGTTGACCGGGCCGGGGTGAAGCAGGCGCACCCCCGGACTGCACAGGGCGAGCCGCTCGCGGGTGATCCCGTAGAGGCGGTGGTACTCGCGCAGACTGGGCAGCAGATAATCGCCCATGCGTTCTTTTTGCAGGCGCAGGGTCATCACAAAATCCGCCCCTTCGAGGGCGGGGGCGAGGTGGTGGTGGAGGGTGGCGCCGTACTGGCGAAATTCGCCGGGCAACAGCGTCGGCGGCCCGGCCAGGTGCACCTCGCCCCCGCAGGTGACCAGACTGCACAGATTCGAGCGGGCGACGCGCGAGTGAAGAATATCGCCGACGATGACGATTTTTTTGCCCGCGAGCAACTCGGGGCGAGGATCGTAGGCATCCAGCAGTGTGCAGAGGGTAAACAGGTCAAGCAGCGCCTGGGTGGGGTGCTCGTGCTGGCCGTCGCCCGCATTGATCACGCTCACGGGGCTACCGAGTTGTTCGAGGTCGCGGGCGACGGCATGGGGTACGCCGCTGTCTCGGTGGCGGACGACGACGATATCCATGCCCATCGCCAGAAAGGTGCGGGTGGTGTCGAAGATGGTTTCGCCCTTGGTGAGCGAGGAGGTAGCGGCGGAGAAGTTGACCACATCCGCCGAGAGGGCCTTGGCCGCCAGTTCAAAGCTCGTGCGGGTGCGCGTCGAGGACTCGAAGAACAAATTGACGATAATCCGGCCCTGCAGCGTCGGAACTTTGCGGTTGCGCCGGGCGAGCACCTGCTGAAAGCTACCGGCTGTCTGCAATACCAGGGCGTACTCGGCGGCGCTGAAATCCTCCAGGCTCAAAACGTGGCGGCGGGTCCAGGGAAACGGCGCATTCAAAGCGGCGAGCACCAATCGGCTCGCTCAGTATACCGCCGCGCTCCGCGATTCGGCCCGCCAGCCTATGCCGTGGGAGGCATGGAGACAGCTGCCAGGTTGAATAGGATCGAAGGGTGAGAGACGAGGTTACCCCGATGCGCAAATCTTTTGCCCTGTTGACCGCGCTCGCCATGGGTCTGAGCGTAAATGCCGCTTTGTTGGCCCAGGCTGGTGAAGCCAGAGAGAGCACTCGGACCGAAAAGGCGCGTGTCAGCCAGAAAAAAGCGAAAAACCCCGGTGAGAACAGCTACACCTGCCAGGGCGAAGCGAAGCAGGACAGCGTCACCAAAGGTGCCGCTTACGGCGGGGCAGGCGGTCTGTTGCTAGGTGGAATCGGCGGCGCGGTCGTGGGTGCCGCAGCCGGGGCGGGCGTACAGCATATGCAGAACAACGCTGCCTGCGGCCGCTAGGAGGGATTCCTGTTGCCGACAAAAAGCCCCCGCAAGCGGGGGCTTTTTGATTTTAGGATATGCCTTAGAGAACCTGTTCGACCTCGGCAACGGCCGGAATGAGTTCGCGCATGCGCCGCTCGATACCGAGCTTCAGGGTATAGGTCGAACTGGGGCAGGAGCCGCAGGCGCCCTGCAGGCGCAGTTTGACGATCGGCCCTTCGATTTCGACGAGTTCGACGTTGCCGCCGTCGGACATCAAATAGGGGCGCAATTCGTCGAGGACCAGCTCGACGTTATCCCGATTCAGTTCGAGAACCTCGTCTTCAAAGGTTTCTCTCATCGCAACTTCTCCAGCTTTGTGCCTTCATCTTAACGCCACCTGCCCGTTGCCCCGGCGCGTTAGGCTGGAGGGCATGCACGATGTCTTGATTGTCGGAGCGGGTGTGGCGGGACTCGCAGCCGCCGGGGTGCTGCGCAAAGCCGGCCTTACCGTGCGCCTGGTCGAAAAGTCGCGGGGGGTGGGGGGGCGCCTTGCCACCCGGCGCGTGGCCACAGCCTCGGGAGAAGTGCGCCTCGACCACGGCGCCCAATATTTCACCTGCCGCAGCGAAGCTTTTCGGCAGGTGGTAGAGCCGCTGATCGCAGACGGCGAGATCACCCTTTGGTTGGACGGCGTACCGACGCTCAAACAAGGCATTCTGGATCCCCCGGACGCCGCACACCGCTCGGCGCGCTATATCTGCCCGCAGGGGATGACGGCGCTTGCCAAGGTGCTTACCCACGAACTTGATATCCGGCTTGAGACCAAAGCCACCGCTCTCGCTCTGGAGGAGAACGGCCGCTGGCGGGTGACGACCGACCGGGGAGTGGAAATTGCCAGAGCCGTATTGCTCACGCCGCCCCCGCAGCAAAGTTTGGCAATCGCCGGCGAATTTGGAGATGTATCGGCTTTCGACCCGGCCCGCGCCGTCGATTTTCTGCCCTGTCTGGCGGTGATGGCGGGTTATGGCGCCGCCGACCCCGGCGGGTTGCCTCGGGGTTTGCGCTGGGAGGACGACCCGATTGTCGCCTGGAGCGCCCTCGATTCGAGCAAGCGCCGCGATCCGAAAGCCACCACTTTCGTCGTGCACACGCTGCCGGACTTCAGCCGGGAGCACTTCGACGCCGTGGCTGAAAAAACCGCCCAGCGGGTCCTCGAACACTGTGCCTGCAAGCTGGGGGGTTTCACCCCGCTCGCCCTGGCCCGTCCCGAATGGGTGCAAGTGCACCGCTGGCGCTACGCGATGCCCGCCAACCCCCTCGATGCGGCGTTTCTGGCCCGCTCCCGGCCGGCCCCATTGCTCCTGGCCGGCTGCTGGTGCAGCGGTGCGCGGGTGGAGGGCGCCTTTCTTTCGGGTCAGGCGGCGGGCCGGGAACTGGTGCAGTGTCTGGCCGCTTCGTAACCGGCGAGGGCGCCTGGGCACTTCTGGCCGCCTGCACCCTCGGCGTGGGTGCCCTGGTACTGCAATGGCCGCGCCTGGAGGCAAAACCCGGCACAGCGCTCTCACCTCCCGCCCCGCTACCCCCGGCCGCCCTTTTGGGTTCGGCCTGCCTGGGCTACCGCAACCTGTATGCGGACTGGCTGTGGCTGCAGTACGTCCAGTACTTCGGCGACCGGCCGGCGCGACTTGTAGACGGCTACGGCCGCAGCGCCGACTACCTGGAGGCAATCACCACCCTCAATCCCCGGTTCTTGTTAGCCTATGCCCAGGCCAACTACGCCGTGGCCGAATCGATGGGCGAGCCGGCCCACGCCCTAGAAATCCTCGTGCGCGGCGCCGGGGCCAACCCCGGCCGCCCCGACGCCCTGGGCAACACCGGCACCTGGTATCTGTGGCGGCTTGCGGGCTCGGTCGCCTTTCGCCACTTCGGCGATTACGCCCGCTCAGCAAACTACTTCGCGCGGGCCGCCGCCGAACCCGGGGCACCGGCGGTGATGAAGGAAAACGCCGCCGCCTTTTTTGGCGCCGCCAACAACCGGGAGCGGGCCATCAGGCTATGGAAAGAGTTCTACCTCGAAGCGCCTACCGCTCCGTTGCGCGAGGAAGCTCGCCGTCGGCTGCGGGAGTTGGGTGTGCCTACACCCTAATCCTTGGGCCTGGGCCGTCGCACCGACGGGCGGCGCGAGCGCACTTTGCGTGCCGTGGGCGGTAAGCCGATATCGGGAATTTCTTGGTAGCGCCGCTGCTCTTCGAGGGCGGGAAGCTCGGTGTAATCGACCCAGTGGATACAATCGACCGGGCAGCAGTCGATCGCCTCTTGAATCAATTCAGTCGCGTCGCCATTTTGATCGACAACCCGCGAGCGCCCATACTCGGCCTCGAGGTAAAACGTATTGCGGGCCACGTAGGCGCAGTGACCGCAGCCGATACAGGTCACTTCATCGACGTAGACGCCTTTCTGCCGTAGAGCTCCACCCAGTTCGGGTTCATGACCTGAACGCTCGACACCGTCGCGGAGCAGACCGCCTAGTTCCGGCTCGAAGCCGGAGCGGCCGGGCGCGGGCTGCTGCGCCGCCATCTCAGGCGCTCCAGCGCTGAAGCACCAGACGCATCGTGCCGTCCTCGCGGTTCTCCTGGGTGACCAGATTGAAACCCTGGGGGACCGACTCGGCCAGCACTGTGTGCAGGGCGTAGCGCTGAGACACCTTGCCCAAGAAGCGCTCGACCGTCCAGGGCTGCTGCCAGAATTGAACGTCGGTGACTATCTCGTATTCCTGGCCGTTCCAGACAAAGCCGACGTCGTGTCCGTTGTCCTGGCGGATCACCAGTTGGGCTGGGCGGGTCTCGCCGCGGTAACCGCGCACTGAGACATTGCCGCGCTCGGCAGCGATCTGAAGGTCGACAAGGGCCTTCTCCAACGAGTCCAGGTTGCGAATGCGCGTCTTGATCTGGGTGAAATGGGACATAGGTCGGCTCCTGCGGCTCTGCGAGGTGTCAGTGGGTCTGGGAAGTATTCCACAAAGGCTGGGCAATATTCGATTGCTGAAAGTACTCGGAAGTCGGCTGCACATGCTGTACCGGGCCAAGCGCCTGCTCGATCGAACGGGTGAGCTCCGAGCAACGACTGCCGGCGACCCCCGTGACGCGCTCTTCGACGCGGCCGTCTGAATGGACGATAAACTCGATCTGCTCCATGGCTCCAAGGTGACCGGCAAGCGGGACAGTAAAGTCGACTGTAGTTTTGTAACAAGCGAAGCAAGTTAGTAGTCATCGTCTCCTAAGAATTGATCGTCGTCAAGCAACATCGGGAATAGTTCCGATTGCAGAAATGTCGGGTGCCTTCGGCTAAAATACCCGGACTGGAACGATTAAGATCGAGGCACCCGCTGCAGGAAGCACTCACTTATGGATCTTTCGCGCTCCCAGCTGCTGTTGACCCTGGCGTTCTCGGCGATCGTGCTGCTGCTGATTGCCCAGATCTGGCGCAGTTTGGCTGGCATCGATCTACCGGTGGTCTTCTCGTGGCTCGCCCTTGGCCAGGGTGTCGGTCTGGGGCTTGCCATCGGGGCGATGAGTTTCGCGGTCTATCAGTGGTGGCCTGCCTACCGCGAGAGCGCCGATCAATATATGGAGATGGTGCTGACGCCTTTGAGCCGCTTCGACCGCGTCTGGCTGGGGCTGTTGCCGGGGCTCAGCGAGGAGCTGTTGTTTCGGGGCGTGGCGCTGCCGGCCATCGGCTTGGTGGCCAGCAGTCTGTTGTTTGGCCTGTTGCACATCTGGGACTGGCGGCACTGGCCCTACGCGCTGTGGGCGACGCTCATCGGTCTGGTACTGGGAGTGGCGACGCTCGCGACCGGCAATCTGGTGGTGCCGGTGGTGGCCCACGTGCTGGTCAACTGGCTCTCGTGCCTACTCTGGCGTAAGGAGCCGAGTCGGGTGTGATCACTTTTGTGCGCGGCATGCTCGCGGAGGTGGGTCCGCGCAGTGGCCAGAGTTGGGCGACCGTGGATGTGGGCGGTGTGGGTTACCGGGTGTGGACCCACGCGCGCACCGTCGGCAAATTGCCCCGCATCGGCGAAGAGGTCAAACTCTTCACCCTGATGATCGTGCGCGAGGATGCCATGCAGCTGTTCGGCTTTTTGGAACCCGGCGAGCGCGAACTGTTCGGCCAGCTGGTCTCTGTGAGCGGCATCGGACCGCGCATGGGCCTGGCGCTGCTGGAGACGCTCGCTCCGACCGAACTGGTGCAGGCGATTTTGCAGGGCAACACCCGCGCCCTCGCCCTTGCCCCGGGCGTCGGTGCCAAGACCGCCCAGCGCCTGGCTCTGGAGTTGCGCTCGCGCCTCTCGAAGTGGCGCGAGGAGTCGGGGTTGAGTGCTATGGGTGCCCGCGCCTCCTCGCGCGTCTACGAAGAAGTCGAGCTGGCGCTGTTGGCCCTGGGCTTCGCGCCGGGCGAAGTCGTGCGCGCCCTCGATGCGGTCGCCCCGGCGATGGCGGGCGAGGAGCAGACCGAAGCCTGGCTCAGGGCCGCCATCGCCTGGCTTTCGGAGCAGGGCTGAATCAGCGTCCCGGCACCAGATCGACGGCGAAACCGAGAAACTGGGTGAACTGGGTCTCGCTGAAGTTGTTGTCGCTCACGAGGATCAAAGCCCGCCGCCCGTCGCCCAAAGTCGGCCCGAGGGTGAGCCCTTCGAGGTTATCCAGCACAATGCCGAGCACCGCCAGATCCAACAGCAGCCGCTTCTGGACGGGTTTGACCCGGGCGATGTCGATGGCGCTCAGGCTGCCGATGTCGCGGATGTCCGTCGCCCCGGCGGTGGAGATTTCGTAGAGCTTGACGGTGTTGCCCACCCCCTCGGAGAAGGCGCGCTCCAGGGCCAGGAGCGTCCCTTCGTCGTCGAGGGCCAGCAAGTCCACCAGGCCGTTGGTGGCGAAAGCCTCCGGGGGCACCGGCGCGTTCGGGATGGGTTCGACCGGGTAGAGATATTCCGCCGTCGGCCGACCCGACAGCGTGTTGAAGCGCAGGATGCGCGAGGGGCTGCCCTCGCTGAGCGAGGCCTGGGGTCCGTCCTGCACCAGGGCGTTCTCGGTGGCGCTGTAGAGAAACGCCTTGTTCGGGGTAAGCGTCAGGCTTTCCAGGGCGAGGTTGTTGCGGATGCCCACGGTCGTGGGAACAGTAGCGGGATAGGGCAAGAACTTGAGCGGCACCGGCAGTTCGCGGTTCTGCTCGCCGTTGAGCGCAAAGCGGTTGACAAACGGATCGACGATGCGGGTGCTGCTCACTTCCCCTTCCGAGGAGATGTAAACGGTCCTGCCGGTAAAGGCGATCCCCTCGGGATCGATGCTGGAAGCCGCGAAGGGCTGGCCCGCACCGTCGAGCAGGGTGGTCACCCCGGTAAACTGCACCCCGGCAAGGGTGTTGGCGGCCAGATCGATGGCGACGGTGTAGAAGCGGGCGGGGTTGATCGAGCTGCGGTCGTCCGAAACGGTGTAGTAGACGTTGCGCTCGGCGTCGTAGGTGATCCCCGAGAGTCCCCCGACCTGGGTGTTGTCAAAAAACGTCGCCGTCGGGAAGGTCACTTCACCGATGAAGCTGATTGTCCCGACTTTGGTCGGCTGCGCCAGGGCTGCCGACGACCCGAGCGCCGCACCCGTCAGGGCGGCTGCCGACAGCGCCGCGAGCGCGCGGCTACCCACCAGGCCACCCAATTTGAAACTGAACATCTGCTTGCCCTCCGTACCCAGCAATACGCAAACGCATTGCATCGTAGTGGAGTGACATTAAACGCCCATTAAGCCGCGCTCGCCGTGACTTTTCGGCAGCCTGCGCGGAGGACTTTGTCCGGCCGCTTTGGCGCTTTGAAATGCCACAATGGCGGTTGCAGTTGCGACTCGAAGGCTATGGAAAACGACATTCTCCGGCAAAGCGACCCCGAAAAACTGCACCGGATCCGCCACAGCACCAGCCACATCCTGGCGATGGCGGTCCAGAAGCTTTTCCCGGAGACCAAGGTAACCATCGGCCCGGCCATCGAGAACGGCTTCTACTACGACTTCGACCGGCCGACTCCCTTCACCCCCGAAGATCTCAAAAAGATCGAAAAAGAGATGCGCCGCATCGTGCAGCAGAAATTGCCGCTGGTGCGCGAGGAAGTGCCGCGCGAGGCGATGCGCGAGCGCCTCGAAGCGCTGGGGGAGCCCTACAAACTGGAACTCTTTGAAGGCTTCGACCACGACGCGCCGGTGAGCCTCTACCGCACCGGCGACTGGTGGGATCTGTGCGCCGGTCCCCACGTCGAATCGACCGCCGAGATCCACCCGAACGCCTTCAAATTGCGCTCGGTGGCAGGGGCTTACTGGCGCGGCGACGAGAAGCGCGCCCAACTGCAGCGCATCTACGGCACCGCCTGGGAGACCCCCGAGCAACTCGAAGAATTTTTGCGCCGCGAGGAGGAGGCCAAAAAGCGCGACCACCGCAAACTCGGCCGCGAATTGGGACTGTTTGTCTTCTCGGATCTGGTCGGGCCGGGTCTACCGCTGTGGACCCCCAAAGGAGCCCTGCTGCGCTATATCCTCGAAGAATTCCTGCGCAAGGAGCAGGTCAAGCGCGGCTACCAGCAGGTAGTCACCCCCCACATCGCCCGCGTGGACCTGTTCAAAACCAGCGGCCACTGGTTCAAGTACAAAGACGACATGTTTCCGCTGATGGCCACAAGCGAGGAGGAAGGGGCCGAAGAAGGCTTCGTGATGAAGCCGATGAACTGTCCTTTCCATATCCAGATCTACAAGTCGGAGTTACACTCCTACCGGGAGCTGCCGATCCGCCTCGCCGAATTCGGGACGGTGTACCGCTACGAGCAGTCGGGCGAGTTGGGCGGCCTGACGCGCGTGCGCGGCTTTACGGTCGACGACTCGCACCTGTTTGTGACGCCCGAACAACTGGACGACGAATTTAAAAAAGTCGTCGATTTGATCCAGTTCGTCTTCCGCTCGCTGCAGTTGGGCGACGGTTTTTCCGCCCGCCTCTCCTTTCGCGACCCGACCTCAGACAAATACATCGGCTCCGACGCAGCCTGGGAAAAAGCCCAGGCAGCTATCCTCAAAGCATCCCAAGACTTGGGTCTCAAGTACTTCGTGGCCGAAGGGGAAGCGGCATTTTACGGCCCCAAGCTCGACTTTATCTTCCGAGATGCCCTCGGCCGCGAGTGGCAACTGGGCACCGTCCAGGTCGATTACATCCTGCCGGAGCGCTTCGAGTTGGAGTACGTCGCCGAGGACGGCTCCCGCCGCCGCCCGGTGATGATCCACCGCGCCCCCTTCGGTTCGCTCGAACGGTTCATCGCCATCCTCATTGAGCACTTTGCGGGCGATTTTCCGCTCTGGCTCGCCCCTGAGCAGGTACGGATTTTGCCCGTCACCGACCAGTTCGTGGGCTATGCCGAGTCGGTCAAAGATCGCCTCGTGTCCCTGGAGATGCGCGCCGAGGTCGACGCGAGCAGCGAACGGCTGGGCAAGAAGATCCGCAACGGCGAGACCGCCAAGGTGCCGGTGCTGCTGGTGGTGGGTGAAAGTGAGGCGAATAGCGGCACGGTGGCGGTCCGCACCCGCGTCGAGGGCGAAAAGGACAAAGGTACCCTACCCGTTGAGGAGGCCATCGCCTACCTGCAGGAGCGCCTCGCAAAGCGTACCTGAGGCGGGGGATTTTGCCGTAGTTTTTCGCCGGGAATTGTGGTAGATATTTCTAGCATCTCTTCCCCAAATTCCAGTGAAATACGCGCTTGGGCTGCTTCTGCCTCTATTTTTCTGTACCGTCGCTGCGGCCCAGCCCATCGATTCGAGCGGTGAATTTCCCGGCGGGGAGGCTTATCGTCCCTGCGCCTGGCTTGCCGAATCCTTGCCGCTGCAGGTCTTTATCGATCCGATCCCCAAATCCGCCGCCGAGCGCGAGGGCGAGTACCTGCAGACGCTGCTCGACGCCATCAAAGCCTGGAACGATGTGGGCGTCGGCGGCAAGCCGGTCTTCGAGCAGACGCGCGACCGCGCCGATGCGGATGTGGCAGTGGCCTGGCAGTTCGAGCCGAATACGACCGCCTCCGGCTTCATGCAGGTGCAGATGCGCAGCGGCGGCAGATCCTATGGTGTGTGCGTCCGCTCGCGCATTACTTTGATACTTCAGCACTGGCGGCGGCGGCAGATCCCCACGGGACTGTTGGGTTTTTTCCTGCCGGTGCCGATTCCCAACTTCACCACCGAAAATCTTGAACTGCGCAGTGCCGACGAGTTGCGCGTCATCGCCACCCACGAATTGGGCCATGCCCTCGGCCTACCCCACAGCACCGATACGGGCGATGTGATGTACCCCTTCGAGGGCCAAAAATTTCTCTACTACGGCATCGAGTTCACCAACGTCCAGGTGCTCACCGAGAAGTCCAGGCGCACCCTGGCCGCTTTTTACGACGACGCCTGGCTTGATTTTCGGCTCGCGCAGATCGAGCGGCCCATCCATACACGTTCCGGCACAGCAGACACCCCGCCGGCCGCCGCTCCGATGCTTTCTCGGGCTGCGACCGGCCGGGGGCGTCCCCTGGTGGAGGCGGCGGCGGCGGGCAGACTGCCGGAGGCCGAGCGACTGCTGGCTGGCGGCCTGGAAATTGACGCGCGCGACGAGAGCGGTTGGACGCCGCTGATTGCTGCCGCCGCGAGCGGACGCGAGCAGATGGTGGCTTTTTTGATTCAAAAGGGAGCGGACGTGAATGCCCGGGATACCAGCGGTTACACAGCCCTGAGCCACGCGCGGGCGGGTCGGTTTACCCGCATCGTCGAATTGCTCACCCGCGCCGGGGCGAGAAATTAAAGCTCAAGAAGCTTTGACAGCGGCCGCACAGGGCTTTCTAAGTTCCGACCGCCCCAAGCGCGCGCAGGGTGGCCATCTGGGACTCGGTGAGGCCGACGGCGCCTGCGATGTTCATGCCTTCGTAGAGCCTTTCGGCCTGCAGGATCTTCAGGCACTCGCCGGTAGCCGGGTTCCACAAGCGGATGGTCTTGTCCTGGCTGCCGCTTGCCAGGGTCTCGCCGCGCGGGTCGTAGGCCACAGACCAGACTTGATCGCTGTGGCCGCGCAGGGTGGCGGTGAGCGCACCGCTCCCGGCATCCCAGAACCGGACGACCTGATCGTGGCCGCAGCTCGCCAGGTGCAACCCATCTGGGGCAAAGGCCACCGACCAGACCGGGCCGCAGTGTCCGGCGAGGGTCGCCACGCACTCTCCTGTGGCTAGGTTCCACAGTTTGACGAGGTGATCTTCGGCGGCACTGGCCAGCAGGCTGCCGTCGGGGCTGAAGGCAACGGCGCAAATCTGGCCGCGGTGCCCGCCCAGAGTCGCAACGCACTCGCCCGTAGCGGCGTCCCAGATTTTGATGGTTCGGTCCAGGCTGCCGCTGGCGAGCTGTCGGCCGTCGGGGCCAAACGCGACACAGCGCACCCAGCCGGTGTGCCCGGTGAGTACGGCGGTGCAATTCCCGGCAGGCCACGCCCAGAGCCGGATGGTCTGATCGACGCCGGCGCTGGCGATCTGAGCACCGTCCGGGGAAAAGGCGACGGCGCGAATCCAGTTGGTGTGGCCTGCGAGCGATTGGATGCAGCGCCCGGTGTCCACCTCCCACAGTTTGACGGTCTGATCGAAACTGCCGCTGGCGAGTATCTCTCCGCCCGGATGAAACGCCAGCGACCACACCCAGCAGCCGTGACCGGCGAGGGTCTTGAGGCACTGGCCCGTGCGGGTGTCCCAGAGGCGCACCAGCCGGTCCATGCTGCCGCTGGCGAGCAGGTGCCCGCCGGGGTGAAAGGCCACCGACCAGATCCAGCCGGAGTTGCCCTGAAAAGTCTTGAGCGAGCGACCCGAATCGACCTCCCAGAGCCGGACGGTCTGATCCATGCTGCCGCTTGCCAGGGTGCGCCCGTTCGGGTGAAACGCCAGCGACCAGACCTGGCCGGTGTGCCCCGGCAAAACCCGCAGGCACCGCCCGGAGCGTACCTCCCAGAGCCGGACTGTCTGGTCGTGCCCGCCGCTGGCGAGCAGGTGCCCCCCAGGGCTGAAGGCCACCGTGCGCACCCGGCTGGTGTGGCCCTCCAGCACCATCAGGCACGCACCGAGCGGCACATCCCACAGCCTGACGGTGCCGTCGACACCGGCGCTTGCCAAGGTGCGGCCGTCGGGGCTGAAGGCCACCGAGCGCACCTGAGCGGTGTGGCCTTCAAGGCTCAGCGCGCATGCGCCGCTGCTGACCTGCCAGAGCTTGATCGCGTGGCCGTGGCCGGCGGTGGCGAGGGTCTGGCCGTCCGGGGCAAAAGCCACCGACCAGAACTGCCCCCCAGGTTCGCACAGGATCTTCAAGCAAAGACCCGTGCCCACGTCCCAGAGCCTCACGGTGCCATCGACGCTGCCGCTGGCAAGCGTGCGGCCGTCCGGGGCGAAAGCGACCGCATAGACCCAGCCGGTGTGCCCGGTGAGGGTGGCCAGGCACTGACCGGAACCCGCCGCCCACAGCTTGACGCTCAGATCTTCGCTGCCGCTGGCCAGCAGATTACCCTCCGGATGAAAGGCCATCGCACACAGCGCGTCGGTGTGGCCGGTGCAACGGGCCTGCTGCTGGCCGTCGGCGGCGCGCAACAGGCGAATCTCGCCGCTGTCGTCGCCAATGGCGAGCACCGTGCCCTCCGGATTGAAGGCGACTAATAAAATGCCTGCGAACGTTTGACCAAAGACACTCCCGCGCAAGTCGGCGCGGGCAAAACTGGTGCGCCGCAGCGGCGCGCGTTGCAAGTCCGCCTGCCAGACGCACAGGCCCGAAAAGTCCCAATCGCTGAGATCCGTCCCCAGGGCGCACAGCAAATTGATGAGATTGCCGCCCACGTACCCCGGCTCCAGGGGCGTCTGCTCGCGCTGGTCGGCGAGCAGGCAGGCGATCCGGGTTTCGATGTGCTGTTTACTTTTCAGATGATTTAGCAACCGGTCGAGCAGCGGTCCGACAATGAGCCGGGTTTGGGTCTCTTTGATATAGTCTTTGCTCTGGGCCTTGAGCAGGGCATGGCTTTTGAGCAAAACCGCCTCCTGCTGCACAATCTCCCGGCAGACTTGTTGGATAATCCGTTCGCTCGTATATTCCATCACCACCGGTTGCTGGGTGAATCCAGCGCTGCTGCGTTCGATCAGCGAGCGCTTGAGAAGCGATTCGAGCGTCTGCAAAAGGCGCGGCGCGGTGACCGAGGGGACGATGTCCGCCTGCAACTGTGCTACTTCCGTCCCTTCGCGGTCGATGGCAAGCCAGTACATCACCTGCTTCTCAAAGGCGGTCAACCGGTCGAACTGCTGATCGAGCAAGCTGCGCAGTCCGTCGAAGACCACCGCGTCCTGGGCCACAAAGGCGCCAATGTCGCCGCTGAACAATTCCTGAATCGTCGCGCCCATGATCTTGAGCGCCAGGGGATTGCCGCGGTAACGCTCCACCAACTGCCGCCGCTGCCCGTCGGTCCCTCTCAATCCCCACACTTCCAGAATCCTTTCCCCTTCGCCCTGCTGCAATCCCCCAAGCCGCATCGAGCGCACCGGCAGCATCTCCCCTTCGAGCACCGCCACCTCGTCGGGTTTCTCGCGGCTGGTGATGAGCAGACAGCTGCGGTGCACCGATTCTCCCACCCGCCTGAACAGTTCGCCGTACCCTTCGTAACCCTGTAGATAGCTCCCCGGCCGCTCACCGCCGCCCAGAAGCGACTCGCCGTTGTCGAGCATCAGCAGGCAACGGCACCGCCGCAGTTGTGCCAACAGTTGCGTGGTGCGGCCTTCAACCGTGACCGGTAGGGAGGTCTGCGGGCTACCTGCGATCAATTCGATAAGTTCCGCCAGCAGATCACTCAAGGGCGGCGCATTGCGCAGCGACCGCCACAGCACGCGCTCGAAGTGGGGCTGCACCCGGCGGGCCAATCGAATCGAAAGCGCCGTCTTGCCGACCCCACCGATACCTACAACGGCGATCAGGCGACAGTGTTCCCGGGCCAGCCACCGCTCCAGGGTCGCCAGCTCGTCGGTGCGACCGTAGAAAACGGCCGCGTCTGCCACTTCGAGCGCGTCTTCAAAATGCATGAAGCCAGGAGGCCGGCTGCGACGCCCTCAGTCTATCTGAACTTCCCATTTCTTTATCCAACGTCCATAGCCGTCGAAATTTCCCTATGGAACACTCGGTACTCTCGCGCGGGGGACAGCATTACCCATGGCCGACGTCTCGCTTGAACAACTCGACCGCCTACTTAAAATTGACCGGCTCGTCCGCCTCGGGCAGGCGCGCAGCACCGCCCAACTCGCCCGAGCCCTCGGGGTGAGCACCGGTACCGTGCAGCGGGCCTTGCTGACTCTGCGCGACGAATACGGTGCGCCGCTGGTGGTCGATCGGGTCCGCGGCTACGTCTACCGCGAAACCACCTGGCAACTGCCGCCCTTGCCCCTTACCCAGGGCGAACTGTTCGTGCTGATGGCCGGCAACCGTCTACTCGCCGCTGCCGAAGGCACCCTCTACGAACAGCAAATCCAGTCGGCCATCGCCCAACTGGTGCACCATCTGCCCAAACTCGCCTGGGTGGACCTGGAGACGGTGCGCGACTACCTGCACACCAGTGCCGAACTGCCCGCCACTTTCAACGATTTCGAAGTCTGGCAACAACTGGGCGACGCCTTCGAATCGGGCCTGCAGACTTTGATTGGCTACGCCGCCCCCGGCGAGGTACCCATCACCCGCCAGGTCAACCCTTATTTGCTCTACGTCTGGCGCGGCTACGAGCCGTACCTGATTGGCTACGACCTGGGCACCAAACAATTCGAAGCCTTCAGAGTCGACCGCATCCAAGTCATGCAGACATTGGGCGACAAGTTCACCCGCGACCCGGCCTTTGACCCCCGGCCGGTCATCGACAAAATTAATCAACTGCAACTGGGCACCGCCGTCACCCGGGTGAGCGTGCGCCTTACCCCCAGAGCGGCCCGGGCCTTGCGCGGCCGGTTGCTCCACCCGACCCAGGTGAGCACCACCCTCGCGGACGGTTCGCTCAGGCTGCAGATGCACGTCTCGGAACTCGAAGATCTCAAGCGCTGGGTGCTCGGTTTTGGGGCCGAGGCCGTCGTCGAAGAACCCCGAGCGCTCGTGGAGCAAATCCGCGCCGAACTCGGCAAACTCAGTGCCCTCTACGGTGCGCCGGTGGCGCGCTGACCACCCCTGCCATCAATTTTCATCTTCGGTGGCTGTCGCTTCGGTGTAGTCCTGCCCTGCTTCGGCGGGTGAGGGATCGCGGCGCCGCCTACGGTCGCAGGCTCGTACGCGCCGCCTGGGGCGGGCGGGATGTTTTCCTCCATCAACTCGTCGAACAATTCGCGAATTTCGAGCGCTTGTGGGGCGACCCACGATCCTCCGCCAGTAGACGTGAGTACAGGACTATGCTTGGGGGGCGGAGGGAAAAAAACTGCATGTAGGGCCAAGACTGAACTTACAAAGAGCCTCTAAGTTTCGACATCATTGCTGCTTCATCCCAATAAGATGATATTTTTTGTATCTTGCCCGCATCATTCATTTCAAAAACACTGATTCCCTCGGAAGTGGCGTGGAGATTGTTCTTTGTGACGACTTGCATCCTCCACTTGACTGCTGCCCCATTCTTCACAAAGAAAATGTCGTCTTTCGACACTTCTATCTTTTCGAAAAAGTTGGACATTGTTTTGAAGAACCGATGAGAATCTTTGTGTGCAGATCTTGGAGGGTCTCCAACTGGGTCATGGATAACGGCATCTTCAGCAAAAACTGTCAACCATTCATCTACATTCATGGCTGCCATGTTGTCAAAATAAGTCGTTACCAACAAGGCGATTTCTTCTGTTGACATCTTGTTTTCATCCACTCCCGTAGTTTGATAGATTGTCCATTCGGCTAGCCCTGTTGTAGAAATCCGAGGTACTGAGAAGGCATGACAATCATTAATTCCTATTGAAATTAAAGCTCTTTCTTCTCATCCGTCAACAGAACCTAAAAATGCGCCTGGCAGAATCCGGGCGGCCTTGCCCATCAGGAAAACGCCGCCGCGTAGTCGCGCGCGAACGCATTGAAACTGCGCGGCGTTCTGCCAATCGCGTCCTGGACGCCGGAGGTGATCGCCTCGGCCTCACCGCGCCGGTAGAGCGCGTACTCTTCGATCAATCCCTCCGCCTGCCAGGGTGGGAGCCCGGCACCGCGCAGGGCCTCGCCCATGGCTTCGGGCGGGATGTCGACAAAGGCGACGTGGTGCCCCAGCGAGGCGGAGAGGTGTTCTGCCATCTCGGTGTGAGTGAGTGCTTCGGGGCCGGTCAGTTCGTAGGTTTTCCCTTCGTGGCCGCTCTCCGTCAGGGCGGCCACGGCGACCTCTGCGACGTCGCGCACGTCGACGATGCTGACTTTCGCGTCGCCGGCCGCCGCGTAGAAGGCCTGGCGGGCGGCGATAACCGCGCGGAAATTGAGCAGTCCCTGCATAAAGAGGTTGGGTCTTAGGAACGTGCAGGCCAGGCCGGACGCCCGCACGGCCGCCTCCACCACCGCATGGTAGCGCTGGAAGCGGCCCTCAGAGCGGGTGTCGGCACCAAACTGCGACAATTTCACGATGTGCCTGATACCGATTTGCCGGGCCGCGTCGATGAAGGCGAGTTGTTGGCTTTCGGCGCGTTCGGAGGAAGGGGTGAGCAGGAACGCCCGATCGACGCCGACGAGGGCGGCAAGGAGAGTCTCGGGGCGGTCGAAATTCCCCTCGACAACCTCGATGTGGGGCAACGCGACAGCGCCGGCCCGCTTGGAGTCGCGCACCAGTGCGCGCGCTGAGATGTTTTTCTGCGCAAGCAATCGGACGATTTCCACCCCGTTGTTGCCGGTGGCGCCGGTAATCAAGATCATTGGGTCTCCTCCTCGACTGGGTTCTGTTAGCTTTCAGCGCAGCCACACTCGAGCAGCGACGCGTTCCCCTCGTTTCGGGTCCTCACTTGTTTGTTCACGCGCAATTGCTCGGACTTCGCCTCGGCGGGGACAACGCCCCCCTCCCCAAGCGAGGCCAGGAGGTGTTCCGGCGAACCGTACTCGAAAACGGCTTCCACGACGTTCGACCGGTGCATGAGCCCCTCGATTTGCCCGTGCACCCGGCTGCCTTCCTCCGCAATGAGCACGAACGCCAGGCTATCCATGTCGGGGACAATCGAGTGCAACTCCGCAGGAACGCTCCTGCCGTCGGCGAGGTCGGCGATGACAAACCTCGCCAGGCCCGCTAAAATCCTGACCGTTTCTGTGGCTGCCTGGTTTTGGGTTGTGGCGAGATCGAACACGACAGGCAGGTGATCGCGCTCGCGCAATGCTTCCCGCAGGGCGTCGAGGACGGGCTTGCGCTCCGGCGAGAAGCGCCCCAGGATCAGCACCGCCTTGAAGGTGATCGCGTCGATGGCATCTCGGATCTCGGCGTTGTCGATCAGCAAGTGGAGGAACCGGGCGATCTTCAAGTTGTCTACGCTCACCGCGGGCTGGCCCACGTCGGTGATGACGAGGTTGCGTTGGTCGGTGCTCTCGTCGATTTTGGCGTCCCAGGCAGCGGTCCCGTAAACCTGGCAGCCTTCCAAAACTGCCCCCTCAAGGGAGCAGCCGGTGAGTCGGGTCCTTCGCAAGTCCGCGCCGCGCAGGTCCGCCCCCCTCAAACTCGTGCGTTCCAGGTTCGCCCCGCCCAGGTCTGCCCCTTTCAGGTTCGCCCCGCCCAGGTTCGCCCCACCTAGGTCCGCCTCGCTTAGGTTTGCCCCGCCCAGGTCCGCCCCGCGCAGATCCGCCCCGCTCATGAACGCTCTGCTCAGGCTCACCCCGCTCAGGTTCGCCCCGCCCAGGTTTGCCTCCCTCAGGTTCGCTCTGTTCAGTTCTGCCCCGCCCAGGTTTGCCTCCCTCAGGTCGGCCCAGTTCAGGTGGGCCCAGTTCAGGTTCGCCCCATTCAGGTCCGCCCCGCTCAGGTCGGCCCAGTTTAGGTTCGCCCAGTTCAGGTTCGCCCAGTTCAGGTTCGCCCCTCTCAAGTCTGCCTCGCTTAGGTTTGCCCCGCCCAGGTTCGCCCCTTCCAGATCCGCTCCGCCCAGGTCGGCTCCACCCAGGTCGGCTCCGTCCAGGTCGGCTCCACCCAGGTTGGCTCCGCCCAGGTCGACTCCACCCAGGTTGGCTCCGCCCAGGTCCGCCGCCGACAAATCGGGCCGAATGCCCCCGTTGGCCCTCCGCCACGCCGAGAACTGTGCACTTCCGCAAAGGAGTATTTTCAGGTGCTCTAGCTTTGCCATTGGGGGTGCTCCACAAATTAGTGTCCCTTCTCGATGTGTGCACGGG
Organism: Gloeobacter violaceus PCC 7421; assembly: GCF_000011385.1. Taxonomy (NCBI): domain Bacteria; kingdom Bacillati; phylum Cyanobacteriota; class Cyanophyceae; order Gloeobacterales; family Gloeobacteraceae; genus Gloeobacter; species Gloeobacter violaceus. The sequence goes on from NC_005125.1 coordinate 3,087,335, forward strand.
GGGGGTCGGTACGCAGTCGGATCGCCCCGGGTCCCCCGCCAAGCCGGCGCTCGGGGGAGCGCGCCGGTACGAAAAAGGTCCGAGAAATTGCCCAACGGACAGGCTGCCGCGATTGCATCCAAACAACCGGTCCAACCATTGGGATACAAACCTACTGGCCCGCGTCGTCGGCGTGCTGGGCAGCGTGCTGTGCCGCCGCCTCTTTGAATCCCCTGCGGTATAGATAGCTCAAGCTCATCAGCACGTATGTGACGGGATGGGGATGACAATGCAGACGGTGGTTCCAGCCCAGGCGATACAGGCGATAGTCAAGCGAAGACAACAGCGAACTGCTGTCGGAACAGGGGGTGCGCCGGCTCAATAGTTTCATTGGTTTCATTCGCGTAACTCGTTGCTGGCTGCGGAGCGGGGAACGGGCGCTTCGTGGCGGTCGGCAGCCGCGATCCGAACGCCGCGTCCGAAGACAGTGGCAAGCGGCGCAGAACCTGCGGCACACACTTATCCCGCAGTGCGAAGCGGATTGAGCAGTTGGGCAAGCACTCCGACATCGAGCCGGACACCGGCGGCACAGCCACCGCCGAAGCGGTACCCCATGCTGGAAAGCAGCGGCTTGCCGATGTGCAGGTATTCGTCGTCGACCCAAAAGGCGGCTCCTGCCCCCACTCTCAAACGTGAGCGACTGGTCCCAGTCATCGATCACGGGGTTGGGCTGGTAGAAGTGAACGGACGGGATACAAAACAGAAAAACGCCATGGGCGGCTCTCCCGGTAGAACCTGTTTGTCCGTCCATCTTGCCTTTGCAAACCATCTCAATGGAACCTCCCAAACCCTCGGCCGAACGATAGCGGCAACCCCCGAAGTTTGCGAGGGCAAACGGGAGCAGATCTTGCGCAAAACAGTCACCCGTGCAAGTTTTTTAACCTACCGTGCGGGCTGCTGTTCGGCCATCCTGCCAAGGGCGTTCTGTCTCAAAACCCTTGTATCCAAAAACGCGCGTCGGGTTTAGCCCCCCGCCAAAACTTTTTTTCCGATACCGCCCGAAAAGCGACGTCCGGGTGTCCGTCCGTCCAATAAATAAGGGCCTTTGCGCGGCGTCTGCCGACCGCCGTCGCTCGGCAACTCCCTATTTCGAGGAGATTGCGCAAACCGGATTGCGCTATCATTCCCCCTAGCACTGTGCAGCGGTATTTGTGTTATCAAAACCGTTGCCCGCAGCCGTCTTTCCTTTTCAGCCCTTTCCGGCAGTGTGAGGTCACACCAGTGGACAGCAGCGTTCCTTTCGAGCGGCGGTTCCCCCATAAAAGCAGGGCGGAGCAATTGCACCGACTAGCTTTGGCAATAAGACCCATCGAATGCAAACGACAGCAGGTCGTTGGCGCACCGGGTCTACTTCCTGCTCAGAGAATTCAGCACCTGGGGCGGCTGGAGCACGAGGCGGCTCGGGCGGGTCTTGGGGAGTTCCACAGCGTGCTCGACCGGCTGTGTCGGGAGTTCTGCCGACGCTCGCCCGCGGGGAGCCACCCGCGCTTCGACGCAGAACTGTTGAGCGAAGAGGTGAAGCTCATGGTCCACGCTCGCCTGCCCCATTTCGACCCCGAGCGGGGCCACTTTGGGCCCTGGTTCAAGGTGTACGTCCTGCTACCGGTGTACAAGCGTTTGTGCTCCGAGATCGATGCCGACTGGGGCCGCCGGGCGCCGCAGACGCAAGGAGGGCGCGTGCGCCGCTGGCTGAAGCGGTGGGTGCACGCGCCCCTGTCCCTCGACGCGCCGGTGGGAGACGCTCGCCAGGATGGGGAACTGCCCGCCTTGGGCGAGACGGTCGCAAGCGGTGGCGGCGGCCCCGAAACCCAGTTGCTCGAAGATCAGTGCCGGGAGCGGTTTTTGCGAGCACTGGAGCGATTGGCGGAAGCGGAGCGGGTGCTCATCGAACGGGTACACCTGCGCGGGGAGCGGCAACAGGAGGTGGCCCGATCGGTGGGGCTGACACCCGGCCGGGTGAGCCAGAAGCTCAAGCGCGCCGCCGGGAGGCTGGCGGAGACCCTGGAAGAGAGCTTTGAAGACGAATGCGGCGGAACGGCCTTTTGCCGAGGACTCTCGGATGGAGGAGGGCAGGCCGCGACCGGGAGCCGCGCAGCCCCTGGCACGGTGGCCCAAGCGGCATTCGAGCGGGTGTTTCCGGAAATGGTGCGCCGCTCGGGGTGGCGAGGGACCGAATTTGCACAGCCCGAATCCGCCGGTGGCCCTGAGGGAGAGCTGCTCAACGAGCTACTGGCAGGCCCGGCGCAGGCAGGGTCGTGGTCAACCGGTTCACCGCGGGCGGCATCTTTGGCGACGGGGGCGGTGGCCGCGGCCTGGGCGCTGTTCGTGCTCGCGCCGTCAGAGTTTCAGCCCGTCTTTCATCCGCCGGATGGGCGAGGACCACAACCTACCACTGGTGACTCTCGCCGCCCTGCTTCGAGTCGGGCGGGAAGTCCTGCGGAACATCCGAATTCGGCGGCGAGCGGCGGTTCTCTCAGGACGGTTGCCCCCGCGTTCCCCGTGAGGCCTCCTGAGCAGACAAACAGGCACAACCCGATCGCGGTGAAAGGGCCACAGGCAGGGCGGAGCGTGCCCAGGGTCGAGGACAATGGCAGCCCCTCCGTTCCAAAAGCATCGCCGGGGGGCTTAGCCAAAGTACCCAAGGCTGTCGCAAACCCCGACAGGGCGGGGACGGCTCGGGTGCAGCAGCCCCCGGCGACAGACACCGGCTCGCTCCCGGATGAGGTGCGGAACCCAAGTGGCTCCCGCGCCTTGCCGTCGGGTGCGCAAAGCGTATGCTCGGCGCTGGCGGCGTCGGCCCCGGTACCGTCCGGACTGGAGGGCTTCGCCGTGATCGAGGTCACCCTGGGGGTTGACGGCACCTTGGTAGAAGGCAGTCATTCTCCCCAGATACTCGTCTCCGGCGGCGAGCAGGTGGACGCGTTCGTCTTGCGCTCGCTGCAGACCCTGGCGGCTGGCGGGTCGGAGGCCAGGACGGCGGCGGAGCGCGAAGCCATCATTGCCGGAAGCGGCAGATACCGTGTGGCGTTGGAGGCGGAGCTGAACCGCTGGAGCTGTCAGGAGGCAAAGCAAGATCCTGCAGAGAACGTTCCTGCATCGGGGATGGATGCGGGTGCGGGTGCCGGGGCCGTGCACAAGTACGAATGAAAGTGGATGTTGGGGAGATGCTGTTATCTTTTCCTCTGAGTCGTAGCGCCCGTCGGTGGTTGTGCACCTTGTCACTGGTGGCGAGCCTGAATGGTGCTTGCCCTTTTTATCCTGTTCAGGCACAACCGAGCGAGGAACTGGTCGAAGCGCAACGGCTGTACGATCAGAGCGTGAAGTTGTGGGAAGCGAGCCAGTACAGGGAGGCCCAGCCCCTGGCCGAACGGGCTTTGGCCATCCGCACAAAGGCCCTGGGAGAGAAGCACCTGGAAGTGGCCCAAAGCCTGCACAGTCTGGGCAATCTGTACCTCAAGCAGGGCAACTACGCCGGGGCCGAGCCCCTTTACAGACGCGCCCTGGCCATTCGCGAGAAGGCCCTCGGGCCCAATCACCCGGAGGTGGCAAGAAGCCTCAACAGTCTGGCGGTCCTGTACATCGATCGGGGCAACTACGCCGGGGCCGAGTCGCTCCACAAGCGCGCCCTGGCCATCCGCGAGAAAGCCCTGGGAGGGGAGCACCCGGATGTGATCCAGACCCTCAACAACCTGGCAGCCCTGCACGCGGAACGGGGTGACTACACGGAGGCCGGGTTACTGTTCCGGCGCGCCCTGGCCCTTTTGGAGAAGGCCCTCGGGCCCGATCACCCGGAGGTGGCAAGAGGCCTCAACAACCTGGCTGCCCTGTACGGGCGGCTGGGCGATTACACGGAGGCCGGGTTACTGTTCCGGCGCGCCCTGGCCCTTTTGGAGAAGGCCCTCGGGCCCGATCACCCGGAGGTGGCAAGAAGCCTCAACAACCTGGCTACCCTGTACGGGCGGCTGGGCGATTACACGAAGGCCGAGCCGCTGTCCCAGCGCGCCCTATCTATCCTGGAGAAGGCCCTGGGGACCGAGCACCCGGAGGTGGGTCAGAGCCTCGTCAATCTGGCCATCCCGCGCCGAAAACGGGGCGATTACACGGAGGCGGAGCCGCTCATCAGGCGTGCCCTGCTCCTCCGCGAAAAATTCCTGGGACCGGAGCACCCGGATGTTGCCACTGGCTTTGAGGAGCTGGCTTTGTTGCGCCTCGGCCAGGACCGGCTCGACGACGCCCGCCAGGCCCTCCAAAAGGCCATCGACATTCAGGAACAAAACCTCGCCCTCAACCTTTCTTCCACCTCCCAATCGCAAAACCAGGCCTACCTCGCCACCCTCAAAGACACCGCCGACTTTGCCCTCTGGCTCCACCTCGCCCGCCTCGGGGACGACCCCGAGGCCGCCCGCCTCGCCCTCACCGCCGCCCTTAGCCGCAAAGGGCGGGTGCTGGAAGAGGCCACCCTTGCCCTCGCCCGCCTGCGCCGACGTCTGCCTGCCGACCGCCAGCAGCCGTTGCAGCAATTGGCCGATGCCCGCGCCCAACTGGCCTCCCTCGTTTTTCAGGAATCTGGCCCGTTGCCTTCCGAGCAATACCAGGCCCGGGTGGGCGAATTGCGGCAGCGGGTTCGCCGACTGGAGGACGGCCTGGAGGGTACCGGCGGCCCTTTGCGCATGCTCACCCGCCCGCTCAGCCTCCAGGCCGTCCAGCAGGCCCTCCCCAAGGACGCCGTGCTCGTCGAGTTCGTGCTCTACCGCCCCTTCGATGCGAAAGCAGCCACACCCGATCGGCAATTTGGGGCATCGCGCTACGCCGCCTACCTGTTGCGACCCACTGGAGCACCCCTCGGTGTCGATCTTGGCGATGCCCGACAGATAGACGATCTGGTGACCGCCTGGCACTCGTGGTTGCTCGATCCCACCTCGCCCGTCGATGGTCCGGTCCACAAGCTCGCCCGCCTTCTGCACCAAAAACTCCTCGCCCCCCTGGGAAGTCAGTTGCAGGCCAAGCACCTGCTCATTGCTCCCGACGGACAGCTCAACACCCTGCCCTTCGCCGCCCTCGTCGGACAAGATGGCCACCCTCTGCTGCAAGATCACACCCTCACCTACCTTGTCTCCGGTCGCGAACTGCCCCGGCTGGCCCAGGCCAGCTCGGCTCCTCGATCCGCGCCGCTGGTGTTGGGCGGGCCGGACTTCGCCCGCGCCGCCGCCGGCCTATCCCCTGCCACCCAACAGAGGGCGGGGCCAGACTACGGGGCAGAGACGCGCCTGGAGGAGAACCTGCGCTCCCCCGCCCTGACGGGCTTTACCGTCCGGCCCCTCCCTGGGGCCAAAGTCGAGGCTGCCGCCGTCGCCCGGCTGCTGGGCATTCCCTCCACCGAACTATTGACTGGGGCGCGGGCCACCGAGAACGCCCTCAAGGCGACTCGCTCCCCCGCCCTGTTGCACCTGGCCACCCACGGCTTCTTCCTCAAAGATCAAGGCGGTGCTGAGAAAGAAATCGGGCTCCAGGAGCCGCTGTTGCGCTCCGGGGTGGCCCTGGCGGGCTTCAACGCCCGCTCCTCGGGGACCGAGGACGGCGTGCTCACCGCCCTCGAAGCCCAGGGGCTCGATCTCGAAGGGACCGAGCTGGCGGTGGTGTCGGCCTGCCAGAGCGGAGCCGGTGCAGTCGTCGGCGGCGAGGGGGTGCAGGGGCTCAGGCGGGCACTGGCCCTGGCGGGAACGAGAAGCCAGGTGCTGGCGCTGTGGCCGGTGGGGGACCGGACAACGGCGGATTTGATGGAGCGGTTCTACCGGAGGTTGGCAGCGGGAGCAGGACGCTCTGAGGCCCTTCGGCAGGCGCAATTGGCGGTGTCAGGCCAGCAACGACGGTCGCACCCTTTTTGGTGGGCATCCTTCGCGGCGTCGGGGGACTGGCGGCCGGTGCAATTGTCTCAGCACCGACGTAGAGCTTTACTGTTGCATGAATTCGGTACTGTTCACAGGGCAAACACATTTGAGACCGCAAAGCGGACGACAAGTCCAACGAAATCCCGGCCATCGTCCCGCTTTCAAGAAGCGATCCCCTGGGAGAAGCGTTAGCACTTGACTAAAGAGAGTGCTAACGTGATGAATGAAAATTTGGTCTCCAAGGAGAAAGTGCTGTGGCAACTATTACCGTAGCGGCATCTTCCCTGAAGCCCCTCGGCGATCGGGTGCTGGTGAAGGTTCTGGCGCAGGAAGAGAAGACGGCGGGCGGCATTTTGCTGCCGGACACGGCCAAGGAGAAGCCCCAGGTGGGCGAGGTGACGGCGGTGGGCGAAGGTCGGATCACCGACAAAGGCGACCGGTTGCCCCTCGAAGTCAAAGTGGGCGACAAGGTGCTCTACGCCAAGTACGCCGGGACCGAACTGAAGGTGGCGGGCGAAGAGTACATTTTGCTTGCCGAGAAAGATATCCTCGCCATCACCCTGTAGGACAGGCGGCGCGATTTTACTATTTGGGAGAGTGTGCAATGGCAAAGATGATTGTGTTTGACGAGACGGCCCGCCGGGCGCTCGAGCGGGGCGTCAACGCCCTGGCCGACGCGGTGCGGGTGACCCTCGGACCCAAGGGCCGCAACGTCGTGCTTGAGAAAAAATTCGGTGCGCCCCAGATTGTCAACGACGGCGTCACCATCGCCAAAGAAATTGAACTCGAAGATCCGCTGGAAAATACCGGCGCTCAGCTCATCCGCGAAGTGGCCTCCAAGACCAACGACGTGGCCGGCGACGGCACCACCACCGCCACGGTGCTCGCCCAGGCGCTCATCCGCGAGGGCCTGCGCAACGTGGCCGCCGGGGCCAACCCGATGAGCCTCAAGCGCGGCATGGAGAAGACCGTGGCGAAGCTGGTGCAAGAAATCGCCGCCATGGCCAAGCCGGTCGAAGACAACAAGACAATCGCCGAGGTGGCGACGATCTCCTCGGGCAACGACGAAGAAATCGGCCAGATGATCGCCGAGGCGATGGACAAAGTCGGCAAAGAAGGCGTGATCACCGTCGAAGAATCCAAGTCCCTGGTCACCGAACTGGATGTGGTCGAGGGCATGCAGTTCGACAAGGGCTACGTCTCGCCCTACTTTGTCACCGACACCGAGCGGATGATCACCGATCTCGACGAGCCGTTCATTCTACTCACCGACAAAAAAATCTCGATTATTCAAGATCTGATCCCGGTGCTTGAGAAGGTTGCCCGCGCCGGGCGGCCCTTGCTCATCATCTCCGAGGATCTCGAAGGCGAAGCGCTCGCGACGCTGGTGGTCAATAAACTGCGCGGCGTGCTCAACTGCGTGGCGGTCAAGGCCCCCGGCTTCGGCGACCGGCGCAAGGCGATGCTGCAAGATATCGCGGTGCTCACCGGCGGCGATGTGATCTCCGAGGACATCGGCCTCAAGCTCGAAAACGTCACCATCGACATGCTGGGCAAGGCCCGCAAGGTGACGATCACCAAGGACAAAACCACGATCGTGGCCGGTACAGACAACAAAGCCGCCGTCGAGAAGCGCATCGCCCAGATCCACAAGCAGATGGAGGACACCGACTCCGACTTTGACCGCGAGAAGCTCCAAGAGCGCCTCGCCAAGCTCGCGGGCGGTGTGGCGGTAATCAAAGTCGGTGCGGCGACCGAGACCGAACTCAAAGACCGCAAGCTGCGCATTGAAGATGCCCTCAACGCCACCAAAGCGGCGGTCGAAGAAGGCATCGTGCCGGGCGGCGGTACGACCCTGCTGCACCTGACCAAGAAGATCGACGCCATCAAGGCGGGACTGGCCGACGACGAGAAGACCGGTGCGGACTTGATCGCCCGCGCCCTGGAGGCGCCTTTGCGCCAGATTGCCGATAATGCCGGCGTCGAAGGGTCGGTGATCGCCCAGAAGGTGCGCGAGCTGGACTTCAACATCGGCTACGACGCCATGAAGGGCGAATTTGTCGACATGCTTGCCGCGGGCGTGGCCGACCCGGCCAAGGTAGTCCGCTCGGCGCTGCAGAACGCCGCGTCGATCGCCGCGATGGTGCTCACCACCGAGGTGCTGATCGTCGACAAGCCCGAGAAGAAAAAAGCCGGCGCCGGTGCCCCCGACATGGGCGGTATGGGTGGCATGGGCGGTATGGGTGGCATGGGCGGCATGATGTAGCCCCACCAAACCACGCCTGCAAAGCCTGCGCCGCAACCGGTGCAGGCTTTACTTTTGGTGGGGCAATCAGCCAAATGGTGTGCGCCGTGTATTAATAGGCAGAGAACAAACGAGCGACAGCATGGGTACCGGTCTGGAAGTGCGGGGGTTGACGGCGGGCTACGGGCAAATTGAAGTGCTGCACCAGGTGAATCTGCACGTAGGAGCGGGGGAACTGGTGACGGTGATTGGCCCCAACGGCGCCGGCAAATCGACGCTGCTGCGCACCATCTCGGGCCTCATCCGGCCCACCGCCGGGGAGGTGCTTTTAGACAACCGGCGCCTCGACCGGCTCTCGGCCGACCTGATTGTCCGCACCGGGCTGATGCACGTTCCGGAGGGGCGGCGCATCTTCTCGCGCCTCACGGTGCTCGAAAACCTGGAGATGGGCGCCTACACCCGCAACGACCGCATCGAAACGGACCTCGAAGACATTTTTAATCTGTTTCCGATTCTCAAGGAGCGCCGCTACCAGCGCGCCGGCACCCTCTCGGGAGGCGAGCAGCAGATGCTCGCCATCGGCCGGGCCTTACTCGGCAAACCGCGCTTGCTGGTGCTCGACGAGCCCAGCATGGGCCTCGCACCGCTGATTGTGCAAAGCATCTTTCAGATCATTGAGCGCATCCGCTCCCAGGGAGTGATGGTGCTCTTAGTCGAACAGAACGCTCTGCAGGCGTTAAAACTGGCCGACCGGGGCTACGTGCTCGAAAACGGCCGCATCGCCCTTGAAGGTCCGGCCAATGAACTACTCGTCTGCGAAGAAGTACGCCGGAGCTATTTGGGCGAATCGATGGTCAGCTGAGGTTCCTCCCTCCATGGCCTGTTATATGCAGGAAAATCGCACGCAAGAAAGTGCGCGCACCTGCTGAATCGCTTCGAAATCGCGATCACTGTGCACAAGTGCAAGTCGGCGCTCGATGGCCAGCTGAGCGATGCAGCAATCGATGCTGCTGCGGACAGTTAATCCTCGCCGCCGCAGGTCGTAGTAGATGCGCGCTGCCTGTGTCCAGGCGTATTCCGATAGTTCAGCGTAGTCTTGCTCCTGGAGATGGGTTTGCAACAGCACCCATTCGCGCTGATCGCGGCAACCCTGCAGCAACTCCATCTGCGTGAAGCGACTCAAAAATACTGGCTCGTCACCGACTACTCGCTCGAAACACTCCCTCGCCATCCCGGTGCGATCGCGAAGAATACTCACCCACACCGAGGTGTCAACCAGAAACACGACGATCCACGCGCAGAGCTTCGGGGTCAAAATCATCGGCAAATCGAATTTGCCCGCTTAGATCGAGTAAGTTGCGCTTCTTGCGCGCGCGGATAAGTTCTTGCAGTGCCAGCTGCAGTAATTCTTTCTTGGTTCGGACGTTGGTCAATTGGAAGGCTTCTTCGAGAAGCGCGTCGTCAAGTTCGACGTTGGTACGCATAATGTGTATAGCGTGTATGTATGTGTGTATTATACACGTTGCCAGATTGACGCGGACCCCTGGCGACCAGTACCTGCGCGCCCAGCTTGGTGGAAAAAGTAGCCGCGCCTGGCCGGGAAAAGCCTACCCGACGGCCGATGTCTACGAACAAGCCGGTCTCAATCGAAGTAAAAAAGCGTCACGACCTTGCGCAACTCCTCGGCAAATTCGCACCCTTCAAGCAGTACTCGCGAGTCGTGAAAGGCAAAACAAATCAATTGCTGCGCCTTTTCGATGATTTCACGGTTGCAGACGACGCTCGCCTCACCTAGGGGCATGTGGTTGTTTTCGGGGTGTTCGACCAGATGAATAATGTTTTCGAGCTGGTCGCGGGTTTCGCGCGGTTGGCGATCCAGACTCTGGGGCAAGATTACCGTCAGCGCGTTGGGATCGGCGCGCACCACACCCCGGATCACCGCCTGGTTGGTGCCGGCGGCGCCGCTGGTGAGGATGCGGTTGCCGGTGAGGGCCAGGGCGTAGCTCAAGATTTCGATCAGTTGCTGATGGCCGAGGGGGACGTGGCGGGAACCCAGGATGGCAATTTGCTTGGAAGCCGTCTGCTGGATGGTCATCAACTCCAGCAAAAATGTATCCAGTGCAGGCGGCAATTCGGTGGCTCGTGTCAAATGCCTCTCCAGTCAGGCCCAGGGCCAAAAACAGCGTACCTAGCTTATCAAATGCTGGCGGGCATTTTGAGCAACAGATAGTAGAGCCGCGCCGGGGCATTGATCTGCCCGGCCCGGTCCTCCGCCTCAGGCCCCGTGCCCACGAACAGATCCAACCGGCCGCGCCCGCGGATGGCCGCCCCCGTGTCATGGTCGAGCACGAACTGCCGGAGCATCCCGGCGCGGGTCTGGGCCTGGATGAACAACAGTGCCCCCGGCGGAAAGACGCTCTTGTCCATCGCCGCCGAGTGCATCGCCGTCACCGGAAAGCCGAGGCTGCCGTAGGGACCGCCGTCGTCGGTCCAACGGAAAAAAACGTAGGACTCGTTTTTGTGCAAGTAGGATTCAAGCTCCTCCGGGTGGGCGCGAAAGTAAGCTTTGACCGCCTGCAGCGTCAGGTCTTCCTCGCGGATTTTGCCGTCGGCCACCAGCGCCTTGCCGATGCTCTGGTAGGGCCTATCGGTCTTGGCGGCAAAGCCCACCGAGCGGGTCGCACCGTCGGTCAGCACCAGCTTCGCCGAGCCCTGGACGTGCACCAAAAAGCGTTCGAGCGGATCGGCCAGCCAGATCAGTTCGCGGCCTGCGAGCAAATTCTGCTTTTCGATCTGCGCGCGGGTGGGGTAGGGCCGCACCCCGGCGGCGGTGCGCTGACCGAGACCGCGCACGCCGTCGGTGACAAGGTCGCCGGGGGTTTTGTAGAGCGGGTAGCGGTAGGTTGCGGTAGGTTTGCGGCTCGCCCGGTAGACCGGCGCGAAGTAGCCGGTGATGAGCACCTCGGGGCTGTCGGGCTCGGGATTGACCCGATAGAGGTCAAATTCGCGCCCCACCCGCACGCTGAATGCTTCTGCGCTAGGCGAAGTCTTCAAGATGGCCCGAAAGCGCCTGAGACTCGCAGCAAGCCGTTCGCGGGTGATCCCCCGGCGTGGATAGGCGCGCGAAGCTGCCGGGGTAGAGAGATACCGCAGGCTGGTATCCACACTCTTGATGAGCGTCCAGCGGTCGTGCCAGCCACCCGCAAGATCCACCTCCTCGAAGCTCGCACCCACCAAAAGCGGCTCCTCAGAGCGCGCCACCGGAGCGCAGACCAGCCAGCCGGCCAGCAGCGCGGCGCTAATCGTCGTCGAGATTATCCCAGTCGGTTGGGGTTTCACGGGTTAGCTTCCGCTCGATGCGCTCGGCTTTTCGAAGCAGAGTATACAGCAAAGCCAGCTCGTCGCTGCCGGGAGAAGCCGCGTCGATGGCCGTTTGCAGGGCGCGGGTGAGCGCTTCGCACTCCTCGCGGTTGAAGACGATGGGCAGCCGCAGTTTCGGCGGCCGAGCATGGGAGCGGGAGCGCTGAAAAGGCATGTGGACACCCTAGCACGTCGTCCATACCCGCGGCCGGGTTACTATCGACACGGACGCGAAGAATCGCTGCAGCGATAAGATTTGCAGATAAGTTGCAGGGTTGACACAGTGGAACGAAAGCGTTCGGACTCCCCCATTCCCGAGAGGCAGTGACCGATTGCAGCTTTATCGTTGAGAGTATGTCATTTCTGAATATGAACAACCGAAGTCGGGGCGGCGACGGGCGCACCCTCGGCGCCTGGCTGGGTGCGGTACTACTCGGCGCCTGGCTGGTCGTCGGGTGGGCGCTACCCGCACAGGCCCAACTGAGCCTGTCCGGTTTGGGCGAACAAGCTACCGACAGCCTGCCCGAAGGGGTGCAAAGACTCGGCGAAATCGAAATTGCCCCGGTCAAATTCGAAGGGCAGCGGATTTTTGATGTCGCATCACCGACGGTCAGAAACCGCACCTCCCCCGGCAAGTTGCTCCCCGTCGAAGTGCGCGCCGAACTGGTCGAGGCAAGCCTCGAGCGCATCGTCGCCCCGGATGTCCGCGTCAAGGCCGTCGTGGGCGACGACGGGCAGAAGGCCGACCCGGCAGCACCAACTTTGCCCCCCCCGGACAATGACCGGGCGCGGGACTATTTCACCAACTATGACCCGAAATCGACTTATATCTATATTTCCAAGTTGAACGGGGCGAACGTCATCTTCGCCATCGACGACTACCACACCAACCCGCTCAAGATCGTCACGGTCACGGCCGCCGACGCCGACTACTACGGCCTGACCCAGGACGATCTGGCGGAGCGCTGGCGTTCCGTACTCGAAAGCTTACTGCGCAATGCGCTGCAGGAGCGTCAGCCCGCCAGTTTCGACGGGCAGTGGCGCTGGGCCGCCCTCGCCGTGGGTGCTGTGGCCGGGATCAGTCTGCTTATCTGGTTGCTGCAAAAGCTCATCAAAAGCCGCGACCGCCAGTTGGCCGAAGAACAGGCACAGCAGGCGGAGTGGGCTGCCAACCAGGCCCCTGTCGCCACCGAAAATGCCCCCGCCGAGAACTTCGACTTTCACCGGAGGCAATTTCTGGAGGCGCTGCGCCAGCAGTTCAGCCTCCAGCGCCGCCGCAGCTTGATTGCTATCCTCGGGTTTTTGCTCGACTGGGCACAGGCGGTCGCCTGGGTCGTCGGGGCCACCGTGGTGCTGTATATCTTTCCCTGGACGCGGGCCTATGCCTTTCAGGTGCTGCGCATCCCCTTCGTGCTGCTGGGGATCTGGTTTGTGGCGGGCCTCGCCAACCGGATCGGCGACGCGGTGATCGAACGCTTCTCGAAGGTGTGGGAAGAAAACGACCTGTTCGACCTGGCGGACGTACAGCGCAAGTCCCTGCGCATCGCCACCACCATCCAGGCGCTCAAGGGCCTCAAGACTTTTATGATCTACCTGGTGGCCATCGGCTCAGCGCTCTCGTTTCTCGGAGTGCCCCTGGGCTCGGTGCTCGCCATCGGCGGTCTGGTGGCCTTCGCGATTTCTTTTAGTCTGCAAAACCTGGTCAAAGACCTGGTCAACGGCTGCCTGATTCTCTGGGAGGACCAGTTTGCGATCGGCGATGTGGTGGCGATCGGCGCGGTCTCAGGCGCGGTCGAGAACCTGAGCCTGCGGGTCACCCAACTGCGCAACAGCGAAGGGCGGCTGATTACGATTCCCAACAGCGCCATCGCCCAGGTGGAGAACCTGACGCGCACCTGGTCGCGGGTGGATTTTGCCGTCGAGGTCGCCTACGACACCGATATCCGCCGCGCCCTGGCGGTGATTGGCGACATCGCCCGCACCATGTACGACGAGCCCGAGTGGCACGCCCAGATGCTCGAAGCGCCGCAGGTGCTGGGAGTCGACGCGCTCTCTTCGACCGGGGCGCTCATTCGGGTATGGCTGCGCACCCAGCCGGGGCAGCAGTGGGCGGTGGGGCGCGAATTCCGCCTGCGCGTGCGCCTGGCCCTGGAGCAGAACCAAATCGATATCGGCACCCCCCAGCAGGCGCTGCTCTACAAGGGGACGGTACCCACGCCCAACGGCAACAGCAGCGCCGGGAGCGGGAGCCAACCCGTCAACAAGCCATAAAAAATGGACGCCCTCGGGCCGAAAAAGCACCGACTCAAGGCAAGGTGATCTGCCCTACCTGGGTTTCCCACTGGCACTCACCGGCGATCGTGGTGGCCCGCTCGCCCACCACCCACACGCCGGTCAGATCCGGGGCTGTCTGTGCGCCCAGGTAGTCACCATACCTTTTGCTGCTTCATGCGCACAATCGTCCCAAAGAAAAAGGCGCGCGCTTCAGCTGCGCGCCCTTTGAGGTTGAACGAAATCTGCGCCTACTTCTTGACGGTCGTCTTAAAGTCGTTGAGCGCCTTTTTGAGCAGGTCCACCGCTTTGTCGGTGAGGGCTTTGGTGGTCTCGATTTCCTGGCCGTACTCAGACACGCTGGAATCGAGATAGTTGAGGAACTGCTGCTTGAAGGGCTGGATGCCTTTGACGTCGATGTCGTCGAGGTAGCCGTTGGTGGCGGCATAGATGATCGCCACCTGCTGGGCCACCGACAGGGGCGAGTACTGCGGCTGCTTGAGGATTTCGCGCAGGCGCAGACCGCGGGCGAGCTGGGCCTGGGTGGCCTTATCGAGGTCGGAGGCAAACTGCGAAAAGGCCTCCAGTTCGCTGAACTGGGCCAGATCGAGGCGCAGTTTGCCGGCCACTTTTTTCATCGCCTTGGTCTGGGCGGCCCCGCCCACCCGCGAGACCGAGATGCCCGCGTCGATGGCAGGGCGCAGTCCCGAGTTGAACAGGCCCGAATCGAGGAAGATCTGGCCGTCGGTGATCGAGATGACGTTGGTGGGGATGTAGGCCGAGACGTCACCCGCCTGGGTCTCGATGATCGGCAGGGCGGTGAGCGAACCTTCGCCCAGATCGGGGCTCAGTTTGGCGGCGCGCTCAAGCAAGCGCGAGTGCAAGTAGAACACGTCGCCCGGATAGGCTTCGCGGCCCGGCGGACGGCGCAACAGCAGCGACATCTGGCGGTAGGCCACCGCCTGCTTGGAGAGATCGTCGTAGACCAGCAGGGCGGCGTTGATCTTTTTGTCGGAGCCCGGCAGGGTGAGGCCGTTGTACATGACGTACTCGCCCAGGGTGCAACCGGTGTAAGGCGCCAGGTACTGCAGGGCGGCAGGCTCGTTGGCATTGGCGGCGACGATGATCGTGTATTCCAGGGCGCCGCGCGAGCGCAGCACCTCGACGATCTGAGCCACGGTAGAAGCTTTCTGGCCAATGGCGACGTAGACGCAAACGACGCCTTTACCCTTCTGGTTGAGGATGGTGTCGATGGCGATCGTCGTCTTGCCGGTCTGGCGGTCGCCGATAATCAGCTCGCGCTGACCGCGGCCGATCGGGATCATGGCGTCGATGGCGGTGATGCCCGTCGCCAAAGGTTCGTAGACCGATTTGCGCTTGATGATGCCGGGGGCGGGCGATTCGAGCAGGCGGGTTTCGCTGCCGACGATGTCGCCCTTGCCGTCGATGGGAATCGCCAGGGCATTGACGACCCGGCCCAAGAAGGCCGGTCCCACCGGAATCGAAGCGATGCGGCCGGTGGCGCGCACGGTGGAGCCTTCTTCGATCGTGCGGCCTGCGCCCATCAGCACCGCGCCGACGTTGTCCTCTTCGAGGTTGAGGGCGATGCCGATCGTGCCGTCCTCGAATTCGAGCAGTTCGGAGGCCATGCACTTTTCAAGACCGTAGACGCGGGCGATGCCGTCGCCGACCTGCAGCACCGTGCCGACGTTGGTCACCTGCAGTTCGGTGTTGTACTTCTGGATTTGATCGCGGATGACGGAGCTGATTTCGTCCGGGCGAATCGTGAACATGGCTACCTCTCGATTTTCAAGAAAGCGTGAGCTGCAAGGTGAGCTTGCGCAGCTGGCCGCGCAGACTGGCGTCGATTACTTCGTCGCCAATCTTGATGATCATGCCGCCCAAGAGTTCTGGATCGACGCGCCGGCGCAACTCGACGCGCACAGCAGCGGTGCGCCGACGAATGCGCTCGATGAGAGCGCTCGCCTGCTCTTCACTCAGGGGCACCGCCGAGATCACCTCCGCCAGGGTCGTCTGCTGCAGCTCGCGCAAGATGCGCTGGTAGCTCGTGCAGACGGGGCGCAAAAGCGCGATCCGCCGCCGGTCTACCATCAACTGCAAAAAGTTGAGCATGTAGGGATGCACCTTGCCGCCAAAAGCTTCGACCAGCAGGCGCTTCTTGTCCGCCATGGCGATGATGGGCACTACCAGGAAGCGCTCGAAATCGGGAGACTCCTCCATCACCTGGAGCATTCCGTCGGTGTCGTTGCCAAACTGCTCCAGAAGCCCCGTCTCGGAAAGGGCGAGTTCTTTGAGTGCCTCGGCGTAGCGCTGGGCTATCTGTTCGCTGTCTTTGCCTTGCTGCATGGTCTAGTCCAGTAATTGGATGCTGCGATCGAGCAGGCGGCGCTGGGTGGCCTCGTCGAGTTCGCCGGGCAGGCGCTCGCGCAGGCGGGCGAGGGCGTCGCCCACCACTTTGAGGCGCACCTGGGTGAGGATGCGCTGCTGCTCGTTGCGCAGGTCTTGATCGACTGTCTCGCGCACCCGGGCGATATCGATCTGGGCTTGATCGAGAACCTGGGCACGCACCCGCTCGGCGTTGGTGCGGGCAGAAGCGAGGATCTGCTGGGCTTGAACCTGGGCCTGGGAGAGGTTCTGGCGGGCGGTCGCCAGTTCCTGCTCCGCCTGGCGGCCCCGGTTTTCGACCTCGCGGATGCCGTTTTCGATCTCGCTCTTGCGCTCGCCCAGCACGCGGCCAAAGTAGCCGCGCGCCAGGAAGATGAGCAACCCAAACACAATGGCGATGTTGATGATGTTGGTCTCGAGCAGGTTCAGATTGAGGCTGAACCCGCGGCTTTCGGCCTCCTCGGCAGCCAGAACCAGCGGCATCCAATCCATCAGAACCTCCTGGCCGAATCGCTCAACAACTTCTCGCTGAGGGTGCGGCTGATCGCCTCCACCTCCCCCGACAGGCTGGCCAAAGCCGCCTGCTTCTGCTTGTCCAGATCGGCCTGGGCCTGCGCGATGCGCTCCTGGGCTTCTCTTTGGGCTTCGGCAAGCTGCTGGGCGCGGATCTTCTGCGCCTCGGCTTCTGCCGCTGCGATCACCTGCTGCGCCTCCAGGCGGGTGGTGCGCAGCTCCTGCTCGTACTGATCGGCAAGGGCCTTGGCCTCGTCGAAGCGGCGCTGGGCGCTGCCGGCATTCGAGCGGATGTACTCGCTGCGCTCCTCGATCACCCTGGAGATCGGTCCATAGAAGACCGCGCTCAAGATGGTCATCAACAACAGGAAGTTGACAATCTGCAGCACCAGCGTGCCGCCGAAGTCGAACAATCCTCCCGATTCAGCCTCCGCCGCCGCCGCTTCCTCGGCCGCCAAAAGCAGCAGGTGAGCGGCCCAACCCGGGTCAAACAGCATATCCACGATCAACCCCTCCGCCAGCGGCTTAGCCCCGGAACGGGTTGGCGAACAACAGCACGATCGATACGAGCAGACCGTAGATGGTCAGCGATTCCATGAAGGCGAGCGACAGCAGCAGCGTGCCGCGGATCTTGCCTTCGGCTTCGGGTTGACGGGCGATCCCTTCGGCGGCTTTGCTCGCCGCATTGCCCTGGCCGATACCGGGACCGATGGCCGCCAGGCCGACCGCGAGGGCGGCAGCGATCACCGAAGCAGCAGCAGTAATATCGTTCATTGCGACACTCCTAATAAAACGTCCATTGTGTATTGAGACCACCGTCGGACTAATGGTGGTCGTCGTGGTCCTCGACCGCTTCACCGACATAGGACGCGGTGAGCGTCGAAAACACCAGCGCCTGAATCGCACCTGTCAGCAAAAACAGGATCATCAGGGGCACAGGCACCAGAATCGGTACCAGCAAAATCAACACCGCCACCACCAACTCCTCAGCCAGGATGTTGCCGAAAAGTCGAATGCTGAGGGACAGGGGACGGGTGAAAAATTCGAGTACCCACACCGCCGCCAAAATCGGTGATTCGAAGTAATGCTTGAAGTAACCGAAACCCGACTTGCGCAAGCCTGCATAGATGTAGGAAACCAGAGCGATCAGGGACAGTGCCACGGTCGTGTTGATGTCGTTGGTCGGCGAAGCCAATTCGCCTTCTGGAATATGAAAAAGCCGCAGAGGCAACTGACCGAGCCAGTTGGCAAACAACACGAACAGAAAAATCGTTCCGATGAGCGGTACCCAGGAGCGGTACTGCTTCTCACCTATCTGGTTGCGGGCGATGCTGGCGAGCAAGTCGTAGGCGTATTCCAGAAAGTTTTGCAGACCGGAGGGCACCCTCTGCAACTTGCGGGTGCCGATGAAGGTCAGCCCGATAAGCAGGAGCATGACCACCCAGGTGGTGATCATCGTCTGGCCGTGTACGCTGAGCGGACCGAGTTGCCAGGTCAGATGCTTGCCGACTTCCACCGCCGCGATGAGAGGCTGATTGCCCAAGGTTGCCAACGCTAACTCCATCCAACCATCCTCCAAGTGCCAACCCGTCTAAACGTCACCGAACAGCGTCCGCAAAGTGTCGACCAGGATCGCCGCCTTGATGGTCAAAAAACCAAAGAAAGTCGGCAGAATCTCGAGTGATCCGGACTTGATTGCCATCACCATCAGGACGGCGAAAAGTCCGACGCGCGCCGGCCCTCCCAGACGGCGGTCGCCATCGCCAATACTCTGGATACTGCGATCGAGCATCCGAAAGTATAGTAGGCCACCGCCCGCACCCAGAAGGTAACTTAAAGCCGTATTCAATGAATAAGCGAAACCGATCACCACAAACGCAAAAGCAGCAATGACGACAACTGTCAGATAGATCCGCCGCCTCAGCGCGTGGTAATCTGCCATGGAATCACCCACCATTGTCGGTTGGGATCCCTCGGCCGGCGATTCGCTCAACATCTTCCCCCGATGAACCAGATCGGCTGCGAAAGCAGGTTTTCGGCTTCACTATACCATAGGCTGCGCAACAAACCTTAAGATTCAGTAGGAATTTTTGCTTAGTTGGTGAAAGTTGTGCATTCCCGATGTCAGGCACCCGCTCAGTGCCCGACTAGAGGCCAAACAAGCGCGAGAGCAACGAATAAACCAGCAATACGGCTCCGGCAGTTAGCACAACCAGGCCGCCCGCGAGCACCAGGTCCTCCTCCCGTTGCCGCCAGCCCCGCTCGATCAGGTGGATAGCCCACCCCAACAACAACACTGCTATAATCGCTGTGGTTAACATAACTTTACACTAACAAAGATTCGGCAAAACGGGCGGGTTAGCGGTGGATCTCGACCTTCAGACAGTCGAACGGGCGGTGCGGGCGGTCCGCCTTGGGGCGATTGGAGCGGCGGGGCTTGCTTCGATGGCCGAGCGCAGCCTCGCGGTGGCCGAGTTCGCAGGGGAGCACGCCCGTGCAGGTGGCCTGACCCGGCAGACCCTTTCGGAGCGCGCCGCCGAGGATGAACTGATGTGGCTTTTTCGAGTCGGGGTGGTGCGCCGCGAAGTGGACGGCCAGGGCATCACCGATCGCTTTCGGCTGACGCCTTTGGGCAATCGCGTGCTCACCGAGGTGCGCCGGGCGGACCTGCCCGCGCTTTCGCCGCTCGATCAGGTGGGCAATCTGCTCACCCGCTGGCTTTCCTAACGGCCGGTGCTCTAAACTACGGCTAGCGCGAAGTCGGGATCATTATATGGACGCAGCACTAAAGACAGTTTTGGACAAAGCTCGCCAATCGGACCTGCGCGCCCTGCGCACCGAAGTCGCGGCCCTGGGTGACGGGTTGGTGGTGCGGGCGACCTTGGTGCTCGCGGAGCAGGAATTTACCGCCCACGCCCCTTGCGAAAATACCGCGGACGTCGGCCGCGCCGAGGAGCAGGCGATTTTGCGCGCCTGCTCCTTCGCCGGTCTGGAGTCGGGCCGGCTGCTCGCGGTCGTACCGCCGCCCGCTTCCCCGATGGCCGCCCCGCAGGCGGACGCCGCTCCCCAGCCCGCGCGGCCGGGATTGTTCGACAACAGCGGCCCGCTCTACCCGGAAGCGGACATCGAACCGGCCGCCCCTTTCGGGGAGGAGCCCCTGGAGGCAGCGGGCGAACCGTTCGACCGCGACGCGCTGATGACTGAGAGCTTGAGCTTGATGTCCGCCATAGACATGGACGCCAAGGCCGGCCGCAGCCATCTGGTGCAGACCTACGGCAAGCGCAGCCGCAACGAACTGAGTGACGAGGAACTCCTCAGCTTTGTCGAATATCTGCGCGCCCAGAACCACGCCAACCTGACGAAGCGGCTGCCATTTTAGAGTCTGGTCGCCGAAATATATCGCAATCATTCTCAACGCCTTCCAGAAGCTCACTACAATTTATGTATTCGGTTGAATTCCTCGAAGGAAGGCGGAGGGACGCAATATGAACGGCCTGGACAAATTCACCAAAAAATATCGACTTGTCTGTACGCTGACCTTCGGGGACATCTACGGCCAAGTCGTCGTGTGGCTCATCGGCATCTTCGTCATCCTGGCGCTGTCGCTGTCGTTGATGGGAAGCTCGCCGGTGCTGGCCCTCGGAGCGATCGGGCTGATTATCGTCGTCTCGCTGCCGTTTTTGCTCTTTGCGTTCGTGAC
This sequence comes from Gloeobacter violaceus PCC 7421, assembly GCF_000011385.1. Classification (NCBI taxonomy): domain Bacteria; kingdom Bacillati; phylum Cyanobacteriota; class Cyanophyceae; order Gloeobacterales; family Gloeobacteraceae; genus Gloeobacter; species Gloeobacter violaceus. The sequence continues at coordinate 3,107,757 of NC_005125.1, forward strand.
GACGCTATTCAGTCACATCGAGGTCTACCAGACCAACTTCTTCGACGACAGCGCCCTTAAGACAAAGGCGTATTCGCGCACCGACTCGAACTGAGCCAGCCGTCTTCGAGGCCGATAGGCGGGAGCAGGCCGTCGCGTTGAGAGCCCGACCAGCCGTGGTAGTCGTGGCTGCCCCAGCAGGCTTTGCCCCGCTTTTGCGCCTGTTCCAGCCAGTACTGCTGCCGGTCGAGGGGATGATCCGGGTGGATCACTTCGATGGCATCGACGGCTGCGAGCAGCTCTTCCATCTCAGGAAGATCCGGGTAGCGCTGGGGGTGGGCGAGGCCCACGGTCGCCTGCGATTCGCGCAGCCAGGCGATGCCGTCGCGCCAGTGGGGAATGCGCGGCCTGAGCCGCTCCAGGTAGGCGTCGCTGTGGGCGGCGGCCCAGGCGTGCAGCGCCTTAAGAGCGCCGACGGTTGAACCGAGGTGATCGATGACTTGATCGCGGGTGGTCGGGTCAAAAGCGAGGGTGGCTAGCTCCGCGTCGCCGGTGGCATCTTGAATGCCGTCGCGCCACACGCGGTTGTATTCGTTTTGAAAAGTACGGGTGTGTTCGAGCAGGCGGCCCTGGGGCTCCAGCCACAGGCCCAGGATGTGCACCTCGGTGCCGCCGTCGCTCAGGGTACTCAGTTCAATTCCCGGCACCACCCAGGCGGGCAGCGATTCGAGGCTCTGCCAGCCCGCCACCGAGTTGTGGTCGGTGATGGCGAGCCGCTCATATCCCAGCGCCTCCGCCTGGGCGACCAGGGCGGCGGGGCTATAGCGACCGTCCGAGAAGCAGGTGTGGTTGTGCAGGCCGACAAGCATGTTGCGATTCCTTAACTGCCACTGCCACCACGGTAATCAGCCAGGCCCCCGATCGCAAGTTGCCTTCCTTACTATGGAAGACTTCGCCAGCCCCCTACGGCAGAGCTGCTGCGCAGAAAACACGGAATCATCGACAAAAGCATAACCCGCCCTTAACCCATGACTGCGAGTCGCAAGCTAAGATTTATGGGATTTTTCCAGGCTTAATATATGAACGCGCGATTTTGGCGGTGGCCGGGGGTTTTGCTGGGGATTATTTTTGTCGGGTTGGTGTGGCTGTCGGCTTCAACCGCTGTCCGCTCGCAAGTTTCCTCGGTGGATGTGATTCACATCTTTCCTCCAGGCGAGGGATTTGGAAAATTTCCCGAGGGTGTGAACCCCTATGGAGGTCTGGTTCAAGGTACCGACGGCGCCTTTTATGGCACCAACAGCAGCGGCGGGGCCCACGACCTGGGAACGGTCTGCGGTAGGCAGCAGTTCCAGCTTCATCGGCGGCACCTATGGCGGCGGTTTGCAGGGTGAGGGAATTCTCTACGAGATTACGACCGATGGGGTTTTCACCGTACTGCATTCGTTCAGCGGTGGGGACGACGGAGTCGCACCGACTTCTGTCATCCAGGGCAGCGACGGCTACTACTACGGCACCTCCCTCAACGGCGGCGATCCCACCAAGGGTGGCTCGGTCTTCCGCTTCGCCTATTGCCTGGGTTTGGCGGCCATCAGCAACGCCATCAGCACCGAAGCCGCACCGACCTGCAGTGTGCCCATCACCGCCCGTCTCTTCTACAACGGTGAGGATATTACCGACACCAAGACACCGAAACGGGTCATCGTCGGTCAACAGATTCCGTTGACAGTGAAGTTCTACCAGAATGGTAAGGAGCTGACGGCGCCGAATCCGGTAATCACGACTCTCAAGTGGATGATTCCCGGGAGTTCAATTGCAGGTTATAGTCCCAGTATTGAGGCTGCGACAGTGACTCCACTGGTCACAACCGACATCACCAAGCGCAACATTGCCTACTATTGGGTGGATGGCAGCAGCCAGCAAAATTGGGCGGTCTCCATCAACGTTACGGCCAATAACCAGCCCGTGAGCGCGCGTACCACTCTCACTTTGCTGCGGCCTACAGCAAAAATTACGGCTATTACGGGCGCTGTAACCGTCGGAGGAGGTTGGGACAATACTTACACCCTAGCCTTTGGCAGTAACAATTCAAGCCCAGGGATTGTTTTTAATCGCACCAGGCTCTCAAATCCAACTGGGTTTTCGGGAAAATGGGAATGGGTGCAACTAGCCAATATTAATCGACGGCGTTTTCGAACTGATACTAATACATGGGAACGCTTTGTTGGGGTTGGGGTTCTTGATTGCACAGTCTCCGAAGGTACAAATGCGGCTGACTGCAGTACATATAATTACGCTGCAACCGTAATAAGAACTAGTGACAGCCCAAGAACACCCTTGTCAAAATCATTCAATATTCCGCTAACCCCACCGATCAATCGAGCAGAAGTCGATGAAAGCTTCTCAATGTACCTGATGTACCAACCAACTGGTGCGGCGGGCGCGAATGCAATTTGGGTTCCACTGCGCAAAGTAACTTGGTCTTGGCACGGAAAGGCGCAACTTGACAGCACTGTCCAGAAATGGAAACTGGTTCCCGGCTCAAGCGACAACTCCGTAGATCCCAAGGACGGGGACGCGACGATACACCCGACATGGACCAGCAGGTTTCCACAGCTTGAGTGGAAGCCATGAAGATGCTTTACCCGGCTTTGAAAGCAGGTATGTGGGGTTATATAGACAGTGTAGGCAACTTCAGCATCCAGGCCCGATTCGATCGAGCTGAGGAATTTCACGAGGGATTTTCCTTGGTTGTTCTAAATGACGAATGGTGTTACATCGACCAGAAAGGAAGCCCCGTATTTCGCACAGGATTTACAAACCAGCCTAGAGAATTCAGTGGCCCAGTCCTCTACGATAAGGACGGTTGGATTATGCACCGAAGTATGCGCCACTTCTATGAGGGCAGGGCCGCGGTTTGGCGAGGAAATTCAGGCTACGGCTACATCGATTCAGGCGGAATATTTGTGATCTCACCTCAGTTTAGCGAAGTCGACGACTTCTCGGAGGGGGTAGCAGCGGCGGCAGTTCCCGAAGAGCGAAATTGCGGCAACTGGGGCTATATCGACAGGGAAGGCAACTGGATTATATCCCCACAATTTTATTATGCAAGGCATTTCTGTGAAGGTCTCGCACCCGTGCGTTGGAAAGAGAGCATTTTGTTAGGGTATATCGATAGGATAGGCAAGAAGATTATCGAACCATCTTTCGATTGGGCCTGGAGCTTCAGCGAAGGACTCGCCCAGGTTGAGGTCGACAGCAATCACGGCTACATCGATCAGTCGGGCCGGATTGTTATTTTTCCTGAATTCGAAGACGCCCGGCGCTTTCGCAACGGGTTTGCGGCTGTGCGGCTTGGCAAACAATGGGGGTTCATCGACGCGGAGGGACGGCTAGCTACTGAACCGCAATTCGACGCTGTCGGGGAATTCTCCGAAGGTCTGGCTCAGGTGTTCATGAAAAACAAAGACACCGATGCATACCCTTACTACCCCTTCAAAGTTGGATATATTGACACCCATGGCAACGTGGTCATTCCGATACGGTACGAGTGGAGCACGTCATTCCACGCAGGATTGGCGGTGGTGCGGGAAGCTATTTGGGGCCCGTCGATAGGTATCGATCGAACAGGACAGTGCCTTTGGAAACAGGCGTAATCGCCATAGCTCCTGACTGGAGCATCCTCGGGCACAAATCGGCGGACGTTACACTGGAGAGCATCGTTCGTTCCCACCAGTCCAAATGGCGCGCACCCTACCCAGTCAATACGATCCATTTGACGCCGAACCTCGCTGGCAGCGCTTCTGGGAGGAGCACCGCTTCTTTTCGCCCGCCGCCGACGGCCCGGGGAAGCCTTTTAGCCTTGTGCTGCCGCCCCCGAACGTCACCGGTTCGCTGCACATGGGCCACGCCCTCTGTTTCACCCTGCCGGACGTGGTGGTGCGCTACCGGCGCATGAAAGGTTTCAAGACCCTCTGGCTGCCGGGGACCGACCACGCGAGCATCGCCGTGCACACGGTACTTGAAAAACAACTGCGCCAAGAAGGCAAGACCCGCTTCGATCTGGGGCGCGAGGCTTTCCTGGAGCGCGCCTGGGCCTGGAAAGAGCGGTCGCAGGATACCATCCGCGGCCAGTTGCGACGTCTCGGGCTCTCGCTCGATTGGACGCGCGAGAGTTTTACCCTCGACGAGAAACGCAACCGGGCGGTGGTGAAAGTCTTCGTGGACCTGCACCGCAAGGGTCTGATTTACCGGGGTAAGTATCTAGTCAACTGGTGCCCGGCTTCCCAGACAGCGGTCTCGGATTTGGAAGTGGACGATAAAGAAGAAAAGGGCCACCTGTGGCAGCTCAGATACCCGGTGGCAGATAGCGACGAATTTCTGGTGGTGGCCACCACGCGCCCCGAAACGATGCTGGGGGATACGGGAGTGGCGGTGCACCCGGAAGATCCGCGCTACAAGCACCTCATCGGCCGCGAAGCGGAACTTCCGATCCTTGGGCGGCGCATTGTGATCGTGGGCGACGAGGCGGTGGATCGCGAATTTGGCACCGGCGCGGTCAAAGTCACCCCCGCCCACGACCCGAACGACTTTGAAATCGGCAAACGCCATGGTTTGCCGATGATCAACCTGCTGAACCCGAACGGCACTTACAACGAGAACGCCGGTCCCTACGCAGGGCTCGATCGCTTCGTGGTGCGCAAGCAGGTGGTCGCACGGGCCGCGGCCGAAGGCTGGCTGGTGGGCATCGAAGATCACGTCCACAACGTGCCTTACTCCGAGCGGGGGGGCGTGCCCATCGAACCGTACCTGTCGGATCAGTGGTTTCTCGATGTGTCGGGGATGGCCACGCGCGTGCTCGAAGCTTTCGACAGCCAGAATCAGCCCGCCTTCGTGCCCGAGCGCTGGGGCAAGGTCTACCGCGATTGGCTGGTGCGCATCCGTCCCTGGAACATCTCCCGGCAACTGTGGTGGGGGCACCGGATTCCCGCCTGGTTTGTGGCCGGAAGCGAGGGCGAGTACGTGGTGGCCCACGACGAAGCGGAAGCGTTCGCCGTCGCCCGTGAGCGCTACGGGCCGGATGTGCAGCTCCAGCGCGATCAAGATGTCCTCGACACCTGGTTCAGCTCGTCGCTGTGGCCGTTTACCACCCTGGGCTGGCCCGACCAGACCGAGGATCTGGGAGTCTTTTACCCGAACGCGCTGATGTCGACCGGGTTCGACATCATCTTCTTCTGGGTGGCGCGCATGGCGATGATGGCGGGCGAATTTACCGGCCAGATTCCTTTTGAGACCGTCTACATCAACGGCCTGGTGCGCGACGAAAAAGGCCAGAAGATGTCGAAGACCAAGGGCAACGGCATCGACCCTATCGAAATGATGGACAAGTACGGCACCGACGCTCTGCGCTACACCCTCGTGCGCGAGGTGACGGGGGCCGGACAGGATGTGCGCTTTGACTACAACCGCAAGACGGGCGAATCGGGCGCGGTCGATGCGAGCAAGCGCTTCGCCAACAAGATCTGGAACGCCAGCCGCTTCGTGCTGATGAACCTGGATGAACTCACCCCCGCCGCACTCGGGGCAGCGGATCCCGGCTCGCTCACCTTAGAAGATCGCTGGATCTTGGGTCGGCTGGGCCAGACAGCACGGCAGATCGACGAATTACTGGGCCGCTACGCCCTCGGGGAAGCGGCGCGTTCTCTGTACGAATTTATCTGGGACGATTTTTGCGACTGGTATGTGGAGCTGGCCAAGCCCCGCCTGGAGGCGCTTGAGACCCGCAGAGGTGCCCAGCAGGTGCTTGCGGCCGTGCTCGATCGGACCTTGCGCCTGCTGCATCCTTGGATGCCGCACCTGAGCGAGGAGATCTGGCAACTACTCCACCAGCCCCTAGAAGTGGCTTCGATCTGCGTGCAGCCCTTTCCCACGGGAACGGACCTGCCCGCGGAGCCCCCTGCCGAATTTGCCCTCATGCAGCAGATAGTGCGCACAATCCGCAACTTGCGCGCCTTTGCCCAGGTGCCGCCTTTGCGCACCCTGCCCGCGGTGCGCCTGGCTTCGCGCAACGCCGAGGAGCGCGCCGCCATCGACGCGACCCGCCAGGCCATCGCCCATTTGGGCCGCGTCGAGCAACTGCCCCTCGAAGAGGTGGCCGACGAGCACCTCAAGCAGGTGGCGGTGGGCGTGGCCGGTACCGTACAGGTGATGCTGCCTTTGGGCGGGCTGGTGGACGTGGCGGCCCTGGCAGGAAAGCTCCGGCGCTCTTTAGAGAAGCTGGATAAAGAAAGCGGCGTGCTCGCCGCCCGGCTGGACAACGCGAGCTACCTGGCGAATGCCCCGGCCGAACTGGTGACCGAAAGCCGCGCCAAACTCGCCGAGCAGAGGGCTCAAGCGGCGATCCTGGCGGAGCAGTTGGCGCGGCTGGAAAATTAGGGCAGTTTCAAGAAGATCCCGACGGCCACAAGCTCGAACCCATCCCCAAAAGTCCCCACCGATCTGGGGATAATGATCCTGCCGGAAAAGGGATAAGCCTCTGAATTGGACTTTCTATACAGTGCAGGGTCCAGAAGACAGAGCACGATTGAGAGGCACAGGTGAACCCTGGCCTTCTGAACGGGACCGTGCCCAATTTGGGCCAGGTGTCTATGCCTGGGCAAGCAGGGCAGAAGCAGAACGGTATCTTGCGTTGCGAAAACGAAGGTTTCCAGATCTGGAGGTCATCGAATTTCAAATCAATGAAGCTGAATTGTCGAAACTGAAATTCGTCAATGTAGATGAGCAGCCCGATCCGGATGCATGGATGAATCAGTACAGCAGGATGTTTGGAGGAAACCCAGACCCTACACTAGAGTATGTACAGAGAGGAACAGATTTTGGCGTCGAGCACTACTTTGCAGCTTCTGTTTTTCGAATACTCCAGTTTTGAGGTGAAACATGAGTACCTTTCACTACCGGTTTATTAAAACTACTTGGGGTATTGCTGTTGAAATTTTTGCTGACATTCGTCTCTCTTGCCAGGAAGAGCATTATGCGACTTCATCTAACTATTCCATTGGTTTGCTAACGTTAAAACCGCCCCTTCGCAGTATTGAGCCAGCTGCTTCTCTGAAGAAGTGGCTGACCGAAGAGGAAATCAATTATCTAAATAGGGGCATGGATCTTGTCTCCGCTCAAATCCCTGTGAGCCTAGGGGTTATTGTCGAAGTGCAAGATTTGATTTTTAATGAAACGGATTATCAGCCGGAAGGCTTGGCGCTAGCAGTTGCTGGTTTGCTCACTCAGGAGTTGAACCTTCCGGGTGTCCACGTTCCGATCCAGTTTTCCAAGGAAAAGAAACGATATATTTTTGACTTTGACCACGTCGAATCTCTAGCGAGCCGCAACTAAGATGCCCCTCGATTTGCTGCGCGGTTGTTCGTTCCTGAGTCCGGCACTGCCTGAACCGTTTGTGCGCTTCGAGTTGAAAAAGAGCTGAACAAAGAAAAGCGACCGGCAAAGAAGCCCAGGCACTCAAAGACTTCTGGGGGGTCTATCGGGGCAGGTTGTGGGAACTGGCGGGACGGGTGGGCTCGATTCGGGTGCGCCTTCAGCAATCGGGGGAGCGAGCCCTTGATGCAACCGCCGGCTTATGCGCGGGAGGAGTCGAGCGATGAGGTGCAGACCCGCAAAGAGATGGAGTCGGGGGGCTTTGAGCCTGTCCTGTTCTAGCTTCTTGCCACAGGCCGCGCCCGGCGGCGGGGCCTGCGCCGCCAGGCCGCCGCACCCAAAAGCGCCAGCATCCCGCCTGCTGCCCCGACGGTGGGTTCGGGAATTTCGGTGGTCTCAAAAGGAGCGTTGACGATGATGTCGCCGTCGCGGCGGTCGGTGGGCACGAAGATGTTGCCGTCGGACTCAAAGGTGCCCAGGATCTGTCCGTCCAGGTTCGCCACATAGTTGGTGAGTTGTCCGCTGCCGTTGAGCGCGTCAAAGTAGACCCGGCTGCCTTCGACCAGCACGTTCCCGCCGAAGGCCGTCAGGTTACCCGAACCGTTGGGGTCCGCCGTGCCCAGATTGGCGATTGTGACGAGCCTGCCGCCCACGTAGGCGTACACGCCGCTCTGGCCCGCGTCGGTGCGCCCCAAAAAGGCCAGCGACGTGCCATCAAGGGAGACATTGCGCGAAGCTGAGAAACTCGTGAACACCCCCCCGTCCGGCGCGCGGGTCTCACCGAGGACGACGATTTCCATTTGATCGCCGCCGAAGTTGGCGTAGAGGCCCTGGGGAACGAAGCCGCCGAAGTCGCGGGTGCCGGTGATGGCGACGACGTTGCCGTCCTGGACGTCGAGACCCCGCAGGTCGGTGGTGTCGGCGGCGAAGACCGTGCTCGGCGGCAAACCGGCGGTACTGAGCAGCGTCGAAAGACCGCTTAGATCCAGATTGCTGCTGAAGATGCCTTCGCGGGCGGTGCCGCCGGAGGTCTCAAAAAAGCTCGCCCGAAAGAAAAACTGGCCGCCGTCGATCTTGATGCCTTCGATGTCGAACAGCTCCGCCCCGCCGGGCAGCGCGAAGCGCTCCGCATCGAGGCGGGCCAGGGACGTGCCGCTCGCCAGAAAGTAACCCAGATCCCCTGCGGCGTCGGTGCCGGTGAACAGTAGATTCTCTCCTTCGATGCCCAGCACGTCGAAGCCGCCGTTGACGAACCGGCCGCTGCCGCCCGGGACCGCCGTGGTCGTATCGACGATCCGCCTGAGGCCCGTTCCGTCGATACCCACGGCATAGATGCCGCTACTGGTATTGGCGAGGCTGCTGCCGATAAAGCCGACCTGACCGCCGCCCAACTTTGCCAGCAGTGCCGAGCTGAAGTTGCCGCTGCCGCCCGGAACGGCTGCCTCCAGCGGCTCAAAAAACGCTTCAAAGTCAAAATCGGCCACGACCGCATTGCTCACCGGGTCTTCCAGACCAGCGGCGGACGACGGTCCGGGGGCGGCAGGACGGCGCAGGAGGCTGTCGAGTTGCCACAGCTCGAAGGTGCCGCCGACCGGCCAGGGCGAAGTGGTGCCCGCAATTTCGAACGCCTGCGCCCGAGCGCTCAGCAACAGACCCAACGCTGCTACAACGGATGCAACCCCGCCGACTTTTCGAACCATGGCCCACTCCTCACAACAAACAACGAGACAAACAAAAGCAGTCTATTGCGGGCTCACTAGGGAGCGAAGTCCTGCGCCATACCTTTCGTGGACAAATATGACCTGCATCTTTCGTACTAAAGTGACAAACAGGCAAACTGCCTGTCAAAGGCGGGTTTTATCCATAATTTTTCTGGGTTCTACAAGTCTTCGCCTGGACATTGATGGGCGGATTGCCGATCTGTTGAGAGGTAAACGCATTGCAAAGTGAATGGATACCGATGCTTCAGGCGCTGGCGGAGCACCGGGAGCGCGAAAACAATTCCCGCCTGCCGCTTTCTGGGCGGTTGCCGGACGAGGTGCAGGCGCTGCCTTTTTGGCGCGAGACGCTGGCGGGCAAGCTCACGGCGCGCTTGGGAGCCCCCTTCTGGCAGGTCCACCGCCCCCAAAAAAACGAGCGCTGCCTGTATATCAGTTGTGGCCCCAGTTTTCTGACCGATCCGTGGGTGGAGTGGGGAGCGTTGTTTTGGGGCACCGATCTTGACGGGGCGATGGTGCGGGCCGTGCGCGCCCGCGCCCCCCAGCTCAACTCGAAGCTTTTTAAGGACCTGCAGGAGGCGCCACCCCACGATCTGGACCGCTACCCCGAGGGCCAGTTCGACCTGGTGATCGCGGCGGGGTTCAGCCCGTTTATGCCCCTGGCCTACAGCGAAGCGGTAATCGCGGCGGTGCGGCGGGTACTGAAGGTCGGGGGCGGCTTGCTCTGGGAAGTGGCCGACCCCGATTCATCCTGGTTCGAAGACTGGAGCATCGGCCAGATCTATTTGGGCCTGGAGGTGGTGGCGGTGCCGCTTGCCGATTGGAAGCGCGCACTCGCCGCCGTCGGACCGATCCAGGCTGAAAATAGCGGCGAACTCCTGCACACGTTCTTAGTCGAACGCGCCTAGGGATGGGACTCATCACGCTGCTGAGCGACTTTGGCCTGGCAGACGGCTACGTTGCCCAGATGAAGGGGGCAATCGCCGCCATTGCTCCGCAGGTGCAGGTGATCGACCTCACCCATCTGGTGCCGCCCCAGGACATCGCCGCCGGGCGATTCTGTCTGACGAGTACCTGTCCGTACTTTCCGGCAGGTACGGTGCACGTTGCGGTGGTCGATCCGGGGGTGGGCGGTGCTCGGCGGGCCGTAGCCGTCCGCTGCGAGGAGGCATTTTTCGTCGCTCCCGACAACGGCCTGCTCAGCGGCATCCTGGCTGTTACCCCGGCGGTGGCTGCCGTCGAACTTACGGAATTTCGCTATTGGCGCACCCCATCCCCGAGCGCCACCTTTCACGGGCGCGACATCTTTGCCCCAGTGGGCGCCCACCTGTCGAGCGGCGTACCTTTCGAGCAACTGGGCCGCCCCATCGATGCGGCAAGCCTGGTGGTATTGGATCTGCCCGATTGCCGGGCAACGGCGGAAGGCTACGCAGGGGCAATCCAGGCTGTCGATCGCTTCGGGAACTTGATTACCAATTTTCCGGGCGGGGTTGTCGCGGGCCGACCATGGAGTGTCGTTCTGGGAAAGTGGACCATTCCCGGTGGCCACACTTACAGCGATGTTCCTCGGGGAGAGACGCTGGCACTGGTGGGCAGCCACGGCTTCGTCGAGGTGGCCGTCGCCGGTGGCAGCGCCGGGCAGGTGCTTGATCAAACGGTCGGTGCCCCAGTCATACTGATTTGGCAACCAAGTGTGGACAGACATTAAAGCGATGGAATCGCCCGAACTGAACGACAAGCAAGCCCAGCGCATTCTGGAGAACAGCGCCTTTGCCGATCGCGCTCTGGTGCGCCGGGCGCTTGTCCGGCTGGCCGGACCTGCCGAGTACAAGATGATCGGCGTCTGCGCCGATGCGGTGGAATCGGCGGTGTCTGCTCTGCGGGGGTATCTTGCCGCCTTCGGTTACCCCGAGCCGCCCCTGGCGTTCGACCCCATCGACGAGCGGGGAGTGTACCTCAAGTTCAACCCCAAGACCGGCAGTTGCTACGTTTCGCCCTACACCGGCAGCGAGCGGGGGGTGATCGTCTCCTGTTTTTCGCCGGGGAGCGAGGAATACAACGAGACTTACGCCCATTTGCCCCTGGAATTGTTTACAAGAACAGATTGAACGGGTCGCTCTACGGCGGTTCCGGTTTGCCGAGCCCTTCTTTGTGCCTACAACAGCGTCCGCGCCAGCGCCAGCGCCTCCTCGCGGCCGGTCACTTCACCGGTGGCCTGGGCCTCCTGGATGGCGGCGAGCAACTGGCCCACCCGCGGCCCCGGCTTAAGGTCCAATTCGGCCATCAGCCCGTTGCCGTCGATGAGCGTGCGCGGGTGGGCGAGCGGGTCGCCGGGGGTGTAGTAGTGCCCCAGCAACCGCCCGGTCAGTTCCACTGCCCGCGCCAGGTCGTCTTGGCCGACCTGGGGGCCGAGGGTCGAACGCCGGTCGGCCAAGGCCAGCATCAGCAGGGCAGGGAGCATCTGGCCCAGATCGCGGCAGAGGCGATAGACCGCCCGGTTGCTGGGCGGCCAGTGGGCGGCCAGCTGGCCGGGGCGCAAGTGGTGCTGCACCAGGGCCGCCACCCAGCGCTCCTCGTCGCGGCTGAATTTGAGGCGCTGGAGAATCTGCCGGGTCATGTTCGCCCCCAGGCTCTCGTGGCCGATGAAGCTCATCCGGCCGCTCGCCGGATCGAGTTTGCTGGTGGGGGGCTTGGCAATGTCGTGCAGCAGCGCCCCAAGCTTCACCAGAGTCCGGACGCTGTGGCCCCCTGTGACCTGCCGGTCCATGTCGGCTCTCACCTGCTCGGCAAAATCAGCAATCGCACCGTCCACCTGGCGGATCACCTCGAAGGTGTGCTCGATGAGCGGCAGGTGGTGGTAACCGCTCGGTCCAATCGCCTCCATGGGAGCAATTTCCGGCAGCCAGTCGGCGAGTAACCCGTCGCGGTAGGTGGCAAGCAGCGCGTCGGCGCCGGTGGGGGCGCAGATCAGGGCGCACAGTTCCTCGCGCACCCGCTCGGCGGAGACCGCCGCGAGCCGGTGGGCGTGCAGGCCGATCCAGGCGCGGGTGGCGGGCTCGATCGCAAAATCCAGCTGGGCCGCGAGGCGATAGCCCCGCAACAACCGCAGCGGGTCGTCGACGAGATTGGCTTCACAGATGGCGCGCAGCGTGCGGCGGGTGAGATCGCCCCGGCCGTCAAAGGGATCGAATAGTTCCCCGGCATGCACGTCCCAGGCGATGGCGTTGACGGTGTAGTCGCGGCGGGCCAGGTCGCTCACGAGGTCGGCCCCCTGCCGGCGGGCGAAATCGAGGGTGATCCCCGAATCCAACACCAGCCGCACGATCTCGTGCTCGGCGTCGAGGACGGCAAAACCGGCCCCCAACCGCCGGGCCAGAACGCGGGCGCGCTCGGCGACCGGGCCGGGGCAGACGAAATCCAAATCGAGCGGCACGCGGGTGCGGTTCAACAGTGCGTCGCGCACGCTGCCGCCGACGAGCGCCAGCGGACCCGGCCAGTCGGCCGGGGCGAAGGGAATGGCATCGAGCAGGGAAGTCAACTGCGGCATCGTCTTTTGGAAGTTTCTCTGGACACTGCCCATTCGAAGCACTTTGCGCTACTCTGGATCACGCCGGGACATCGGGGTTACCTGAGACCGTCTTGGGCCGGGCCGCTTAGGCCCACGGCACTCACAGTAACTCGGACACCCTCGGATCCAAGCTTTACCTACACCTATGCTATTTTTGCCCATCGCCGAACGGTTGCGGTCGCGTTCCTCTGTCGTGTCTATGAGAGGCCACGGAGGAGACATCCGATCCCAGCCCTTCCCAGGGGATGGTCCGCATCGAGATCGAGCTGCAAACGAAGGCGGGGCCTTGCGCCTGCGCCTGTCTTTGTCCATGGTTTGTGTTCCTGGTTCATCGCATTAGGAGTTGCGTATGTCCGTTCGACTCTACGTTGGAAATTTGCCCGAAGAGGTCACCCGCCAGGAATTGGAGGCGATTTTCGCCCCCGCCGGCGAAGTGGTCTCCCTCAAAGTGATTACCGACCGCAAGACCGGCAAGTGCCGGGGCTTTGGTTTTCTGACCGTGTCCACCCCCGAAGCCGCCGACAGCTTCATCGAGCAATTCAACGGCGTCAGCTTCAAAGATGTCGCCCTGCGCGTCGAGAAGGCCCAGCCCAAGGCCAAGAGCGACCGCAGCGACGAAGGTGACGGCGAAGCCGCCGCCCCCGCCCCCGCCGTGGCCGCCGGCAGCGAAGCGACCGAACCGCAGGTGGAGAGCGCCGCTGCTCCCCGCCCCGTCCCGGCCCGCGCCGCCGGTCCGATTAGCACCGGCCGCCCGCCGATCCGCAAAGTCGACAAAAGCCAGCGCGACCGTCAGGGCGACGGCGGCCGCCGCCAGGGCGACAGCCGCCGCGATCGGCCAGCGGCCACCACCGTCTCCTCCGACGAGGCCAACCAGCCCGACCCGCGCTGGGCCGACGCCCTGCGCGACATTCGCCGCCAATTGACCACCAAGGCCTAGGCGCTCCAGACCAGGAACACGGCAATCGAGCGGTCCAGGACTGAATCTCTTCAGCCCTGGACCGCTCGCTTTTGCTCGATTGTTTCAAGGAGGGCAAAATAGTCGCGTTCCATCAGCTGCGCAGATCGACCGAGTAGCGCTCGGCCAGAGCCTGCCGGACGCGCTGGTGGACGGCGGTGATCTCCTCTTCGGTGAGCGTGTGGTCGCTGCGGTAAACCATCCGAAAGGCGAGGGAGCGGCAGCCCTCCGGCACCCCCTGGCCCTTGAATTCATCGAGCAGCGCGACCGATTCGAGCAGCGGTTCGCCCTGCTCGCGGATGAGCCGCTCGAATTCGAAGACGGTGAGCGCCTCGCGGGCATAGAACGACAAGTCCCGCGCCGCCGGAGGAAAGGGGGAGAAGGAACGAAATTCGACCGGCCGCTCGCGCACCAGGTCGATCAAAAAATCGAGATCGATCTCGAATACAAACGTCTGCTCGGGTAGATCCAGTCGGGAAGCCAGACGGGGGTGAAGCTGGCCGAGGGTGCCGAGCCGCTCGCCCGATACCCACAGCGAAGCCGTTCGCCCCGGGTGCAGCCGCTCGTCCCGGCGGTCGGCCTGGTATTCGACTTCGATCTGCCACGGCTGCAAAATCGCCGCAAGCACGCCTTTGGCTGCGAACCAATCGAAGGGGGGGGTGAGTTTTTGCCAGTCGCCCACCGCAGGCTCGCCGCACATCACCGCCCCAAGCCGGCCCGACTCGAAGATGCCCTCGTCGGAGCGCAAAAAGACGACCCCCACTTCGAAGGCGTGAAAGGGCATGTTTCCCTGGGAGCGGTTGAAGCGCAGGATCTCAAGCAAGCCGTCGATCAAATTGGTGCGCAGGCTGTTGAGTTCGGCGCTCAGCGGATTGCTGAGCACCACCGGCTGCTGGTCGCGGTCCGGGGCGAGCGAGTAAGTCACCACCTCGGTGAGCCCCGCTCCCTGACAGAGCGAGCGCACCCGCCGCTCGATAAAGTCCTCAAAAGGCAGATAGCCGCCGTCGGCGGGGGGCGGCAGGGTGGGCGCGAAGCGGTCGTAACCGACGACGCGCGCCACTTCTTCGATGAGATCGATTTCGCGCTCGATATCGCGCAATCGATGACCCGGTACGGTGACGGCGAATTCCTGCGGCCCCGTCTGTACGTCGAAGCCGAGGTTCTTGAGCACCCGGGCAATCTCCGCATCCGGGATGTCTTCGCCCAGGATCTGGGCGAGGCGCTCGGGCCGCAGGGACACCACGCGGTTCTCGCGACGGCGGTAATCGTCGGTTGCCTGGACGACGGCGCGCGCCCCTGCGCAATCGGCCAATAGTTGCAGAGCGCGGCCGAGGGCGTGTTCGAGGGCGGAGGCGTCCACACCACGTTCGTAGCGCGCCGAAGCCTCGGTGCGCAGCGCAAAGACGCGGGCGGAGCGGCGAATCGCGGGCGGGTCGAAGATGGCCGCCTCCAGCACGATGCGCCGGGTCTGTCCGCCCACCTCGGTGGCCTCGCCCCCCATCACCCCGGCGAGGGCAACCGGCCGCTCGCCGGCGGTGATGAGCAGATTTGCGGGTGTCAAGGGCCGCTCGGTTCCATCCAGGGTGACCAGCTGCTCGCCTTTGTGGGCGAAGCGCACCCCCAGGGTACCGGCGGCGAGCCGGTCGGCATCGAAGGCGTGCAGCGGCTGGCCCCATTCGAGCAGCACGTAGTTGGTGACATCGACGACATTGTTGATGGGGCGCATGCCGGCTTTTTCGAGGCGCTCGCGCAGCCAGTCGGGAGCAGGACCGACGGCGACTTCCTCTAATAAGGTGGCGGTATAGACCGGGCAGGCTTCCGGCTCGGCGATCCGGGCGGCCAGATCGCCCCTGGGCACCAGGGGCGCATCGACCAGGGGCAGGCGCAAGATGCCGCCGGTCAGGGCCGCCACCTCGCGGGCGATCCCCACCATGCTGAGGGCGTCGGCGCGGTTGGCGGTCGAGGCCACTTCGAGAATCGCGTCGTCGAGGCCGAGCAGCGGTCCCACGTCGAGGCCAAGGGGCAGCGACGCCTCGGGAAAGATATGAATGCCCTCGGAGGCTTTTTCGAGGCCCAACTCTTCGAGTGAGCAGAGCATGCCTTCGCTCGGCATACCCCGGATGCTCGCGGCGCGCAGTTTCAAGTCTTTGATCGGTAGATACGTGCCGACCGGGGCCACCGGCGCGTAGATGCCGGCGCGGGCGTTGGGAGCGCCGCAGACGATGTTGAGCAATCGGCCCGTGCCGATATCGACCCGGCAGACGTGCAGCCGGTCGGCCTGGGGATGGGGCGCGCACTCGAGCACCCGGCCCACCACCACCCCGGCCGCCCAGGTGCGCCGATCTTCGACATGTTCAACTTCGAAGCCCGCCATGGTCAGCTTCTCGGCCAGTTCGGACGGCGTGAAATCAAATTCGACGTACTCTTGAAGCCAGTTGAAGGAGACGCGCATGGGATGCAGGCCGGTTGAATGGAGCGTTTCGATGCTATCAGTTTGCCGGGGCACCCGACTATGCACCTGCGGGGCGGCCTTCAAGCTTCAGTTTGAGATTTCCAAATGCTTGCCTCAATTGTCAAAAATTGCCGCGATCGGTTTCGAACACATCGACTCCCGAAAATATGCGACAAGACTTGACAGGAACTCCGCGATTTTTTAGGCTGACTCAAGGTTATCCAGGTCGCGCCCACTCCGCAGTGAACACTCTCCATCGATCGGTCCTGTTGGAAGAAACTATTGTCGGTCTGCAGGTGCACCCCGGCGGACTCTACCTTGACGCCACCGTCGGCCTGGGTGGGCACAGCGAGGCCATCTTGCGCACCGAAAGCACCCGGGTGGTCGCCCTCGATCAAGACGAGGACGCCCTTGCGCAGGCGCGGCTACGCCTGGCCCCCTTCGGCGAACGGGTGCGCTTTGAACACATCAACTTTGCCGAATTCGAGCCGGGGGAGGAGCGCTTCGACGGCATCGTCGCCGATCTGGGCGTCAGTTCGATGCAACTGGATAGCCCCGAGCGGGGTTTTTCGTGGCGGTTCGAATCGCCCCTCGACATGCGCATGGACGGCGGGGGCGAGGCCGAGACGGCGGCGGACCTGGTCAACACCTGCAGCGCCGAGCAGTTGAGCGACCTGTTCTGGCGCTACGGTGAGGAGCGCTTCTCGCGGCGCATCGCCCGGCGGATCGTCGAGCGGCGCCCCTTGCGCACGACCACCGAACTGGCCGCGGTAGTCGCCTCGGCCATCCCGACCCGCCAGCCCATCCACCCCGCCACCCGCGTCTTTCAGGCGTTGCGCATCGCCGTCAACGGCGAAGTCGCAGCTCTGGAAACCTTTCTTGAGCGCAGTCCCGACTGGCTGGTACCGGGAGGACGCCTCGCCGTCATCAGCTTCCACAGCCTTGAGGACCGGCCGGTCAAGCACCGCTGGCGCGCCGATCCCCGTCTCGAAGTGCTCACCCGCAAAACGATCACAGCCGGCGAAGCTGAGATCCAGTCCAACCCCCGCGCCCGTTCGGCCAGGCTGCGCCTGGCCCGCCGCCTTTCACCCAGTGAGGAGTCTCGATCGTGAACGCCCTACCCCAGAGCCAGGTTTCCCCAAATACCGGCGTCGTGCTGCCGCTCGAACGTCCCCTTGCCGCCCCGCCCACCCCGGAGGAGTTAAAAACGCTGCGCCTGGCTGCCGGGCTGCGCACGGCGCGCAACGCCGGCATCGGTGTCCTCGCGCTGCTGGTCGTCGCCACCTCGGGCCTGTACTGGTGGACTTTTCAGACCCAGGCGCGCTGGGAGGACGGCTACCGGCAGTTGGTAAGCCTGCGCACGCAGTCGCGGCAACTGGCGCTTTTTAGCGAAGCGCTCACCGGCAACCTGGCAAGCAGCGTCGCCCTCAACACGCCGCTCAGGGTGGCCACCCCCGCCCAGGCGCTCAGCGTACCGGCCGCTCCCGAGCGTCCCCTCAAGCCGTTGCCCCAGGCTGCGGCCCCTGATCTGGCCCTTGCCATTCCGGCGGGCTACTGATGCGTTCGATCCGGCGGCAAACCACCTCCCGCCTGTGGCTGGTGGGCATCGGTGTACTCGCGGCGGCGGGCGGTCTGGGCTACCGCCTCTACGATCTGCAGGTCACCCAGGCGAGCACCCTCCAGGAACGTGCCGCCCTCCAGCGCGAGCGCACGGTCAAATCCGAGCGGCCCCGGGCAGGAATCGTCGATCGGCGCGGGGTGGCCCTGGCCCTCGATGAGCCGATTTTTGATCTCTACGCCCACCCGTTTTTGATCGACGCGGAGGCAAAATTGCTCGCCTCGCGCCAGGCTTCCAGACAAAAAGGCGTCGATCGCGAGGCGCTGGAGGCCAAGCTTGCCGCCCAGCACCGTCAGGCGCTGCGCTCCGAGATGGCCCTGGCCCTCGCCCAGGCCACCGGTCGGCCCGCGGCCGAAATCGCCGCCCGCCTCACTGAAAATCGCCGCACCGTCGCCCTTGCCCGCGGCCTGGGCGAAAATGCCCGCGAGCGCATCGTGCAGGCGAAGCTGCCGGGGTTGGAGTTCGGTTCGCGCCGCCGCCGCTTCTACCCGGACGGGGCCAACAGCGCTGCGTTGGTGGGCTTTCTCAACTACGAAGGCCAGGGCCAGGGGGGCGTCGAGCAGTTCTACCACAAGCGCCTCACCGGCGCCTCGTCGAGCTACCCGGTCACCCTCGGCCCCGGGGGGCTGCCGCTGGCAAGCACCCTGCCCACCGAGGCGTTCGAAGGCTTCGAGCCCGGCCGTCTGGCCCTCACCATCGACGCGCGCGTGCAGCGTGCCGCCCGCCTTGCCCTGGAGCGCGGCGTCGAGGCCAACCGCGTCACTCGGGGTGCCGCCATTGTGCTGGAGCCCCAGAGCGGCGAAATTCTGGCGATGGCGGTGAGCCCCAGTTTCGACAACAACCGCTACGGCGAATTTCCGCCCGCCCATTTCAAGAACTGGGCGGTGAGCGACCTGTACGAACCAGGATCGACATTTAAGCCGGTCAACGTCGCCCTCGCCCTCAGCGCCGGGGCCATTCGCCCCGACACCGTCGTCAACGACTCCGGTTCGATGAGTTTTGGCCGCTATACGCTCAGCAACTACGACCGGCGGGCGCGCGGGGCGATTTCGGTCACCAAGGTGCTGATGGTCTCCAGCAACATCGGCATGATCCGCCTGATGCAAAAAATGCCGCCCACCGCGTACTACGACAAACTGCGCGAAATCGGCATCGGGGGAGCCGGCGGCGTCGATCTGCCGGGCGAAACGCGCGGGATCATCACCAACCGCACCCAGTTCGCCAAATACCCGGTGCAGGTGGCGACGGTGGCCTTCGGCCAGGGGGTGGCCCTCACGCCTTTGCAACTGGCAAGCCTGCACGGGGCGATTGCCAACGGCGGCATGGCCATCCAGCCCCACCTCGTGCGCGCCTTCGAGAATGACGAAGGCCAGGTGCTCTGGAAACCGGAGCACCGATCGACCAAGCGCATCTTCACCTCCGAGGCGACCGTCGCCGTGCGCGAGATGATGATGCACGTCGTCGAAGAGGGCACCGGCAAACCGGCGCGCATCCCGGGCTACCGCATCGGCGGCAAGACCGGCACCGCCCAAAAAGCCAACATCGGCGGGCGCGGCTACCTGGCGGGCAAAAAGATCACCAGCTTCGTGGGCTATCTGCCGGCGCGCAACCCACGCTACGTGGTGCTGGTGGTGCTGGATGAACCCAAGTCCGGTAACGCCTTCGGCTCCACCACCGCCGCTCCCATCGTGCGCGAAATCTGCCAGGAGCTGATTTCCTACGGCAACCTCCCCCCGAGTCACCCGCAGGAGTTGCTCGCCGCCGCGCCCAAAAAACCGTAGTAGCTTACCACCGTACCGCCGTAGACCCGCCGATCGAGTCGCACCAGAGAACCCACGGCCTCGGGCAAATCCGGCAAATCTTCGCCGTGCTCGGCAGCCAGTTCGCCGTCGTCGGCCAGCAACCCGCAGGCAACGACCGCCTCCAGTACCGGCAGGTAAAGCTCCCCACGGTAAGGCGGGTCGAAGTAGATGAGATCGAACACCCGGCCCTGCTTTGCCAGACGGGCGACACCGGTAAGCGCGTCCGTTTTGTGGATCGTCCCGAGGCCGGGGGCGATCTTGTCCCAGTTGGCCGCGGCGATGCGCGCCGCCCCGGCCGCCTGCTCGATCCCGATTGCCTCTGCCGCGCCGCGCGCCAGGGCTTCGGCCCCCATCGTGCCCGCCCCGGCGCACAGATCGAGCCAATGGCAGCCTTCCACCCGGCCGTGCCAGCGACCGAAGACGGCCGTGCGCACCCGCCCTAAAGTAGGCCGGGTATCGAGTCCGCCCGGGGTGCGCAGCAAGCGGTTGCCGTAGATACGCAGGCTCATCGTCCGCCTATGCTAACCGGCCGTGAGGTTCAAGCAAGTCTACCCATCACCCGCTGGCTGCCACGATGCTTCATGAGGGAGGACGATTGACCCGTAGTAATTTTCCTGCCAGATTCTCCTCTTCATCCTCGATCGCCCTGTGGATGTTGTCAGCAAGCCGCTGCCAGTTCAAATCCTCGGAGCAGACGACGATTCCGGCATGCTCCGGACAAAAGCGATGCAGCCGCACAAAATGGCGACGATTTTGGGTGAGAACAGCGCATTGTCGACTGGCAGCAAAGTCCAATACCTGTTCGTCTGGTATGCCCTTGGTAGCCTGGCCGGCCTCCTGAGCCGTCAATACGTCATGTCCCAGTGCCCGCAGCAAAACGACGACTGGAAACGGAAATTGCTCGTCGGCATACAACTGGGCCATGAGCTATGCGTTCTCGTTATCCCGAATGGCAATCTCGATTTCGTCGGGAAAGGCTTGTGCATAAGCCCAGGCGTTCCGCAGGTCCGCAGCCGTGAGTTGGGGAAAGGCCGCGAGAATCTGAGCATCGTCGGCTCCCAGGCGTCGGTAGTTGATCAAGCCCCAAACCGGGATACGGGTTCCGGCGACGCAGGCGTCACCGCCGACGACATCGGGAATTTTCGTGACGCCACGCCAGGAATTGCTAAGACTTTGAGCCAAAAGCTCAATCGCCTGAGCTTTCTCTTCGGGAGAAAGGGCGAGCAGTTGGGGCTGAAGTTCCTTAAGGCTCACGGCAAGGGCGGCAAAGTAAGTCAGGCTACTATTCTAGGGCTGCACAAGCCGGTCCGTCGGCCAACACATTAACAATCGCGATCGTTTTTCGAAAGCAGGCCATGCGCTGAACATCTGTAACCGGCTGTTCCCATCCAAGGCAAAGCGACCCGCGCGTTAAGATGGCTGCGGACAGATATTCAACAAGCAGGTTGCGATGCGGGCGAAGAAAGTCGTACTGGCCTACTCGGGCGGCGTGGACACCAGCGTGTGCATTCCTTATCTAAAGCACGAATGGGGTGTGGAGCAGGTGGTGGCCCTGGCGGCCGATCTGGGCCAGGGTGAAGATCTCGAAGCCGTCCGCCAGAAGGCCCTCGCCTCCGGCGCCGACCAGGCAATCGTCCAGGATGCCCGCGAAGATTTTGTCTACGACTACGCCTTTGCGGCCCTGCAGGCCAACGCCCTCTACGAGGGGCGCTACCCGCTCGCCACCGCCCTCGCCCGGCCACTCATCGCCCGGATCCTCGTCAAGTGCGCCCAGGCGGTAGGGGCCGACGCCGTCGCCCACGGCTGCACGGGCAAGGGCAACGACCAGGTGCGCTTCGACGTGTCTATCGGCGCGCTCGACCCGAAACTGAAAGTGCTCGCCCCCGCCCGCGAGTGGGGCATGTCCCGCGAGGAGACGATCGCCTATGGCGAGCGCTACGGCATCCCCGCCCCGGTCAAGAAAAAATCGCCCTACTCGATCGACTTCAACCTGCTGGGCCGCTCCGTCGAGTGCGGCGTCCTCGAAGATCCCTGGGCGGAACCGCCCGAGGAGGTCTACGCGATGACCAAATGCGTGGCGGACACCCCCGACCAGCCCACCTACATCGAACTGGAGTTCGAGCGCGGCGTGCCGGTGGCTTTGAATGGAGCGTCCTTGGGCGGGGTGAAGCTGGTGGGCGAACTCAACCGCCTGGCCGGGGAGAACGGCGTCGGGCGCATCGACATGGTCGAAAATCGCCTGGTCGGGATTAAATCGCGCGAAATTTACGAATGCCCGGCCGGGGTGGTGCTGGTCCTGGCGCACCAGGCCCTCGAAGCGCTCACCCTGCCCCGGGAGGTGACCGCCTACAAGCGCGGTGTCGAGGACACCTACGCCCAACTGGTCTACAACGGTCTGTGGTACAGTCCGCTGCGCGGCGCCCTCGACGGGTTCATCGACTTCACCCAGCAACGGGCGAGCGGTGTGGTGCGCGTGCGCCTGCACAAAGGAACCGCCACCGTCGTGGGCCGCAAAAGTCCCTATTCGCTCTACGACGTGGAGCTGGCCACCTACTCCGAAGGGGACAGCTTCGATCACAAAGCCGCCGAGGGCTTTATTTATGTCTGGGGCCTGCCCACGCGCATTTATGCGCAGGTGCGCAAATAAGTTCCCTAACCTCCCCGCGGCGCTCCAAGGCTAATTTCTGGGCGAGCTGACTCCTCCGCTCGGGCAGCCGCTTCCTGTAGCGGAGCTGTCCACTTGCGCGGGGCACTGGCGCGGCGGATCTCCTTCCAGATGGCGGTGGCGGCGAGGGTGCCGTCGGCCACGGCGATCGACACCTGGTTGAGACCCTTTTTAAGATCGCCCAGTGCGAAGACGCGCGGGTGGGAAGTGCGGCAGTCGTACTCGGTGACGATGTCGCCGCCGTCGGTGAGCAAATCGAGATTTTTGAGATAGCCGTCGTGGCGGATCGAACCCATCGAAATGAGGCCAGTATCCACTTTGATCGATGTGCCGTCGGCAAACTCGATGCCGTCCATGACGTGGTCTTTGCCCAAAAAGCGGGCGATCGGCTTTTCGATGAGCGGATAGCCGTGGTCGGCGAGCTTGGCGCGCATTTCGTCCCCCACCGGATAGGCGCCCAGGGTGAGCACGGTGATGTAGGGCGTGAACCAGTTGAGCACGAAGGCGGTGTTGATCGCCTTTTCGCTGCCCGCGATCAGGGCCGCGCGCCGGTTGGTCATCTCGTAGCCGTCGCAGATCAAGCAGACGTGCAGGTTGTACCCGGCGTACTCATAGACGTTCTGCATGTTCTCCAGCTGCGGCAGCACATCCATCAGACCGGTGGCGGCGATCAGGTATTTGGCGCGGAAGACCGGGTAGTCGCTGTTTTTGAAGCGGTACTTGACGCGCACCTGGAATTCTTCGCCGGTGTCGGTGACTGCTTCGACAAAGCCGTTGAGCCAGTCGGCCCCGTAGTGCAGGGCCATCTCCTTGCCGCCTTCGATGAGTTCTTTGCCGCTAACCACCCGGGGAACATAGTTCCAGAGATCCTGCATCCAGAACGATCGGCCGCGTCCTTTTTCGATCACCAGGACTTTGAGGTTGTAGCGGGCCAGGTACACCGCCGCCGACAGACCACCGGCGCCGCCGCCGGCGATGATCACATCATAGAGCTGGGCTTGCTTTTCATCGAAGTGTTCGCGCTTGAGGATCATGACAACGATTCTTGCCCCTCGCTACACTTTCATTGTGACCGATACCAGGCTCTGCCCCCTGACCCGTTGGGCCAATCGAGGAACCCTTTGCCCCCGCAGGCTGTCGCCAAGATGATGACTATGTACCGCCCGTCGATCCAAAGCGTCTGGCTTGCCGCTGGGCTGCTGATGTTGTCCGTCGGGCCGCTCGCAGCCCAGCAGGCGGGCGATATCGACGGCAACGGCAAAACCGAGGGAGCGGATCTCACCTTGCTGGAGCAATACCTGGACGGCTCGGGATTGCTCGTCGAAGAGCAGAGCCGCCGCGCCGACATCACCGGCGACGGGCAGGTGGACGGCAAGGACGCCAACGCCCTCAGGCGGCAGTTGGGGGTGGCCGCGGTCGAAGAACCGTCCCTGAGCGGCCGGGCGAGCACCGAGCGCGCCGAAGGCGAACGGCGCCGCACCCCTTACCGCGCCAGTGCGAGCGGTTCGGCGTTTTCGCTGGGACTTGAGGAAGTGGTGCCCGAGTGGGTGCGCGGCAGTTGGCGGTTCGTCTCGCAGATTTACGAAGCGCGCGGCGGCTTCAGCAGCGGCAGCGGCAACGCCCAAAGCGAACAAATCAGCCTCCCGGGCGACTTGTCCAATCTCTACAGCACCTACAAAGTCGCCACCGGCGAGCGCCTCGACCGGCTGTGCTGGCAGGTCAACGATTATTCCGACGTGCGCTTCAGCTTTACTGAGCAACTGCGCGACCAGCAGGGGGCGGTCTTCGCCTCCACCGCCAACATCACCAACCGCGGCCCTGGTCGCGCCGATATCAATATCCGCGTCGAGGTGCTCGACGCCGGCAACAGCCCCGCCGGGGGCGGCGGCATGCTGGGGGGTCTATTCGGAATGCTCTTTGGCGGCGGCAGGCCCATCGGCGGCGGGGTGCGCACGGGCGATTACTACGTGCGCGGCGGCCCGATGGACCGGCTGGGCGGCTCCGAGCGCACCCGTCTACCCCAGGTCGACCTCGAAGCGCTGCGCTGCCGCTAGACCCATGTCCACCAGCCCAGAATGCATCTGCAACCCCGAGCGACGAGCAGACACCGATGAGCACTCAGATCACCATTAGCCTCCCCGATGAGATGTACCAACGCGCCGAATCCCTGGCTAAGTTGGTCAGTCGTGAAGTCGCCGATATTCTAGTCGATGCCATCGCCCTATCTTTGCTGCCCGTGGTTTCTAGATCCCAAAATTTCCAAAAAATCGCTGAAATGTCCGATGAAGAAGTCCTCGCGTTGACTGCACTGCAAATGTCTCCCAAGCAAGATGAGCAATTGAGTGCATTGCTTGACAGGCAGCAGGCAGGGGAACTGGCCGAGGGGGAGCGCTTCCAGTTGATAGTCTTGATGCAGATTTATCAAGAAGGGTTGCTTAGAAAAGCCCAGGCTTTACACGTAGCAGTCAGCAGAGGTTTGCGAGAACCGCTCAGCCCGTGAGTTCCAGCCGGATTCCAGAGCATGTCCGCTCCCGCAGGTACTTGCCGGTGATCAGTGTGCCAAACTTGCCTTGACGATGGGCCGCTGAATAGGCCGCAACGGATGTACTCAAGAGTGGCTGAAACTCGACCCGCTCTCCAACATCTCGAACAAGCACGGGTTATTCTCCTGGATATGAACGGGACGTTCATGTTCGGCGAGGACCGATTCGGCCCGGAGGAGAACTTTGCCTTCACCTACGCAGGCTTGGGCGGCTGTCTTGATTCCAAGCAAGTGGAGGAGATTATCCGGCTCTGTTACAACTCCATGGCCCTCGATTACGAAAACCCACTCAAGTACGACGACTTTCCGCAAGTCCGAGAGGTTCTCGAGCGCGTCACACCCAACCTCAGTGCAAAACACCTGCAAGAGATTGAACTTGTGGTGGCGCTTCACGAACTCGGCACAGTTCCGCCACCATTTGCCGATGCGTTGAAACGGCTTTCCCATCGCCGCCGACTTGGATTGGTGTCGAATCTCTGGTCCCGTAAGGAGCTATGGTTGCAAGAACTCGATCGAGCAGGGCTTCTTGACATATTCGAGGGGTTGTATTTTCTTCTGACATCAGGAGCATCAAGCCCTCGCCTGCGCTGTTTGAGATGGCTGTGGAGGCGCTTGAGATTGATAGTGTTCAGCGTTCGCAAGTATTGTTTGTAGGTGACAGTTTGCGCTGCGACATTTTGGGAGCAAAAGCGGCGGGCCTGTCCACTGCATGGATCAATCCTTCCGGGACTGCTCATCCGGCTGCAGATATTGTTGTGCCGGGACTCATCGAACTGGAGCAACTACTCATATCGAATCCGCGTAGATCGACATGAAATAGCCCGGCGACATTGCCTGCCAGCTATCTCGGCGCAGTCGCCACGCAAAGCGTGCACGCACAAGAAAAATGAGCCAAGCCCACGCACCGAGTCTCCCGCCTACCGCGCCAATAGGTCCGGGGGGTGTCGGGGGGTGGCACCCCCTCGACGCGGGGAGGGGGAGAGCGCGAGAGGGGAACCCGAAGGAGGTTCCGCCTCTCGCTCCACAGATTGTCGTGCCAAGCCAGGTGTCAGGATACCAACCGTTGCATCGAGCTTTCCAGACGGCCTGCCGTTGTCTGGGCAACTGAAAACCGCTCTAAGCCATCTCCAGTTCGCCTACCACTTCGAGACGCTGGTGTTCGCCCAGTACGGCGAAGCGGTCGCCCAGAGCGTCGGCCACCGACGGATCGATCCAGCCCAACTGGCGCAACAGATGAATGACCACCGGGTACTTGGCGCGGTCGGAACCGTCGTAGACCTTGATGGCAAGTCCCATGCCCTGACCCGTGCGACCGATGCACTGCACCCCTTCAGCACCGGCCTTGCTCACCAGGTCGCCGCCGCTCATCTGCATCAGGACTGTGTCGAAGCGGCCTTCGCCTGCCACCATCTCCGGTTCGCGGATCATCGCGCGTGCGAGGCATTCGAGTTCGGCCGATTCGCCTGAAGAGAGTTGGGCGTACAGCCAGGCCATCTGCGCCAGCGCCAACTGGTAGGTGGGTACACCGCAGTCGTCGCGCGCCTGGACCAGTTCGTCGAACGGAAGCGCGAGCAATTCACATAGGGTCTTGGCGACCAATAGTTGCACCGGGTGGCGCCGGTCGGCGTAGCGCTCGGTGGTCCAGGAGCGTTGCCGGCAGACAGCCAGCATGCCGGCGTGCTTGCCCGAGCAGTTGTACTCGAGCGGGCTGGTGCGGCCTGGGGGTACCGGGCAGACGAGTATCGCAGGGTCGAGCCCCATGCGCCAGAGCAAATTGAAGGCACGCCGGGCATGCACCAGTTCGCCGCTGTGGGAGGAGCACAGCAAGGCCAGATCCGCGTCGTCCATGGCGTAGGCCTGGTGGGCGCCACTGCGCAGGACGGGCAGCGCCTGAAAGGGTTTGAGGGCCGAGCGGATGAAGGTGGTGGGCAATTGCTTGTTGCCGCCGTGGGCCAGGGTGCGACCGCGGTGATCGACGACGACCGCCTCGCAGTAGTGGACGGATTCGACGAGGCCTTCGCGCAGCAGGCGCACCTCGATGCTCGGAATGTACAAGTTCAACGTTCTCGCTCGGCTTATCCAGTTTAGCGCGGCGCCAGCGGCGACTGGCAGGCGGCTACAATATGCACCAGTAGCGGCGTCGGGCCAGCCGAGGCATCGGGAATACACGTGTCGAAGAAGCGGTTGTTGTGCTTGAGCAACGGTCACGGTGAGGATCTGATCGCCACCCGAATTGCCGAGGCCTTGCTCGCCTACGACATCGAGGTGCTCGCCCTGCCAATTGTCGGTGAGGGGCAGGCCTACCGCGCCCTGGGCATGGAGATCGTCGGCCCGACGCGCACGATGCCCTCGGGGGGCTTCATCTATATGGATGTGCGCGAGCTCTGGAAGGACGTGCGCGGCGGCCTCGGCAAGCTCACCCTCGAACAGTGGCGGACGTTGCGCAGGCTGGCCCCCGGCTGCGATCTGGTCCTGGCGGTGGGCGATGTCGTCGTCCTCACCCTGGCTTACCTGACGGGAGCGCCCTACGCCTTCGTGGGCACCGCCAAGTCCGACTATTACCAGCTGGGGCGGCCCAGCGACTACACGCCGCTGGAGCGCTGGCTGATGACCCGGCCGGCCTGTCTGGCCTCCTACGTGCGCGACCGGCTCACCGCCGAGAACCTCGGCCGCTGGGTGCCGCGGGCGACCTATCTGGGCAACCCGATGATGGACCGGCTGGAGCCGACCACCACCCTGGCGATACCCGAGGGAGCGCTTGTGGTGCTGTTGTTGCCGGGATCGCGCCCGCCGGAGGCCTATCGCAACCTGGCGCGCATGCTCGAAGTGGTCGAACGGCTGGGGGAGGTGCCGGATAGACCCGTGCATGTGCTGTGCGCCCGGGCGGGCAGCCTGGAGGATGCGGGTATCGGTGCCCACCTGCCTGCCGGCTGGCGCCTCGAAGGAGCGTTGCTGCGCCGGGCGGATCTGGCGGTGCACCTGGAGCGGGGGCGCTTCGCCGAATGCCTGCACCGCGCCCAACTGGCCATCGCCATGGCCGGGACCGCTACCGAGCAGTGCGTGGGACTCGGCAAACCCGTCTTCACGATGCCCGGCGAGGGGCCGCAGTTTACCTATCGCTTTGCCGAGGCGCAAACGCGGCTATTGGGCGAATCGGTGCAACTGGTGAGCGGCGGTCCCGAGACGCTCGCCCGGCGCATCCAACAGGTGATCGGCGACGCGGAGCTATGCGAGCGCATCCGCCGCAACGGCATCGAACGCATGGGCAGTCCCGGGGCGGCGGACCGCATTGCCGAGCATTTGATTAAGCACATCGGCTAAGGCTGCGGTTCCCTCGCAATGGAGGTGAACAATTTTGGCGCTTTCCCTTAGACTGAAGCTTAACTTTTCTTTGGGTTGAGCTGGTGAAATTCCGGCGGCTGTTGTTCCTGGGTGGCGCTCTGGTGCTGCTTGTGGTTGTTCTGGGTTGGTTGGGGACCGTCTGGCTGGGGCCTGCCGCCCTCGCCCAGGCGGAAGTACAGCTCAGCCGCACCCTGAAGACGCCGGTGCGCCTGGGTCGATTGCAGGCGCTTTTGCCCTGGCGGATCGCCGTGGGTCCGGTGAGTGTCGCTTCGCCCAAGAAGCCGGACTTGCTCGAAGCGCCGAGCGCCAGCGTCGGGTTCAATCTGCTGCGCTTTGCCTTCGGCCAGGGTCTCGATGCGCGCATCCGCGTCGAGAAGCCGGTGCTGCGGCTCAGGCGCGACGCGCAGGGCCGCTTTAACCTGCCCTCCTTTGCCGCGGGCGAGACCCGGAGCGGCGGCACCATCGATAAGCTTTTAAGCCGGGTGGAAATCGACGATGCGACCTTCGTCTACGACGATCGGGTGCTGGGGGGCAAGAGCCTTACACTCACAGGCATCGACGTGCTGGCCGACATTGGCCCAACAGGAGCCGCCTACACGCTCAATGCACCCTTTGGGCGCGGCGAGGTGCAAGCCGAGGGCAATAGCGACCTCGACGACTTCGATACCACGATCGACGCCCGGTTGCGCAATATCCCGGTGGCGACGGCGGCGGTGCTGCTCAACCTGGGCGATCTGTCGGTGCGCGGGGGAACCGCCGAAGGGGCGGTGCAACTGCGGCTCAAAAACGGTGTCTTCGCGGCGAGCGGGCCACTCAGGCTCACCGGGGGCGAACTGCTGTTGAGACCCTATCGCGCACCCCTAACCAACCTCGATGTCGCAGCAAAGCTCGCCTGGCCGAAGCTCAACCTGGAGCGCATCGAGGGGCGGCTCGCCGGATCGCGCGTGAGCGGCACCGGGGCGTTCAACCTCCCCGAAGATCTGGGCCTCGATCTCATCGTCGCGGGTCCCCTGGAGCAACTGGTGCCGGCCTTTACCTCACCGCCGGTGCCAGTGCGCGGAGTGACGCGCACCGCGCTGCAGGCGCGCATTCCGCTGGCAAGACCCGACAGGCTCACAGCCACCGCCCGGGTGCGCGCCCAGACCCCTGTGCAGGTCGACCGGCTGGTGGTCAATAACTTTCAGGCCGAGCAGCAGCTTACCAATTTGCGTCTCAGCGGCCCTTTTCGCTTCGAGATCGCCCGCGGCCAGGTGGCGGGCCGCACGGATCTGAACTTTGCCCCCGGGGCGCAGGCGCAGGTCGACATTGTGGCCACCGGCCGGGACGTGGTGCCGGAGGAGATTCTGGCGCGCTACGACGCCCGGCTGCCGGTGGAGCGGGTAGGCCGCCTCGCTTTTCAGGCGCGCATCGCCGGGCCTGCCAACCGGCTGCTGGCGCGGGCCGACTTTAACCAGCGCGACGGCCGGTTGCAGGGAAAAGCCTTTTCGAGCACCGGCACCGTCGTGCTCGCAGGCAGCGAACTGTTTGTCGAGAATACCCGCGTGCAACTGGACGGCACCGCGGCGCAGCTGCTGGCAAACGGCCAGGCGAACCTGGTCGGCCGCCGCCTGTTCGGCGCGCAGCTGACCGTCGCCGCGGTGCCGCTGTCGCTGGCGAGCCCAGCTCTAGGCGGTACGGCCGAGGGCCAAGTTGAAGTGAGCGGCAGCTTGCAGTCGCTCGCTTCGCTGCAGGGATCCGGTACCTTCACCGTCCCCCGGCCGTTCGTCAACAACCGGCTGCTGCCGCCCGTCGCAACTGCCTTTCGCCTGCGCGATCAAGTCGTGCAGCTCGACCGTTTCACCTTCAACGGCCTGACGGCCGACGGCGAGTTGCGGCCCAACCTGAGCGGCGCTCCCGGTCCGCTCCTGCGCTCAGCCGACTTGCGCATTGCCCTCGACGGGTTTGACTTGACAGCCCTGCCGCTGCCGGTGCGCGTCGACGGGCAGCTCGATGGGAACGGCACCTTTAGGGGCAATCTGGAGCAGCCGGACCTGGCCCTCGACTTGCGGGTGCGCGGCGCCGGGGTGGGCCGCTACCGCGCCCCGGTGCTGAGCGGCCCGGTGCGCTGGCGGGGCGATACCCTGTCTGCGCGCCTGACGGGCGACAACCAGCGCGCCTTCGCCGAGGCGCGGTTGGAGCCGCGGGGGGTGCGCCTGATCACTTTCGACGTGCTGAGCGACCGCACGCGCATCGCCGCAAGCCGCGGCTACTTCGACTTCGAGCAGGGGCTGATCACACTGGCCGCCCAAGTCAAAAACTTTGATCTAGAAAGGTTGCAGCTCGACCCGGTAGGACCGCTGCGCACCATCGAAGGCAGCCTCGACGCCGAGGTTAACCTCGCGCGCACCGCCCGCGGCTACGAAGGCCGCGTCGATGCCACCCTCAGCGGGGGCCGCCTCAACGCATTTACCCTCGGTCCCACCCGACTGCGGGCGAGCCTGGCCAATAACCGCCTCACAGTCGAGCCGACGCTCATCACCCTCGGCAACAGCCGCTACACCCTGGGCGGCCAGGCGGGTCTGGGTGCGGACGACCCGATTGCCTTCGAGCTGCGCGTCGAGCGGGGCCGCCTGGAGCAGGCAGTGCAGCTTCTGGGACTTTATTCGCTCACCACCCTGTTTTCCGACCAGAGCGGCCCTGTCTGCTGTGCGATGGATTTGGGCCCCCTTGCCCTCGGGGGAACGGCCCTGCCGCTGCAGCAGTTGCTTGCCGTTTACCAGCGCGCTTCGGAGGTGACCCTGGCGCGCATCGATACCACCGCCCGTGCCTTTATCCCCGACGATCTGCGGCGGCTGCGCGGGCGCTACGACCTGAGCGCCCGGTTGGGCGGCAGCCGCAACGCCCCGGTGGTGGGCTTTGTGCTGGCTGGGCGCAACTGGCAGTGGGATCAGTACCGTCTCGACACGGTCGAGGCTGCGGGCGATTACCGCGACGGCAACCTGGAGCTCACCCAGGCCCAGGCCCGCTACGCCGAGCGCAGCGGCAGCCTCTCGGGGCGCCTGTCGCCGGCGGGCGAGCAGAACGCGCGGCTGGTCATCGACCGTTTGCCCCTCGAACTGGTCGAACCGCTGCTGCCCACGGGTACCCAAATCGAAGGCGACATCAATACCGAGGCGGTCCTCACGGGTACCCTCGCATCGCCGGCCTTTCAAGCGAATGTCGCGGCGGAGGCGCTGGAGTTCAACGGCCGCCAGGTAGATCCGGTGCGCACGGAGCTGACCCTGCGCTCCGGGCGGCTGTCCCTGGCCAACACCGCGATCGGCGTCGGCAGGCGTGGTGTCCAGTTGGTCGGCAGTCTGCCCATCCCGTTGCTCAACCCCGACAACGACCAGATCGATATCCGGGCGCAACTGACGGGTGAGAACCTGCCGCTACTGAACATCTTGAGCGATCAACTTGTCTGGCAGAGCGCCGAAGGGGAAGCGACCCTCGCCGTGCGGGGCACCTACGGAGCGCCGCTCATCGACGGCAACGTCGAATTGCGCAACACCCAGGTGCAAATTCCCCGGCTGCAGACGACCCTCGCCATCGACCAGTTCGCGGCGCGCTTCAACCGGCGGCGGCTTCTGGTCGACCGACTTGCGGCCAATTTGGGCGGGGCGCCCCTGACGGGCGAAGGGGAACTGGCGCTGTTGCCGAACAACGGAGCGGGCGGGGAATTGGCTTTGTCGATCGTCGGCGACATCAACCTGCCGGGGCTCTACAGGGGCGGCATCGACGGCCAACTGAGCGTAGGCGGGGCGCTGCTCGCACCGCGCATCGGCGGCAACCTGACGGTGAGCCCCGGAGATCTGCTGCTGTCGCTGCAGGATATTCAAAATCTCTCCGGCGCAGGATTGCGCACGGCGAACAGCAACGGCGCTCCGGCGCTGCCGGTCGAATTCGACGACCTGCGCATCCGGGTCGGCCCGCAGTTTCGCGTCAACATTACGGCCCTGAGCGCTCGGCTCGATGGGTTATTGGCCTTGAGTGGTCCGCTCGGCAAACTGGCTGTCGAAGGCTATATCAATGTCCCGCAGGGTTCGGTCACCATCGGGGTGGCCCGCTTCCGCCTCGACAGCAGCCGCCGCAACGCTCTCTACTTTGGCGGCGGCCTCGATCCGACCCTGGACCTGGTGGCCGAAGCGCGCGTCAGCGAATCTTTCACCAGCGGGGTGGCGCGCCTCGACAGCGGCGGGCTCATCAACCCCAGTCTGCCTTCCGACCAGGCCAACCTCGGCCGCGCCTCGAAGGTCGACGTCGAAGCGACCGTCACCGGCACCGCCTCCAAGCCGAACATCGAACTGACTTCCAGTCCCTACCGCGACGAGACCGAGATCATCGCGCTGATTGGCGGCGGCGGCAACGCCGGTTCGCTTTTGACCGGGCTCATCCCGGCGGTGGGTACGACGCTCCTCCGGCCGGTCGAGCAGGAACTCGCTTCGCTGCTGGGTGTGGACGAACTGCGCGTCGAATTTGCCAGCCGGGTAGCGAACGCCAGTCCCGAAAACATCGCCATCGGCATCGGTGTCGAGGCGATCAAAGACCTCACCCCGGCGGTGTCGGTTTCACTCTTTAAAAACATCACCGACAACATCCAGCCGGTGATCTTCGGCCTGCGCTACCGCATCAACGACAACATCGTCACCCGCGTCAGCGGCAACGAGACCTTCGATGATGTCAGCCTCTCGGTGCAGTTCGAATCGCGTTTTTAGTTTGTGCGGCACCCGTATGGCGTCTGCATCGCCGGGCGTTGGAGATGGCAGTTTTGTTATGCTTTACTGGCAAACGCGGGAGAGCAGCGATGAGTTTGAACATGGTGACCCTGGTCGGTCGGGCCGGGCGGGATCCGGAAGTGCGCTATTTCGAATCGGGCAATGTCAAATGCACCCTCACCCTCGCGGTCAACCGCTTGCGGCGCAAGGGCGAAGAGGACAAACCCGACTGGTTCGACCTCGAAGTGTGGGGTAAGACCGCCGAAATCGCCGCCGAGTACGTGCGCAAAGGCTCACTCATCGGCGTGTCCGGCGCCCTCACCTTCAGCCGCTGGCAGGATAAAGTCACCAAAGAAGCTAAAGAGCGCCCGATTATCAAAGTCGACCGCCTGGAATTGCTCGGCTCCAAGCGCGACAGCACCGGCGAGGCACCGAGCATGGACGAGGATTTTTAAGTGATAGAAAGCTACCTGGCCGCCGCTATCCAGATGACCAGCACCGCCGACATCGAGGCCAACCTCGACCAGGCCTATGCGCTGATTGGCATCGCGGTGCGCCGCGGCGCCCGCCTGGTCAGCCTGCCCGAGAACTTTGCCTTTCTGGGACTGGAGGCTGAGAAACTCGCCCTCGCCCCGCGCATCGCCGAGATGAGCGAAAAATTTCTTGTCTCCGCCGCGCGCGACTGGGCGGTGACGCTGCTGGGCGGCGGCTACCCGGTGCTCGCCGAGCAGACGGCCAAGTGCTACAACACAGCCCTGCTCGTGGGTCCCGAGGGTCAGGAGTTGGGCCGCTACCGCAAATTGCACCTGTTCGACGTCAACCTGCCCGACGGCAACACTTACCACGAGTCCGACTCGATCGTGCCCGGCAAAGACCTGGTGGTGGTGCGCAGCGACACCCTCGGCAATCTGGGTCTATCGGTCTGCTACGACCTGCGCTTTCCGGAACTCTACCGGGCCCTCTCGGCGGCGGGGGCGGAAGTCCTGCTGGTGCCCTCGGCCTTTACCGCCTTCACCGGCAAGGACCACTGGCGGGTGCTCCTGCAGGCGCGGGCGATCGAAAATACCTGCTACGTGATCGCCGCCGCCCAGACCGGCGAGCACTATCCGCGTCGGCAAACCTACGGCCACGCGATGATCGTCGATCCGTGGGGCAACGTGCTCTCCGACGCCGGGGACACCACCGGCATCGCCATCGGCGAAATCAACCCCATGCGTCTGGAGGCGGTGCGCCGCCAATTGCCCGTGCTGCAACACCGGCAACTTTGATCCCGGGCCGCCATTACAAACTGTTCATTTTGAACTAAAATTCGCCCCAGGCGTTCCGGCGAGCGGATATGGTAGTGTTGGTGGCTACGTCCAGCCACACTGCCGGTATTTTTAGATGGAAATTACTATTCGCATCCGCCGCCAGGCCGAATCGGGTTCGCCGGATTACAAAAGCTATGGGCTCGATGTCGATCCCGGCACCACGGTGCTCGACGCCCTGATGCGCATCAAGGGCGAGATCGACGGCACCCTTGCCTTTCGCAAAAATTGCCGCAACGCGATTTGCGGCAGTTGCGCGATGCGCATCAACGGCCGCTCGGCCCTCGCCTGCGCAAACCGCATCCGCGATGTGGCGGACGCCCGCGGCGAGATATTGATTCAACCGATGGGCAATATGCCGGTGATTAAGGATCTGGTGGTCGATATGACCAGTTTCTGGAAGCACCTCGACCAGGTGGATCCCTACGTGAGCACGGCCGCTCGCCGCCCGCCCGAAAAAGAATTCCTGCAGACGCCCGAGCAGCGCGCCGCCGTCGAGCAGGCGGGCAACTGCATCCTCTGCGGCGCCTGCTACTCCGAGTGCAACTCCCGCGAGGTCAACCCCAATTTTGTTGGTCCCCACGCCTTGGCCAAGGCCCAGCGGGTGATGGCCGACAACCGCGACGACCGGACCGCCCAGCGCCACGCGCTGTACAACCAACCGGAATTTGCCTGGGGCTGCACCCGCTGCTTCTACTGCAACGAGGTCTGCCCGATGGGCGTCCAGCCCCTCGATCAAATCCAGAAGATCCGCCACGAACTGCTCACCGACAAGGCGGCTCAGCCCAACACCGCCATGCGCCACCGCCGGGTGATGGTACGCCAGATCAAAGAATCCGGCTGGCTGGACGAAGCCAGCTTCGCCCTGCAGGTGGTCGGTCGCGACTTTAAGGGGCTGTGGAACCTGGTGCCCCTCGGCGTGCGCATGGCCGCCAAGGGCAAGATGCCCCTGCGCCACCGGCCCATCGAGAATTGTGCGCAAGTGCGCGACTTGATCGAGGAAATCCAGAAAGAAGACGCCCAATCATGATCGCCACTCCCCTCAAATATGCCTACTATCCCGGCTGTGTCGCCCGCGGCGCCTGTCGGGAACTGTACACTTCCACCGCCTTGATCACCGAAGCCCTGGGCATCGAGCTGGTGGAACTCAAAAGTGCCTCCTGCTGCGGCGCGGGCACACTCAAAGAAGATTCGCAGCGATTGCAAGACGCGGTCAACGCCCGCAACATCGCTCTGGCCGAGGAGCAGGGGCTGACCATGCTCACCCAGTGCAGCACCTGCCAGGGGGTGCTGGGGGCGGTGAACGACAAGCTGCGCGCCGAGCGCGGCTCCGCCTACCGCGACGAGATCAACGCCCTGCTGGCCCGGGGCGGCCACCACTACGACGGCTCGGTGGACGTGCGCCACCTGCTGTGGATCTTGCTGGAGGACGTGGGGCTCGACAACTTGCGTGCCCGGGTGCGCCGTCCGCTCACGGGTCTGCGCTGCGGCAGCTTCTACGGCTGCTATCTACTGCGTGCCCAGGCGCATCGGCGCGTAGACGACGCCTTCAATCCCCAGTCGCTGGAGAAGATCTTCGAAGCGCTGGGGGCTACCCCCGTCTACTTCGAGGGCCGCACCAAGTGCTGCGGCTTTCCGCTGTCGAGTTACGACACGCCAACGTCTTTTTCGATGGCGGCCGTTCGCCTGCAGGATGCCATCGACTGCGGGGCCGACTGCCTGGTCACCCCCTGTCCGCTCTGCCACCTCAACCTGGACGCCCGCCAACCCGAAGTCGAACGCCAGGTGGGCCGCAAGCTGGGTTTGCCCGTGCTGCATCTGCCGCAGCTGGTGGGTCTTGCCCTGGGCCTCTCCCCCGAGCAGCTCGGCCTCGGGCGGCACATCGTTTCGACCCGGCCGGTGCTGGAGCGGTTGGGACTTTAAGTCCGATGCGCTAACATCAAAAAGCCCAATTGCCGGACCGTCCCATGCGTCACCCTCAGTTACGCGAAGAACCCCGCCACCAGAAGGCCGCTGTCCTTCCCTCCACCCAGCGCGAGAGCATCCTCGACTGGCTGCGGCGCAGCGGCAAGCTGCAATCGCGCAATGTGGTCGATGAAGAGGCCCTCGCCGAGGACGAAGATTTCGACGATCTCGTCGACGACGACGAGCAACTCTACGACGACGACGACACCGCCGCCGACGATGAGGAGTGATCTCAATTTCTATTGAGAAGCTTTAAAAGTCGCCCCGCGGCAAAATTTTGCCCTTAGCCTGAAAGAGCCCTCCCACGGCAGCATTCTCTCCTCAGGGTGCCGATTTTTGGGGGGGTTTTTTGCTGGGACTTCGTGGCATTCTGAAGGGTGAATGTTCACGGTGAACAACAGGAGGTATTGCGATGACGGAGCCCCTCAGAGCCCGGATGCTGCTGTCCCACAACTTCGACACGTCCACTGCGGCGGTGGAAGCGCTCAGCCCGGCGCAATTTGCCCAGATATTCACCGAAGGGCTCGCCGCTTACCCGGATTTGCAGTGCCGGTGCCTGGAGGATAGCCCCCACTGGTTGGTGGAAATTTATTTTCCGATTGCTTTTACCCCCCGCCAGGTGGGCGAACTGTGCGGGCGCACCCTCGCCAAAAACCGCGCAGGCGAGCGCAAAGGCGAAGGCCGCCTACCGGACACCTTGATACTGGGGGGTCTGAAGACCACCCCAGCCCTGGGCAACGCCCCCTACAGCCTCAGGCCGGGCGAATGGGGCGTCGATGTCGTCGAGACCGACGCGGCGGAAGCCTTTCTTACGGCCATCGGCTGGGAAGCCACCGTCGCCGGCCGCCCCACGGACACCAGCTTCAAATTCGAAATTCGGGGTGCATGAGCCGCGATGCCTCGGGCTTGGTCGGCACCGGTTGAAAAGGCCGTGCATGCCGACTTCAGCGGCGCTTGCGGTTCTGTTTGCGCGAGCGCTTGGCCATCTTGCGCCGCTGGTCGGTACCGCGCTTACGCGCTTTGTGGCTGTCGCCTGCCCGCCCACTGAAGCCGAAGGCAGGCGGCAACCACCCTCCGGGCAGCCGACTGGGCGATTTGAGGCCAAAGGCCACCTGTACATCGTCCCAGTCGCCGATAAATATTTCATCGACATTGCCGGTGGCAAAGGCGCTCTCGATCGCCGCCAGGGCTTCGAGGCCGTCCAACTCGATAAGACTGCCAATCAAAAAGGCGTTCCACTCCGCGTCGTTGGTCGCCGCCGTCTCCAGTTGGCTGGTCAGTTCCGCCACGACGGTCTCGCGCGCTTCAGGGTATTTGCGGGCAATCAGCGTCAGGGCGGAGAGGGGACTGCCGCGCATGTCCGTCGAGAGATCGCGATTACTCACCATCGCCAGGGTGGCCGGCAGCGCCGCCATCCCGATCATCTGCAGAACCCGCGGAATTTCGATGCACACCCAGTCGTCCTCCGGCAACTGGCCCATCAGATCGAGCAGCGGCTCGACGGCCGCCTCGGCACCCAGTTGGCCCAGGGTGCGCCAGGCGTGGACCGGTCCCCAAACTTGCGGCACTTCCTCTTCAGAAGTATGCAAAGGTACGTTCGTCGCCAACTGCATCAGTTGCGGGATGTGTTCGGCCGTCAGCCCCATCGCCAGGTAGTCGGGCCAATCGATAGCTGTGCCGTTGGCATCGCCCAGTTGCAGTAACCGGTCCACCGGCAGCGAGTAATTCACAAATTCGGGAAGTGTCGTGTCACTCATGGGCTTTGGTTTGGGCTGGTCGGCTCACCCCTGTATTTTACTGGGCCGATTTTGGCGTCTACACCGTGTCGACACAGTTGTTGCACTGGGTATAGACACAATAGAGCGTGAGCTATCCTCGAAGCTGCCGTTTATCTTCAACCAACACTGTGTCAACGCAACCCGCTACTTCCATCGAGCACGCTTGCCTGGATGTGATCAGCTACTGGCACACCAGCTTACTTGATGCAGAGCGCTTGGGGCTTGATGGCCAGGTTTTCAAAGAAGAAACGATCCATCGCGCCGTGACCCGTGCGCAACTGGCGACAGGAGCCCTCAATGCACAAATCGTCGAGTGGTTGTTTGAAAAGGACGACCAAGATTTACAGACTGCAGGTGAAACGCACCCACGGGCTGTAGGCGTTCGGCCTGATCCGCTCAGCCCCCAGGCTGCCCGTGAGCAGGCAGTCGGCCCGACCGTCGCGCAGCAGGAGACCGAATTTGTCGAGGTGCAATTGTGCCCCATCCGCCTGATTGACGAGCGTTCCGGCGCTTCTGTGGCCCCCGTCTGGATGCCGGCGGTTGTGTCGCGCTGCGGACAATTGTCTGTAGGCTCCCAGACCCCCTGGATCGCGCGCCGGTTGCTCGAACCGAACGAGGCATACCTGACGATCGGCACCATCGAAGCATTCAACGATTATGTCTCCCGAGCAGCTCTGCCCACTGATAATTGGTCGAAATACTGGGAATACTGCCATACGATGCTGCAACACGTGGCAGGAGCGGGGTACGACAATCTTGAGATGCAAGGCTTCCGCATTGCGCCTGAGGCGTATGTCTTTAAAGGCTCGCAAATTCCAGGGATCACCAAACACGTCCGCAAGCTCTACGAGTACATGCTCGCGAACACTGTGCCGCCTTTGGCGTACCACTTCACGGGCGCTCATTTGAGCACCCTTTGCCCGTTACTCGACCGGGATCAACAGCG
Source organism: Gloeobacter violaceus PCC 7421 (assembly GCF_000011385.1). NCBI lineage: Bacteria > Bacillati > Cyanobacteriota > Cyanophyceae > Gloeobacterales > Gloeobacteraceae > Gloeobacter > Gloeobacter violaceus. Next base: position 3,146,552 of record NC_005125.1, read on the forward strand.
TCGGCAAGCCCTACGTCACTTAGGGCAGATGAGCGGCACTTACCCGCTGTCGCCTTCGCAGCGCGAAGCACTGCACCACTTTTTCAACTGCGGAGTCGGGGAGGTACTGGCTATCAATGGTCCCCCCGGAACCGGCAAAACCACCCTCGTGCAAAGTCTTGTCGCCAGCTTGTGGGTGGAGTGCGCAGTCGCAGCCAGCGAACCACCCGTGATCGTAGCGGCCTCGACTAACAACCAGGCAGTCACCAACGTCATCGCCAGTTTTGGGAACCAGGAGCCAATGGGTGGTGAACTCGCCCGTCGATGGCTGCCCGAGTTGCTGAGCTACGGTCTGTACCTGGTATCCGCAGCCAAGCCGGACGAAGAGACCAAAGCTTTCCAGTGCATCAAAGGCAGTAATAATTTCTTTGCAACATTGGAAAACGAGGATTATGTTCGCCAAGCTATTCCGCATTTTCTCGATTATTCTCGACGGCAATACGGGCAGGCGATAGATTCGGTTCAGGTTGCCGTTGAGCATCTGCATCGAGAGTTAAAGCAACTCGTCGAGTGCATCCACCGGCTTTTATCAGAGCTGCTCGATTGCAACGGCCGGTACCGCCAAATCATCGATTTGGTTGAGCATATGCGGGGTACCCTCTGGCAGGGCAGTGCCCTGCCAGAGCCGTTCGAAAAGCTCGTCGTCGACACAATGCGGCAAATTCAATCGGCGGAGGATGGCCGGAAAGCTACTGAAGCGACCTATGAACTGCTCGACACTGCAAGATACCTGGCCTTTTTGCTCACCACCCATTACTGGGAGGGGCGCTGGCTTCTTGAAACGCAGAAACTATTACAAAAAGCGCTGACAGGTCCGAGAGTCGCAAGACACAAAGAGGAGGAGCGCCGATGGCGGCGCTACGCCAAGCTTACTCCCTGTTTTGTCTCCACGTTCTACATGCTGCCGCGCTTTTTCAGCGTCTACGAAGCTGGACAGGACAACGCCCCGCTGTTGGAATTTCTGGACTTGCTGGTTGTCGACGAAGCCGGACAGGCGAGCCCGGAGGTGGCGGGGGCTTCCTTCGCCCTGGCCAGGCAGGCTCTTGTGGTCGGTGATGAACAACAAATCGAGCCGGTCTGGTCGATTCCTGAAGCCATCGATTGCGGGAATCTTCTCAAACATCGTTTGTTATCGGAGCAAACCCAAAAACCCGACTTCGACATAACCGGGCGCAGCGCTTCGGCGGGCTCTGTCATGCGCATCGCCCAATGCCTAAGCAAGTACCAGAAATATCCGGAGCAACGGGGAATGTTTTTGAGCGAACACCGCCGCTGCGTCCGACAAATTATCAACTACTGCAACGAACTATGCTACAGAGGGCGCCTGGAGCCAAAGACGAAGGAGCCCACCAAAATGCCTGTGCTCTCGGGTGAGCACCATCTGACGCCCATGGCTTATTGCGACATCCACGGCAAGGCACAGCGAGTCGCGGGCAGTTGGCAAAACGAGATCGAAGCGCAGGCCATTGTCGCCTGGCTTGTCCGGGAACGGTCGGCTCTGAAGGCCCATTACAATCAGCCGATTGAAAAAATTGTCGGAATTGTCACCCCTTTTAAAGTGCAAGCGCGCTTGATTCGCACCGCACTGAGAAACGTCGGCATACTCAACTTAACGGTTGGAACCGTCCATGCTCTGCAGGGAGCAGAACGGCCTATCGTCATATTTTCGTCGGTCTACGATGCGCTTCATAAGGGCAGTTTCTTTTTTGACGCCAAACCGAACATGCTGAACGTGGCCGTCTCGCGGGCAAAAGAAAGCTTCATTGTTTTTGGCGACATGCGAATCTTTCGATCACAGCTTGAGAAAGCTTCTGGTGCATCGGCTCTGCCATCACATTTGCTGAGCCGATATCTCCGCGAGCATGAAGGCAATGCCCTTCCCGGTCTCCTTACCCAGGGGCAGCGCTCGCGCGAAGAATCGACAATTGTGCCGCCTACAGAGTCTGTAGATTCTGTGCTCGCCGAGGCGAAAACAGACCCTCTCCCCAAGGAGATCGGCACAGATGAACAACCGATTTTAGACTCTGAATCTGTGTCGACCCACTCAGCTGTATGGGCGTGTCCAGTGTGTTCGGCAGCCCTCGAAGCGGGATTGTCTTTCGACGAAGACGGACGGCCCACTGTGCTGTTGCGCTGTTCGAACCGGGAGGCGCGGCAGCAACCCGATCACGATGGAGCCATCTTTACCTTAAGACAGATTTGGTGGAGCGCGCGATTCGGCTATCTGTCACCTTGAACGCGTTTGGGTCTACCCAAACGCCAGGTTACGGCAGCAAGCCCCTACATCGAGTACTTGGATTTAGGAGCAAGCTATGCCGGACGAACCGCTTCTGACGACCAGCAACGGCAGCCCCGTTGCCAATGACCAGCATTCTTTGAGCGTGGGTTGATGAGCGAAGACCAGAAGTCGCAACTGGTCTTGAACATCGTCGGCCACATGGCCGCTGCGCGCCGCGAGACCCAACTGCGCCAGATCTGCCACCTGTTCCGGGCGGACGCGGACTACGGCCGGCGGGTCGCCCAGGGTCTGGGGATCGACCTCGAACAGGAGATGGCCAAACTTGCCCGACGGCCGGAGGCCATGGAGAAGGTCTAATGGGCACTACCCCTTGCGGGTCGCCAGGTTGACTACAAGGGGAGCCGCCAGGCTCGAACGCTTCAGCAAGACGGATCCCCCCTTCGCCACCTCCTCAGCAACCTCCAGTACCCAGCGCTCGATACGTTCGACATCCTGCTCGGGTACCCCTTCCAGCGGGGGCGGTTCGCAGGCGGCAGCCCCCATCTGCGCCCGGATGCCGTGGACAATCCTCGCCGCCTTGAGCGCGCGCCTCAGCAGCGGAGCCCCTTCGCTTTCTTTGGCATAGTTGGCCCACAGTACAAAAAAGCTCAGTACAAACGGCCAACCGGTCCAGTTCTCCGGAAGCGGCCCGAGCCACTCAACCAGTTGCTTGCGTTGAGTGAGCCGAAACAGCCACCGATTTTTCTGGGCGATCTTGTGAAGCATACCTCCCAAATGAAGCGCTTCGAGGGTGTTCGCAATGTTGCGCTTCGTGTAACCGACGGCTGCGGCAATCTCTGTGGCACCCAGCCCGCTACCGGTGTCTGCAAGCAGTGCCGCCAGGGTGGCCGAGCGGCTGCCAACCCCGAAGATCGCAGCAAGGCGCAATAGCAGCAGCGACGACCGGTTCAACGGCGGAAGCTGAGACCTGCTCCTGCCGCTTGAGGCGTGGGGGTTACCCTTCTGAGATTTTCCAAATAGTGGCTCAACTGCAGCGGTCACCTCCGGAATCGTCAGATGTTTCTCCAGGCTGCGGATCCGCTGCAGCGCCAGCAAGTGAGCGTACTGCGCGCACCAGTCGGACATTTCCTCCAGTAATCTGGGATCTTCCTCGCCCAGCCACCAGCTCGCCGCCAGCAACGCTTCAGGATCTACCAGGCAACGTTCATGGTGTCGCTGCAGGCCCACCACTCCCAGTTCCGTCCACAAGCTCCACAAGAGGGTCAAGGTGTGTTCCAGCAGCCGTTCTTTAAAGTTCGACATCGGCCACCCCGAGACTGTTTAAGGCCGCCTGCAAATCCTGCTCGATGCCGTCGGCGTGGGTGAGACACCAGCGGGCCGCCGCGATCAGTTCTGCAGCGCTCGGCTTGAGCCGCTTCAAGTCTGCATAATGTTTGCTCTTGGGTCCTTGATCCACCGCTGCATACAGCTTGAAGTGCACCTGGTCGTATCGGCTGGCTATCTGCACGGTCAAAGCTTTGTAGGTGCGGACCACAGCCCGCTCGCGAAATCCTTCGGGCAATCCTGCGCGCAGTAAATCGGTCGGTGCACCGTTCAGCCAGTCGTCCGCCAGCCCCAATAACAGCGCCACCTCTGCAGCCGCTTCCCTTAAGACCCTCGGCAGCGGCTGAGCGCTCTGGTAGCGATTCCCTTCGACCAGGGCCACCACATCGATGTCCCGGGTGGCACGCTCAAGCAAATTCAGCAGGACCAGCCCACCACCACCGATAACGACAACTTCGCAAAAGACACCGCGTTCAGCCAACACCTCCCCCAGGGTTGCAAGGGCTCGCTCTAAAATCTCATGGGTAACTGACACAACGGTGCTTTAGAGGTTCTAACGAGAAGTTTAACTTCTTGTTTCAAGAAGTTAAACTACGCCTTTTCTAAATAACGCGTATCGGACGGAAGAACACCAGGCCAGTCCTGCCTGCCGTGGACTATGCCGACAATCACCACCGACTCGCGCGCCGGTCGGTAGACGATGACATCGAGAGTGCGGGCCACCACCCACTCGCGCGTCCCCCGCAGGCGACCGGCACGTCCGGACAGCGGAAAGCGTGCCATCTCGGCGATCACAGTTGCGATACGCCCAAGTCACAAATTGCGGCCACTTGGAGGAGACCCGGCTAGCCTCCTCCCGAATCAAGGCCAGCCGCTCGACCGCTTCGATCGTCCAGAGTACCTGCATCAGGTCGGCTTGAAGGCGTCGAAAGCAGCTTGGTCCTGCTCGACGCTCGCCCATTCTCCACAGCGTCCCTTCGGTAGCCATCCGTCCGGTTGGCCGTTTGCCGCGAAACTGGGCTACAGGACGGCGCAAATGTTTGGCGATTGAAGATGATTTCGAGGGCGGCGCCCGCAGGCCCCTCTAACTGCACATGGACAAAAATTCACCAAAATTGTGGTAGCAGATTACACTGAAAGCCATGACCACCACACACACGGCCATCGAATGGACCGACAGAACCTGGAATCCGACCACCGGTTGCACCAAGGTCAGTCCAGGTTGTCGCTATTGCTACGCCGAGGCGCTCACCAGGCGATTTAAGAACCATTTCGCCCATGGCTTTCAATTTACCCTGCATCCGCAAAGGCTTCTGGAGCCCAAACAGTGGCGCATCCCCGGTCGCGTCTTTGTCAATTCGATGAGCGATTTGTTTCACGAACAGATGCCTCTGGAGTATTTAGAGCAGATCTTTCAGGTCATTGCCGAAACGCCGCAGCACGTCTATCAGGTGCTCACCAAGCGCCATGAACGGCTCACTCAGTTGGCGCCGCGGTTGCCGTGGCCTGAGAATCTGTGGATGGGGGTGTCCGTTGAAGATCAAAACTACGTCCATCGAATTGAGCATCTGAAGCAGGTACCGGCCAGGGTCCGCTTTCTTTCATGCGAGCCGCTTTTGGGTGCATTGCGGATGGACCTCGAAGGCATCGACTGGGTGATCGTCGGTGGAGAATCTGGTCCAAAGCACAGACCCATCGAGCCGCAGTGGGTGCGTGATATTCAGCAGCAAACCCACGACGCGGGCGCGGCTTTTTTCTTCAAGCAGTGGGGAGGCCACACGGCTAAAGCCGGTGGGCGGATGCTGGACGGCCGCGTATGGGACGAGATGCCGCCGGCTTGGGAGGAGCATTTGGCCTGGCTGCAGAACCACTCTGCCAACTTTAAGCGTCGTGCGTCACCGGCGGCTCGGGAAAAACAATGAAGAGATGGTTGGCCATCGTTCCTTTTCTACGGGTTCCAGTGGTCGCGCGCACTTGGATCTTGCCCTGGCGCTCCAGTTCAAGCAGTGCGGCTTTGTAGTTTTTGATCACGTAGGGTGTATCGACGTGGTGGCGCAGGAAGACCTGCTCCACGCTAAGGCTTTGGCCTGCGTAGCGTTGCAGCAGTTCGTCCGCCAGGGTATCCAGAGGGCGAGACATCTCAAAAAGAAGTTTCCGTTGCGGTGGAGCGGGGGCATATTCGAACGTCGGAACCCCCTGATGCGAATGGCTACTCTCACCGGCCATTATGTCTTTCATCAGGATGTAGCCGCGCTCGGCTTTGGAGACAAACACAATGTAGTGGCTGGTGCGGCCACCGGAGGCGTTTTTGAAGCGAAAGGGCAGCACGTACCTGCCGCCGGCTTTGAGCGCCTGACAGAGCGCCTCGACCACCGCGAGTTCCCGCTCCTGCGGGGGCAGGGCCGCCACCTGCTCGCGCAGAGTTTGCGCTCTGGGCGGGCCAAACAGGGCGTCCATGTGGGCCTTGACGGCGGGGTTAGCAAGTCCCATCGAGACCCGGTTGTAGTTGAAAAAGAAGATGCAGTCGCAGCCCCAGTCTTTGAGGACGGAGTTGATCAGCTCCAGGGACAGCCCCTTGTACCCCCACGGATCGACGAAGAATAGCGTCGGCACAAAGCTGATCTGCTTGAAGCGGCGGGCGATAGTTTCGCCCACTTCCTCGTTCCAGATTTCCGGGGCATAGCGCAGGATTTTGATGCCGGGAAGATCCTGAATCGCTTGCTGCAAGGTTTCGCAGGCATCGCCGTCTTTGTCGTTGAAAATCGTGACCAGCATCTGCCGCAGCCTGGGGTCGGCGACGGCCTGCCCCAAAACCTTCAGCGGTGTCGATGGGGCTCCATCTGCGTATTCACCGGGGCCGCAGAACAGATCGATATAGGCAATCCTGCCGCTGGATCGCTGCGGATACCTCCGCGCTGCGCTCATCATCACCTGTGCCCAGGCCCAAAAATACTTCGAGACGATCGCCGACTTGACCTGCGATTGCTCAGTGGACTCGTCGAAGAACGATGCATCGGTCACGGTCGCCCCTTCCTCCGAAAAGCATCCTATGTTCCCCTGTCCAGGATAAACGATGAACCGGCTGCCCTGGAAGCCGTCTGCCGGACTCCATCTGGCTCAGAGGGGCAGAAACCAAACGCGGTCGGCCATTTCCAGCGGCTCCATGGCCTTGGCAACAATCTCCAGATCGTTCACGCACTCGGCAATACTCGCCCGCATCGGATGCGCGTAGATTATACCGGGAAAGGAAGTTGCCGCTTCCTGCCGCCGTTGCGCCTCGACGAGCAAATCATCGTCCTGGGTGAAAAGTACCCGTCCCAGTTGGATAGCGCGATCGAGCACGGCAGAGTCCGAGGTTCCACCCCTACCGTCCTCGACCACTGTGAGCACATCCACGCCCCGGCGACGGAGTTCCCGCGCCACTGGTCCGGGGGCATTTTCATCGAAGTAGTAAGCAAGGCTCAGAAATCACCCTCGGCGGCCAGGGCTTCCTTGAGTTTGCGTAGCTTTTGGGTGACAGGATCCTCTTGCTGTTCGCTGCGCAGGCGATCGGCATACTCCGCATCGCGGCCAATCTCTGCGTCTATTACCTCTTTGTGGTCGTAATAGTAAGCCAGGGCCGAGAGGATTTGACCAAGAGTGAGATGGGGATAGGCATGCAACAGGGCCTCGGGTCCGTAAGCCCAGGCGGTATGATCAGCGGCCAGGTGCTTCACTTTGATCCGGGTGCCCTCGATGATGGCACGACCATTTCTATCAAGAACGATGTGTTCGTAAGTCGTCGTGTGTTTGTCATATGTGTCGATCGACACGGGCTCCAGCACGCGCTCTGGAAAATGATTACTCTTTATGTAAGAGTTGATCTGGTCCTGATGATCACTGTAGTAGCTTAACGCATCGAATACTTGAGCCAATGTCAGATGAGGTAGTCGGCTTGGAATAGTTTCAGCCGAGACGCCTTGGCGCCAGATTTCGACGATTGCGCGCACAGGTGTACGAGTTCCCTTGATAATTGGCTCACCGCTCAAGATATTCTCATCCGTGACGATGTAGACATGTTCAGTTTGACGCATCACTTTTTCTTCTCCACGATATATTCCATGGCAAAAGGATTCTCTACTTTCTTTAACGCATCCAGAATTTCCAGGCCAACAACCCGACCCAGACAGGCAATCGCCTCCTCCACGCCTTTGCGCAACTGATCGAGGGCGCGCGTTCCCCGCTGCCTGGCTTCCCGAGACCACTTTTCGAGCCGACACTCCTCGGGCTTCTCAGCCTCCACCCGCGACTGGTGACACAGCAACCACAGCAGGGCGAAGTCCGGGTAAACCCCGCCTTCCATCATCGATTCGAGATCGAATTCGACAAAAGCCTGGCGCGTCAGGCTGACATTGTTGCGCAGGATGCGTAGCTTCAAACCATTCGAGACAAAACCCCAAAGATACATGTTCGAGCGGTTGAGCAACTCCTGCACCAGACTGTGGGGGCTCATCTTCGCCGCTCCCGCCACCCCCGCAGTGCGCGTGTCGAGCCCCACCCCGCAACCGACCAGATGCATCGGCGTCTGCTGCCAAAAGTGCGAGATCGCGTAGCTTTTCTCGCCCACCTCCACGGCTTTGGCCGCTCCGACAAGCCGCCCGTAACCCAATTCGCCGAATAGCGGCAACAACCACCGCTCGCGGGTCAGCGTCGTCGCAGGCTCGTTGCCCAGGAGGGCGTCCTTTTTGGCCTTGAACGCACTCCAGAACCCCAGCAACCTCTGCCAGGACCGGCTCGCCGCTTCGCCCAGCTTCTCGCCCGGCGCCAGATAATAATCTTCGACCGGCCGCAGACCGCCCAGTTCCTTGTCCGCCTTGGCCACCCGTTCGAGCAGATCCGCAGGCAGAAGCGACCCCTCGGTACGGATCGTTGAAAAAACGGCTCTCGAACGGACCTGCACGGTGAGTCCTTCGATCAAAAATGCATTCTCACTATAGCGGCCCACCGCCCGGACGCCGTTGGACTTGATCGCGCACCCACGTTCTGAGTTCCCGCTCCGCCGCATTTTGCCCTAGCGCCTGGGCCAGTTGCACAAAACGCGCAAAATCGTCGGCAATCCGCAGGCCGGGCAAGGCGAGGCTTTGCTGGTGCTGCCGATAGGCAGTGCCGTCGAAGTGGTAAATTTCAAGTTTCTCGTCGCGGTACAGCCAGATTTCCGGCACCTTCAAAGCGGTATAAATCGCGAACTTGGGCCTGGAACTGCTGGCGATGTCTACCTCAATAATCAAGTCCGGAGGGGGGTCGCAGGTGAGATCGATTTCCCGGTTCTGCTGAGCGAGGGCACGGATAGCCGATTCATGCTGAATGTAATAGCACGAGTTCGGTTCCACACCGGCCAGGGGCTTGATTTTCCAGGTGGTGGAACCGAGGGCGTAAACCTCGAGTGCAAGTTCCTGGGTCAGCGCCAGTACGAACCTTTCGAGCAACCGGTTGATCCGTTCGTGCCTGGGCGAGGGGCTCATAATCTCAAGCGTTCCATCAAAGTAAGCCAACCGCGCGGAGCGATGATCCCCCATCTCCGCCAGCATCTGCTCAAAGGTGTTCCAAGAAATGTCGTGGAGGACGACCCGTTGGGTAGAATCCGTGGATGGAGTGGCAATCATGACGGTCTGCTACATCCGCGCATTGGGCAAGTAAAGATATAGTCCCAGGATATCAGGCGGCAACTGGAGCTCTATTTCGGTAGCGCACCTACGTGGGAAAAGTGGATCAGGTGGTTTTCCTGTTGCGGGAGAAGCCCGGCTTTGGGGAGCGGCGGGCGGGCATGGGCGCAAAGAGCGTCTGCAGTTGCTTGTTGATGAGCTTGAAGTTCGGCAGTTCGGGTGCGAAGAAGTTGCCGGCCCAGCTTCGCAGTTCCTGATGGTCGGGATCTTCGAGATCGCTCAGCGTTTCGAGTAGCTGCTCGTATCCGGGAGGGCCGCCGCAATCTTCCGGGGGACAGGCCCCTCTTCCCGCGGTGCACCGGGGGTAGTGGACCTTCGCCTGGGCGGACAGGCGGGCCTCCAGGACAAGTTCGTGCTGCCAGCTGTCGCCGAAGTCGTACTCGTAGATCATCGAAAATGCGTCGCCGGTGACCACGGCGTGCAGCGAAACGATGCACTCGTTCTCGGCGGGCGGGTCGTTGCCGAAGGCGGGGTCCATATAAAGCGTTGTACCGATCCGAAACGCATGCAGATGGCTGTTGTGCCAGCCCATGACCACCTGCAGAACGGTGTGCAGACCGCCGAGGGTGAGCGCGGAGGGTACCTGTAGGCGGCGCCAGACTGGAGGCTCTGTGTCCAGGAGGGTCACCAGAAATTGATAGACGGGCGCTTGTGCTTCCATGGTCGCTTTGCCTGGTATCGGCAGTCTAACCCACGCACCGCAATCGGGAGCAGCCCCGGATCAGTTGCTGAGCGTGGGCCAGGTTATCTGCAGCTTCTGTCGGATGCTGCCCAGTCAATAATCCTCATCACCCTGTTCTGCGAAGCCGTATCCTCGGTTCATCCAGTAGTGCCAGTCCTCCACCGCTTCTCTGGTCTTCTCATCCGGCGTGAAGGGTTCGAGCGAGCGCAGGGGAACAGGCAGTTCGTCCCCCTCCCAATCGATCAGCACGTAGATTTCTGCTTCGCACTTCTCCGAGTCGGCGAGGCCGATCACTTGGACTTCCCGTTTGGTGTCGCCCCCAGTCCTGGGTCGCCGATCGACGTACCAGGCGGAAAAAGGGAACTGCAAAGTGTTTTCCAGGTAGCAGTACCAGCCCATGGCCTGCTCTTCAGGGCCGTAGGCATCGACCACAATCTGCATGGTGATCCGGTGTTCGCGTTCTTCGTCGAGGGGGGTGTCGGGCATGGCGAAAATTCAACGCGGGTTTTGCTGTGAGTGTACACAGGCGGCGACCGAGCTTGGTGGCCCCCAGCGATTGGACCCGTTTTTTGAGAGCAGACCACCTTAGGGAGCATCAATCCTCCTCCGAACTTGTAAAATCCTCACGCTTCAAAGTCCGAAGGATGCAAGCGGAACCGGGCAAAGTCGCCTTCATGCAACGCTGTTGCAGAAGTTAAGGGATGAATTGGGCGGCGGTGATACGATTCGCCGTCTATTTTTCGGAGATCTAGAACCCATTGCACTCCAGCCAGGAGGAGCTGGTACAGTTGTCCGTCTCTATAACAAGGCCAACGACGTCACAATCACCTACTGCGTGGCTTACGATGTATTTCTGGCTGCCCGACTAGGACGAGTCACCGAATTTGACCCCGCCGAGCTCAAGTAAGGTTCTTGGGTGTTGTGAATTGATAAGTTCGTGGGAGAAAAGCCCGGGCTTTAAATTAGATAGTGACTCCTCTTTAGAGCTGGAGTGTCCCCAAATTCCAACTTTGTGACATGAGCCAGCTTTGGGCACCTTCCACGCTTTGCGGCAAGGTGTTCCGTTTGGGGAGCGCGATTTGCCATTTTGCTCTCAAGTCGTTCAAACATATTAACAGTTGAGCCCGTGGATTACCTAAGCGTTAATATGCATGAATCGCTGCAATGGCTTGCTCTGCCACTGTTGGAGTTCCCTCGATGCCGCTGACTTTGATCAAAGGCCAATACAAGATTGTTGGGGCCGCCCCCGACGGCGATTCGATCAAGTTCTATCCTGACAACCCCGATCTCTGGCGCCGACTGCCGACCCGTGTACGACCCAACCGCTCCGGTGGGGTGCAACTGCGGCTCGACGCGGTCGATACGCTCGAAACGCACTACCAGCCGCAGGTAAGCGGTGTGGGCGTGCAACACCAGCCTTTTGAATACGGTCGGGCCGCTGCTGACGAACTGCTGCGGTTTTTGGGCTTTGGCGATGTGACCCGCGGCCGCAACGAAGTCGTCAGCGCCGCCGAACCGGAGGCGGTGCGGGGCTCGATCCTCACTCGCTTTGCCGACAAGTACGGCCGCAGTGTGGCTTTTGCCTTTGCGGGGGATCTTGACGGGGAGGACGGCGGCGATGTGTTTATCGATGGGGAATTGCTGCGCACCAGTGCCAATCACCATCTGCTCTCGGTGGGCCTTGCCTACCCAACTTTCTACTCCAAGCTCTTTCCGGATCTGCGCACGGTACTGACCGAAGCCGCCGTCGGGGGGCGCGAGGCGGACAAGGGCCTGTGGCCGTCCGATGTCACCAATTCCGGCTTCGAAGTGGAAAGCATTGAGACCATCACCGACGACGCGGTGATCCTGCCCAAGTTGTTTCGCCGGTTGCTCGATTACCTTGAACTCAATGACGGCGACCCGTCGCTGGCGGGCTTCAAGACGTATCTGGAGTCGCGCGAAGACGAGGTGACGATTCTCTCGACGGGCCATTTTACCCACTTCGACACCGTCGTCGAAGTCGAGGGGCAGCGGCTGAAGCTGCTCGTTTCCCCCGAGGACCTGGTGTTCCGGGAGGGGTGAATTGTCGTTGTTTTTTTCAATCATTGCCCATAGGCTCAAGGACAGGCCCATTCCGAGGTTCTGTCGATGCCCAGAGGGTGTCTTCTCAGCGGCATGCTGATCTGGCTGCTGGCCAATGCCGGTGCTGCCCAGCTTCCTGCTCCGATGGAGCCCGATGCCCCGCCAAAATCGCTCCCTCAGACACCCCGCCGCCGCTCCCTGCCCAAACGGGCTTCCACCCCACCCAGGCAGGCCGAACCCGTCAAGAAACCCAACCTCCAACCGGCACCGGCAGACCCCCGCTACGAGGTTGCCCGGCGCTTTCTCGAACCGCTAGACCGGGGAGAATGGGCGCCCGCGCTGCTGAGCGCCGAATTTCGAGACGAAATCGACAACGAGTTTGAGGCCGGGCGCTCGGCACTTGTTTCGCCGGGCGCACTCGGTCGACTCAAATCCGGGCGGGCGATAGCGGATGCCCCATTCAACTACACGATCGAGCGGCGGGGAGCGGACGGCAAGGCATTGCCCAGCTTGCGCCTGCGCCTCATCAACGTGGTCGGTCAGTGGCAAATCGATGGCTTCGACCCACAAAGTATGACCCAGCCAAAGCGGCGACCATTCCGCCAGGATACTTTTTTGCCCACCAGCGAAGATCGGCTGTTCAACACGATGCGGCTATTGCGCCTTGCCCCCCTCGACCCGTCCCAGCAACAGGCCGCCCGCGGCGAAATCGTGCGGCTCTTCGAACAGCTTGACTCGCCCAATCGCCGCCACGAACAACTGATCGAGCTTTTTGGGCCACGCATGCGCGAGCGGTTGCGGACGGAAGCAGACTTGAACAAGTTGCTGCAACCCAACAACCTCGGACACCTGCGGGTGCTGGCAGGCGAGCCCGGTACCGCGATGATGCGCATCGAACTTGCCGCTCGCCAGGGGGCGCTCTATCTTGGAGCCGCGTTCGTCACGTTTGCCGGCGGCCGGATGACCATCGACGCCATGGACTACTACGGCCCCGGTGTGCTCGACCGGCAACCGCAGCCGCTCCAACCGCCCGCCGACCCGGAGCAGAATGGCAGAAGTCCGCCATGAATGTATGTCTGTACATGTGTCAATAAGAGTGTGGTCTGTGCTGAAATTAGCAACGGATCGTTGTTCTACAATTTGTAAAACCTTCTTTAAGCACGCCGCTTATCCAGCAACAAGAAGCTATATGTATACTGTTTCAACCCTTCTAGGCTGCCGGGCTTGAGATTCTCGATCGTGCCGCTTGCCGTATCCTTGCTAGCCGCCTGCACTTCTGTCGCACCGCCGCCCTCACCTTGCGAAGCGGGCCTGGTCGCCAGGAACGATTGTCTGGCACGCTCCAACCAGCAGGAGTACTCGCAGGATATCCAGGTCGGCTTGTTCGTGGATGGGACAGACTCGATGCGCGGTTACGTCACCCGCTCCGGAACGACCACGCGCTATCAAGAGTTGTTGCGTGCCCTCGAAGACGCCCTGCAGCAATTTCCCCAATCTTCAAGACAGGCCTACAAATTCGGCACCCGCGTCGAGGCGCTCCCCGAGCGCCGCTTGAACATCGTGGCGGGCAAAGATCCCGGTTTCTACGGCGGCGTCGGACTATACACCGAAATTGAAAGGGTGCTCAGCGACCGCTATATCCCGACAAAGCCCAATTATTTGGCTGTCATCGTCACCGATCTCTACCAGCGCGGCACCGACGTCACCAGTCTGGTGCGTCTATTAAAAACGCGCTACCTGGACAAGAACTGGGTCGTCGGCCTGGTGGGGATCGAGAGTTTGTTTGCGGGCAGAGTCTACGACCTCGATACCGCCGAAGCGAATCGGTCGATCAAGGCCAACCGGCCGGTGTACGCCCTGGTGATAGGCACCCAGGCCAACGTCGCCCATTACTTCGACGCTCTCAAGCGCGCCAACCGCACCCTCGAGCAAAGCGCCCAATTTGTCATCTTCTCGGGCCAACCACTCAAAGCCGGGGTGAATTTCTTCGCGGAAGCGCCGCTGCTCGATAGCCAAGACGACGGCGGTCTTATCAGCATGGGGCTGCTTGAGGATGGGCGGACTTTCTGGTTTCGCCAGCAGGGCCAGGCGGACAGGGCGACTTTTCGGGTGTGTCCGCGGCTGAGCCTGCTTCCTTACGCTGTCGGCCTGGACGGGCAGGGCGATTGGCAAAGCCGCGTCGCGGTCTTAGAGCCGGAATCGAGTCCCAAGACTGTGCCCTGGGTCGACGCGGTGCAGGTGCGCTCCGATCCGGCGGCTTGTTCTACCGAGCCGCAGAGCCCGCTGCCGACCGGCACGCCCCTGGGCCTGGCGATCAGCGTGAACACCAAGCTTCTGAGCAACGCCCAGGAGGGCGACTATTTTTTTGAGGTCAATCTGCGCCCAGCCCCGGGGCGTTATCCGTCCTGGTGGGACAGCTGGAACACCGAGGACGGCGTCGGCGAACCCAGCCGGACTTTGCACCTCAAGCAATTTTTGCGCAGCCTGCAGGCGGTCGCCTTGGGCGGCGCCCGGCGAGAGCTTTCCATCCCCTTTTACATCCGTAGGTGAGCCTTCCATGGGTAGATATGCAGGCTTAATCTGGACCATCGTCGGAGCAGTCGTCGCCTTTGTTCTGACGCAGTTGCTCTGGCCGGCGCTTATCGAAACCTCCATCCTGATTCGACCCGCCGGCCGGGTGACGCTGGCGAACTGGCTCGCGGATTTTCGCCAGTTGGGCACCATCGGGATTGGGGTCTGTTTCGTGCTTGGCTGTTTTTGGTGGGTGATGGGCGAATTTGTCTGGAAGGTGGTCAGCGGCGGGATCGTCGCCCTCTGGTACATTTTGGCTTTCCTGGGCTTGGCGGCAGTTACTGTACCTGCCATCTTCAACTTGCCTGCGGCCCAAAGCCAGTACATTGCTTACGGTGCCTATTTTCTGAACTTCATCGCCGCCTTCTACGTGCCGACGCTCGTCGGCTCGCCGGATACGGTGGCCCTCGTTCCACTCGGCGGTCCACTGTTGCGCAAATAATCTGAGGCAGGCAAATCTGTGAGTTACTACATTATTGGCATCGGCGGAACGGGGGCCAAGTGCGTGGAGGCACTGGTGCACCTGACGGCCGCTGTGGCACTGGACCAACCCATTCATGTCCTGCTGGTCGATCCGGATAAGGCCAACGGCAGCGTCGGTCAAACCCAACAGACGATTGGCAAATACGTCGAAGCCAGTCGGCTCTTGCGGGGATCCGATGCAGGCAGCCCTTTTCTGCAGACGCAGTGGGTGCCCGCCGAGCCGTTGGTCTGGTCGCCCTTCGCCAATACCCAGCAACCGGTCCTGCGCGATCTGTTTCAGTACGAATTTCTTAGCCAGCAGCATCCGGTGGCGGCGGGGCTGATGGAGGTACTCTACAGCGAACAGGAAATGAACGCTTCGCTCGATAAAGGCTTTTTGGGCAGGCCCTCGATCGGCGCGGCGGTCTTTGCAGACTCGGTGGACCTGCTGGGTTCTTCGCCCTGGCAGCGCTTTTTTGGTGAGCAGATCCGCAACGACAACGACGCGCGCATCTTTCTGGTGGGATCGGTCTTCGGGGGCACGGGGGCGGCCGGACTGCCCACCCTGGCCCGGCTGCTCGCGGACGCTCTTCAAGATCGCCGCCAACAATTTCGGCTGGGAGGCGCGCTCCTGCTGCCGTACTTTTCGTTTCCCCCCGGCAAAGATCCAGCCCAGTTGCAGGCGAAGGCCGGAGAATTCCTGCTGCGCTCCCAGGCGGCTCTGGGCTACTACCAGGACCGACTCAAAGAAGCCGACCGATCTATCTTCGATTCGGTCTATCTGCTCGGTAATGACAGCCAGCCGTCCGTGGGATTCCACAGCCTGGGATCCACCGAGCAGCGCAATCCTCCACACTTTTTGGAGATCTACGCGGCGGCCGCTGCGCTGCATTTTTTCAAAGATGCAGCGCAGCGGCAGACAAGAACCTACATGACCGCCCGCCTGAACACCAAAGTCATCGGCTGGGACAGTCTGCCCGAGGGTGCAGCCCTGCGGGAGCCGCTCGCCAATTTATTGCGCTTCGCCCTTGCCTATTCTTCGAAGTTCTTTTATGGACAGCTTCAAAATCAGTTTCTCAACGAGCGCGGCGGCCCGCTCAAGTGGACGAAATGGTACAAAGCTTTCTTTCCCAAAGGACAGTCCCAGCAGAGCGAGGAGGACTCCCAGTGCATTTTCTCGTACCGTGAGCGCCTGATGAACTGGCTACAGACCATTCAGCAGCCGCAGGAAGGCATAAAAGTTCACCTGCTGAGCACAGACCACTTCAAAGTACTCGACACGGACGGACCCAACCGGACGCCGGACGATGTGTCCAAAGTGCTCGACCGCTACAAGCCCCAGTCGGGTTCCACCGAGTCCGGCCTGCGCCAGTTTGTCCACGCCCTCTACAACGAATGCCGCCAACGCCCATAACCGGGGGATTCATCGATGCAGACCGATGGTAAGCAAGATGCCGTTCCGATGCTGCCGGAACTAGATAGCACCGTCAACAAAGTGCCCACAGTGGCAGCGACCCAATGGACCCCGCATAACGGTGTGCTCCTCTCCGATGTCGGCGTCAGCATCAAAGTGCCCAAACTGCCCGCCGGCGAGCGCTCGATCGACTCGATTCCGGATATTTGGGCGCGGCCATTGCTGTTCGAAAAAGCGCTGTTCGACAAGAAGCATCCTCTGCACGAGCGGGTGCGCGACGAATGGCGGGGACTGCTGGCCCTGTGCGCCCTCTGGGAAGTGCGCAGTCTGCCTTTTGAGGCGAAACTCCTGGAAATCCCGGTGACCCAACCCGAGCGGGCTTCGGCATTCTTGCGGGCTGCGGCGCGACTTTGCCCGCACAGGGTTTTGTCGGAAGACACCCCCTGGAACAAGCTTTATGTCCTTTACTACAACAATCGGCCCGTCGGCATGACCTCTCCGACCACGCTCGTCTGCACGGCGGCGGACAGTCGGGGGCGTTTCGACGGGCGGGTGAACTGGGCTGACGAGGGCGGCTTGACAAATCCGGCCGCATTTTTGACCGGCCAAGAAAGATCTGCGCTCGCCCACTGGCTGCAAAACCTGATGAGCGCTCTCAACGGTCACCCCGGCATCGACAGCGTGCAGGCGGGCGACCGGTTCAATCGGCTCACGGGTTTGCTGGTGGAGTACATCGGCGATCTCGGCCCGGCTGTCGCCCACGATGCCAGCAATCGCCCCCTGGGTCTTGATATCGGAATTTACTCCTACCTCAACAGTCCCATCAAGGCCCGCGAAGTCAAATTGGAGGACTCCGCCGCCAGATTGGTTCCCAGCGACGGCTTCGAGCCCGCCGTGCAATTGCTCGTCGTCGATCCGTCTATCGCCGATTGCTGGCGCGTCCGCCCCGCCCAGGTGCCCTTATTTGGCCGCGAGACTCTGGCCAGCCTCGACTTTGCCGCTTTGCAGCAGGTGCGCAAGGAAGACAAAGAGAAAGTACGACGCCTCGGCCAGGAGACACTTCGAGATGCCGAGTGGCGCACGGCTGCGATGCTTTTTTCCAAACGCCTGTTGCTCATCAGCTCGACGGAGCCGTTCGAAGCGATTCGAGAGGTGGAGGGGCAGCGCAACCTCACCTACGACGGGCGGAGCGTCGTGCCGATTCTGCCCATTGCCGGCGAGCTACTGGACTACTTGAGCGCCGAGGATCTCCAACGGCGAATCAGCTTTCTGCCGGAGAAAAATGGTGCTATCACCATCGAGTTGCGTCTGCCGCTAGCCGGAGTGGACGGCCGACTTCGAGATCTTCTTCTGCGATATACCTATACAAGTGACACCATTGAACGTCGCTCCAACGTTCCACTTTTGGAGGTTTGGCCCAACTTCCGTGCCGAGTTGTGGCAACTTTACTACACCTACTGCGACTCGGCACTGCGCAGCCCGCAAGATTTATTTATGGCTCAGCCCTACAGCAGGACCGAGAATACTCCCAAAATTCCCACCCAAATTATTCAGCGCAGCGAGAGCGACAGGAGGGAGATTACCCGACTGACATCCCCTCCCACAGCTTTTATCTGCCGCGCCTATCTGCCGGATGTCAGAGACGAGCAGGAAGTAGGGGTTCTTTTGCTAAAAGAGCTGGAGTTTAGAGAATGCAATGAAGCTGTGTGGTCCATCGGAATTGACTTTGGTACCTCTTCCACCCATGTCTACGTCCAACCGACAAGCGGAGCGGAGCCTCAACCACTCGAATGGTCGGCCCAGTTGCTGCACGTTACGCCTTCACTGAAGGATGATCGCGACCGGCTGACGACATTTTTCCTACGGGATATTCAACCGGAAATACCATTTCCTACGCTGTTTCGTCCCGAAAGCGGCGCCACAGGGACGTGGCCCTTTCAGCAAGGCAATATTCGCTACTTCAATGAAGGGATAGTAACGCTCAACTTGAACAAAAACGGTATTGCCTCTGGATTTAAATGGTCCGAAGACCAGAGCCTGATCTCCGGTTTTCTCAAGCAGCTGGCCGCCCAATGCGCAGCCATGGCCGTCGAAAAAGGCGCTGCCGCCATTCGCTGGCACATTTCTTATCCCACTGCCTTCTCAGGCTTTTCACAAGCCAGTCTGCGAAATACCTGGGAGGAAATTACCGAGATGCTCAGCATTCCTTCATTAAGTTTGAGGTACCAGACAGAAAGCGAAGCGGCTGCCCGTTACTTTCAGTATAAGGAGGGAGTCTCTCTAGCGAGGACAGTCTGTATTGACATTGGCGGTGGCACCTCTGATATTTCTGTCTGGAGCAATACGGCGCTGTTGCAACAATCCTCCGTCAAGTTTGCCGGTGAGAATATTTTTCTGGATCTGCTCAAGGTCAATCCTGAGGTTCTGAGTGCCTTCGGAGCGAGTTGGGTCACAGGGCTTGCTGAAGCCCTGAAGGGAAGTTTTTATGCGGAGGCGGGTTCTCTCATCAGATCAGATGGCATACAACTGACCAAGCGTTTGCCGAACTTGCTGGCTGCTGCCAAACCCAGTGATTCTCTTTACCAGTTCATCCACCTCATCACGTTAGGTTTGGCGGGCTTAGTCTTCTACGCAGGTCTGATGCTCAAACGCCTGCGCCAGGAAGAAAAATGGGGCGCAAACGAGTTGCCTTACGTATGTATAGGCGGCAATGGAGCCCGTGCATTTCACTGGTTGAGCCTGGGACGCGTGTTCGACAGGTCGGCCAGGCAAAATGAATTGTTCAGTAATGCTCTTAAAGCAGCTTCAGGCATCGGCAGCTCCAGCAAACTGGATTTGCGCATTAGTGGCTCACCAAAGGCAGAGGTGGCCTACGGCCTGCTGAAATCCGAGCGCGCACTCAAAAAAGAAGAAGAAGCGATCGTCGAGCTTGCCGGCGAAGATTTTCTGAACGAAGCAGGTGAAATCATAAGCTGGAGTACACATCTGGAGCCGGAGATGCTTGTCAAGGGTGTCAGGGCTCCGGCTGATTTTGCGCACTTGCGCAAGTTTGTTGAAGTTTACAATGCCTACGCTGCCACCAAGGAGAGCCTGGCTTGCAGGATCGATTATGCCAAGGCGGCACCATTGATTCGCGATCTTGTGCAAGATGAACTGAATGAATATAAGCTTCAAGATCCAAGCAGTGTTGTGATCAAGCCACTGTTTATCAGTGCGTTAAAAGCACTGCTCAAGGTGGAAGTCGGTAACTGGTTGAGAGGTCGCTGATGAACAGGAGCAGATGGCGAAAGTCCCTAATAATCGTCCGTGGCGGTCTGCTGACCATGGCGATGTTCGTGAGCTACGAGCGGTGGTCTTGGGCACAGATATCCCCAGCAGCCACTTCTAGGACCGATTGGTCCTGGTTGATTTTCCTGGCCCTCGGTATCAATGCAATTTTACTACTTGGACTTGTTTTTATCGGGTTACAGCTTCAGTCACTAGGTCGCACAGTAAATCGCAAAAGTAGTGAAATTCAGCCATTGCGCAAGCAAGTACTACAGCTGGTCACCCAATTGAATATGCAGCAACAGGAAATAAATAGCGGCGGCCAAAAAGTACAGCAACTGGAGAGCGCGGTTCAGAAGGTGCAGGAGCAGGTTGAAATACTGCGCAATCCGGCTGGAAGAGATCCTTATCGAGGAGTTGTAGCTGCACCTCGACAAAATCGGCCCACCCGAAGTTCGCCGTTTGACAGTCAGTCCAGAGCGCAGGTAGAACCCGCCCTGAACCCTTCTGCAATAGAAGAGCATATAAATTTCTATAATCGAGTCCTGAAACTTGGCAATAACACCTTGATCAAAGAGCAAATCCGCAGCCAGTGGACTTCGATGCGTCCGATGTCGATGGACATGGAGACCTATCGGGTTCGCAGGAAAGTGCACCTCAATCCGAACAACGGGGGAGTGTTCTACGGTCTTTCAGAAGATGAAACTCTCTACGAAGTTTTCTTGGATCCTGGATTTTCTGTGGAGCACGAGGCGGTAGAGGCCGCCTTCGAGATTGAAGGCAGTGGTAACTACATTGGCAGCATCGTTGAGCCGGCGCTATTCGTTGCTGACGGCTCTAGTGAACGGTTAAAACTCCACAAAAAAGGGAAACTGGTCGCGACATGAATATCAAGAGTGTCCGAAGTTTTCTCGAACATGGAGCTGTTGTCTGGTGTGCAACGGATAGCGGACTGAGCCGTTTTGAAGATCAGCAATTCATCCGCGAGGAGAAGTTTCCTGCGGCAAGCGCCAAATGCCTCGCTCTACTGGACCAGTCCGATAAACCCTGGTGCGGCACGTCCGCGGGCCTTGCCTATTGGCACTTCGGAGCATGGCACGTCGTACCTGAATTGGCAAAACGCGACGTACGCAGCCTGGCTTTCGCACAAGCGGAGCATGTCGTTTGGTGCGGCACCAACCGTGGGCTTGCGGAGCGTCGCAGCGGCAAATGGCGTTTTCCAGAGTCGGATACTCTTCCTGATTTATGCATCAACTGTCTGCTGTATGAAGGCGCCGAGGTGGACCCGATCCTGTGGTGCGGTTCCGAACAGGGGCTTGCCACTTTCGATGGACGAAGCTTTCAGCTAATCATTCCGGAAAAGAATATTACCAGCCTCGCCCGCGATCCGAGAGGCACCCTGTGTTGCGGCACAGACAAGGGGCTATTGTACCAGACGATTGACAGTCATACCTGGCAGTCGGTGGATTGGTCGGAGCGGGTTCAGTGCCTGCTGGTCGATCGAGCCGGTCGGCTCTGGTGCGGAACGGAGAAAGCTTTGCGCCACTTCGATGGGCAGCACTGGCAGGTTTTGCACGAGGATCGCTTTGCTACGGGAGTGCCGTGTCTTTTGGAAGATCGGCACGGCCAAATCTGGTGCGGCACTTCCAAAGATCTGGTGGTCCTGCGCCCTCAGGGGAGTCTCTACGTTCCGGTTGCTCTGGAGGAGGCACTCGCTCCGCCCGTGCCCGCGCCACCCCAGCCGGTTTCCGTCGAGCCGCTCACTGAAACACCCAATACCCAGGCACCCAAAGGCCCGACACCTGTCCGTCCGCCGCAGGTCAATGCAAATCACAAGCGAGAGACTGTCGTCTCGATTGAGCAACCGCCTCCCGGAGCGTCGCAACCCTCCTCTGACCCTCCGCCCCCAAAAGAACCACAATCACAACCGCCTCGACGGCCACCTCCTGAGTGGCGAACGACAAAAAAGGAGCCGTCCAGATCGTTTGCATTTTCTTTGCCCAGCGGCGAGCAGCTGAACTGGCTTGTCGTCGCGGCCATGCTTCTGGCGGTTTTCGTTGCAGGGAACTGGCTGGAAGCCAATAACGCTTCGCAGACGACCACCGCGAAGCCAACCGGCGTTCTCGCCAATCCCAAGACTTCCAGACCCTCCATCCCGCAGCCGGGCATCGTGGCGCTGTCGCCGGTTGAGACGGTGCAACAGTTCTATAGCACAGCCTCCATGGAAGGCTATCTGAGGGAGTCTCTAACGACACAGCGCCTACGCAGTACGATCGCAGCCCGACCGGAGATTGTCATGAGCCGGGGCAACTTCCTAGGGATTGATCCTGGCAGCATCCGGCAGAACGAAGGCGCGGGGCACAAGGAGGTACAGTTCGTCCTGCAGGTACGCGCCCGTCCACCCATAGGCAGCGATGTCCGATTTGAATCTTCCAATGGCCGCTGGCTGGTGCCGACCTCCATGCGTCTTGTCTCCTCCGGGGGACGGTGGCAGATAGACCGGGTGCGCTACTCGGCGGTAAAGCAGTGCCGGCCAGGCAGGACCACCACGTTCTACTTCTCGGACACCGAGCTTTTCCGGGCAGGCCGCCCGATCCCCGGGCGGCAATTGCCTAATCCCTGCAAACCGCAATCAGGCACGTCCCGCCCGACGCAGTACTGACGAAGCCAGCAACCGACATCACAATCACTCCCCTGGAGGAATCACGATGGAAGCGCTCAGAAAAATGGGTTTCAGTGTTTCCGAGGTTGGACGGCAACTGCTCATTGTGTTCGTTCGGTTTTCGATGTCCATCATTTTTTTAGGTATCATACTCGGTGCCTATGGGTGGTGCTTTTACTGGATTCAAGAATGGTTTAACGTCATTTACCTGCGCAGCCTGGGACTATTTTTCTTGCAGCTTGATACAAAAATTGTCACCGTTGCAATGGCGGCCTTCCAGGGTTCCTACACGTTTCCTGCCGGTCTGACGGTGCCGCTGGCTCCGATAGTTGTGGCCGTCGGGCTGGTCGGTATCGTCGGTCCGTTCAAACAGCCTCATAAATTATTTTTGCAACTGTATGCGGTCAACTTGGGAGGGGCGGCTTTTCTGGCAGTTGCGGCAATAGTGATTCGTCTATTTCAGCCAACGCCTTTACCCCAAGCATGGGTGGCTTATGGCTATCTGGCTCTGGTGGCCGTGGTACTGTTTGGCTGCCTGATTATCTTGCCTGTCGAGCTTTTTCGCAAAACCTACAGATGGCAAGGCGACGGAATTACAGCCTTCTGGGGAGGTCTTGGCTCATTTTTCAATTTTACGGATACAAAGAAAACAGCTACTAACACGCAACTGGAACATCGGATTGGCAGCCCTGATCCGTATGACATAAAAATCGGCAAATTACTTTTGCATCAACTGCAAGTCGATGGCATTTTGTTGACTGGTGTGGCAATCCCCTACAAAAAAGACAGCATTCGGTACGACAATATCTTGCTCTGTGATCGTGGAATTTTTGTGATCGAAGGCAAGAACTACACAGGCACGATCCGAGGCGATACCAATAGCTCCTGGCAAACACACACCGGCAGCCCGATTAAATCTAGCCGCGGCGAAAACCCATTGCAGCAATGTGATAAGCAGGTCATGGCACTCAAAAATTTCTTCGCGGAGTATGCAGTATTCGTAAACGGTGCTGTAGTCTTCCCTAGCCGTGCCAGCTTTGCCCTGGACCATGTCCAGATCAACACTTTTCCCTACAGCACCGCCGTACCGGTTTTCAATGAAAGTGCGCTCGTCGATGCCATCAACAAGCACCGCCCACCCATTGGGAAGTCCGTGCCGCCGCAGACGGTGTTGCGGCAGATGGCCGATCGCATTATGAAAGTTTGAGTGATTGCGCCAAACTGAACAATCCAAGCAGCGTCTCAACAGTAGGACTTGCGACAGAACTGCCGGTATCCTATAACGCAGGTGTCTTCCCCCCAGGTTTACCGGCATGCACAACCCCATTGGAATGTATCAAATCGGTCTTGCACTAGCGGCAACGCTTGCCCTCCCGGCTGCGATAGCGGCCCAGATAGCACCAGCAAGAGCGTCCTGGCTTGACCAACCGCTCACCAATTGGAACAAGCCGGAGGGATCCGTCCCCAGAGCGCCGAAGCCCGAGGGCGACTCCCCCACCGTCGGCCGCTGCGCAGAGCAGGTGCGCGTACCGGCAAGCGCGGAGGATCGGGCGGTGGTGGGAGCCGGTTGGAAGCTGTTTGGTCCGTTGCAAATTTTCTCGGGCACATCGCTTTCGACGGCTGCCGCGAGCGTCGACGGCATGTGCCGGCCCATGCAGTACCAGGCGTTCGTGTTCGTGGGCGGCCAATTTGCCGGCACCCTCTCGCCAGTACCGATGAATTCGCGGACCGACGGTGCGTCGCAGAGCATCTATCTCACCAACCCAGCCTTTTTGAATGTCTCCTTTTCGCGCTACGCCGAGCAGGACGCGCTGTGCTGCCCATCGAGGACCAGCCTGGTGGGCTACAAAATCGAGCGCCGGGGCAAGCAGTCGCTCCTGGTGCCCGCTAGCGTCTCGACCAACGCCAACAGTGCAGGGCAATCGCCATGACCACAGCCGCCGGAAAAATGACCCTGGAGCAATTTCTCGCCTTCGACGACGGGACGGACACCCGCTACGAACTGGTCGATGGAGAACTCGTCGCCATGCCCCCGGAAACCGACAGCAACAATGTGATCTCCATCTACTTGCTTGCTCAACTGCTCCGGTTTGTTCCCCTGCGGCTTGTGCGCCACAAAGATACGGAAATCGTGGTGACCGGAAGTCGTCCGCGCGTGCGGATACCGGATGTGCTGGTGTTGAGTGAGGAATTGTTTGCAGCCATCGGCGGCGGACGGGCGACGATCACCGCAGAAATGCCGTCTCCGGTACTGGCGATCGAAGTCGTCTCTCCCGGCAAAGCCAGCGAAGATCGGGACTACCGCTACAAGCGCTCGGAGTACGCAGCCAGGGGAATTACCGAATACTGGATAGTCGATCCTGGCCGGGAGCGGGTCACGGTATTGAGTTTGGTGGATGGGCTATACGAAGAGAGAGCCTTCGTCGGCGAGGAGACCATTGCGTTCGATATCCTCCCGCAACTGGCTCTGACAGCACAGCAAATATTCGAAGCCGGGCGGGTATAGCTACAGTCTGGAGCGCACTTCACTGTTGGCGAAACAAATAATTGCAGCGCTTCAAGATGCGCAGCACTTCACCAAGTTCCTGACTGGAGGGGCTTACCAGCGTAAATTTGCGTGAGAGGGCATACCTGGGAACCGGTTGCTTTGTAAGCTTTGCAAACAAGAAATCTTCGCCGTTGCTTATTAATGCAAACGCAACGGGCTCCGGTCCGCTCAACATATAAAACAGCGTCTGCGGTAAAGCGAGGGTAACGTTGAAGCGCGCACTTTTAGACTCGATAATCAGTACCCACAACTTCTTCCAAAGCAGCAGCACGTCGATGCGGCCTTTATACAATACCCCTTCATCTTCAGCTTCGATGGCCAGGGAGGTCTCCACCTCGGTCTCCAAACGAAAGGGATGCCGATAAAAACCAGCCATATCCAGCAGCGGCGAAAGCACGACCATCTTGACGGCATTCTCAGAGATAAAGCGGCTGGCAGTCAATTCCCGATAGTTCAAACGCACGCGCTCCAGCCATATGCTTTCCGGCTCGCTCAGGGACGGAAGTTCATCCTGCCACTCGCGGAAAAATGCTTCCTCTTCCGTCTGCTCCAAGCGGAACTGTTCAAAAAGATCATCAAGACTGAGGTCTTTTGCCTGAATGGTCGAAGCCATCTGCCGGTCGAAGCGCTTCTTAGATAGTAGCGTGGGAGCGTTTTCAAGGAGCGCCAGGAATCTTCTCGACGCGGGCAAAACCGACCAGGTGCATCTCGCCGGGGACGACTTCGAATTTGAGGATGCGCGCAATGATGCCCTGGGTAGCCAGTTGATCGAGATCGACGATTTGATTGAGGCCGCCTAAGAAGACATCGGCCAGTTCGGGCGGAACGGGCACCTCGTTGAGGGTGAAGACGGGATTGACCAACCGCAGGCGCACGCCTTCATCGACGGCCAGGCCCGCGCGAAAGGAGACCAGCAGCGTTTCGGTGCGATTCTCGATTTTGACTACCGACTGTAAGATTACCTGGTTATTGCCCACCAGGGTGATGCGCGGCTGGGTGAAGGTGGCCACCTCGGGCTGGCCGGAACCGCCGATCGAACCGGGTAACTCGACGCGGATCGACGCGAGCGTCTTGAGAATGTCCGGCGAATTGAGCGCCCGGTTAAAGTCGGCCTCGCTCAATTCGACGTTGACCGCCGCCTGCAGCGGCCGGCGCAACTTCGGAACTTTGCCCAGCGAATCGAGGTCGACCGAGATGCCGTCGGTCTCAAGATCGAGGCGGGCGATGCGCAAGTCCGCCGATTTGGCCGTGAGGCCCCGCCCGGCCACCCGCAGGCGATCAACATCCCCCCAGGCGAGCTTGAAGTTGGGGATCGCCTCCAGGCGCACCTCCAGCCGGTCCGCCGTCGTGAGTTGCGAGCGGATGAGATCGCGCACGACCCCATCGACGTAGAAACCGGCTACCCCCGTCAGCGTGGTCAAAAAGGCGAGCACGCTGAGGACGATTTCCACTACGCCATGCCCTGGACAAGCACGCCCGCTGCGGTCTGACGGGGCAGGGCGCTCACCGTATCGAGGGCGGCACAGTAGACGATATCGTCGAGCAGGCCGAGCTTGAGCAGGCGCTGGCCGTGGCTCGCCCTTTCGAGCAATTCGATCAAATCGCCTTCCCAGGTGTCAAACAGTGCCGCCGCCGCCACCGCCTCGTCGTTGGCGGCCCCGCCCAACTGCTCGACGAGTGCCCCGGCGCACACGGTGTCCTCCAGAGAAAAGTTTCCCTGCCAACCGGAGCCCACGACCCAGACGGTTTCAAAAGCCTGGCTGCGGATATAGCGGGCGACAAAGCCGACGTTGACCAGGGCGGCGGTGAGCACCACCGGTGCGTGGCGGATGCGCTCCAGGGTGCGGGTACCGTTGGTGGTGCTCATGAAGATGCGCTTGCCGGCCACCCGCTCGCTGGTGCAGTAGAGCGGCGAGTTGCCGAAGTCGAAACCTTCGACTTGCTTGCCGCCGCGCTCGCCGCCGCGCAGAATGTCTTCGCGGGGATAGCCCGCCGCCGCGGCACCCAGCGCTTCGAGGTCGGCGTAGACCTGTACGGCCGTCGCCCCGTTGGCGAGGGCGGTGGCGATGGTGGAGGTGGCGCGCAGCACGTCGACGGCGACGGCGCAGTCGGGCGTTCCCTCGGGGACCAGTTCAGGTGTGTGGAAAACGGAAACTTGCATAAGCAAATTATCGGGTATCCCCGGCACTGCCGCCGAAGTTGGCGGCCACCCGGCAGCAGATGCGTCCGGCCAGCCACTCGCCCGGATCGACCGCGACGGCGTGGGCGTAGATTCCCCAGTGCAGGTGCGGGCCGCTCGCCCGGCCGGTGCTGCCCACTTTGGCGATCGGTTGGCCCGCCTTGACTGTTTCTCCTTGCCGCACCAGAATGCGCGACAGGTGAATGTAGATGCTCGTTACCCCCTGGCCGTGGTCGAGCACGACGGTGTTGCCGTGCAGGCGAAAACCGCGCTGGGTGGTGCCCACCAGGGCCACGCGGCCCGCGGCCGGGGCGATCACCCCGGCACCGGCGGGAGCGGCAAAATCAAGACCGCGGTGGTAGTAGCCCGCGGCCCAGACGCCGTTGTAGGTGCGCCGCAGACCAAAGCCGCTCGAGATCCGGCCGCCGCTCGGGCGGCGAAAGGAAGGCTGCCACAGCTGCACAGGACTCACCGTGCGCAAAGCGGCGCCGATGGCCGCTTCTTCGGTCGGGGTGGCCTCCAGGGCGGCGCGGTCCCTGGGCAGGCGCAAGCGCTGCACGGCGAAGCTGCGGGGGTAGATGGTCAGCGGCACCGTCGTGCGGGTCTCTTGGTCGGCGGTCACCTCCAGTGGATACTCGCCGGGTTTGAGCAGGGCCGAGAGCGGCACCAGGACCCGCCAGCGCCCTTTGTCGATTTCGAAGCTCGGGTAGTCGCGCTCGCCAAAGCGCACACTCACGGGCACCTTCGTGAGCACCTGCACCGTACTGCCGGGGACGGGCCGCTCAGGCAACAGGCGTCCGTCCGCCACAGCCGACCACTCGCTGGTCTCGGCTGTGGCGGGTCCAGCCGTCAGCGCCCATAGCCCGACGGCCACGGCCGTCCCAGCAAGCCCGCGGCGCATCAGTTGCCTACTTTCAAAATCTGCTGCCGGTCGTTTTGCACCACGACGACCTGATCTTCAGCGATGGTCTGGATAAACCAGCCGGCTACGGTATCGCCCTCCGAAACCGCCAGGGTCGAAGCCGGATCGCCCGAACGAATCAGGGCGATGCGCCGCTCACCGGAAAGGGCCGTGCCCATCAGTTGCAGAGGTGTCATCGGATCGGCTGCGGCAGCTACGAGCGACCCGGACGGCACAGCCGGCTCGACGCGCAGCGCAGCAAGATTCGGCTCACCCGCCGCGGGAGCGGCGGCGATTGCGGGTCCGCCTATGGCGGCGGGCGTTTCGACGAAAACAGACGGGGCTGTGGGCGGCGCCGGTTCGACCGGCGGGGCCACCGGAGCGGGCGGCAGCTCGGTGAGTGCCGGCCGGGGATCAAAGGCGGCGATGCGGGTGGCCAGGGCCGCGGGGGGCAGCAAGCGGCGCATCAGAGCGGGCGGCGGCAGGACGCGGGTAGTAGCGTCCGCGCGGGCGGTCGCCGGCGCCATGGGCACCGCGGCGGGTATCGCGAACGGATCCGAGGCGGGAGCGTCGGCCACCGGCAGCACGGCCGGGGGCGGGGCGAACGGGTCGCTGCGACCCCCTCGGCTCAGCACCGCAGCCACGATCGTGGCGGGGTCGGTAGTCGGGATGAGCACCTCCGGTCGCGGCGCAATCGGTTCGATCGCAGGCAACGCCTCGGCTTGCTCTACCGGTTGGCTCTCGGTGGCGGGCAACAGCAGCGCCATCACCCCGGCGCCGGTGCCCATGCCCCCGGCCGCGGTGGCCAAAAGCACGCTCAGGCGCAATCCCCAAATGGTCGCGGGCCGTCTGCCGGGCAGATTCGGACGATAGGGCTGTCTGTGGTCCGGACAGGCGGCGGGAGCGGCCTGCCGCGTCAGACACGCCTCCATCGGCACGTGGCGCTGGCGGCGGGAATAGGTACCGGGCGATTGAACATCCATGGGGGCGGCGTCTCTTCTGTTCGCACGTAGCATAGCGCATTGGCCATCGGCGATAAAGCCGCCTACCCCGGCGCCGCGGGCGGCGGTGCAGTCTATTAGGGATGGGCGCCGCCGCCGATTTGTTTCAACTATTAATTATTTAGTTGACAGGGTCCGGTGGGCTCCGGTAGGCTGACGGCAGGAATCAATGAATTCATTAGTAGTGGGAGGCACCCTTGTGGCCAGGAAGCGATCGCCGACTTTGACCGAATCAGAGTTGCGCCTGATGGAGATTCTCTGGCAGCGGGGCTCAGCCACCGTGGCGGAGGTGGTCGAGGCGTTGCCCAAGCGGTTGTCGCTCGCCTACAGCACGGTGTTGACCACCCTGCGCATCCTCGAGCAAAAAGGTTACGTCCGCCACACCGAGGAGGGCCGGGCCTTTGTGTACTGTCCGCTCGTCGACCGCAACCAGGCGCGCCGCAGCGCGGTGGAATTTGTGCTGAGCCGGTTTTTTAACAATTCGCCGGAGTTGTTGATGCTCAACATTCTCGAACACGAGGACATCGACGCCGCCGAACTGGAGCGCTTGCGCACGATGATCCAGCAAAACGATCCGGGAGAGGACCATGAACAGCGTTGATGCGCTATTGCCGCTGGCGCGCGAGGTGGTGGAAGGGTGGCTCAACGGCCTGTGGCAGGGGGCATTGCTTGCGGCGATGGTTTGGTGTCTGTTGCGCGCCCTGAGGCGCAGCACCAACGCCACCACGCGCTATGTGATCTGGTGGGTGACGCTGGTGGCGGTGCTGTGGCTGCCGTGGTCGCAGCCGACCGGTACTTCCCCGTCGGTGCCGGAAGTGCCCGTGGAGGTCGAAGTGTTTTCGAACGCGCCGGTTTACGACCTGCCTGAGGTGATCGTGCGGGCCCCGCGCCCTGCGGCTTACCGGCAGACGGCGGCAGTCCTCCCGGCGGCGGCGCCCGTTGGGATCAGCTGGCCGGAGTGGTCGCTGCCCGGCGGCCTTTGGCCGTTGGTGCTCTGTGCGGTATGGCTTTTGGTGGCGGCGGTGCGCGTGGCGCGGGTGGCCGCAAGTTACGGGTATCTGCAGAAACTGAAGGCCACCAGCCGTCCCTTCGATGCGGCCTACCAGGCCCGGCTTGCCGAATGGCGGCGCGCCTGCCTGACCGATCGCCGGGTCCGCCTGGCGAGCCACCCGGATTTGCGCTTGCCGGTGGCCGTGGGACTGCTCGACCCAGTGATTTTGATCCCGACGGCCCTGGGCCATCAGCTTACCGAGGCCGAATTCGACCAGGTGGGTCTGCACGAACTGGCGCACCTGCGCCGCTGGGACGACTGGACCAACCTGGTCCAGAAGACCCTCGAAGCGATTTTCTTTTTTCACCCGGCCGTGTGGTGGATTGGCCGCGCGCTGGATACCGAGCGCGAAATTGCCTGCGACGACTGGGTGGTTTCGGTGACCGGCCGGCCGCGCCCCTACGCGCGCTGCCTCACCCGGCTGCTTGAACTGGTGGCGGCCCCGCCGCGTCCGGCCACCGGCACCCTCGCCATCGCCGGTCAGATTCGCGAGCGGGTGGCGTTGCTCCTCGACGAGCGCCGCCCTTCCAATCCGCGTCTATCGGGTGCGTCCCTTGCGGCGACCGTCACGATCCTTGTGGCCGCCACCGCCCTCGGCTCCCAGCCGGTGATCGCCCTGGCCGGGGAGCCCGACGCCCAGGCTGAAACCCCGAGTGCGCCCAAGCTTCAGCCCCAGGCGGCCCCCGCCCCGGTGCGGCGGGCAGCAGCACCGAAGCCACCGATTCCGGCCGTGGCACCGGTACCGGCGACCCGGCCCCAGGCCGCACCCGCCGCCGCCCCGCCGCCCAAAGCCCCGGCTCCTGTGCGCCGCAGTGTGCTGGCCCAGGCGCCGAAACTTCCCGACGTGCCGCCGGATTTGCCGGTGCTCACCGTCGATGACGGTACCGGCAAGCAGGTGATCTTCGACGGCCGGCAGCTGCGCGACGATCTCAAAAACCTCCAACCGCTCATCGACCGGAGCGTCGATGCCGCGATGCAGCAAAAAGATCTCGCCCTTCAGGCCAAAGACGAAGCGCTGCGGGCGATCAAAGCCGCCCTGCCGACGGCGGACAGCGGGAGTACCCGCAGCGGCGGCAGCTTGCGGCCCGCGCGCAAACCGGCCCTCTCCGACAGCGAGCGGCTCTCGGTGCTGGGCGATATCGCCAGAAGCGACGCCAACCCCGAGGTGCGCCAGGAGGCGATCCGCGCCATCGGCCGCATCCGCGGCGAGGCGAGCGTGCAGACGCTGGTGGGCCTTTACGACGGCAGCCGCGACGAGGCGACCCGGCGGGCCATCCTGCGTTCTCTTTCGCGAAGCGACAGCCCCCAGGCGGCCCAAAAAATGGTGAGCATCGCCAAAAGCGACCCCGACGCCAAGATGCGCCAGGAGGCGATCCGCGCCCTGGGCACGAACGACAGCCGCTTCGGCGATATCGACATCGATGTGCGCGTACCGGACGTGTCGGTCACAGCCCCCACCCCTGCGGAACCGCCCGAACCCGCCGTTCCGTAGAATCCGTGACCAGCCATGCGCGGCGGGCCGTCCCATTTGGTGGGGCGGCCCACTTTTTGAGCAGAAAGTGAACAGTTTCTGGGCTGGCAGTGAGGGATGCCCCCGGGGGAGGATGCTCCCAGAAGGCGTACGACCTAGAGTCCTTCTGGACGATCCACAGCTTGGTTTCCTACTGTCTGCTTGCTCATGGAGGAGCACAATGAAGTTTCATCCGACCCACTGCGCGCTCGCGCTCGGACTGTTGGCCGGTCTGGGCGCCCCTGCGGCGTTCGCATCGAGCCACCGCGAAGCGCCTTTTATCACCCAGCACCCAAAGCTGGACGGCACCGATTGGTACATGTTCAACAGTTATGAGACAGGCCGTGAGGGCTACGTCACGCTGATTGCCAACTATCTGCCCCTGCAGGATGCCTACGGCGGGCCGAACTACTTCACCCTCGATCCGAAGGCCCGCTACGACATCAATATCGACAACGACGGCGACGCCAAAATCGACATTCGCTTTCGGTTCAATTTCCAAAACACCCTCAACGACATCGCCCTCGACATCGCCGGCAAGCAAATCTCCATTCCGTTTGTAAACATCGGCCCGACCACCGTCGGCAACACCGCCAACCTCAACGTCGTCGAGACCTACACCGTCGAACATTGGCGCAACGGCAAAGTGCAGCAGGTCACCGACGCCAAAACCAGGGGTGCGCGCTTCACCAAGCCCGCCGACAACATCGGCAACAAGTCTTTCCCCGACTACGCCGCCTACGCCAACAGCTACATCTACGACATCAAAATTCCCGGCTGCTCCACCAACGGCCGCATGTTCGTCGGCCAGCGCAAAGATCCGTTTGTAGTCAACCTGGGTGAAGTTTTCGATTTGGTCAACGTCACCAACCCCCTCGGCCCGGTGAACGCCGAGGCGGACGACCTGGCCGACAAGAACATCACCTCGCTGATTCTGGAAGTCCCCACCAGTTGCCTCACGGCGGGCGGTGATCCGGTGATTGGCGGCTGGACCAGTTCGAGCGCCCCGGCCAACCGCACCCTTCTACCCAACGGCAGCTATCTCAATCCGGCCACTGAAACCGGTCCCTTCGTCCAACAATCGCGCCTGGCCAACCCCCTGGTCAACGAGTTGGTGATTGGCCTCAAGGACAAGAACAGCTTCAACAGCAGTCTTCCCCAGAGCGACGTCCAGTTCGCAGACTACGTGACCAACCCGACCCTTCCCGCCGTTCTGGAATTGCTCTTCGGCACCGCCGCCCCCACCGTGTTCCCCCGCAACGACCTCGTATCGGTGTTCCTCACCGGCGTGGACGGTCTCAATAAGCCCAAGAGCGTCACGCCCGCCGAATTGATGCGCCTCAACACCAGCATCCCGCCCACCCCGGCGGACAAGCAAAACACCCTGGGGGTGGTCGGCGGTGACCTGGCGGGTTATCCCAACGGCCGCCGTCCCGGCGACGACGCCGTGGACATCTCGCTGCGGGCGGTGATGGGTGTGCTGCTGCCGCCGGATCAGGCCCCTTCCGGAACGCTTCCCTTTACTGACGGCGCTTTCCACGACGCGAGCTTCTACGACACGAAGTTCCCGTACCTGCGCACCCCCATCGCCGGCTCCCCGAACAACACCCCGTGAGACTGGCGGCGGCGCATTACGGATCTACAACTGCGCCGCCGCTTTTTCTTTTACTGGCCATCGTCATGAAACTTTTACCCTGGCTCAGCGCAGTGGGCCTGCTGTTAGGTTGGTCGGCCGCCGCCGAGGCGACTCCATTTACCCCCAAAAGCGACGGCGAGGTGCTTGAGCGCGTGCGCGTGCGTCCGGCCGACCCGCAAGCGCGCGCCTTGCGCGAACTGCGCACCCGCCTTGCCCGCCAGCCCCAGGATCTGGCTTTAGCCTTGCAGCTGGCCCGCCGCTACATCGAGCGCGGGCGCATCGAGGCCGACCCGCGCTACAACGGCTACGCCCAGGCGGCCCTCGCCCCCTGGTGGGAGCAACCCAAGCCCCCCGCGCCGGTGCTGGTAATGCGCGCCACCCTCCGCCAGGCCGATCACGACTTTGAAGGCGCTCTGGCCGACTTGAAACTTGCTCTCGCCGCCAACCCGCGCGATCCCCAGGCGTGGGTGACCCGGGCCTTGGTGCAGCAAGTCAGAGGCGAGTACGCTGAGGCACGCAAAAGCTGCGTGCCGGTGATGCAGTTTTCTTCACAACTGGCGGGGATCACCTGTTTGAGCGGTGTGGCAAGCCTGAACGGCCAGGCAGCCACCAGCTACGCGCTGTTGGAGCGGGTGATTACCGCACGCACCGACGCCTCGGCGGGCGAAAAGCTCTGGGCTCAGACATTGCTCGCGGAGATAGCCCACCGCCGGGGCGATCCCCAAAAAGCCGAAAAGCACTTTCGAACAGCGATGGCCGTTGGTCCCGACAGCTACCTGCTGGGGGCCTACGCCGACTTTTTGCTCGATGAAAAGCGTCCGCGCGAAGCCGTAGAACTGCTCAAGGGCCGTGCCCGGGCCGACGGACTGTTGCTTCGGCTTGCCATTGCCGAGCAGCGTTTGGGCCTGGCGCAATCGGCCGTCCACCGCACAGAACTGGCGGCGCGCTTTGCAGCGAGCCGCAGGCGCGGCGACGAGGCAGTTCACCGCCGCGAGGAAGCGCGCTTTACTTTGGAACTGCTGCAGCAGCCGCGCACGGCCCTCAAACTGGCTCTGGCCAACTGGCAGACCCAGCGCGAACCGGCAGACGCCCGCATTTTGCTCGCAGCGGCCCAAGCGAGCGGCGACGCCGCTGCCGCCCGCCCGGCCATCGACTGGCTCAAACAAAGCCGCCTGGAAGATCGCCGGGTGAACGCCCTGATGCAGGAACTGGGAGCAAAAGCATGATCAAATTCCCACGCTGGTGGCAGCTGTGTTTGTGGGTGTGCTTTTTCCTGGCGCAGCCCGCCTTTGCCCACAAGCCCAGCGACAGTTACCTGAATTTGAAACTGGGCGAGCAGCGCGTCGAGGGCCAGTGGGACATTGCCCTGCGCGATCTCGATTACGCCATCGGCCTCGACGGCAACGACGACGGTGCCATCACCTGGGGCGAGGTGCGCTCCCGCCAGGCCCAAATCGCCGATTACGCCCTCACCCGGCTGAAGCTGGCGGCCGACGGCAACTCCTGCCCCCCCAACTTGGGTGCCCTGCTCATCGACCGCCACAGCGACGGCGCCTACGCCGTGCTGCGCTTCGCAGCCGACTGCGGTCGTCCGCCGGTGGCCCTCGCAGTCGATTACAACCTCTTTTTTGACCTTGATCCCCAGCACCGCGGCTTGCTGCAGTTGCAAGCCGCGGATGGCGGTCCCGTGCGCACCGCCATTCTCGGCCCCAATAGCCGTTCGCAGCGGTTGGAGGTGCATTCCGCCCCGTGGGTGCAGTTTTTTGACTTCGTGCGCGAGGGCGTCTGGCACATCTGGATCGGCTTCGATCACATTTTGTTTTTGTTGACGCTGTTGCTGCCGGCGCTGTTTGTGCGTAAGGACGGCCACTGGAAGACGCTGGGGGAGTTTCGCGAAGTATTTCTCAACGTCGTCAAGGTGGTCACCGCCTTCACCGTTGCCCACTCGATCACCCTGGGTCTCGCCGCGCTGGGGGTGGTCGAGCTGCCCTCGCGCTGGGTCGAATCGGCGATTGCCGCCTCGGTGATTCTGGCGGCTCTCAACAATCTTTTTCCGGTAGTCGAGAACCG
Organism: Gloeobacter violaceus PCC 7421; assembly: GCF_000011385.1. NCBI lineage: Bacteria > Bacillati > Cyanobacteriota > Cyanophyceae > Gloeobacterales > Gloeobacteraceae > Gloeobacter > Gloeobacter violaceus. The sequence goes on from NC_005125.1 coordinate 3,181,873, forward strand.
CCGTTGGGCGATTGCTTTTGGCTTCGGCCTCATCCACGGCTTCGGCTTTGCAAGCGTCATGGCCGATCTGGGCCTGGCCAAAGAAAACCTGGTCCTGTCGCTATTGGGTTTCAATCTGGGCGTGGAAATGGGTCAGCTCGCCATCGTGGCTGTGTTTTTGCCCATCGCCTTCTGGCTGCGCAACTCCTGGTTCTACCGGCGCGTCGTCTTTACCGGCGGCTCGGTGGCCGTCGCCGGGATCGCTGCCATCTGGCTCGCCGAGCGTTTGTTCGACTGGCAATTGCTCGCTTCATAGCACGGAGCCCAACTGAATCAACAGGGTTCGCGTCGTCCAAACAGCCACCCCGCAGCCAAAAAAGTCCCTATCTTCTGTCCAGATATCTGCTTCCAGCAGCAACGCTGTCGCCACTGTGGGCCAATCGTCGGGATCATCCGGCACGCGCCTGCGCGCTTCATTTTCAAGTAGCACATATTGCGCTTCTTCGATAACCACCGCTTTGGAAGTAATTAGTTCGACAGCGCCATTGGCCAGACTTTGCGCCCGCTCGCTACTGAGCTTTCCCTGGCGAACAATGGCCTCCACGCGGCCTGGAAGTTCGTGCAACGCTTCGTCCCAAGCCCTGGCAGCCACGAACAACTCCAGGCTCGGTGCAATAAAGATGTTGCGGCTTTTTGTTCCAAGAGCCCTACCCACCAGCACGTTGGCATCGACAACAACTCTCACCCTAAACGGAGCCTTTCGACAGATCAAATAGACCAGCGATTTCGTCCTCGCTCATCCCCGTCTCCTTGACTGCCTGGCGCATCACCGCAGCCAGGCGCTCCGCAGCTTGCTCCACCTTGTCGTTGTCCGGCGCACGCAAAGGAATAAAAACCCCTACGAGCCTGCCATGGTTTTGAACACCCAGTACTTCCCCGCAGGCGAGGTAATGGCTTACCCTGTCCCTAAACTCCCGGACACCTATCAGTTTCATGGTTCGCACCGTATGTGACCCTATGTAGCCACATCCTAGCCCGGTGCCCTCACTCGCCGTCGCCGCCGTCTGGTCCGCCGAGCGCCTGTTCGATCTGTAGATTCTGAGCTGATGGGACTTCAGCGCACCAGGGCGAGGGTATGGGGACCTCGCGGGACCGCGATGGTGAATCCGGTGCGCTCGAGTTTTACCTGCGGCTGCTGGATAACCCTCCAAAATTCGACAATCCCCTGACGGGGGCTAGAGCATCGGTCCAGAACCTAAGCCGCCTGTGAACGCCCAGCGGCTTCCTGTCGGGCTAGCACATGCAGATTGTGCACCACCGCCACCCGACGCAAATCGAATAGATTCTTGCGCACGCCCAGGTAACGGGCTCGGCGTCCCTGCCACTGACCGATGTGCGCCAAACTGTGCTCGACACTCACGCGCTCACGCAACTTCGCTCGACCCTCCTTTGTCTGCTGGCGTTCGCGCAACTCGACCAGCAGAAGTTCGTCCGGATGGATCGAGACACTGCGACCTTTGGGGCTGGTCGTGCAGCGTTCCTGTAGGGGACAGCGCCGACAGCGCGCGGCCGGAAACCGCACTTTCCCACCCACCTCAAAAGGCTGGGTGACGCCCTGTGGACAACGAATCCGCATCGCCTCCCAGTCGAGCACGAAGGCCGTCTTCTGGAAGTACGGCCCATTTCTAACCGGCCAGGCTTTGCAGTAAATACGCAAGTCTTCTGGACGAAGTCTGACCCACTCGCTGCTCAGATACGCCCGGTCGATGTGCAGTTCAATCAACTTCACCCGCTGAGGCTCCAGGTCCGCCTCGATGTCCCTTGTCACCGCCGCTTCCGGTCGGTTGGCCGCAGTAATGCCCACTGCGCGCACCAGGCCGCTGTCGATGTCTTTGAGCACGTGGCGCTTGTAGCCATCGATGCGCACCGCCCGGCTTTTGCGGCCGTGGCGCATCGCGGGGTCTTCGATGCTGATGCGCCGCTCGCGGCTGACTCCACGCCGAAGGACAAACTGTCCGCGCGAGTTGAGTTGTACGTCCTGCTGGTGGACTTGCTCGGCCGCTTGCAGACACCGTGCGACCCCAGCCTGAGGGGGTTGAGTTTGCCCGTCCAAGTAACTTTCCAGCGATTCGAGCGCCCCGAGCAGCCTTCCCAGAGCTTCGGCACATTCGTCCGGTTGACTCCAATCGATGTCCAGGGCAGCCTTCAAACTGCTGCCCGCGACGAGTGTGGTGCCTGTCTGCTCAGCCCATTGCGCCAGTCCCACCCCCGTCTGGCACACCATGATCCTCAATGCCTTGCGCATTGCATGGCCCAACAAATTAAAAGAATCCTCGACTCTCCCGGCTCCCCACAAAGGGCTCGAATCGAGGGCCGCCCGCAACGCCCGTGAGCCGAACCCGCCGTCGCTGGTGGCCAACTCGATGGTCCGCTCAATCAGGCGACGGTCGAGGCCGTGGGCGATGAGCGCTTGGCGGAAGCGTATCAGGGTGGCTTTGCCGAAGGGGGCTTCCTCGCAATCGAGGCAGTCGAGCACCATCTGCCACCGGCGGTCCATGGTGAGCACTTCAATGGTCTCGTCGTCGGAGATACCGGTGTAGGCCTGCAAGACAGTGGCCAGGGCCAGTTGAGCCGGTGGGATGGGCGGCTGACCGCAAGGGCTGTCTTTGTAGATGCCGGCCAGTTCGCTCTGGAAGGCGGCGTCGAAGAGTTGATGGCGGATGCGGCGCAGGAAAACGAACAGCTTGGCGCGACGGATACGCTTGAGGATAGCCTGCTCAGCGGGTGAGGGTTCCACTGGCGGCTGCCAGACAGAAGGCTGCATAGGCGAAGGAGGTAGAGGTCGTCTCCAGAAAAGAGGATGCGGCTTCTACCGTCAACTGCTGGTTCTGGACCGATGCTCTAGGCTCGCGGTAGTGATACACCGCCACTGCAAGCGCCCGGCCGGCCGCGTCGAAGACAGCATCCTCCGGCAGCACGCCTTCGAAGCCGTATTCGCCCACCACAGTCAACTGCCCGCTTTGCGGATTGCGCTTCACCAGAGAAAGGGAACTGCGGGCCTTGCCCGGCCAAACCGGCAGCCAGTCCGGCAGGTAGGTCCGGCGCATATTCACCGTCGCCACCAGCAACCCATCGGGGCTCACGGCGAATCCCTCGGGGCTCAGTCCGACTTCGATCCGGCAGACCACCCGATGTTTCGCCCCCAGGGCCGGTCCCGCGTCGAAGCGTACGGCGATCAACTCGCCCCGTGGGTTCAACAGATAACCCAGAGGCCGCTCTCCCCATTTCAGGTCCGTGAGCAGATAGTGGCGACCGTCGGGTGAAAAGCGCCCCACCCCAAGGCGAACGCCCGTCACCAACCGCTCGCCCTGGGGCCTGAGCGTTGCCGTTGCCGCCTTTTGGTCCGTCAGCACTTCGAAGAAGGCCATTTCCCGGTCGTTCAGATTGAGGGCCAGGAATCGACCGGAAGGATGCCAGCCAACCGAGGTAATCCGGGCAGATTGGCCGGACGCATCGGCGATCGCATAAGAAAATCGCCGACCCGGTCGGCCGGCCACAAGCTCCACCAGCAGCAATTCCCGGCCTGGCTCCTCCACCCCGATGGCGAGCAATCGGCCATCGGGGCTGATTGCGATCTGCCTCGGGTTGCGCCCGACCGGTACCGTTTCGAGCACCGTCGGTCCGCCCGGATGGGTGAGATCTACAACCGTCAGCAGTGAGCCAGTGGGCATACCCGTGTCGAGGTCGGCATATTCCTGCACCCCCTGCGGCGGTCTGCCCCGCACCTCCACCACGTAGGCCCGACTCCCGTCCGGCGCAGTGGCAAGAATCTGCGGCCAGGACATCACCGAGTTGGAGACCGCCACCGAGGCAACCTTCGAAGCGGCGGCCGGCAACGGCAAATCGATCACCGTCAGCGCGTCTTCGATGCCGGATAGACGGTTGAGCTTGCCGTCGGAGTAAGCCGTGCCCACCATGTCGCCGTCCGAGGCGATCAGCAGTGCGCGCCCGGCAAAGGGGAGCGGCCGACGATCGCTCGCGCGCTCGGCTACCGGCAGCGGATCGGCCACCGACACCAAACCGACGATCGCGATTGCCGCCACGATCCCTACCACCCAGAGCCAACGCCCCCTGGTGAAATCTTTCACCGCCACCCCCACCGCGACGCTTTAGCCTCAAGCTAAGCCGACGGCCTTGCGGCTGTCCAAGGCGGATTTGGTGCTATCTTCATAACCTGCGGTTATGAATCGAAATGGAATTTCACCACCTGCGCTACTTTGTGGCCGTGGCTGAGGAGTTGCACTTCGGCCGGGCAGCACAGCGGTTGCACATCACCCAGCCGGCCCTGAGCAAGCAGATCCGCAGCCTCGAAGCAGAATTGGGCCTTCAGCTTTTTTCGAGAACCCAGCGCCGGGTCCAGCTCACCCGGGCTGGACTGGTCTTTCTTGAGCAAGCCCGACAGTTGCTCCATCAGGCCGACGCGGCACTGCAGCTTGCCAGGCGCACCGCGCGCGGGGAAACGGGCCAGCTGTCGCTCGGATTTACCGCCTCGGCGCTGCAGAGCGTTCTGCCCCGGATCGTGCGCGTCTTTCGCGAGCGTTATCCGGCGGTAGAGCTCAGCATGACGGAGCTATGTACCGAAGATCAGGTTGAGGCGTTGCTCGGGCATCGAGTCGATGTGGCCTTCCTCCACCCTCCCATGCGCTCGCCCGCCGTGCAGCTGCAACCCTTGGGCGAGGAAAATTTCGTCGCCGTCTTTGCCGAGGATCATCCGCTGCTTGCCTGTGGCCGGATTTCCCTGCGGGCTCTGGCGGATGAAGCGTTCATCATTCATCCCCGCCAGGAAGGACCGGTGCTCTACGACCAGTTCTTCGAGCTGTGCGCGCGGATGGGTTTTCGCCCCAAAGTGGTCCGGGAGGTGACGACGCACCAGAACAGGATCGGCCTGGTGGCGGCGGGCATGGGCATCACTTTCCTGCCGGAGAGCCTGCAAGGGCAGGCCGGGGCCGGGGTGGCTTGCCGGCCGCTGGCGGATGCGGCTGCGAGGCTGGTCCTGGCCGCCGCCTGGCACCAGGACAACACTTCGCCCATCCTGGGTCATTTTCTGACGGTCGCCAAAGCAGTTGCAGACCTGTAGCCTTCCTTAGTGTGGGGCCACCCATTTCAATCCGACGATGCCCGCGACGATGAGGCCGATGCAGGCAAGGCGCAGGGCGCTTGCCGATTCGCCGAACAACCATATCCCCAAGAGGGCTGTACCGACGGTGCCGACACCGGTCCAGACGGCGTAAGCGGTCCCGATGGGCAGGCTTTTAAGCGCGTAGCCCAGCAGTCCGAGGCTCAGGACCATCGAAAGGCCCGTCAGCACCGAGGGCAAAAAACGAGTAAAACCTTCCGAGTATTTCAGACCGACGGCCCAACCGATTTCGAGCAATCCGGCAGAGATCAGGGCGACCCAAGACATGGCGCACCTCCTGTGGGTGCGGGGTCGTCCCCGCGAAACTTTGCGAAGGGTGGGGTCGTCCCCACCGTTTTGATTGTGGCAAATCGGGCGGGCCATCGGCTCTATCCGCGGCAGGAGCTGCATCCGGGGCCGCGGGCCGGGGCCGGTGTGTAACGATGGTGATCAGACACACCCGAGCGCGCCATGCTGGAGTACGACATTGTGATCGTCGGCGGGGGACTGGCCGGTTCCCGCGCCGCCGTCGAGATTGCCCGCACCGACAACCGCCTGAAAGTGGCCCTCGTCTCGAAGGTGCACCCGATTAGAAGCCATTCGGTGGCCGCTCAGGGGGGGATCGCCGCTGCCCTGCAAAACGTCGATCCGCAGGACAACTGGCTTACCCACGCCTTCGATACCGTTAAGGGGGCCGATTACCTGGCGGACCAGGACGCCGTGGCCGTGCTCACCCAGCAGGCGCCCCAGGTGATTATCGATCTCGAGCACATGGGGGTGCTCTTCTCGCGGCTACCGGACGGGCGCATCGCCCAGCGGCCCTTCGGCGGGCACACCCACCAGCGCACCTGCTACGCCGCCGACAAGACCGGACACGCCATCCTGCACGAACTGGTGAGCCGGTTGTTCCAGTACAAAGTGCCCATTTTCGAAGAGTGGTACGTCCTGGAGCTGATCGTGGAGGAAGGCGAGGCACGGGGGTTGGTGATGTTCCACATTCCCACCGGCCGCATCGAGGTGGTGCGCGCCAAGGCAATTTTGTTTGCCACCGGCGGCTATGGCCGCGTCTTCAACACCACTTCCAACGACTACGCCTCCACCGGCGACGGGCTGTGCCTTGCGGCCATGGCCGGTCTGCCGCTCCAGGACATGGAATTTGTACAGTTTCATCCGACTGGACTGTACCCGGTGGGGGTGCTCATCTCCGAGGCGGTGCGCGGCGAGGGTGCTCACCTGATCAACGACGCGGGTGAGCGCTTTATGGCGGGTTACGCCCCGAGCCGCATGGAACTGGCCCCCCGCGACATCACCAGCCGCGCCATCGCCACCGAAATTCGCGAAGGCCGCGGCGTCGGCGGCGGACGTTACGTCCACCTCGATCTCAGGCACATGGGCAAAGAAAAGATCCTGGAGCGGGTGCCCTTCGCCCACGACGAAGCCCTGCGCCACCTGGGCATCGACGTGGTCTACGAACCGATGCCCGTGCGCCCGACCGTGCACTACTCGATGGGGGGGATTCCCACCACCGTCGATTGCCAGGCGCTGGCCGCCCACGGCCAGGTGATGGAAGGCTTCTTTGCCGCCGGGGAGTGCTCGTGCGTCTCGGTGCACGGCGCCAACCGCCTGGGGAGCAACTCGCTGCTGGAGTGCGTGGTTTACGGGGCGCGGGCGGGGGCGTCCCTGGCCCGCTACGTGCAGGATCGCCGCTTGCCCCATGTGGACGAAGCGCGCCACCGCCGGGTGGCGGAGCAAGGCATCCAGAATCTGCTCGACCAGCCGGGCAGTTTGCGTATCGACGCGCTGCGCCGCGAGTTCCAGGACACCCTCACCGACCACTGCTCGATCTTTCGCGACGAGCAGATTCTCAAGACCGGTCTGGAGAAAATTCAACAGCTCAAAGCCCGCTACGGCGACATTCGCCTGGACGACAAAGGCAAACTTTACAACACCGAGATCACCGAGGCTTTTGAGTTGCGCAGCCTGATCACCGTGGGCGAGATCATCGTGGCAAGCGCCCTGGAGCGGCGCGAATCGCGCGGCGCCCACTCCCGCAGCGACTACCCCGAGCGCAACGACGGCGAGTATCTCAAGCACACCCTCGCCTACCGCGAAGGGGACGCCCTGCGCATCGACTACCGGCCGGTGGATCTGAGCTTGCAGGCGGTCGATCCTGAGCGCTTCACCCCCCAGGCGCGCAAATACTAGAGCAGGTGTCAGGTGTCAGGGTAAAAACCGCTGCCTGTCCAGGTTTCCAGTCCTACTTCTCGGTGCAGCGCACACGCAGAACTAGGGGTCGTGGCACGGCAGGTGCAGTTTGGGAACAACACATCACCCTTCCATTGGCGCGCCTTTCCTCGCAAATCCTTGCACAGAAAGCTTTCCAGCCTCTGCTTGTGAAATTACGGGTTGAGCAGACCTGAGCGGGCTGCGTTCCTATTTTCAGGTGAGAACCCCCAGTCTCACCCGGCAGTCCGGGGTGGGAACAGTTGGCAGACCGGGACTTCGCTGCCCAAGATCACCAATTCCACCCCCTCCTCCAGCACCTCTACCCGGGAGTAGCGCTCGGCAGTCGGGGCGGTAAAGCGATGCACCCTCCGGTTCCTCACGTCCACTACCCAGTATTCGCCAATGCCGGCCGAGGCGTAGGCCCGGCTCTTGGTGAGCAGGTCGTACTCCAGCGACGAGTCCGACACCTCGATGAGCAGGCGCAGCTGCCCAGGGCCCGGATGGGCATCAGCATAGTCTCTGCCCTGCGGATCGGGCTCCACCAGGGCAATATCGGGCACCGGCTCTCCGTACTCACCCAGGCTCACCGGTTGGTCGACAAACAGCATCGCGGGGTCGACCCCGAGGCGCAACAACAACTGCATCAACCGCCGCACCGTGGCAGCGTGGAGGGGACCCTGGGGAGGCACAGTGAGGATGCGTCCTTCCAACAGTTCGACTTTTTCCTCCGGTCCGAACACACCGGCACCAGCCATGCGGTGGTACTCGGCCGTGCTGAAAAGCCTGGTAGCGACCCGCTCGACGGTGACCATCGCGCACTGCCTCTGGAGGGACAGACCCATTGTACCCATGGCCCGGTACAGGCTCGTTGCACCTACTGGGGGGCAAGGGTTCCTTGCAAGGCGACACCATCAGCGGTGAGGTCATCCATTTCCGGGGGGTGCCTACGAGACTTAAGGGTTCCCAGGTTCTTCTGGGCGGTGTCGAGTGGGTAACTTTCCCCGGGCCGTCCAGAGCGTTTCTCAAGGGGAAGAGGTGTCTTCCCTCTCAGAAATCCCCCATCCCCCGAAAATTGATGGCCTCATCGCACGGGAATGCCTGTCCCTGGTTGATGGGATTGGGCCGGTCGCGCACAGATGATGACAAAGCCTCAAAGCGCTTCTGGGTCGACGCCTTGCTCTCGCAAATACGCGGCCAGCCGTTCTGAGCGCTGCCGCTCGCGCTCGGCCTGCTGCTTCGCTTGAGCAGCTTCTTGCATAGCTTGCTCGGTCTCCTGCCTGGCTCGCTGCAGTTGCGTCTGCTCCTCGCGGATCACATCCTCGACAAGAGGCGGAGACAGGAGGATATCTACCGTCAGTTCCAGTTGGGGAAACTGCACAGACACCAATTGGTCGCCGCTTTGGAACTCCACCCGCTCGTAGCTGTTTTCACTTTGCGGATCGCTCAGCACCCACACCCGCTGCCGGACCGGATCGACAATCCAGTACTCGGGAATGTCTACCATGGCGTACTCCGCCCGCTTGCGGACGTAGTCGCGCCGCCAGTCTTCGCTCACCACCTCGACGACCAATAGTGGTGTTTCGCCGGTGTCAAGAATACCGTCTCCCGGGCGGGCGCAAAGCCGCTCCCACAGCTCGCGGCTACAGACCACCACATCGGGGATCCGCGAAGTATCTTCTTCGGTGCGCACCCCAACGGCACTTTTGGCCACCAGCGGCAGTTGTTGGGCGGCAAATTGTCGCTGGAGTCGGCTTGCAACAAATTCGCAGATGCTGGTGTGCAGTCCGGTCGGTGTCGTTATCGGCTCCAGATGTCCATGAAAGAGTTCGTAGCGAATACCCGGTTCTCCCTGGTAACGCACGTACTCTTCGAAAGTCATCGTTTTGCCTGAAGGCTCGGACGCGGCGGTCTGAATCATCGGCGGCTCCCACGCTGCGGGGCGCTGTGATCAATTGTCCACCTCGGGCCGCTGATATTCACTGTTTCAACTGGGCAACAGTTGTGATTCGCCGTCGGGGATGGTGAACGACTGCAGGGTAAAACTCGCCGAGACCGTCTCGGTGATCGTCTCGACCGCCCGGTAGCTCACCTGCATCGATTCGCGCGTCAACACCGCCTTGGTGTAGACGTGGTACTTGAGATCGACGTACTCGATATACGGATTGGACTGCTGCAACAGCGGAGCTGCCAATGGCGTCGGATCGATGAGGCCGCCCAACAGCTCGAAGACGCCCGCCGAACTGACCGAGCCGCCCACCACCTCCACCGCCACCGACGGGCTCGCCGGATCGGTGAAATCGGGCTTGAGGACGCCCGCGTAGCAGTTGTGGATATCGCCGGTCCAGACCACGACGTTGCGGATTTGCTTGTCGGCAATAAACGAAAGCAGCTCGGTGCGCTCGGCAGGATAGCCGTCCCAGGCATCCAGGTTGATGTAGAGCGTCAGCCCATTCGCCTCGGAGACGATATCGCCCTCCACGCGGCGCGGGCGGCCGAAAAAGCGCGGCGGCTTACCCGTGGGCCGACCGTCCGTACCGATGTCGAACGCCACGAAGCGCACCAGCATCATTTCGTTAAGAAGCACCTTCCAGCGCGCCTGTGAACCGAGCAAATTTTTCTTGAGCCAACTGCGCTGCTGATAGCCCAGCATCGTGCGCGCCGGATCTTCGAGTTCGGGGCAGCCGGGGCTCAAAAAGTCGCTGGCGCAGACCACACCGTCGCGAAACTGGCGCAAGTCGAGCACGAACAAATCCGCAAGAGCGCCAAACGAGAGCTTGCGGTAGAGCCGCACCACCGCCTTGTCGTCCACGACCGTAAGGGGAGTGACCGGCTCGACCGGTAGGTACTCTAGAAAGGCCGTGTAGCCCGCCAGTTGGCGCGCCTTTTGCTCCTCGCTCACCAGGTCGCGCCCGGCGTAATTGTTGAACACCTCGTGGTCGTCCCACAGGTGGATCCAGCAGAACAGACGGCGCACCTCGCGAAAGTCGGGATCGCTCAAGTAGAGCTTGTACTTGGCGCGGTACTCTTCGAGGGTCCTCGCCTCACCGCCGCCAATCGTGTCCTCGCGCACCTGGCCGTTCTGGAAGCCCGCATCACCCGTCTCGTAAATGTTGTCGCCCAGGTGAATGCAGTAGTCGGCGTCGTCATCCTGGCAAATGGCGGCATAGACCGTGTAGAAGCCCTGGGTGTAATCCTGGCAGGAGACGTAGGCAAAGGTCAGTTGTTCGATGCTGCTGTCGGGGTCGGGGGCAGTCTTGGTGCGGCCTGTGACGCTGGTGTAGCCAGTATCGGTGGTGAACCGGTAATAGTAGCGCGTAAAAGGCTCCAGGCCGCCGGTGCGCATCTTGACGGTGAAGTCGTGACCGGCGTCCGTGGTGACGCTGCCCTGGAGAACCACGGAGGCAAAATCCTCCGTCAGCGAGACTTCGAAATGGACCGTCAGCGGTCCGCCGTTCTGAAACGCTTCCGGCACCCGCGTCCAGAGCACCACCCCATCGGAGCGCGGATCGCCCGAGGCGACGCCGTAATCGTCGGCACCCTGGGCGGCGGCCCGGCGCCTCGGATTGACGGACAGCAACAGCGCCGGGGCGACCAAGGCGCCTTTGATTACCGTGCGACGATTGAACATCGGACGCGCTCCAGGCAGGCAGGACAGAGCAACGCTACTGCTGCAGTATTAAGGCCCCGTTAAGGCATGTGCCCATACCGGCTTAGGGCCACCGACAGTACTTGCTCAAACACCCCAAAAAGCTTGCAGCAGATGGACCGTGGGCGTTCAGGCAAGCACTGCGCGGCTCGTGCCAATCGAGAAATATACGCAGATATTCCCCAGGCATAAACGGCAGTCGCTCGGCCCACTCTATCGCGACTATTGTCCGGGCGTCCCACATTTCCTCCAGGCCGAGGGCAGGCACCTCCTCGGGAGAGAGCCGGTACAGATCGACATGGACGAGCGGCCGTGTTGCCTGCGGGTACTCTTCGATGAGAGCGAAGGTGGGGGAGGTGACCGGTTCCTCGATGCCGAGCGCCGCAGCCAATCCTTGAATGCAGGTCGTCTTGCCCGCACCGAGATCGCCGTCAAACAGCAGCACCACGCCCGGCTGCCAGCACTCGGCCAACCGCGCCCCCAGCGTTCGCGTCGCCTCGGCGTCGGGCAACAGGATTTTCATCGCCGAATGTGACAAGATTGATACAAAGGCCCGTTTCCGAAGCGGCAGTGCAAACGATTTTACTGGTGGATGGCTACAACGTGGTCGGGGCCTGGCCCAGGCTGGCACGGCTGCGCGACCGCCACAGTCTGGAAGCGGCCAGAAACGAGCTTGTCGAGCAACTGGCAGGCTACGCCAGTTTTCGCGGCTACCGCGCGGTGCTGGTCTTCGACGCCCAATTGGTCACCTCGCCGCTGGTACGCGCGAGCGAGACGCCCCACCTTGAAGTGTGCTTTACCGATTACGAACAGACCGCCGACAGTTTTATCGAGCAGTACAGCTACCAGTTGCTGCGCGAGAACCGGCGTCGCCGGGTGATGGTGGCCACCTCCGACCGGGCGCAGCAGGTGCTCGTACTTGCCCAGGGGGCCGACTGGCTATCCTCCGAGCAGCTGCTCAAAGAAGTTGAAGCCGCCCGCCGCCAGCTGCGCGAGGACCTGCGCAACCGCAAAGCCCGGCCAAGCAATAAACTCGCCGACCGACTCGATCCGACGGTGCGCGACAAACTTGCCCGTTGGCGCTTCGGCGAATAGGACGGCCGCCGTGTGGCTTGCAGTCAATATCGGCAACAGCCGCCAGCACTGGGGCTGGTTCACCGGAACAAAGCTGGTGCGGACGCTGGATTTTCCGCTCACTCACTGGGACGCGCAGGCTCCAGATGCGGCCGAGCAAATCGTAGTCGCCTCGGTAACGACCACCCATCTGGAGCGCTGGCGCACCTTGCCCCATGCCCGTATCTTGAACCTTGCGGATGTGCCCCTATCCGGTACGTATCCCACCCTCGGAATCGACCGGGCACTGAATTTGATCGCCGCCGCCGACGCTTACGGTTGCCCGGCCCTGGTGACTGACTTCGGAACCGCCATCACCCTGAGTGCGGTCGATGAGTTCGGCCGCTTTTGCGGCGGGGCCATCCTGCCGGGGCTGGGCACGCAGTTGCGCGCCCTGGAACATTTCACCGCCGCCTTACCGGCGGTGGACTTGCCCGAACCTTGGCCGCCGCTATTGGCCCGCACCACCCAAGCAGCAATTCAAAGCGGTGTGGTGCGGGTGACCCTCGCAGGTCTTGCGCAATTTCTCGAATCCTGGAAGCGGCAGTATCCGGGCGGCATAAGCGTAGCCACCGGCGGCGACAGCGAGCGCGTCCACCGGTGGCTACCGGACCTATTCGATGTGCAGGACACCCATCTCACCTTGTGGGGGATCTGCGTGGCCGCCCGGGGTGCCGATTAGATGGCGGCAAAGCCGCTAAGGCTTCTCCACTTCCTTCTTCACTTCGCTGGTCTTTTCCCTGGTTTCTTTGCCCATTTCGGAGCGCTGGGTCTTGGCACGCTTGTCGGATTCGACCTGGCGCTCGCGCATCTCGCCCATGCTGTTGCTGTCTTCTTTGGTTGTCGTTTTGGTCTGGGCTCCGGTTTTGCTCTCGGTCTTTTCCATCGAACCGGTCTGGGCCATCGCCTGCGGGGCGAAGCCGCCGATGAGAGCGACACCGGCAAGAAGAGCGACAAACTTGCGCATCTGGGGACTCCTTAAATGTCACTGCGGCAAACGGTACTCGGTCTAATAGTGCAGCCTTTGTCGTCAAAGCCGATTCCGCCTGGAGGCAGAAACATCCGAGCCCCAAAGTAGCTGTCGTTCCGTCCCCTGGGCTTTGAAAATAGAAACCCCCGCAGGCGGGGCTGCGGGGGTTGGGCCAATCGGCGAAGAGAGCTCTTCGCTACTTGCGCGTGAACAGATGGGTGGGGAGGGCTTTTAGCACCTTGGTGCCGTCCATCAGCCAGACAAAGCCCTTAGCTGCGTCGGGATGACGCCAGACGATGTCCAGCTTGCGGTCGCCGTTGAAATCGCCGGTGCCGGCCATCTGCCATTGCAGATCCCCAAGCGGGGGCAAGACCACTGTGGATAGGCGCCGTGTACCTTTCATCAGCCAGACACCGTTTTCGCCCGTGGCGTGGTTGCGCCAGAAGATGTCGCGGTGTCCGTCGCCGTTAAAGTCTCCGGTAGCACCAGCCAGCCAGAGCCCCTCACCGAGGGTAGGCAGGGCCACCGTGCGCACCACGCGGTCGCCGTCCATCAACTGCAGACTGTTGGTGCCGCTCTGGTGGTTTCTTACCAACCTGTCGGCCTTGCCGTCGCCGTTCATGTCGCTTGTAGCAAGCGACTGGGTCTGGCTGATCAGCGAGAAGAGCACTCTGCCCGAAGCTGCAGTCCCAAAATCGACGCTGGAGCCATCCACCGCGATCTTGTAGGTGTTGCCGGCTACGGCAGTAAAGGTCACGCCGCTTTGGGGACGGGTGGGCAGGTCGTCATTGGCGGCCACCAGGATGAGCGAGGAAAGCAAGTCACCTTTGTAAACCGCCAGCAGCGTGTTGAAGTTGCTGCCTTTGGTGGAAACGCTGACCGGACCGGTGGTAGCGGCTGTCCAGGTCCACCAGAGCGATTTGCCGCCGGGATTGGCGGCATGTTCGGGTTCATCGAATTCCTTGGTCGCTCCTTCGTTGCCGGCCCGCTGCACGTACAGTAAAGGTTGCCGCTTACTGGGAATCACCGTGGCGGCGGCAAAATCGTCGTTAGGCGGTGCCAACGTCAGCGCCAGGGTAAAGGTGCCGGTGCTGCCGAAAAAGCCGTCGACCGCAATCTGGTAGGCGGTACCCGCCACGGCACTGAAGGAGAACTCGCAGAAGTCCGAGCCTGCCACAAACGTCAGGGCGGAAACCGAGGCCCCTGTGTAGACAGCGTGAACCGTGTCGAAGGAGCTGTTGCAGACATTGACGATGACTTCGCCGGATTGGGGGGCGGTCCAGGTATACCAGACCGAGGCGCCGCCCGGGATAAAGGCGATGTCCGGTTCGCCCGGTTCTTTGGTAGCCCCGAAGTTGCTGCCGCTCACCGAGGGCGACTTGCCGCTAATCGTCTCGCGATCGGCGAAGTCGTCGTTGGTGGGTGGTTCGGAGAACGACAGGTTCAAGTTGATCGTGCCCGTGGACGGCCCGGAGCCGAAGTTGAAGCCGTCCACGGCTATCTGGTAAGTCGTGCCGGCTGCAGCACTGAAACTCAACTGGCAAGAACCGATCGAAGCGATTGGGGTGAGGGCGGAAACGGCATTGCCCGTGTAGACTCCCAGCAGCACGGAGAAAAAGCTGCTGCAGGTATTCAGGCTGGCCGTGCCCGTAGAAGGCGCCGTCCAGGTATACCAGATCGAGGCACCACCGACATTGCCGCCGTGGTCGGGTTCGCCCGGCTCCTTGGTGGCCGCGACGTTCGTGCCCATCACCGTCGCCGCAGTACCGCTAATCGTCTCGCGATCGGCGAAGTCGTCGTTGGTGGGCGGTTCGGAGAACGACAGGTTCAAGTTGATCGTGCCCGTGGACGGCCCGGAGCCGAAGTTGAAGCCGTCCACGGCTATCTGGTAAGTCGTGCCGGCTAGGACCGAAAGCGTTTGTTGGCAGGAACTCAATTGGGACACCGGTGTCAGGGCGGAGACCGAATCGCCCGTATACACCGCCAGCACAGTGCTGAAGAAACTGGGACAGGTATCCAAAAACACCGATCCCGACGTCGGTGCCGTCCAGGTGTACCAGACCGAAGCGCCGCCGCCGTTGCCGCCGTGATCGGGTTCACCCGGTTCTTTGGTGGCTCCGACATTGGTGCCGGTTACCGATGCCGAAGCGCCGCTGATCGTCTCGCGGTCGGCAAAATCGTCGTTGGCCGGCGGCAACTGTTCGGCGAGCGAAAGGACGATGCTGCCGGTACTGCCCGAAAAACCGTCGACGGCTATCTGGTAGACAGTACCTGCCACGGCCGCAAAGATGACCTGGCTGGTGCCAAGACCGCCAGAATCGTCGTCGGAGGCGACAAACGTCAGGGCAGCAACGTCACTCCCGGTGTATACCGCCAGAATTGTGTCGAAATTGCTGCCGCTGGTGTTGATGATGTACGAGCCCGAAGTGGGTGCCGTCCAGGTGTACCAGACCGACGCGCCGCCGGAGTTGTTGTTGTGGTCCGGCTCGCCGGGTTCTTTTGTGGCACCGACGTTGGTACCCGTCGTCGATGCCGGAACGCCGCCAAGCACCTCGCGCTGGGCAAAGTTGTCGTTGGCGGGTACGGCCTGGGCAAGCCTGACACCGCTTGCAGCGGGCCGCTTGAATCCATCCGGAGCGCCGAGCAGAGCCGAAACGGCGTCCATCGGCGCCCGCTGCTTGCCCAGCGAGTACGGCAAGTTCGCAGGCTGATGCGGCGCAAAGACTTGTTCAGTTGTTCCGGCCAGAGCCGGTCGGCCGAGGATGCCGACCAGGGCGACCGTAAGCAGGATCAACAGCTGGAGCAAGCGGCTTCGGCGCAGGGGCACAAAGCCGCACGAAGCATGGTTCCATGTCGATAAATTTGTGTGCATGGGCCAAACCCTGCCGATGTAGGGGGTAGTGTGGGCCACCACCGGACGAACCCCGCAGCAGAACTACCGCAAATGGGGGAGATGGTGGGCTGCCACACTGTTGTATGCCCAGCCCAGAATGTTTATGCGTTCGCAAGGCGACTATGGCTGTGAACTGTTGTAAATTTCAGGCATGGACAGCCCTCCGAACTTTCGAATACCCAGCGAGAGATGAAATTACGCGAAGAAATTCTCAACCGATGCACCGCGGTCGCGATGAGGGCACCGCGGCACCGGGAAACCCAACTTAAATTGAACCGTCAGCGATAGCGCGGACAGTCTGCTTCAGCAAATCAACAAACCTGCAAAAACCGGCGCGGGCTTACTTGTTCTCGGACTGGACCCAGACAATCACCAGAAAGCCGCAGCAGACCAGGACCAGCAAAGCAATCGCAAGCAGTGCAATGTTCATCGAATCTCTATCGCCTCAGGCGCGCGTCCTCCACACAGGATATCACCAGGGAGCGCCACCGGCGACGATCAGGGCTTTGAACGCACCCGCACCTCTCCATTGACCAGGGTCTGGCAAGCCAGGCGGTAGGTGGCGGGCTTCTTGCGCAGCTTCTGATCCTCTACCGGTGTGCGCTCCGAACAGTGTTCGATGCCCGAGAGAATATCGACGATGCAGGTGCCGCACTGGCCCACCCCACCGCAGTTGAGCACCTTGGCCATACCCTTATAAAGATCGATGCGTTTTTCGAGCATCGCATCGCGCAGGATCGTACCGTCCATCACATAGGCGGTTGTGCCTTCGGCTTCGAAATGGATCGTGGCCATCTTCCCTCTGGCTTCGGAATCTCAGCGGTACGGGAAACGGCAACTCCCCTTGATCCCCGACTGTGTTACGGAGCGGTAAAGGGCCGTAAAAAAGAGTTGCACTCTTGCTGAGCATTGGTTACACTTCTTTATACTGTTTTCCAACAGCTGGGGCAACCACAAAAGCGGACCGCGTTGGCAAAAGCAGTATAGGCACTTTGGACATCAGGATCCTGGTTGCTTCTGGAGTAGTTAAAGGAGGACTAGATCGATGGGACTACCTTGGTATCGGGTGCACACCGTTGTCACCTCAGATCCGGGACGGTTGATTGCGGTACACCTGATGCACACAGCACTGGTGGCCGGTTGGGCGGGCTCGATGGCGTTTTTCGAAGCGTCTGTCTTCAACCCTGAAGATCCCGTTCTCGACCCGATGTGGCGGCAGGGAATGTATGTCATTCCGTTTATGGCCCGCCTCGGCGTGATCAACTCCTGGTCCGGCTGGTCGGTCTTTGGTCCTTTTACTGCCGACGGTCTGGGCAACCGGATTGACCCCAACGTCGCCAACGTCGGCTTCTGGTCGTTCGAAGGGGTCGCCGCGGCCCACATTGTGCTCTCGGGGCTGTTATTCCTCGCGGCCTGCTGGCACTGGGTCAACTGGGATCTCGAACTGTTTCGCAACCCCCGCAACGGCGAACTGGGTCTGGATTTGCCCAAGATCTTCGGCATTCACCTGCTGCTCTCGGGGCTCGCCTGCTTCGGCTTCGGTGCTGTGCACATGCAAACCATCGGCATGTGGGTCTCAGCCGACCCGATCTACGTCGAGCTGGGCAAGTACGGCAATTTGCTGCAAGGCATGAATCCAGAAGCCCTGGGAGTCGTGGTACCGACCGGATTTGCCTGGGGTGCGGATGGATTCAACCCTTACAACCCGGCGGGGATCGCCGCCCACCACGTCGCCGCCGGTATCGTCGGCATCCTGGGCGGCATATTTCACATCGCGGTGCGACCGCCGGAGCGGCTCTACCGCGCCCTGCGCATGGGCAACATCGAGACGGTTCTGGCGAGCGCCCTGGCGGCGGTCTTCTTTGCCGCCTTCGTGGTGGCCGGTACCTTCTGGTACGGCACCGCCACCAACCCGGTGGAGCTGTTCGGCCCGGTGCGCTACTTCTGGGACGCCCAGGTCTACGACAAGAAAGTTAACGAGCTGGTGACCGCCAACGTGGCCAAGGGCATGAGCCGCGCCGAGGCCGAGAACGCCGTACCGCTCCGCCTGCGGTTCTATGACTACGTCGGCAACAGCCCCGCCAAGGGCGGTCTGTTCCGCGGCGGCCCGATGAACAACGGCGACGGTGTGGCGACCGGCTGGCTCGGTCAGCCCGTCTTCAAGGACAAAGAGGGCCGCGAGCTGCGGGTTGTTCACCTCAACACACTCTACGAGACCCAGCCGGTCGTCCTGGTCGACAGCAACAACATCCCCCGCGCCGACATTCCTTTCCAGCGCTCCGAGTCGCAGCTCAGCTTTGAGCAGACCGGTGTGACGGTGTCGTTCGTGGGCGGCAAGCTCAACGGCCAGAGCTTCGAAGATCCGGCCCAGGTCAAGAGCTATGCCAAGCGCGCCCAGTTGGGTGAACTCATCGAGTTCGACACCAAGGACGCCGACGGTGTCTTCCGTACCAGCACCCGCGGCTGGTTCGTTCTGGCCCACGGCATCTTCGCGCTGCTGTTCTTCTTCGGGCACATCTGGCACGGGGCGCGCACGCTCTTCTTGGATGTGTTCACCGGCGTCGACCCGACCCGCCAGGAAGAAGAATTCGAATACGGCGTGTTCAAGAAACTGGGCGACCCGACCACCCGCAGAGATGAGACCGAGGCGGCCTAGTTTAGGATGAGCGGGGGGCACACGCCCCCCCGGCCGTCGTTTTTGCCCTTGCCACGGTTACTTTCAGAGGAGCACTCTCGATATGGGTTCGAGCGGTATCACCACCATCACCTACGTCCTGATTCTGGCCCTCATCATCCTGGCTATCTTCTTTGCCGTCTTCTTTCCTGAGAAGAAGAGCAAATAGTCAGGTTTGCGGAAGATTCGGACAAAAGCACAAAAGGCCACCCATCGGGTGGCCTTTTGGCTGGGTGCAGTTCTGATGCGCGCGGCTAAAGCGATTAATCCTCGTGCATCTCAAAAGGATCAGCCAGTTTCTTGGAGGGCGGACCGAAGGCTGTGTACACGGCGAAGGCCGTGATCAGTACCAGTGCCACCAGAATGCCGACGACGAAAACCTGCGCTACGGTCATGGCTGTTTCGAAATGTGAACTTGCCTCTCCAGTGTGTCAGGTTTGCCGACCGCGTGCAACCGCAGGCTTCTACGATCGCTTCGATCAAAAAGTCCGGGTTTAAGTTGGGTCTCGATAAAATACGTATAATTTAGAAACATTCATTGTGACAGGTGCACTGATGGCCCGTAGGACCTGGTTAGGAGACCGACTGAAGCCGCTCAACTCCGAGATTGGCAAGGCCAGCCCCGGTTGGGGGACCACCCCGATCATGGGAGCTTTGATTGCCCTTTTTGGTGTCTTTCTCATCATCATCCTGCAGATTGCCAACAACTCCTTGCTGCTTGAAGGCGTCAACGAGGGCGTGCCGCAAAGCCCGGCCGGTCAGGGTTACGGTTACTACCCGCAATCGCGCTAATCTTTTGGAGCTGGAGCCTTCCCCTGTCCCTGGGTGGGCGGGGGCCTGCTCTATACTTGACGAAGCGAGAAGGTCACTTCGATGGAACTGTTCGGTGTCGGTCCGCTGGAGCTGCTGGTGATCGGGACGGTCGCCCTGCTGGTCTTTGGACCCAAGAAGCTGCCGGAATTGGCCCAGAACGTCGGCAAGGTGATGCGCGGGCTCAAGGACGTTTCGCGCGACTTCGAGCGCGAGGTCAAGCGCGAATTTGCCGAGCCCCCGGTGACGCAGACCACTCCCAACCGGTCCTACGACGTCGTCGAGTCGGTGCAGCCGCCGCCTCTTGAGATCAGCGACGCGGCGAAGCAGCCGGAGAAGCAGCCCTAGCGGGCGTTTGCCAGATGGCGCTGGTGCCCTCGCGGCGCCCGTCGCTCGCCCCCACGAACCGGCCTGCGTACTGAACTGCCTGGACATTGCCCATCGCATCGATGGCGCGCAGACCATAACCCAGGGCAGAGAGGGTTTCCTGGGCAACTGGATAAGCTTTTTCGACGAACAATCGGTCGGGCTGCCACTGGTGGTGGATGCGCGGAGCGTTCACGGCTTCCGGCAGGGACAATTGGTAATCGAGCACGCCCAGAATCGTCTGCAGCACGGCGTTGGTGATAAACGCCCCGCCGGGGCTACCCAGAGCGATCCAGGGTCGCCCGTTTTTCAGCAATATCGTCGGGGTCATCGAGGAGAGCGGCCGCTTGCCGGGGGCGATGGCGTTGGCCTTGCTGCCCACCAGGCCGAACAGGTTGGGCACGCCGGGGGCGACGGCAAAATCGTCCATCTCGTTGTTGAGCAGGATGCCCGTTTTGGGGGCGACCACCGCCGCGCCGAAGCCGCCGTTGATCGTCTGGGTAAGGGCCACGGTGTTGCCGTCGGCGTCCATGGTGCTCAGGTGGCTGGTGTTTTCGACCGGCCGCGGGCCTTCCCAACTCTGGAATCCGGCCAGGAGGGCGGGGCTGAGCAAGCTGCCCGGCACGATCTGGGTTGAAGGGGTGGCCCGTTCGAGGGAGATCGTTTTTTTCTGGGCCGCCCCGTAGCTTTTGGCCACCAGCGCGGCGAGAGGCACCGGCACGAAGGCCGGGTCGCCGTAGAAGCGCGAGCGGTCGGCGTAGGCGCGGCTCATCGCCTGGGCGGTGAGGTGGGTGCGCAATAGCGGCGTCTGGGCGGCCAGATCAAAGTTTTCGAGGGTATTGAGCATCTCCAGGAGCACCCCGCCGCTGCCTGGAGGCGGCATCGTCACCACCGGCACCCCCCGGTAACTGCCCACCAGGGGCGTGCGCCAGACAGGGCTGTAGCTTTCGAGATCGGCGCGCGAGACCAGCCCGCCGCGCTCAGTCATCGCCGCCGCCATCGCCGCCGCCGTCTCGCCCCGATAAAAACTGTCGCCGCCGCTGTTGACCCACAGTTCGAGGGTGCGGGCCAGATCCGGCTGCCGTAGGCGATAACCCGCCGGGGGAGCTTTGCCCTCCACCAGAAAGACGCGGCTTGCCTCCGGATCTCGCCCCAGCCGCTCGGCTGCAGCCTCGATCCGGCCGCGCACCAGATCGCTGAGTGAAAAGCCTTCCCTGGCCAGGCGGATGGCCGGTTCAGCGAGCGTTGCAAGCGGCAAGGCCGCGTAGGCTTGCTGCAATTTCACCAGCCCCGCCGCCTGGCCGGGCACCCCCGCCGCCCGGTAACCGTCGAGCGACAGCCGGGGGATCACCTTGCCTGCCTTGTCGAGATACATCGCGGCGGCGGCTTGACCCGGGGCCGCTTCGCGAAAGTCGAGAACGCGCGCCTCGGCGGTCCGCCCGAGCCACACCAGCGCGAAGCCGCCCCCGCCGATTCCCGAGGACTGCGGCTCGACCACACCCAGGGCGAGGCTCGCGGCGATGGCGGCGTCGACGGCGTTGCCGCCTTTGCGCAGCATCTCGATACCCGCCTCGGTGGCCAAAGGATGAGCGGTGCTCACCACGCCATCGAGGGCGGCCACGGGCGCGGCCGATCCGATGACAAAGGCAGCCAGCAACGGCAACGTTCGGTGGTTCAAAAGACGATCCCGAAAATGTTCCGAACCAGGTGTAACATACCGATGCACGCCGCGTCGGTTCCACACAGATCCGCTATCCTGACAAAATGCTTCGATCCTGTCGGTATTCGCTGATATTCGCACTGCCGCTCGTTGGACTATTCGGTCGGCACGACCCGGCCTCGGCCCTGACCCTGCGGGTGGCCGCCGCCGGACAGACGCTTGAGATCGAAGACGGCGGCAAGTTCGACCGGGAGAAACAAACCGGCACCATCCGCTACGAGGGTGGGGTGGGTGAGGTGGAGGTGCGGTTGCTGCTTGTCGAGCAAACCACCCCGGCCAAACAGCACAGCCTCACCCTGAGCGGCGTGCCCGGCGGGGAAGGGCCGCTGCCGGCCCTGACCAACGCGGGTGAACCGGGTGAGATTGCCGTGACTTTTGCCAGTTCCAGATTCGAGGCCATCGGCCCGCGCACGCGCACCGCGGTGCGCTACCAAGGACAGATCACCGATGTCGAGGACGCGCGCCTTGCCCTCGAAGTGCCCGAAAATCGCCTGAGCGCCACTGCAGGCGGCAAAGCCGCCGGGGAGATCCGCCTGGCGCCGGTCCAATCGGAGGGCGAGGAGTCGAATTTCGATTCGACCAGCGAAGCCGCCGAACTCGACGGCGAAGTGACCAACCTCAGCGCAGTACTGCGTGTCAACCTGGGATCCGGCGACGCGCTCGCTATCGACGAGGCGCGCGTTGCAACAACGGCGCTCGCGGCCGACACCAACCTCGCTTCGCTGTTTGGCTTCGGAGCGGCGGCGGTGGTGATTCTCGCGGCGGTGGTGCTGTTTCTGCGGCCTCGCGCCCGCCGCTAGCCGGTTTGGTCAGTCAGTTTCACGTGTCTTCCACTTCTGGAAGCAAGCGCGAACCCAGGTACTGCTTGCTTTCGGCACTCGCTTCGAGAAGTTGCCCTTGGGCGGCGCCCGCCAGGCGCAAGGCGGCCTCCGCCGCCAGGGCCATCGCGCCCAGGGCAAGACCCAGCAGCGGATCGGTTTCAGCAGATTTCAAAGAGGTCGGCGCTGTCTGCTTCATGGTGGTATCCGAGGGTCTCCAGAGCTTCGCGGGCATCAAGCTGTACACTCAAATCTTCGTCGCCGAGTGCCCTCTGCAGGCTCGGCACCGCCCGAACGTCGCCGAGCCTGCCCAGGGCCCAGGCGCAGTTGCTGCGCACCACCGCAAACGGGTCCTTGGCCAGGGCGATGCTGAGCGGACCCAGGGCCCGCAGATCTCCCAACTGACCGAGGGCACTGGCCGCCCACAACCGGACCGCCGGAATATCGGTCATCAAAGCCTCAACAAGCGAGTCGAAGGCGCGCGCGTCGCAGCAATTTCCTAGGGCCCAGACCAGGCCCTTGCGTACATACCCGTTCCAATCGCGGTCCAGTACGGCGATCAGCGGCTCGACCGCCTCAGAGCAAGGATTACGGCCGACGGCGTAGGCGGCGCTCACCCGCACCAGCGGACAATCGTCGTTCAGCATTTCGATGAGGGCAGGTACAGCGCGCGCATCTTGAATCTCCGAAAAAGCACGCGCGGCAAGCATGCGCCGGTTGACGTCCGCGCAGCGCAGATCCTGCAGCAGTTGCTCGACATCCGGAGGCGGCTCGAGAACCTCGAGCGTGTAAGGTTCCGCCTCGATCAGCTCATCCATAACGCCCATTTTGGCACCCTCCACCTGCAGTACAGCAGGGTGAAGGGTGCCGCTTTTAAGATTCACTCCTCGGCCCAATCGCGCAGGAGCACCTGACGACGGGGGTGGCGCAGCTTGCGCATCGCCTTGGCCTGGATCTGGCGCACCCGCTCGCGCGAGAGGTTATACATCTCGCCGATGTCGGCCAGGGTGTAGCTGTTGCCGTCGGCCAGCCCGAAGCGCAACTCGATGATGTCGCGCTCGCGGGGAGTCAACAGGTGCAGCAGCGACTCGATCTGCTCGACAAGCAAATTGTGATCGAGCACCTCCGACGGGGAGATCGTGTCGCTGTCTTCGATGAGCTGCAGCAACTCGGTGTCTTCTTCTTTGCCGACTTTGACGTGCAGCGACAGGGTGCGCCGACCGGCATCGAGAATCTCATCGAGCTTGTCGATGTCAAGTTCAAGGGCCTCGGCCATCTCGGGCTTGGTGGGTTTGCGGGCCAGTTCCTGGGTGAGTTGTCGGCGAACGCGCTTGACCTGGTTGAGCTTCTCCACCATGTGCACCGGCAGGCGCACCGTGCGCGACTGCGAGGCGATGGCGCGGGTGATCCCCTGGCGGATCCACCAGTAGGCGTAGGTCGAGAACTTGAAGCCGCGCTCGAAGTCAAACTTCTCCGCCGCCCGCATCAGGCCGATGGCCCCTTCTTGAATCAGATCCAGAAACGGCACGCCGCGGTTGAGATATTTTTTGGCGATCGAGACGACCAGCCGCAGGTTCGCCCGCACTAGGCGGCGCTTGGCCGCTTCCGCCTCCGACCCCCCGGTGGCGATTACCTGGGCCAGCTCGACCTCTTGCTCGGAAGTGAGCAGCGGATAGCGGGACATTTCGCGCAAAAACTGGCCGACGGAATCTTCAAGAGAGGCCTGGCTGGTCCGACCGCGCCGCTGCTGGGGGTCGGAAAGCTGAATTTTGACCAAAGATGACATGTCTTTCTCCATATACTCCGAAGGCAAGACCGCTTAAATCCGCTTCAAGGTCTCTAATTTATTTAACAAAATTTAACCAATCAGTCAACAAAAAAGAAAAGTGTTGCGGCTTTGAATTATTTCTTAGTGTAGGGTGAGCGGGGCTGAGATCCATCTGTCGCGGGGATCATCTTGATCCCCGTGTGCCTCTCGGACGGTGGGGGGCCTTCAGTCGGCGGTGGCGGCTCCGGCTTCCAGCAAATGGTGTATTTGTTCTGTGCAGAGCGCCGTCACCGCCTCGAGCGCGGCGCGGCGGGTGTCGGCGGGCGGGTCGAGGGGCGGTCCGAAGGCGACTGCGACGCTGTGCAGGCGGGGCAGGACGCTGCCTTTGGGGAGGATCCGGCCGGTGCCGCCGACGGCGACGGGGACGATCGGTACCTGGGCCTTGGCGGCGATCATCGCCGCGCCCAGCTGGGGGGTGGCAACGCGGCCATCGGCGGTGCGGGTGCCGCCCACGAAGATGCCTACTGCCCAACCGGCTTCGAGCGCTTCGAGGGCGGTGCGGATGGCGCCGCGATCGCCGGTGCCGCGCCGGACCGGGAAGGCGCCGTAGACACGGATCAGCGATTTGAGCACGGGCACGCGAAAGAGTTCTTCTTTGGCCATGAAGGCCACCGGCCGCCGGGCGCAGTTGGCGAGGATCACGGGGTCGAGGTGGCTGGCGTGGCTGGAGGCGAGGATGACCGGCCCGCTGGGCGGGACGTGTTCGGCGCCGGTGATGCGCATGCGCAGGGCGGTGTGCAGCAGGGGACTGACCACCAGCCACTTCAGCAGGTGATAGGGCAGCAGGGTTTGCTCGGGGCGCAGGGTCTGTTGCACGGGTTTACTTTCCGCTGTAGCCCCAGGCGCGGGGGTCGACACCGCCCAGGGGAATGTCGCCCAGACCGTACTCGGCCCAGCGTTTGCTCACCTGCTCGGCGGTGGCCGGGTCGGCGCGCAGGGGTTCGCCCCAGGCGTGGTCGGTCTCGGGGGGGATCTTGGTGGTGGCGTCGATGCCGAGGCGCGCCCCCAGGCCAATGCGCTCGCAGGCAAAATCGAGCGTATCGAAGGGCGTGCGGGGGATCACAAACAGGTCGCGCTCGGGGTCGACCTTGGAGGCGATGGCCCAGACCACCTGGGAGGGATCGCGAATGTCGATGTCCTCGTCGACGACGATCACGAACTTGGTGTAAGTGAACTGGGCGAGGGCCGTCCAGAAGGCCATCGCCGCCCGCCGCGCCTGGCCCGGGTAAGCTTTTTTGATCGAGAGCACCGCCAGTTTGTAACTGAGCGCGTCCATGGGCAGAAAAAAGTCGCGCACCTCCGGTACCTGGGCGCGCAACAAAGGCGTGTAGATGCGGTTGAGGGCGATGGCGATCATCGCCTCCTCCTTGGGAGGGCGGCCGGAGAAGGTGGTGTGGTAGATGGGGTCGTGGCGGTGGGTGACGGTGTGGATGCGCACCAGGGGCGAATCTTCGACGCCGCCGTAATAGCCCATGTGATCGCCGAAGGGGCCGTCCGGGAGCACCTCGCCGGGGGTAATCGTCCCTTCGAGGACAAATTCGCTGTGGGCGGGCACGAGCAAGTCCGAGGTGCGGCACTGGGCCAGTTGCACCCCTTCGCCCGCGTAGAGGCCCGCGAAGACCCACTCGGACAGTTCCACCGGGATGGGCGTGGCGGCGGCCATCACCAGGAGCGGATCGACCCCGACGGCGATCGCCACGGGCAATTTTTGGCCGCGCTCGGCGGCCTTGCGCAGGTGGCGAGCCCCCCCGCGCACCGAAAGCCAGTGGACGGTCATCGTGTCGCGGCTTTGCTGCTGCAGGCGGTAGATGCCGACGTTGGGGGTACCGTCCTCCGGGTCGTGGGTGATCACCAGACCGAAGGTGAGGATGCGCCCCGCGTCCCCGGCGTAGGGGCGGATCATCGGAATGCGGTCGAGATCGACGGCCTTGCCTTCGAGGACGACCTGCTGGCATTCCGGGGCGAAGAGCACCCGCCCGGGACGGGCTTTGATCACATCGAACAGCAGCGGCGCAAATTCGAGGGCGTCCTGGAGGCTGCGCGGCGGGCGGGGTTTCTGGAGCTTGCCGAGCTTTTCGCCCAGGGCTTCCAGTTGCTGTTGCTCTTCGAGACCCATCGACCAGACCACCCGCTCCACGGTGCCCAGCAGGTTGACCGCCACCGGAAAGGGCGAACCTTTGACATTTTCAAACAGCAGCGCCGGACCGCCCGCGGCGAGCAGGCGATTTGCGATCTCGGCCACCTCCAGGTCCCGCTCGACCGGAGCGCTAATCCGCCGCAGTTGGCCCCGCGATTCCAATAGTTGCAAAAACGTGCGCAGATCCCGCCCCATAAGCCCCCGTACCGCTGCTTCGATGGTAGGGGCCGGGCGTGAGCCCTGGCAACCGGAGGGCCGCTCGCCGCCGGGGCGGTAAAATCGAAAAGCCCGTTTCGCCACCGCCGCCATGCCCGACGATTCGACTGCTCCCAAGCGCATCCTCTCAGGAGCCCAACCCACCGGCCAGTTGCACCTGGGCAACTACCTGGGGGCGGTGCGCAACTGGGTGAGCGAACAGCGGCAGTACGACAGTTACTTCTGCGTGGTCGATCTGCACGCCCTCACCGTCCCGCAGGAGGCGGCCGAATTGCGCGCGGCCACCCGCCGCACAGCCGCGCTTTATCTCGCCTGCGGCATCGACCCGGAGCGCTCGACGGTATTCGTGCAATCCCACGTGAGCGCCCATACCGAACTGACCTGGCTGTTCAACTGCCTGACGCCCATCAACTGGCTGGAGCGGATGATCCAGTTCAAAGAAAAAGCGATCAAGCTGGGCGAGGAGGTGGGTATCGGGCTATTCGACTACCCGGTACTGCAGGCGGCGGACATTCTGCTCTACGAACCCCACCTGGTGCCGGTGGGCGAGGATCAGCGCCAGCACCTGGAACTCACCCGCGATATTGCCCGCCGCTTCAACGACCGCTACGGCGAGAGCCTCAGGGTGCCGGAGATGCTCATCCGCAAAGAAGGTGCGCGGGTGATGAGCCTGCAGGACGGCACCTCCAAAATGTCCAAGTCCGACCCGTCGGACCTTTCGCGCCTCAACCTGCTCGATGCGCCCGAGAAGCTGCGCGACAAGATCAAGCGCGCCAAGAGCGACGCGGTGATGGGTCTCAAATTCGACCCGGCCAGGCCCGAG
Source organism: Gloeobacter violaceus PCC 7421 (assembly GCF_000011385.1). Classification (NCBI taxonomy): domain Bacteria; kingdom Bacillati; phylum Cyanobacteriota; class Cyanophyceae; order Gloeobacterales; family Gloeobacteraceae; genus Gloeobacter; species Gloeobacter violaceus. The sequence goes on from NC_005125.1 coordinate 3,209,268, forward strand.
TGCACCAACTTGCTCACCATCTACCAACTGCTCTCGGGCGAAAGTCCCGAGGCGGTCGAAGCGCGCTTTGCCGACGCCGGTTTTGGACGTTTCAAGCCGATACTCGCCGACCTGGTCATTGAATATTTACGTCCCATCCGTGAGCGCTATGACGCGATTGCGGGCGAGAGCGGTTATCTTGAGGGCATCCTGCGCGAAGGCGCCCTGCGCGCCTCGAAGGTGGCCGGGCTCACCCTGGAGCGCATCCGCGATCGTATGGGGCTGCTGCCGCCTTTTTAAACCGGAAGCGCCGTTCGCGAATTTTACACACACGCTTTGGAAAGGACGGGCAATTATGAGCGGCGAGTATGTTCCTGGTCTGGAAGGCGTCCCTGCAACCCGTTCGAATATCAGTTTCGTGGACGGCAAAGCCGGCGTCCTGGAGTACCGCGGCATCCCAATCGACCAGCTTGCCGAGTCGAGCACGTTTTTAGAGACCGCCTTTTTATTGATTTTTGACCACCTGCCCACCAAGGACGAACTGCTCTCCTTCGAAGTCGAGATCCTGGGCCACCGGCGGGTCAAATACCGCATCCGCGACATGATCAAAAGCTTCCCCGAGAGCGGCCGGCCGATGGTGGCCCTCCAGTCGTGCATCGCGGCGCTGGGGCTTTTTTATCCGCTGCAAAACGAGAGCAAAGAAAAATACGCCTACGATTCGACTATCCGCCTACTCGCGAAGATGCCGACGATGGTGGCGACGTTTCATCAGATGCGCCTGGGCAACGATCCCATCCCGCCGCGCGACGACTTGGGCCACGCCGCCAATTTTCTCTACATGCTCACGGGCAAGGAACCCGACCCACGGGCGGCGCGCATCTTCGATGTCTGTCTGATGCTGCACGCCGAGCACACCGTCAACGCCTCGACTTTTTCGGCCCTGGTCACCGCCTCCACCCTGGCCGACCCCTATACCGTGATCACCTCGGCGGCGGGCACCCTCTCAGGCCCGCTCCACGGCGGCGCCAACGAAGAGGTGATCCGCATGCTCAAGGAAATCGGCACCATCGAGCGCGTCCGCCCCTACCTCGAGAATCGCCTCGCCCGCAAGGAAAAAATCATGGGCGTCGGCCACCGGGTCTACAAAGTCAAAGACCCGCGCGCCACGATCTTGCAGAATCTGGCCCAGGAGTTGTTCGACCGCTTCGGCCACAGCCGCCTCTACGACATCGCCGTCGAAGTCGAGCGCGTTTGCGACGAGTTGCTCGGCCAAAAGGGCATCTACCCCAACGTCGACTTCTACTCGGGTCTGGTCTACGAAAAGATGGGCATTCCCGCCGACATGTTCACCCCGGTATTCGCCATCTCGCGGGTGGCGGGGTGGCTCGCCCACTGGCACGAGCAGTTGGCCGACAACCGCATCTTCCGTCCCACCCAGGTCTACACCGGCTCCCACAACGTCGAATTCACGCCTCTGTCGCTGCGCTCCTACGCCTAGCGGTACAGTGGGGAGGAACACCACATCAAGGGGAAGGCCCTGATGGTGCGCCTGCCGCTCATCAACCTGCATCCGGATCATGTGGCCGAGGTGATCGAGACGGCCACCACCGAATTTCTCGCCCAGTGCCTGGACAAAGATTCGCTCGATTTTCCGGTGGCGCCGCCTTTTGGGTCGCTGGTCAAGGCGGTGGACGAGGAGGCGAATATCGACGTCTACGCGGTGGTCTACTACGCCACCACCAGCCCGATCGACTCGGTGCACCGGGCGCGGGCGATGGGACTCTCGATGCAGCAGTTGCGCTCGGAGCAGCCGCAAATTTTCGACATGCTCAAGACCGAATTCAAAGCGGCCATCGTCGGCTTCAAAGAGGACCGGCGCCTGGTGCAGCACCTGCCCGCCCGCCCGCCCTTCGTCCACCAGGCGGTGCTGCGTTGCTCCTCGGTGGAGGTGGCTTTTTTCAGCACCCGGCTCGATTTTCTGCGCACGGTGCTCACGGTCTCGGGCGCCCCGGTGGACGAACTGCTCGCCGCCACCGTCCGCCACTGCCACGCCGCCCACAGCCACAGCCGCCCCTGGCTGGTGGAGGCAGGGCGCGAAATCAGCCAACTGCTCAAAGACGACTACGATCGCCTGGGAGCCGTGCTGCGGCGTATGCGCCCGTGAATGTTCGCTCGGAGTGAATTATCGATGCGAAGGCAATCCTGGTGGCACTGGACGGTGGCGGCAATTGTCGCAGCCGGTTTGCTGAGCTTCGGTACCGCTTCGGCGCAGGGCGACGCCCGGCAGCAGGCTGTGCGTTCGGTGCTCGAACAGCAGGCCGCCGCCTGGAACCGCGGCGACATCCCGGGCTTCATGGCCGGGTACGAGAACGCCGAAACTACCACTTTCGTCGGCACCGACGTCAATCGCGGCTACCAGAAGGTGTTGGAGCGCTACTTCAAGCGCTATCCGACGCCCGAGGCGATGGGAAAATTGACTTTTTCAAATCTCGAAATCCTGCCCCTGGGCGAGGAGTACGCTTCTGCTCTCGGCCAATGGAAACTCGAACGGGCGGCCAAGGACGGGGGCAACGTCGGCGGCTACTTCACGTTGTTGCTGCGCAAAACGGCCGCGGGCTGGCGGATCATCCTCGATCACACCAGTTAGCCGAGGCGATTAGAATCGTTGCTTTGGCAAACTTCTGAGGAACCGTGTCTACCGTCGAACTGTTTGTCCAGGCCAGGCAGGATCTGGCCCCTGTCTTCGCCGCCGTCGATACCCGGGTGAAAAAAAATCTCCAGCGCGTCCTTGCCGCCTATCGCGCCGAAAAAATCGGCGCTCATCACTTTGCCGGGGTGAGCGGCTACGGCCACGGAGACCTGGGCCGCGACACCCTCGACCGGGCCTTCGCGCGCATTTTCGGCGCCGAGCAGGCCGCCGTGCGCGTCCAGTTCGTCTCGGGGACCCACGCCATCGCCTGCGCTCTGTTCGGCGCGCTGCGCCCGGGGGACGAACTGCTCTCGGTGGCAGGTGCCCCCTACGACACCCTCGAAGAAGTGATTGGCCTGCGCGGCGCAGGCCAGGGATCGCTCAGGGATTTTGGCGTCACCTACCGCGAACTGGCCCTCACCCCGGCAGGCGGCATCGACTGGGAGACACTAGCCACCGCCATCCGGCCCAAGACGCGCCTAGTGCTCATCCAGCGCTCCTGTGGCTACAGCTGGCGCCCCAGCGTCGCTATCGATCAAATCGAGCGGATAATCCGGCTGGTCAAATCGCAAAACCCACATACAGTCTGCTTCGTAGACAACTGCTACGGCGAATTTTGCGAAGATCGCGAACCCACCCACGCCGGGGCGGACCTGGTGGCCGGTTCGCTCATCAAGAACCCCGGTGGGACCATCGCCCCTGCGGGGGGCTATCTGGCGGGCAAAGCCGAGTGGGTCGAGCGCGCCTGCGCCAGGCTCACCGCCCCCGGCATCGGCAGCGCAGGCGGCTCTTCCCTCGACACCAACCGCCTGCTGATGCAGGGGCTCTTTCTGGCGCCGCAGATGGTGGGCGAGGCGCTCAAAGGGGCACACCTGGCAAGCTACATCTTTTCGAAGCTGGGCTACGCCGTCCAACCCGGCCCGACCGAGCCGCGCACCGACGTCATCCAGGCGTTGCGCCTGGGTTCGCCCGAGAAGCTCATCGCCTTTTGCCGGGCGATCCAGCGCAGTTCGCCCATCGACAGCTACCTGGAGCCGGTGCCCGACGTCGTGCCCGGCTACGCCGATGCCGTGGTGATGGCCGGGGGTACCTTCATCGAGGGCAGCACCCTGGAACTGTCGGCGGACGGTCCGCTGCGCGAACCTTACATTGTTTTTTTGCAGGGCGGCACCCATCTGGCCCACGTCGAAATTGCCCTGGAAGCGGCATTGGAGGCCATGCTGCATCGCTGAGTGATTTTCGCCGCACGGCATACCGGGCTGGGCTACTCGACGCCAACGGCTCGCGCCTGCATCAGCAACGGCAGCACGGGCATGTAGCCCGCTTCGATGCGCAAGATCTCCGCTTGGGTGTTGTCCTGCCGCACAAAAGATAGGCGGCACCACGTGTCGGCGTCGTCCAACTCCGACGGGCCGGGTGGCGGATCCGCTTCCACCAGCCCCGTCTGGTAAACGAGTGCGTAGTCTCCGGGTGGGACGACGAAGCGATGATCTTCTTCGTCGATGAGCGCACCCACGAAAATGCTCTCACCCTCGGGCACCGCGAAAGGGACCTGGACAGCCCGTATCGCCGAGGGAGCAATCTCAAAGGTCGGCTCGACACACACCTCGACGGCGAGCAGGCCGATGTCGCTCAGGGTTTCAAACGAGACACTGCCCGGCCGCCAGGAAAAACCCTGCTCGATGTGTTTGTCGTTCCATTCGTTGAAGCGGAACTCTTCACTCTGGATTTGAACGGCCAGCGTTCGCTCTTCTCCAGGAAACACGGTGAATCTTCCCAGCAGCATCTACCCCCTCGCAGGCCAGGTGTGGTCGTTTATGGCCAAGATTTTCCCACAAAGCAAGATTTATGTAATCACTTTATGCAATAACTACAGAGATTATTCAGCCAGCAGCACCGCGCGGTAGCGGACCCGATTGCGGCGCACCCGCTCGAGCGCCGCGTTCGCCTCGGCCATCGCAAAGGTTTCAACCAGCGGCATCACCCCGAAGCGCTCGGCCACCGAGAGCATTTCGACGATGCGCGAGCGGCTGCCAATGCCCGATCCCATCAGGCGCCGCCGGCCCCGGATGAGTTCGCGCACCGGCAACGCCAGCGGTTCGGGCGGTACGCCGACGAATACCAGGGTGCCGTCGGTGGCGAGGTGAGCCAGATAGCCCACCGCATCGAGGGCATAGGGGATCGTGCTGATGATGATGTCGAGGCGTTCGACAGGCGGCGGGGGCGAATCGCCCGGCGGCACGATCACCGCCCGGTGCGCTCCGAGGGCGGCCGCCTGCCGGGCTTTGTCCTCGGAGGTGGTGAAGACCGTCACCCGGTTGCCGAGGCGGCCGGCGAACTGGACTGCCAGGTGGCCGAGTCCGCCCACCCCGATGACGCCAATCTCCTGGCCCGAGCTCATCCCTGCCGCCCGCAACCCCGAATAGACCGTGATCCCGCCGCACAGAAGCGGTCCTGCGACGTGGGTGGGAATCCCCGCCGGAATCTTGAAGGCAAAGCGCGCATCGATCGCCAGATAATCGCCGAAGCCGCCGTAGCCGGTGACGATCGTGGCCTGGCTGTGGGCGCACAGATTTTCGTTGCCGCGCAGGCAGTCGAGGCACTGCAGACAGGCCGAGCGCTGCCAGCCCACGCCGACTCGGTCGCCGGGCTTCAGGTGACGCACCTCGGATCCGATCTCCACCACCTCGCCCACCACCTCGTGCCCGGGCACCAGCGGATAGCGCGAGCGGCCCCAGTCGTTGTCGATCATGTGCAGGTCCGAGTGGCAGACACCGCAGGCGCACACCCGAATCAGGCAATCCTGGCTTGCCAGCCCGCCCAGGGTATAGGTAAACGCTTCGAGAGGTCCACCCGCCTCCAGGGCGGCGAGCGCGTGAATTTCGATCAATGCAAACCTTTCGCTGATTCCGCCTGGGTGAAGACGGCCTGGGGCCGGTGCCGCTCAGTATAACCGGGGCCGGTGCAGCAGATAGGCTTGCTCTGTACAGACGGAATCCGCTCCTCTTTGGTGAGGCCCACGGAGCGCTCACTGCAGCAGATTGAAGGTGTCCCGGAAGATCAACAGCACGCCCAATCCCAGCAGCACCAGCATGCCCGCCTGGTTGACGTAGTTTTGTATCTTGTCGGGGACGGGTTTGCCCCGCAGCGCCTCGGCAATCACGAACACGAGTTGTCCACCGTCAAGGGCTGGCAGGGGCAGCAAGTTCAGCACCGCGAGGTTAAAGGAAATCAACGCCGCCACGTAGAACAAGTTGAGCCAGTCGCTCTGGGCGGCCTGGGCGGTGACGGCCACGATCCCCACCGGTCCGGTAAGTTGGTCGAGTCCCGCCCGGCCGGTAAACAACTGCCCGAAGCCGTTCAAAGTCGTGACGGCGATGCGGCCGTAGGCGGTGGCGCTGCTGGTGAAAACTTCGGCGATATCCCGGGGTGCCCGGCGCGTCACGGTGCCGTTGGCAGAGAGCGAAACGCCGACTTTGCCCTGGGCATTCGGGGTGAGGGCCACGGGCCGCCGCTCCTCACCGCGCTGGACTACCAAATTGACGGACTTGTCGGCATTGGCCTGAAACACCCGGCTCAGTTGGGCCAGCGCCCCATCGCCACTGCCGACGGGACGCCCTGCCGCTTCGAGGACGACATCGCCCGCTTCGAGGCCCGTGCGCTCAGCCGCCTGACCGGCCGTCACCTGCTGGATGAGGGCGCCGGGCCGCACCTGGGTCTCGGGTACACCCCCCAGCACCACCAGCGCCAACAGCACCAGATAGCCGAACACAAAGTTCGCCGTCACCCCGGCAAGCAGGACGATCGTTCTATCGAGAATCGGCCGGTTCTTGAGCAGATGCGGATCGTCTTTGGGTATACCGCTATCCGGGTCGTCGTCGGGAAAGCCGACATAGCCGCCCAGGGGCAAGGCGCGCAGGGCGTACTCCACCTCCGGCCCCTGGTAGCGGGCGATCACCGGTCCAAAGCCGATCGAGAAGCGGCTCACCCGGATACCTTGCCAGCGGGCCGCCAGAAAATGGCCCAGCTCGTGCACCACGATGAGCAGACCCAGCACCAGGATCGACAGCAGCACAAACATCGCGTACCTTCTTTGCTCCGGCCGACATCTTCATCATCGCAGTGCGCCCGCAGAGCAAACTATGCACAAAGCAGGAAAGGCGCCTCAACCACCGATCACTTCGTCGAACCGACACTGCGACGGCTCGGCTACTGTCCCCGGCCAAACGAGTTCCCCTTCGATGAGCCGGCAGCCCTGCAGCGATGATACATAATAGTGGCCACATACGTAGCCACTATTATGGAATTCATTGGTGTTCGCGAGTTTCGAGATCGCGCCAGTCATTATTTGGCAAGCAAGCACGCCCTTGGCATTCGCAGAAACAACCGCCTGATCGGTGTTTATGTTCCGTTGCCGGAGTTGTCGGAGCAAGAAGAGCAAACCGGAGACATCAAGCGTCTGGGCGAGCTAGTTCGTCAAATGGCTGCTCAGAACCAGCTCGATGAAGAGAGCTTTGCCGCCATGTTCGAGAGCGCTGCAGGCGACCCGGGTACGAATGCTATTGGTTGTTGACGCCAATATCATTGTCGGAACGCTTTTGCGGGAGGCGGGCCGTACTCTGGTGGCTGAGCGGAGATTGGATCTATTTATCTGCGAACGGGCTGTGGAGGAAGCGTTGCACGAATTGCGCAAACGGGGCAATGCTATGGTTCGCCAGGGCCGTATTCTACCGGTACAGCGCGACACCATGCTTGAGTTGGCGCTCAGCACTCTTCGCCGGAACATCCGTATTGCGCCGGAGTTGGTGTATTTACCGGTTGAGCGCCAAGCCCGCCAACGTATTCCTCGTGACCCAGACGATTGGCCCACCGTTGCCCTGGCACTGGTTCTCGAAAGTGGCATCTGGACTGAAGACAACGACTTTTTGGGATGCGGCCTTCCTACCTGGACTACCCAGACGCTGCACACGCACCTTACCGGGGGCTGGGTGCCCACGTAACAGCGGCTGCGCTGAGGCTAATTATGACTTGCGGTCCACAGATCGATGGCCTCAGTGTAGGTGTGGAGCGCCTACACCTCAAACGCCGGCAAAATTCGCCGGATCCTGGTCGCGCCGATGCTGGACAGGCAGAGGGGGACCTTGGCCATCGCCCACCAAAGCGGCGGTGTGCTCCAGGGATTCGCGCAACCGTCTGGCCGCGTAGATAGACATATCGCGGGGCACGTTTATCCGGTCGCGCAGATATCGCAGCGCCGGGTCAGAGCCCGGCGGCGGTGTGCAGACTTGGCCGGTGATCAGGTGGGTCAGAGCACAGCGCAGCGCCTCGTCGAACAGTCGGCGATCGGCGGGGTTGACTCGAATGATGTTGGTGCGGTGCTTGAGCACCCGCCGAAGCGCTTCCGTGCGGGAGTTTTTGGGCTCGGGGTAAGCCACATCGGGCAGTCCGGCCCAAGGACCATGATCTACCCGTGCTTTGTTGCGTTGCATCTGGGGCTCGCCGTTTTCCCAGCAGCCACCCATCTGGGGCGGCAAGTCGTGGACATGGGTGTGGAAGTCGCTCTGGGTGCCGCGGTAGGTGGGTCGGCTTTCCATCGCTGCAAACCAGGCAGCCAAGTGGGGATTTTCTTCGCGCAGGGAGTAGCCCTTGTAGTAGTAGAGGCTGGCGTTCATCCGTTCGACGTAGGGCGTGAAGATCACATCGGCGGTGCCGAACTGCTCTAGAAAGTAAGGCCCCAAGGTGCGACCGAGGGCATCTTCGACCGTGGCGACCACGGCTTTGAACTGGTCGCGATTGCGCTGCTCCTCGCGGGACGAACCGGCCGGATAGCAAAGCCAGGTGCACCAGGCCCTAAATAAAAGCCGCTCCAGCCGCCGCAGGGGGAGCACCGTGGGGTCTTCCATGCCCGATCCCAGCGGACCGAAGGTCCGTTCGAGGGCAATCAAGATGTCGTCGCTTTCTGTGATCACCCGGCCGTCCAATTCGACAGCCGGCAGCATGCCGGAGGGCACCTTGCGCTTGTACCAGCTCTCCTTCTGCCCGTAGCAGAACATCGTCACTTTTTCGATACGGTAGGGAAGCTGTTTTTCTTCAAGCCACAGCCAGATCTTCTGGCAGTAGGGGCACCAGGCGTGATTGTCGCGGTAAAGGGTGACTCGCACAGCGGATTCGCTGAGGCCAAACAGGCGCAGACGGGCCTGGGCATTGGTCGGCCCATTCACGGTGTCCAATTGAAAATCCGTGAGCGCTTCTAGTTCTGCCCAGCTGAGCGGGGCGCTAGTCATGGGATGGATCTCATAAAGGGCTTGAAATTAAAGGCCAGGCTGTCCAGGCGGGCGGCAGCTTGCGCACTATTTTAGTTGTAGCGGCTTGCAATCATCGGCGGCTGGACCTGCAATCGAGAACTGTGTGGAGGGCATCAATTTTCGGGCTTATTGCCAAGCTCAAGGGATCTTGCGACTTTGATCGATCGCTCTCTGCAAAAAAGCAAAAGCGCCGGAAGAAAAACTTGCCGGCGCTTCACTTAAGATGGTTGCGGGGACTGGATTTGAACCAGTGACCTTCGGGTTATGCGTACCACTACAGCTTCCGCTGCCTGCTTTCGCAGTTTGGGGTCTGGACTGTCCCTTCACCCTCGGCGTACCCGTTAGGGTGCCTGCCATCCAGTCTCTACACCTTCTCCATTTCTGGAGCTTGGCTCGGGATTACCCCGTCTGAGGCTTCCCCGAATTTGGCAGGAGTTCGTACAAGGGTTACTCCCTGTACAGCCCATATGCAGACCCAGGTTTGATGTGGTCTAGCGCCTGACGTAACGCTGAACCCCTGAACCTGCTGTTCGAGCCCGACGAGCTACCAGACTGCTCTACCCCGCGTCGAACTTGCTCATCCTAACAGACTTCTATTTGGATCCGCCATCAGCTTCGAGGGTGAGCGACAGCCGGTAGATCTCTTTGCGCGGCAGGCCGGTCTGGGCCGCCAGTTGACGGCTTGCCTCCGAGCGCGAGAGACCGGAGGCGATCATCGCCTCCAGGCTCGCCTGCAACTGCTCCCGGGTGGGCAGCTCGGGCACCTGAGGGGGGGCACCTTCGAGCACCAGGGTGAATTCGCCGCGGGGCAGGGTGGTTTCGAAGTAAGCTATTGCCGCTGAAAGGCCGCCCCGCCAGACTTGTTCGTGAATTTTCGTCAGTTCGCGGCAGATGGCGACGGGCCGCTCCGCCCCCAGGTGGACGCTCAGATCTGCCAGGGTGCGCAGTAGGCGGTGGGGGGCCTCGAACAGCACCACCGGCCGCTCCTCGCGCGCCAGGGCCACCAGGCGTTCGCGGCGGCGACTGGTGGTAGGCAAAAAGCCTTCAAAAACGAAGCGAGGATCAGTACAGCCCGCCAGAGCAAGGGCAGCGGTCAGGGCGCTCGGGCCAGGAATGACACTGACCGGCAAATTCTCAGCCCGGCAGGCGGCCACCAGTTCGGCGCCGGGATCGCTCACGCCGGGCATGCCCGCATCGGTAATCAAAGCGATGTCCCGGCCTGCTTGAAGGGCGGCCACCAGCTCGCCCGTGCGTGCGTGGGCGTTGTGGGCGTGGAAACTCACCAGCGGTCTGGAGATCTCGAAGTGGGCGAGCAGTTTGCGCGAGTGGCGCGTGTCCTCGCAGGCGATCCGGTCGCACGCTTTGAGGACGCGCAGCGCCCGCAGGGTGATGTCTTCGAGGTTGCCGATCGGTGTCGCCACCAGGTAGAGCGTGCCCGCCAAGGGACTATCTCGCTTCGTCCTCGGCGGTATTGACGAGGAGACCGTGACCGTTGGAGCCGTTGGCACCGTTGGCGGGGTGGCTCGTCGGCAGCGGCCGGTAGGCATAGCCGTTCTGACGGGGCGCCTTCTGGATGTCCTCTTTGATCTGCTCCAGGTCGATGTAGCGATCGGCGACGTTGATGAGGTAGTCGCTGGTCATCGAGCGCAGGCTCACCACCTCGACGCGCACTCCCTTGTAGGAGGCGGCATTGACGGCATAGGCCAGGTCGCCGTCGCCGGAGACGAGGATTGCCGTGTCGTAGGAACCTGCCAGCGAGAGCATGTCGACAGCAATTTCGACGTCGAGGTTGGCCTTTTTGGAACCGTCGGGCAACTGCACCAAGTCCTTGGTGATCACCCGGTAGCCGTTGCGGCGCATCCACAGCAAAAAGCCCTGCTGCTTCTCGTTGGCCCGATCGACGCCGGTGTAGAAAAATGAACGCAACAGGCGCGAACCGTTGGTCAGACGATTGAGCAGCTTGGTGTAATCGATCTCGATCCCCAACTGCAGCGCAGCGTAGAAAAGGTTCGAGCCGTCGATGAAGATGGCCACCCGCCCGCGCATCATCGCCTGCTCTCGGGCTAGTAATCCTTCGGTATCTGAAGAAGCGGTCATAAAGTAGTCAACCTCGTCGGAGATAAATGAACCCTATTCCAGGCGGGGAAATAGAGGCGACCCCAAACAGAGCGGCTGCCCCCCCGGCAAACCGCCCCACAAGGCATCGTCCCAACTGCGATCCTCCCAAGCCTGGACGGAGAATCCCAGTTGCCGGTAGATCTCGGCGGCCAACCCCGGAATCAGCGGCGACAGCAATACCGCTGCGATGCGCACCGATTCGAGAACCGCGTAGAGTACCTGTTCAACCTGCACCTGCTCGCCCTTTTTGTACAGCGACCAGGGGGCGCGCGCATCGAGGTAGCGGTTGCCCGCCCGCACCAGGGCCAACGCCAACCCGCTTGCCTCGGAAAACCGCAGCGCCTCCCAATGCTCGGCGCACACCTGCGCGAGGCCGGTGGCCTTGTCCCGCAGGGCGTCGGTGGGATCGATGGCAACGGAAGGGATAACACCACCGCAATATTTGACGACCATATTACCAGTTCGGTTCAGCAAATTGCCCAGATCATTGGCCAGATCTGCGTTGAGAATCTCGCGAAAACGGGTCTCGTTAAAGTCGTTGTCCCGTCCGAATTCGATCGCTTTGAGAAAATAGTAACGGACCGCATCGGAGCCATACTGTTCAACCAATACACCCGGGTCGATGACGTTGCCGAGGGCCTTGCCCATCTTGCGGCCGTCGCGCGTCAAAAACCCGTGGCCGAAGATCATCCCCGGCAGCGGCAACCCCGCCGACATCAGCATCGCCGGCCAGTAGACGGCGTGAAAGCGCAAAATGTCCTTCCCGACAATGTGCAGATCGATGGGCCACCAGCGCGCGAGGGCATTTTCTAAGGTGGGTTCGTCCTCGGGTTCGAGCAGGGCCGTCACATAGCCCAACAGCGCGTTGAACCAGACATAAATCGTCTGGCTGGAATCGACGGGAATCGGCAGCCCCCAGGAGACGTTGGCCCGCGAGATCGAAAAATCTTCGAGTCCCCCGGCAATGAAATTGCGCACCTCGTGGGCACGAAAATCGGGCTGCACAAACTCGGGATGCTCGTCGAAGTATTGTTCCAGTTTTTGCTGGTAGCGCGAGAGCGCAAAGATATAGTTCTCTTCGTCCTGCTCGCGCAGCGGCTTGAGGTGAATCTTGCAGCGCGGCTCGCCGTTCTCGATAAAGTAGTCCTCGTCGGGCTTTTTTTTGAATTCTTCGCAATCGATGCAGTAGAGGCCCGTGTAGCGGCCTTTGTAAATGTCGCCCGCCTGCCAGCAGCGCTCAAAAAATTCGCGTACGATCGCAGCGTGGCGCGGATCGGTGGTGCGGATAAAGCGGTCGTAATCGATCGACAGCGCCCGCCACAGCTTCTCGAACCCGGCGGCAATCTCGTTGCAGTGCTCACGGGGAGTCAAATGACGCTCCGCCGCCTGCCGCTCGATTTTGAGCCCGTACTCGTCGGTGCCGGTCACAAAACGCACGGAGCGACCCCGCAAGCGGTGATAGCGCGCCACCGCGTCCGCCGCCAGCGTCGGGTAGGCACTGCCGATGTGGGGCAAAGCATTGACGTAAAATAGTGGGGTTGTAAGTGCAAAACCCTGCGTCATCTGACTTGTGACTCAATCGAACTGGAATGAACCGTTCCGAAAACCGAAAAATGTTAACGAATTATAACAGAAAAAGTTCGGGAGGTACGGCAATCATACACCCTCTGTTTATTGCCCCCGGCCCATAGCGGCCCGTCTCCCCCCGTCGGTGGTGGCCCACAGCCCAAAGCCCCGATATCGGGCGCCAGGGCTGTGGGCAATAGGTATTAACCACCAATTTGGGACATGGTGCGGCCATAGGAGCCGGTGGTCCCCCGGTCGCGCTCGCGAAAGTTGATTTCGGGTTTGCGAAGCAGCAGTTCACTTACCAGTTCGCGCAGCTGGGCCGCGCCCGCCCCGGCGCGCAAGGGCGTCTTGAGGTCGATTTGATCGGCTTCGTTGAGCAGACAGGGCCGCAAAAAACCGTCGGCCGCCAGTCGCACCCGGTTGCAACGGCTGCAAAAGCATTCGGACATCTGGGAGATAAAGCCGACGGTGCCTTTGGCACCTGGAATCTGAAACACATCGGCCGGGCCGTTGCCGTAGCAGGCACCCTCTCCCAAGCCGAAGCGCTCGCGGATACGGCTTCGCAGCGTCTCGGAATTCACCCAGCCTGCCTGCTCAAAGTAACCGGTGTTGCCGATCGGCATAAATTCGATAAAGCGCACGTGCCATTGCCGATCGATGGTCAGGGCAGCCAGATCCGGGACTTCCTGTTCGTTGATCCCCGGCAGGACCACGACATTGAGCTTGAGGGGGTCGAAACCGACCCGGTGGGCCGCCTGGATGCCCGCCCAGACTTTGGACCAGTGGTCGCGGCCGGTGATGCGCGCGAATACCCCTGGGTCGAGGGAATCCAGTGAAATATTCACCCGCCTCAGACCGGCGGCGTACAGGTCCTCCGCCAGTTCTTCGAGCAGGTAGGCGTTGGTGCTCAGCGACACGTCCGCCACCCCAGGCAATCCCACCAGGGCGCGCACAAAGCCCACTACCCCGCGCCTGAGCAACGGCTCGCCGCCGGTGAGACGAAAGCGGTCGATCCCCAGGGGCAAAAAGACTTCGCCCACCAGAAACAGCAGCTCCTCGTAGCTCAAGATCTGCGAGCGGTGCAGGTAGGCTATCGCTTCGCCCGTGGGCATGCAGTAGCTGCAGCGAAAGTTGCAGCGATCCACCAGGGAAATGCGCAGGTAGTTGACGGTGTTCATGACCAGTCCAAATGCGGAGAAATCAAGGGTGCCTAGAGACTGGGGTTGCCGACTTCGGCAACGTAGTTGCCCAGGATCTCGGCTAGGAACCCTTCGCCTACCGCACCGATTTCACCCATGTGGGCGGGGCGGGGAGCGTCGGTGCGGGTCTTGAGGACAACGAATTTTTCGCCTTCGTCGGCGGCTTTGACCCAGACGTGTTTGCCAAGACCCGGGTAGGTGACCAGCACCATGTCCGCACCCGCCTGGGAGACGCGCAGCACCGGGTCGACCCGGCCTGCCACCCGCTCCACCCGGGCGGTAAATTCGGCAATGCTGAACTGGTTTTTGCTCACAGGGTGCTCCTAGCTGATAAACGGGCTTTTTTCTTTCCACTGGTTGTCGATCTGCTCGGCCATGCGCTTGACCTCGAGGCGGAAAAGCCCATCGGCCGCTTCTTCGAACAGGGGCGGGCCGCCCGTGTCGTCGCGATCTTCGGCCTTAAACAGCATCGCTTTGTCTCCTGATCGTACCTTCTGCAGGTCGACAACGACAGCCACCGCCTGGGAGCGCAACTGGTTGGGGCTGAAATTGGGCAGCGACACCGGCACAAAAAAGCGCAGCAGCGTATTGATGATCGGATCGCCCTGGGTGTTGTAGCCGCGGGTGAACTGGACCTGGGTGACGACGATGTAGCGCAGACCGAGGCTGCGGCCAATCGTCTGCAGTTTCTCCAGATCGTCGGTATAGCGGTTGTCGCGGTCGAGCAAGTTGAGATCGCGGACTGTCGAAGCCAGTTGCACGAATTCCGGATGCGGACCGAGCGGCCCGTTGAGCAAGATCACCTTGCGCGTCTTTTCTTTGCCCGCCAGCCGCTCCACCAGGGTGCGGGCGAGCAGTTCCGAGTACTGGGGCACATCGGCGATAAAGCCGACGCCGTCCACTTTTTCGGCCTGCGAGCGCGGCGGCAGGCGAATTTCATCGGTGACCACGTAGCCCTCGCGCGCCTGCAGGCGGGCGGAAAACGCCGGAAAACCCGGCACCTGCACATCGACCAGGTACTTACCAGCGGGCAGCTTCGAGATGAGAAACGAGCCGTCGGGCAAGATCGGCACCGTGCGCCCTTCGACTTTGAGCACGCCTTTGGTAATCGGCTTACCGGCTACGTCGGTGATCACCCCGGCTACCGAGCCCGGCTGCAATGGGGGCAGTTCGCTCACCGCAAAGGACTCGGGGGTGATGCGACGCAGAGCCTGGGTGCCCGCCTCAGCCACCAATAGCGAGTCGTCCTCCAACAGGACGATGCCGGTGGGCAGGCGCCCGAGGGGACGGCTTTTGACAATCTGGCCCGCTTCAAGATCGACAATCTGCAGCCGGTCGCTCTCGCCGCTGGTCACATAGGCGTAGCGGCCGTCTCGGGAGAGCACCAGCCGGCTCGGCCGCCAGTCGAGGCCGACGGTGCGCACGGTGCGGGCCGTGGCGCTCAGGGGCACCAGGGTCAGATCGTTGCTGCCGGAGTTGAGCACCACCGCCTGCTGGTGGACCAAGTCGAGCACCATATCCTCGGGGGTGGCGCCGCTTCTGAGGCGGGCAAGCAACTCGCCGTTGGCCAGATTGACGATGGCGAGCCCCAGCGGATCGCTCCCACCCAGGGTGACCAGCAAATTGCCGTTGGCCGACTGGATGGCGGCGGCCAGGGGCGGCCCCGGCATCGGAAAGATGCGCACCTGACCCGTGGAGGGGTTGACCACCGAAATGCGGTCCGCCGCCGGGTGGGTGACCACGATGCGACCCCGCTCCGCGTCCACGGCGATATCAAAAATGCCCGACCCCAGGTCGATCTGGCGGGTAACTTCCTGCTTCTCAAAGTCCACCAGCACCAGGTTGCCGCTGGCCGGACCGCCCACCGCCGCCACGTTGGTAGCACCGATACGGCGCACCACCAGCGGTCGGATACCCAGAGGCGTGCGGCTTTTGATCTGCTTGCTGGTCAGGTCCACAACCGCCAGGGCTTCTTCGTCGAGCAGCCCCACCAGGGCCATCGGCCCCTGCTTGGTGTAGAGCACCTCAATTTTGTCGGCCCGCGCCCCCAGGGGCACCGTCACCTCCGCCGCCCGGGCAGGGAGGCTTCCCGCCGCCAGCAGCAGCAGGACTGTGCCGATTGCCGCTCGTTTCATCGCCTGCACTCGATGCTGAACTGAAATAGTAGTGATAACCTAACCGACCCCACAGGTTCCTGCCCATGGCCAAGCAGACCATCGAGCGCACCGACTACGAAGACGATCTGCTTGCCCGCCTCTACGACGCGGAGTACGACGCTTTTGACGGCGATGTGGCCTATTACACCGAGCGCCTGGCCCCCGGTCCGGTGCTGGAACTGGCCTGCGGCAGCGGCAGGCTCGCTGTGCGCTTGGCGGCGGATGGTCGGCGGGTAGTGGGGATCGATTGCTCAGAGGCGATGATCCGCCGCGCCCGCACCCGGCGTACTCACAATGTCCGTTGGAAAGTCGGCGATATGCGCAACTTCGCACTGGAGGAGACGTTCGCCAACATCGTCGTCGCCTTCTCCGGTCTGGGGTTCTTGCAAAGCGAGGCGGATCGCCGCGCCTGTCTGGTCTGCTGCCGCCGCCATCTGCGTGCGGGCGGCCTGCTGGTGCTCGATCTGATCAATCCTGCCGCTGCGCTCGCCACGGGCGAGTTGCCGGGCGAACGGACGGTGGTCGACCCGCAGACCGGAGCGGTATTTCACAAGTCCACGGCGGTTGCCGCCGAGGCCGAGCAGATCCGCATCCGCTATACCTGGCGATCTCAAGCGGTGACGTTGGTCCAGATGCTCACTCTGCAACGGCTTGGGGCTCCCCGGGTCGAAGCGGAATTGGAGGGGTGCGGATTTTATCTGCTGGATCGCCACGGCGACTACCGGGCCAACCCGCCGACCGATCGCGCCCCTCGCCTGATCTTGCTGGCCGCTCCGTTCGCCTGAGCACGACTACGAAAAAGATGTCTAGGCATATACTGCCTAAATGATCACTCCTGCATCACCAGAGGTTGGGAAGTACAGATGATTGCCCTCGACAAGATGACGATCGACCTGCTCAAGTCCATCCAGCAACAAAAGCGCCCGACGATCTACAGCCCCCAGAACGGGGATCTGGCGGGTTTTCAGGTTCGGGCGGAGCGGCTGTTGTTTCTGGCGGATGTCGGATTTATTGAACTGTCCTTTGCGCCCACCCGCGAGACCAAAAGCGGTCGGGGCTATGTCGAGGATGTGGTTGTGCGCAATATCACGCCGCGCGGCCTGCGCGCCATCGCCGAGGCCGATCCGCTCGCGTAGTGCCCGCACCCATCCATCGAATCAATACCGGCAAAAAAGATCCCTATTCACCCCGGCAGCGGCCGTTGGACATCCTGGCGTAGGATAAATTCACGTTTGCATTGGGGGATGGACCGTGGCATTCGACTACGACTTGCTGATCATCGGCTGTGGCGTCGGCGGGCACGGGGCGGCCCTGCACGCGGTGGCCCACAAGCTCAAAGTGGCTGTGGTCGAGGCCCGCGACCTCGGGGGCACCTGCATCAACCGCGGCTGCATCCCTTCAAAAGCGTTGCTCGCCGCCGCCGGCCGGCTCCGGGTGCTGCGCGAGAGCGAACACCTGGGAATCAGCGTCGGCGAAATCAGCTTCGACCGTGCCAAGATTGCCCACCACGCCGCGAGCGTCGTCGATAAAATCCGCGCGGATCTGACCAAGAGCCTTCAGAAACTGGGGGTAACCATCCTGCACGGCCATGCCCGCCTCAAAGGTTCCCAGACGGTCGAAATCGACCCGGGCGAAGGCGGAGGCGAAGTCCAGGTGCTCACCGCCCGCGACGTACTCATCGCGAGCGGCTCACAGCCTTTTGTGCCGCCGGGGATTGTCACCGACGGCAAGACCGTTTACACCAGCGACGAGGGCGTGCGCCTCGAACACCTCCCCGAGCACATCTGCATCATCGGCTCAGGCTACATCGGCCTCGAATTTTCGGACGTCTACACAGCCCTGGGGACCAAAGTGACGATGATCGAAGCGCTCGATCGGCTTATGCCGGGTTTCGATCCGGATATCGCCCGCCTTGCCGCCCGCCTGCTCGTCAAATCCCGCGACATCGACACCAAAGTCGGCGTCTTCGCCAAAAAAGTCACCCCCGGCCAACCGGCGACGGTGGAACTCTCGACCGGCGAGCAACTCCAGTTCGACGCGGTGCTGGTGGCCTGCGGCCGGACTCCCGATACCAAGAACCTGGGTCTGGAGTCCGTGGGTCTCGAGACGGCCAGGGGCTTTATCCCGGTGGACGGACGCATGGCCACCTCCGCCGAGCACCTCTGGGCAATCGGAGACGCAACCGGCAAGATGATGCTCGCCCACGCCGCCTCCGCCCAGGGGATCGTCGCGGTCGACAACATGCTGGGTCACGAGCGCACGATCGACTACCGCTCGATCCCGGCCGCCTGCTTCACCCACCCGGAAATCGGCTTTGTGGGACTCACCGAACCCCAGGCCAAAGAGCAGGGTTATAAAGTTGGGGTGGTACGGACGTACTTTGGCGGGAATTCTAAGGCCATCGCCCAGGGGGACACCGAGGGGATGGCCAAAATCGTCTACGACCAGACCACCGGCGAACTGCTCGGTTGCCACATCATCGGCCCCGAGGCGTCGCTGTTGGTGGCGGAGGCGGCCCAGGCCATCGCCGGTCGCGACCGCATCGAGCGGCTCGCGCACCTGGTGCACACCCACCCCACCCTCAGCGAGATTCTCGACGAAGGGTACAAACGGGCAGCCGCCGTCCTGTAGGAATCTGCCGTTCCATGAGCACTCTCGATCTCGCCGTTCCGAGTACCCGTTACTTACAAAAGCTCATCCGCGACCAGTCGCCCGTCTCGATCGCCACTCGGGCCGGAGACGCCTTCAATGGCGTCCTGCGCTGGCAGGACGGCGAGTGTCTGTGCCTGAAGACCGCCGAAGGCGAGATCCTCCTCTGGCGTTCTGGACTGACTTTTATCCGCCCGCTGCCGCCTGGGCCCAATCGATAAGCTCCAGATAAGCTGGCATCCCTTCGCCTGCCAACCGGCAGGCTTCGCGATCCACAGCGAGCAAGTCATCTCCCCAGATCACCTTGCCGCAGGGGGCGGGGGTGCCGATATCGGGTTGCCAGTCTTTGCTGATAAATTTTTGCGTCCCGTCCACGACCGCGCCGTCGAAGAGAATGCCGATGGTTGTGTACACGTCGCAAATAACCCGGTGCACATCGGGGCGGTGCAGTTGGCCGCGCGCATGGGGACTGCGCGCCCGGTAGCGCTCGCGCGGAAACAGGCCATAGAGATTTTTAAGGGCACAACTCATCAGCACGGCGTCCTTGAGGACGGTGCGCTTCAGGGCGCCGACGCTGATGCGGCAATCGACTTCTTCCAACAGTTGCGGCGCCCACAGCTCGGCGAAGCGCTGGGGAACTTTTGCCCGGTTGGGATAGGGCTTGCAGGGCAGATTGTCGGCGTCCAGGAAGTGCACACCTTCGGTAAGCAAAGCGTCCAGACCCAATTTGCGGGCGATCACCGCGGCCTCCAACCGGTGGCAAACGCCTTCGACAATCCAGATCTCCGTAGAGCCGTTGACCCGGCGAATCCCGGCAATTACCTCACCCAGTACAGACATACCCACCGTCACCGGCGGCCCTGCCGGGTAGCCCAGGTTGGGTTTGATCAGGACTTGCCGGGCGTTATGGGCGGCAGCCGGGGGCACATAGACAAACTTTTCGGCGTCGACGAGGTGAACACGCATCGGTGGATGGAGGAAACCCTCTCCATTGTGTGGTCGGATCGAACGAGAGTACGGAGGCTGCCATGGCCGAAGAACTGAACCGTCGCGAATTTCTCGTCGCAGGGTTTGCGGCGGCTGCCGCGGCCGGGGCCAGTGAGCCCGCCGCCGCCGTGGGCACGCTTCCTGCGCGGATTTTGGGGCGTACGGGGGAGCGGGTAACGCTCTTGGGTCTTGGGGGCGCTTCGACGCGTACGCCGCTCTCCAACGGCCGACGGGAGGAAGCAATAGCAATCATTGAGCGTGCCGTTGCTCTGGGGATCAAATACTTCGACACCGCCGCCACCTACGACACCAGCGAGGAGTACCTGGGCGAGGTAGTGGCTCGCCGCCGCAAAGGCATGTTTCTGGCCACCAAAAGCGACGAGCGCACCCGCGACGGAGCCTGGCGCGAACTGGAGCGCTCGCTGAAGCGCCTGCGCACCGACTACATCGATCTCTGGCAGATGCACCGCGCCTCGCTCCCCGAGCGCGACACCGCCCCAGCCTTCGCCAAAGACGGCGTCATTCGCGCCATCGAAGAAGCCAAAGCCCAAAAACTGATTCGCTTTGCCGGGGTCACCGGCCACCACCGCACCGATGTGCTCGCCGACTGGCTGGAGCGCTACCCCTTCGACGCCCTGCTCACCGTGGTCAACGCCGTCGATATCCACCACGCCGACTCGTTTATTCGCAAACTGCTGCCGGTGGCGCGGGCGAAGAACGTCGGGGTGATCGCCATGAAGGTGCCCGCCTACGGCCAGATCCTCTCGGATCTGGACATCAAAGCAGCCATGCACTACGCACTGTCGCAGCCGGGGGTGGCCTGCTGCATCATCGCCTGCGACAGCGTCGCCATGCTCGAAGCCAACGTCGCCGCCGCCCGCGATTTTGCGCCGCTTACCGCCGAGCAGCAGGCGCGCATCACTGAACGCACAGCGGGCAACTGGCAGCGGGCCAGTTTCTATCGCGGCTGGACATAGAGTTCGCTGCTACGGTGGCTGTGATGCGCTTGCGGAGCAAGCAGGCAATGGTGTTGGAAACACGACCGGCGGCGGAGCAAAGAGTCCTACTGCACAATGTGCCCTGGCAAACCTTCGAGCATCTGCTGGAAGTGCTGGGGGATAAACGGGCGGCCAGGCTTGCCTACGATCAGGGAACCCTGGAGATCATGAGCCCACTCGATCGGCACGAATCGGCGAAAAAGTTGATTGCGAGGCTGATCGAGACCTGGAGTCTCTTTCAGAACATAGATATCGCCAGCCGGGGCTCCCTCACCCTCAGGCGCGAAGACCTGGCCCGCGGTGTCGAGCCGGACGAGTGCTACTACATCCAAAACGAAAGCACTATCCGAAGGGTTGCGCGAACCGATCTTCGCCGCGATCCTCCCCCAGACCTGGTGGTGGAAGTCGACATCACCAGTCCCTCTTCGCTGCGCATGGCCATCTACGCGGCCCTGGGGGTGCCCGAAGTCTGGCGCTACAACGGAGAGACTCTGCAGGTCTTTTGCCTGGAACCGCAGGGTGGCTACCTGATGCAGTCCACCAGTCGGGAGCTGGCTGGATTTCCCGTCGAGCGGGTGGCGCTATGGCTTGAGCAGGCGAAGATTGTCGGCGAGAGTGCCGTTGTCCGACAATTTATGGCTGAGTTTGACCAATAGCGGCGAAGCTGCTTTCGATGGCGTAGTACTTATCCATGTAGCACTTGCCCGAGGAGGCCTTGTACTCTTTGATTCCCTCGTAGCGCATGCCGCATCTCTCCATCACCCGCCAGGAGGCGACATTTTCGGGCATAGCGGCAGCGACGATGCGCGTCAAGCCCATGCCCAAACCGTAGTCGAGCACGGCGCGTACCGTCTCGCTCATGTAGCCCCTGCCCCAGAAGGGTTTACCCAGGCCGTAGCCCAGTTCGGTATCGGGAGTCTCCTGCAAAAACCTCAAAAAGCAATACCCTGCGAACGCCCCAGACTCCCGGACGGCAATGGCCCAGGCGCCGTGGCCGGAATGCTGGTTGTACTGTACCCAGCGCCGGGTCATCTCCTGGACGACTTCGCGCGCGAGGGGCGTCTCGGAGGTATAACGGACCACCTCCGGATCACTCCAGAGCGCGCACAGTTCGTCTTCATCCGCGAGCACCAGGGGCCGAAGCTGCAGCCTGGCCGTGTCGATCACGGGCAACATTCGCTACTGAGCCTCCAGACGCAAAATCGTCACCCGCTCCGGCGATTCGGCGACACTCACCGCGAGCAGGCTCACGTGCGGCTCCAGCGCAAGCGTGGCGAAGTAGTGGCACAACTCCTCGGTGGTGCCGTGGGGGCAGAGCGGGCAGTCGTTGAGCACCTCCGGCAGGGCGGCGACCCACCGCTGCAACTGCTGCTCCAAAGCCACCATATCCAGGCCGTACAGACCCGTACTCGGGCGCACAGCAGCGAGGTCGAGCGTCACCGCAAAATCGTGCTCGTGCCGGTCGTGCCACAAAGGCGGATTGGCATGGCGGCGGCGAAAGTGCGCCCCGATGCGGTAGGCGTAGCGGATGGCCCCCTGGTGCACCTGCTCTTCGGGCGGCACCGCCTGTAGGTAAGCGCTCTGCATCACGGCACCTGGAGGTATTTGTGCAACTGCACCGAGAGCCGGTAGCGGGGATGGGCCTTGAGCAGTTCGAGGGTCAAGGGCAGCGTGCGCTCGCGCGCTTCCCACTCCGGCTGCAGCGAGACGGGCACCCCCGGCGGCAAAAAGCGCCGGTAAACATCGAGTTCCGCGCCGCCGGCAATCACGATTTTGACCTCGTTGGCCCGCCGCCACATCTGCGGGTTCACCGGATGGCGGGGCGAGACGTGTTCTTTGGGACTGAGGGTCACCCAGGCCCAATCGGGCACCGGCTGCCAGAAGGCTCCCGACGTCTCGATCGCCACGGCCCGGCCGGTCCTGCCGATTGCCTCGACCAGAGCCGGTAGGGCTGCATGAATGAACGGCTCTCCCCCGGAGATGACCACCCGCGGCGACTTCAGCTCCAAAATCAAGTCTGAAAAGGTCCGCACTGCGCGCGGCAGTTGGGGGCCGCCGTCTGCGTAACCTGTATCGCACCAGGGACACCCGACCGGACAGCCGTAGAGGCGGATGAAATCGACCACAGCGCCCGCCCAGTACCCTTCACCCTGAATAGTAGGGCCAAAGGTTTCCTGCACCGGGATGCTTTGGGCGGACACGGGTTTGACAACAGTCGAAGCAGCGTTCACAGCGAGACGGGCTCTTTGCGAAATTTCCAGATCGGGTCGGGCACCCCCGCCTCGCGGAAGCCCCGGTCGCGCAGGATGCAGGCGTGGCATCGGCCGCAGCCGCCCCGCACCCCCGCATAACAAGTGTGGCTCAGCGCAAGCACTTCTTCAAAGCGCTCCCCCAACACTTCGACACTCAACTTTACAGTCTCGGCCTTGGTGAGACGCATCAGCGGCGTGTGGATGCGTATAGCATTCGCATCGCCGTAAATGCCCTCGCCCAGGGCTCTGGCCATCGCCTCGACAAACACCTGTCGGCAGTCCCAGTAACCGGCAAAATCGGCCTCGCACACCCCGATGACGATGTCGCCCGTCCCCAGACAAAAGGCGCGGTTGGCCGCCAGGGTGAGAAACAAAATATTGCGCCCCGGCACGAAGGTGGGCTCCACACCCGCAGGCAGTTCCGCCGCCGAGGCGTACTGCCCGAGGGGCGCGTCGCTGACCAGGGGACTGGTGCCCTTGAGTAACGGACCCAGGCGGATAAATTCGTGACCGGTAAGACCCAGAGCCTGCCCCACCGCCCGCGCACTCTCCAGTTCGATGGCGTGGCGCTGGTTGTACTCGAAGGTGACCGCGTGCACCTCGTCGTACTCGCGGCAAGCGAGGGCGGCGCAGGTGGTCGAATCCTGACCGCCCGAGAAGACCACCAGCGCTTTTTTCATGGCCGTCATCCCGTTTATCGGCAAATTTTATCCTGCGATTGTAGCTCCAGCGGGATTGTCCCTACCCGGGGATCGGCCGCGCCACCCACCGCTGAGCGTCCATGCAAAGAAGTGTTAATCTCTGTTAAGCAATCGTACGCATTGAGGGCGATCGGTCGTTAATATCTTTTCAAGACCTAATGTTGCCGCTTAGCCCGATAAGGGAGAACCATGAGTGAATCCGCAGCCCAAGAAATTCCGATGAGTCGGCGCCAGTTGCTCTCCTTCGTCACCGGCGGAGCGATTGCAGCGACGACGGCAGCCACTCTTTACCCTGTGGTCCTGTACTTCCTGCCGCCTTCCACGGCCGGCGGCGGTGAGGGGGTCGCCGCCAAAGACAAAGAAGGCAAGGACATTTCTGTCTCCAAACTGCTGGCCGCAGCGACACCGGGCGAGCCGGTGCTCACCCTGGGCCTCGATGTCAACGGCGGCGACGCCACCTACATCGTGATCAACGATCAAAAAGAGATCGCCAATTTCGGAATCAACGCCGTGTGCACCCACCTGGGCTGCGTGGTGCCCTGGGACAACGGCGCCAAGCAATTCAAGTGCCCCTGCCACGGATCGGTCTACAATGCCGACGGTGGTCTGGAGCGCGGTCCGGCGCCTCAACCGTTGGCGTTGGTCAAAGCCACCGTCTCCGATGACAAGGTGCTGATTGCACCCTGGACCGAGCAGGACTTCCGCTGCACCGACTTGTGGTGCAACAAGGATCCGTACTGGGTGAAGTAAGCAACGCAGAGGGTATCGAAGCATGAAAAAGCAATGGATAGCCGGTGCCTTCGGCTTGACGGCGGCGCTGGCAGGACTGGTGAGCGTGCCGCAGAGCGCCTTGGCCTGGCCGAGTTTTGCCGCAGGCTACGAGGAAGCGCGCGAGTCCTCGGGCAAGATCGTCTGCGCCAACTGCCACCTGGCGGTCAAGCCGACCGAAATTGAAGTGCCGCAGTCGGTGCTGCCCGGCAAGGTTTTCGACTTGAAAATCCACGTCCCCTACGACACCAAAATCCAGCAGGTGGGGGCGGACGGCAGCCCGGCGCCGATGCAGATCGGCGCCTACATTCAGTTGCCGGAAGGTTTTACTGTCGCCGACGAGAAAGAGTGGAGCGCCGAGGCCAAAGAGTCGATCGAGAAGTACGGCGGGGTGACTCCTCTCTATGCCGACAAGCCCGAGCGCTCGAATATTTTGATCATCAATCAGATAGACGGCTCGACGGTGCCGGGGCAGGAATTTATCGTGCCGGTCAAACCCCCCGACCCGAACGCCAAAGACGCCAAGGTCAACTTCGGCAAGTACGGCGTCTATGTGGGCGCCAACCGCGGTCGTGGCCAGGTTTACTCCAACGGTGTGGCGAGCAACACCGCCCAGTACAACGCCCCGGTGGCAGGCACGATTAGCGCCGTCCAGACGGGGGTCACCTTTACCGACAAGCTGCAGTACGGTCTGGGCACCGAGGCTACCGACTTCGAGTACACAAACGGCACCCGGGTGACGATCACCGACGAGAAGGGCAAGGCGAGCATCGTCAATATCCCTCCCGGCCCCAAACTGCTCGACACCGTCAAGCAGGGCGCCCAGATCAAGGCGGGCCAGCCGCTGACCAACGACCCGAACGTCGGCGGTTACGGCCAGGAGGAGCGCGACATCGTTCTGCAAGATCCGCAGCGGGTGACCTGGCTGGTGGCTTTTCTGGCGGCAGCCTTCATCTGCCAGTTGCTGCTGGTGCTCAAGAAAAAGCAGGTCGAAAAAGTGCAGGAGTTCGAGGCGCAGAAGCAGGGTCTTTAAGCGCAATCCATTGCGACTTCAGGGGCCGGGGAATGCTCCCCGGCCCCTTTTTTATTGCTGGCCCCCTTGGGAAGCGAGTTGTTTTTCTTTGTCCAGGCGTCGCTTGCGGGCGTAGAGCTGAATGGTGACAGCGAAGCTGATCACCAGCCCGAAGACGATCCAGGCGGTGGCGTCGGTGGGCAGATCGTTTTTGAAGACCGCCAGCAGCACGATGGTCACCAGCAAGATGGTCGGCGCTTCGTTGAGGGCGCGCAGTTGCTTTGGACCCCAGCGGCAGGTGCCCGCCGCCAGTTGCGTGCGCAGTCGCATGCAGTAGAAGTGATAGCCCATGAGCAGCACCACCAGGGTCAGCTTGATGTGCAGCCAGCCCGCTTTGAGCCAGTCAGGCTGCACGACGAGCATGCCCACGGCCATCGCCACCGTCAGCACCATGCCGGGAGTCGTGATGATGTTGAGCAGCCGTTTTTCCATGATCTCGTACTGCTTTTTGAGAATGGCCCGGGCCGCTTCGGGCTGCTCGTTCGCCTCGACGTGGTAGATAAACAGGCGCACCAGGTAAAAAAGCCCCGCAAACCAGGTGACAAACCCGACGATGTGAAACGCTTTGAACCAGAGATAGGCCATCTTTTCGCTTCGACGCGGCAACGCCATCAATGGTGGCACTCCCCACCGCGCACCGCAACACCGCTCAAGCAGGGGGTGCGGCCCTGTCCGATACTGGTACGATCGACTCGTTGCCGATTGTGTTTGGCGCGTTCGTGGGGGAGCGTCGGGCCGGCTGGGGCAGTCTCAGCCCAAGGGCGATGATGAGCGAAACCTGGCAAATCACCGGTTGCTCCGTGCGCGGCGCATCCCACTACACCAGCGGCCTGCCCAACCAGGACGCCATTACCTGGCGCACCGGCGAGCGGCCCATTTTGGCAGTCGCCGACGGCCACGGCAGCATTCGCCACTTCCGAAGCCAGAAAGGATCGCGCCTGGCGGTCGAGGCGATGGCGAGCACGCTCGAAAGTTTCCCGGCCACCCTCACCGATCCGGCGGATCCGGCCGCAGTCGAACATGTGGCCCACGCCCACTTCAGAGTGCATCTGGTGGAAACTTGGCGGCAAATGGTAGCGGAGCACCTGGCAAAAAAGCCGGTCACCGAGGCCGAGTGGCAGCAACTGGAGGCCGCCGCCGGTCCCGCCGCCCGTTTCTTTCAGCAGCACAGTCCCGAAACCGCCTACGGTTCGACCGCGCTGGGGGTGCTCGTTACCGAGGCGTATCTGCTGTTTGTGCAACTGGGGGACGGAGACATGCTCTGCGTTGATGCACAGGGTGCCACAAGCCGTCCTTTTGAGCGCGACCGCCGTTTTGCTCTCAACCAGACCACTTCGCTGTGTTTGGAGGAGGCGGCCGAGGAGACGCGTGTGTGCATCTGGCCGACGCCATCCCCCACCTTGATTCTGATTGCCACCGACGGTTACGCCAACTCTTACCGCACTGAAGCGGCTTTCGAATCGATTGGTTCTGAGTATCTGCAATTTCTGCGCGCCCAGGGGATCGACCAATTGCGCGCCGAACTGCCGACGGTGCTGGAGGATATCACCCGCCGCGGCAGCGGCGACGATATCACCTTGGGTGTTCTTTACCGCGCGTCGGCCTGAACGAACCACGGCACAGCACGGCTCCATGGCAAGTCCGCTCTAAGGCCGCGTGATCCCGGCGGGCATGGCGTACAGACGCCAGAGCGTCTGCAGATCCCGCCCGGACGGTTCGTGCACACCGCGCATCTCGGGATACATGATGTCCTCGGGGTCGTCGCTGTGGCCCCACAGTCCAATGGCGTGGCCGAGTTCATGCACCGCGAGCATCTGGACGTACTCGGGCAAATCACCCGGTCGCTCGCCCAGCAGGTGCCCGAGGCCGAGGGTGACTTTGAGCATGGGCATGCGGTTGCCCAGACCGGTGAAGGTGGCATGGCCCGCCCGCCCTTCGCGGTCCGCCGCGACAAAAACCACGGCGATATCCGCCTGGAGGGGGTCTTCCACCTGCATGAACTGCACCGCGCCGCCGCTGCCGGTCTGCCATTTGAGGGCGGCCCGCCAGACGGCGGCGGCCATTTCCGGTTCGGGGGCGCCACCGGTATAGAGCCGAATCGGCAGGCGCGTGAAGCGGACCACCTGACCGCGCACCAGGCTCGAATCGATGTAGTCCGCCGTGGTCGGTCGGGCAGGCTCACGGGCAAACAGCCGACCGGAGCCCCCCAGTTCTTCGCCCATGGAAAGATCGAAGCGCGCGGCCAGATGACGGTAGTAGGCCAGCTGGACCGGCGAGCGGTTGGCCGATGCTTTGGCTGCAAGCAGACGGCCGTAGGCGGCGCTCAGCAACCTCGAAGCGTTGACGCTCCTGGGGCGCAGGTGCACAGCCAGTTCCAGCCAGGCTGCCGCCGTGGCCGCATCGCCCCGTACCAACAGCTCCTGGCCCATTCGCTCGTAGACCCATCCCAGGGCGGAACGCGCCGGTTGCGACGGCAACAATATCAGCGAAGCCTGCCATAGCGCCGCCGCCGATTGCCATTGCGAGGCGGCAGCAGCCCGCACACCCTGGTTATAAAAAGCGAGAGCTTGTTTTGGATCGCGGCGCCCCGGCAGGTTGCCGCTTAGCAACTCTCCGACTACCGCTGTGCGGGCAGGAGTTGCCTCGGACGGTTTACCCGGAGCATTTCCCTCCAGCACCACCGGCTCCCGCAGACGCGCCCCCACCACCTGACCGTCGTAGACCGTGGCAAAGTAGCGGTTGAACAGGTCGCCCCCACCGTAGAGGCCGCTACGCAACTCGAACTCTTCTTTGAGCGGGAGCACCTCCGATTCAGCCGCCACGGGATTCGCGCCAAGACTGGCGAGTACCAGCCGCACTCCCACCGGGGCTGTCGGAACGAGTTGCCCCTGTACCGCAGTGCCCGCCCGAACAAGCGGTATGCCCCGCCGGTCGCGCGCGTCGTAGAGCACCCTGCCTGTGATGTCCTGCCCTTCGTTGGGCGGCGGTCCGTCGGCCGGCCAGTCCAATTGCACCGGCAGGTAAGTGCCGGCCTCGATCGTCACGGGCGCGCTGCGCCAGGGCAGTTGAGCCGCCTGCGCCTGCACCCCGGTTTCGCTTACCACGGCCCGCCAGGGCTGCGCCGGCGCCTCCACCTCGACCGCAAGCGCCCGAACCCCGGAAGGCTGCAACCGCCGGAAGAGTGCTCCTGTCCGCTCCCGCAGCACGGCTTCGCTTGCGAGCGGCCCGACGACAACCAGGGGTTCGCTATCCGGTCCTTCGACAGACCGCACGTTTCCCCAGCCGAAGATCTGCTCAGCCTCCAGTCGGGAAGAAGGCGGGAGGACCGGCAGCGCACCGAGCGGCCGGGGTGGCTCCTCGGGCTCCAGCGGCACCACCGAATCGAGCAGCGCCAGGTTCATCGTCCGTTCGCTGCCGCCGCGCCGGTAGGTGAGGGCGACCTGCTCGCCCGGCCGACGGCGCCTGAGCATCGCCGAGAGATCCGCGGTGCTGTCCACGGCCCGTCCGTCGAGGGCCACCAAACGATCCCCGGTGCGCAGACCGCTATGGCGCGTCTGGCTTGCCACCCAGTTGACGATGGCAAGTCCCGGCCCGCCCCCTTCGCCGATCCCCAGACCCAGCATCAAAGGCACGGGTCTAGGCTCCATCGGCACCCGCAGCTGCCATTCGGGTTCGGCAGTCGGTGCGGATTTGGCGACCGGTCTGCTTCGGGGGACGGCGGTTGCTTTGGGAGTACGGACAGAGGCGACGGTCGGGGTGCCGTACTGGCGGATGCGGCTGGTCGCCGACCGGTACAAAGTGCTGTCTCCCTGGGCCTTCGCCAATTGGGCCGCCTTTTTGAGGTCGCCCAAAGCCCCGGCGGTATCTCCCAAAGCGGCGCGGGCCAGGGCGCGGTTGTGCAGCGCCAGGGCATTGTTCGGATCGCGGCGGATCACTTCTGAGTAGTCCGCCGCCGCCCCCGTGCGATCTCCCAGCGCGGCGCGGGCGTTGCCCCGGTTGCCGTAGGCCACCGCCAGATCCGGGTCGAGGCGGAGGGCCTCGGTGCAATCGGCGATTACCCCTTGCAGATCGCCCAGTTTCAACCGCGCCCGTGCCCGGTTGCTGTAGGCCAGGGCATGACCGGGATCGAGGCGGATGGCCCGGCTGTACTCCTCGATCGCCCCGGCAAAGTCCTGGCGCTGCAGTTTGACGTCACCCCGGCTGAGCAACCGGGCGGCTTGATGATCGGCTGCCGGTTGTGCCACAGCGGTCAGCGGTGCGGTAGGAAGGCACAGACCAAAAACCAGCAGATGGATCAACCAGAAAGAGGATTTCGGCTTCATGGCCACCGGTCACCAATTGCCTGGAGGAAGGACAAAAAAATATTACCTGCTGTCGCCTGTCTTCTGGGGATAGAGAATGCACTTACCGGTTGGCAGCCATCGGCAATCATCAGCGACGGCGGCGGGTAACGTCTGTGCGACACGGCCTTTTTCGAGACCGCTCGGGCCTGGAATTTACTTTATTTCCTCAAGAAGATTATTGCTATATTTCAGTAACTGCCTTTCGTTGGAGACAAAATTGTTGCAGTACGGAATCGCAGCAAATATTGAATAGTATAAGTTCTTCTGACCGAGAGCATACTGGTTCACAAGATTAGAACCGCACCGGTTCCTGAAATCCAGGGCTTTCTCCTGAGTTTCATAAACATTTGCGACAAGAAGCCTGGTCTCATAATCCATATGGGCTACAGCCTGGGAGGCTTGGGCCGTCCTCCAGGCAATCGAGTCAAATTCGGTGTAAGGTAACCCTCGCACTTTTTTGTCATTTAGCGTGTCGACAAGTTCTTTAAGCGTCACAACCTTCGGGCTGAGTAACTTGTCGCTGTCGACCTTGGTGGCATTGAGGTCTACGAGCTTGTTCAAACCGGACAGCAACGCTTCGTGAGCCACAAAGTCTTTTTGCAGATTTTTTCTGTTATTGAGAACTTCTTTTCTGATATTTTTTAATGCTTTATCAACTAACTGACGATTTTTGGCATTCTCGCGCAACTCGTCGATTCCCAGAGCAAGCAAGATGGATACCACGATGGAGAATATTTCGACAAGAAGCACCGGTAGGGCAAACGGTTTCGCTTTGATTGACCTCATAAAAGTCCTCGTCAAGACCTGGAAGCTCAGTAATGACAACATTTTCGCCCATTATGCAACGCCCTATTTTCAGGTGAGAGCCAAGCCAAGCACTTCACCGAAAATCAATGTTCCCCTCTCGAAACCAACGAGCTGCGATCTTCGGGTGTGCCACTAGTAAATCATGGTCAGGGCGCTTGATTTCGCCGACTAGGCCCGGCACAAGCCGAAGCAATTCGGCGTCGAAGTCTTTGAAATTTGCTGTGATGAGTATTCTGGCTCGTCCGGCAACGGCAGTCCCGAGCACATGGGCGTCCTCCTCGTCTTTGAGGGCGACCACCCCCATCCCTCCAAGAGTCACACTGGGGAATTCCTGGAATGGACCCAACCGGGCTAGTTCTGCCACCGCCTCGGCGAACCCCTTGGAGGCGACCGGGTCGTAGCCCAGGCGCATCAGAACCACCTCAAGGCGATTGAGCATCCCCCAGGAAACGACCAGTTGCAGCGGACCCAAAGCGCAAGAGCCGTCCCGCACGCACTGCACCAGAAACTGCGCCGCCGTATCCGTCCGACCCTTACTTAAGCCGAGGACGTAGGCCACAAAGACATTGAGGTCAAGCAACACCCGCCACACAGGCGGGGGAATCCTCTGGCTCAAGGACGAATCCCCTGCCCGTCCACGGCGTCCACCGCCATCGCAAGGATGGCGTCCTCATCCTCGGGAACCGATGCATTTGCAGGCAAAGACTGCGCCACTCTGCGGGCCGCGGCATCGAAACGATCAGCCCGCACCACCCCTGCTATCCGGTTTACCAGATGCCTGAACGCCTCCTCATCTCCTTCCAGTTCGCGCAGGGCGCTTCGCACATCCCCGCTCAGCAGTGCGTACAGCTTGAGCGCCGCCCCCGCCACCTGCGCCACCGAACGCGACTCCGCACGGGCAATCTCGCGGATCGCCTGGGCTGACTCGGCATCAGAGTACGCCGTGACTACTTCCTTGCCAACCATCGTCGATGCCTTATATAACTCTTATAAACATTATAAGAGTTATCTCAATTATGAGAGGCTGGTAATTTCCTGGAGGCCATCAACTTTCGGGGAGTGGGGCGATTTCTGTTTGGAAGGCTGATGTTCCCCTCGAAAAACGCTCCGGACGGTACAAAGAAAGTTACCTACACGACATCGCCTCAGAAGCACCTGGGAACCCAAGTACCCCAGGTGTCCCCCGGAAATTGATGGCCTCGGGATGTCATCCGCTCAGGGCAGCCATTCTTAGAACGAGTTGGCACTTCATGGCACGATCGCTCGTGCAGGGACGTATAGGTGACAGGCACAGGTGCCCGGGGCTATTTTTGGTTGGCGGCCGGCACCGCGCAAGGAGAAACCGACAGATGGAAACGCAGAGCACACACATCACCACCGAAGCGTTCGAGGCGGCCCTCGCGAAGCTTCTAGACTCTCCCCGTGACGCGGGTCTTCTGGAGATGATCGTCGCGCGGCTTCCCAAAGAAAAGCGGCGCACCTGCTCTGAGGTGTATCTGTCTCCCGACGGCGGGCTCGCGGGGGATCGCTGGTTGCTCGGCAAAAACGGCCGCGCGCCGGATCCGCGGGCGCAGGTGTCGCTGATGAATGCGCGGGTACTGCGCCTGATCGCCGGGGAGGAGGACCGTATGCCCCTGGTCGGGGACAACCTGATTGTGGATCTGGACCTAAGTGAAGTGAATATCCCGATTGGCCAGCGCCTTGCGGTTGGCGAAGCGATCCTGGAAGTCACCGATAAGCCCCACACCGGCTGCTCAAAATTCAACGCCCGATACGGCAAAGCGGCGCTGCAATTTATCAACGCTCCTGAGCGCAAAGAATTGCACCTGCGCGGAATCTATGCGCGGGTTGTGCAGGCAGGCGTGGTCCGCCTCGGAGATAAAGTGCACAAAATCGAAGGGATTTATTCGTGAAAAATTCAACTTTTTTCTCGCGGTGCTTGCGTTTTTCTTTTTTGGTCCCTAGCTGCCTGCGTACCCGAAAGTAGAAGCTTGACCGCGCTTCTGGCGGGCGACATGGCCGATGGTTTGAGCTCTTCCAGGAAGCCGGATGTTTCAGAGCATCCGCTTGAGCATAAAGAATTCGACTGTGAAGGTGATGCGGCTAATTTCTAGGCTACAAGCCAGGTTCCGCATTTTACTATGGATAATCTAGACCAAGCATCGGCTTAGCCTTTTAACCGGAAGGCGATCAATTATCTGTCTGCTTTCGACATTGAGAGAAGGCAAGCAAAGGTATGAAATCCTTACCGTTTTTTGGATGGGCTACGGTCACCTTGGCCGCCCTGATGTCTGCACCCGTTATCGCTTCGGCTGCCCCGCTTGTCCGTCAGGCAACCGGACCCGATGCCAGCGCAATTCAATCGGCAGTCGACTTGTTCCGGGCCGACATCGGCGGCGCCAACAATGGTGCCAGCGGTTCGTTTGCTGACGGTCGGCGCGAGGTGAACTGGGATGGTGTACCGGACGATTCTTCGGCTCCGAATGCCTTCCCGCCCGACTTTTTTAATGTCAATTCCGCCCGTGGGGTCGTCTTTTCCACTCCCGGCGAGGGCTTCCAGGTGAGCGCCAATGACGGCACCGGCACGCCCATCTTGTTCGGCAACCTCAACCCCACCTATCCCGCCGAATTTCGCATCTTCAGCCCCCAGAAGCTGTTCACGGCCATCGACAGCAAATTCACGGACGTCTTTTTCTTCCTTCCCGGTACCGAGACGCCGGCCACCGTCAGCGCCTTTGGCGCCGTCTTCACCGACGTGGACACCAACACCAGCAAGATCGATTACTACGACGCCAAGGACAATCTGCTGCTCAGCCTGCCGGTCCCCTTCCAGCAGGGAGCCAACAACCAGCAAAGCCTCGCCTTCATCGGCGCCAGTTTTGCCAATAAGCGCATCTATCGGGTCCGGATCACCAGCGGCAACATTGCCCCGAGTGCCACGGCAACCGATGGCAAACGTGGCTACGATGTCGTCACCATGGACGATTTCATCTACGGCGAGCCCCAGATCCTGAAGTAAACGTCAGCTAGGCAGGGCCGTCTGCCAGTCCTGCAGTGCGGGGGCGGCAGACGGCTTTTTCGGCGCGGGCAAAATGGGTGGTTTTCTCCCCAGGGGCGGAGGACAGGCGGAGCGCTCTCCCCGATGATCTGCCATGGAGATTATCATCCGTTGAAGAGGAGCAAAGACATTACCCCTCCGCTGTTGTTCAACACTGCGGCCGTCGGCCGCGAGCCGCTGTCGGTGGGCGAAGCGCTCACCCGAGCCGGGCAAGTCGCCGATTTTTGCGCCGCCAACGCCGCGCGCATCGACGAAGACGGCGCCGTGCCGATCGAAGAATTTCGGCGGCTGGCAGCGGCGGGACTGTTGGCCGTTCCCCTCGATGCGTCTTTGGGCGGGGCTGGACTCGGGGTGAGCCCCGGCCGCACGCTGGCGCTGCTGAGCGTGCTGGAGCAGGTCGGGCGGGGCAACCTGGCGGTGGGCCGCATCTACGAGGGGCACGTCAACGCCCTGCAGCTGATTCAGATTTTCGGCTCGCGCGAGCAACAGTCGGCCTGTGCCGCAGCCGTGCACGGCGGCAAAATTTACAACGTCTGGAACACCGAGGACGAGGACGGCACGAAGATTGTCCCGCTGCCGGGGGACCGCTATCGCCTGGAGGGGGCTAAGACCTTCGCCTCGGGCACCGGGTTGGTGGAGCGGCCGATCATCGGTGCGGCCCGACCCGACGGCGGCTGGCAGATGGTGATCGTTCCGATGGAACTGTACACGGGGCGCGTCGATCCTGACTGGTGGCAACCGCTCGGGATGCGCGCCTCGGCCAGCTTCAAAGTCGATTTTTCGGGCATCGAGCTGGGAGAAGACGCCCTGCTGGGCGTTCGCGGCGATTATTTGCGCCAGCCCTGGCTGACCGCCGGGGTGGTGCGCTTCGCAGCGGTGCAGTTGGGCGGAGCGGCGGCCCTGCTCGACTGCACCCGCGAACACCTGAGAAACCGCGGCTGGCAAGAACACCCCTACCAGCGCGAGCGCATGGCCCGCGCTGCCATCGCTGTCGAAGGGGGACGCCTGTGGTTGCAGGGGGCGGCCGAGCGCATCGACCGGTGGTTGGACAATCCGGCCGGGCCAGCCGGCGGCGAGGGGTTGGTGGCCTACGCCAACATGGTGCGCACCGCCGTCGAAGCCGCCTGTCAGGAGGTCGTGCAACTGGCCGCCAAGTCCGTGGGGGCGCGCTGTCTGTTGCGCCCACACCCGGTCGAGCGCATCGTGCGGGATCTGACGCTCTATTTGCGCCAGCCCGCCCCAGATGCGGCCCTTGCCCAACTGGGTACCTACGTCATCGAACAAAACGCTCCCATTCAGGCGCTGTGGCACGATGGGCGTCACTAGCGCCGCCCTGGGCGAGACTCCCCTGCACCCGCCCGAGGCGGCCGCCGCCCTCGGTTCGACGCTGGTGGTCGCCCCGCACCCGGACGACGAGTCGCTTGGCTGCGGCGGGACCATCGCCCTATTGCGCCGTCTGGGCCTGCCTGTGCGGGTGCTGGTGGTGAGCGACGGCACCCGCTCCCACCCCAACTCCCGGCGCTACCCACCCGCGGCCCTGCGCGCCCTGCGCGAGGCGGAGGCGCGCGCCGCCCTTGCGGTGCTGGGGGTCGCCCCGGCCGCCGTCACGTTTTTGGGCCTCAAGGACGGCGCAGTGCCTTTTGAGGGGGACGCCGATTTTGCCGATGCGCTCGGCCGTTGCCGCCGCTATCTGGCCCAGCTGGAGCCCGTGCGGACCGTCGTGCTGCCCTGGCGGCGCGACCCGCATCCGGATCACCGGGCCGTCTGGAACCTGATGCACCGCGCGAGCGACGGCTTCACGGCCTTCGCACGCAGCCTCGAATACCCCATCTGGCTGTGGGAGCAAGGTGAACGTTTCCACCGGCCGATGGAAGGCGAGGTCTGTATCTGGCGGCTCGCCATCGGCCCGGTGTTGGCGCTCAAACGCGCCGCCGTGGCCGCCCACCGTTCCCAGACCAGCGATCTCATCGACGACGACCCGGAAGGTTTTCGGCTCACCCCCGAGACGCTCACCCACTTCGAGCGCCCCTGGGAATGTTACCTGGAGGCACCATGCAACCCGAACGCCCCTCGCTGATGCCCGAGTACTTTGAAGCGCTCTACTGCGAAAACGCCGACCCCTGGGACTTCGAGACCAGCCCCTACGAGGATGCCAAATACACGGCGACCCTCGACGCCCTGTCTAAGCCCCGCTACCGCTCGGCGTTTGAAATCGGTTGCTCGATCGGGGTGCTCACCGCCCGCCTCGCCGAACGTTGCGAGGCGCTCCTGGCGGTGGATGTATGCGATAAGGCGCTCACCCGGGCGCGCGCGCGCTGCCGGACGCTCGCCCAGGTAAGCTTCGAGCGGTTGCGGGTGCCCGAGTGCTACCCGAGCGGACCGTTCGATCTGACCCTGGTCTCGGAGGTGGGCTACTACTGGTCCTGGAGTGAACTGCGCCGGGCCCAGAGGTTGCTTTTGGAGCACCTGGAACCCGGAGGTCAACTGCTTTTGGTGCACTGGACGCCCTTTGCCAGGGACTACCCGCTCAGGGGCGACGAAGTGCACGATGCCTTCGACTCGCTCGCGGGGCTCAGCCACCGCCTCGGGCGGCGCGAGGAGCAATACCGACTGGACCTGTACGAGCGGATTTGAGCGCCTGCTTCCAGAGGACAATGCGCCTGCGCAACTGCCGGATCGCTTCTTCAACCTCGCTTTTGGGGGCGTTCGCGGGATCTTCGGGGTTCAACCGCTCCCAGAGCAAGCCAAAAGCTTGGCAAGCGGACAACTCCTCCGCAAGGCGTTCCGACGGCACCCGCAATCGGGTTGCCAGTGCCGCAACCTCTGCGTCGGTCGATGCCAGGCTGCGGGGCTGACGCCAGAGTTGGCGCAACCGAATGCGATTGACCAGGCGCTCCTCGGTCCTGCCGACCGCTTCGACCAGATACGGCTTGCGCCCGGCGCCCACGGTGCTCCAATCGGCCAGTTGGGCGGCCAGACCCATCCCTGCACGTCCATAGCGGCGGGCACTGGTGATCACTTTCACCAGCGGGCTGTGGCGGATCCCGGCGTCGATGCGCCGCAGGGCGCAGTAAAGGGCGACATCTTCGGGGGAGCGCACGGCGGGCAAGCCCCCCGCCCGGGCGTAAGCCTCGGCGCTGAGCGCCAGGCTGGCGCCGAAGTGCTGGTAATGGCGGGGCCAGGCGTCGAGCGGATCCGGGTCGATGCAGGCTTCCAGTTGGGCCGTCAGATACTGGTAGCCCACGTCGTACAAAAAGCAACGGCGCGCCTGGGCCTCCAGAGCCTGTCGCTCGTTGTCGTCGGTGAGGATGCGGCCCCCCACGGCGTCGGCACCGCGGTCGATCTCGAAGGCGGTGGCCGCAAGCCAGTCGAGAGCCACCCGGGTGTCGCCGTCGGTGGAGGCAATGATCCCCCGGGCTTTGCCGGCCCCGGCGAAGCGCCGGTAGGCTTCGTCCATCAACAATTGCCGGGCGCGGCCGACGTGCGCTTCGGCGGCGGGCAGGGTCAGCTCGACGATGTGCAAGCGCAACTGCGGCCGGTCGTCGGCGAAGCGGCGGGCGATGTCTGCCGTCTGGTCGCGGCAGTTGTTGGCGAGCACGATCACTTCGTAGCTGCGCGGATCGAGGGGTAAGCCGGGCCGTTCGATCTGGTAGGCGAGAGCAGCGAGGGTGCTCTCGATCCGTTCCGCCTCGTCGCGCACCGGCACAATCACACAACTGCGGCACTGCGGCAGCAACGGCGCATCGACCAGGGGCAGATGGGACAGGCGGGCGAGGAGGGGACTCGCGGACCCTAGCGGCCGCAGCGGGCGGCAAATGTGCAGCATGGTTGGCCTCGTGCAGAGGAAGACTGCCGCGACGCACGGAATCGCGGCTTACACCGACATCGAGCGGCTTGACAGAAAACCGCCCGGCCGCCTTGAAACAGGCGTTTGTACCGGAAGCTGACTGCGCCTCAATAGCAAGTAAGCCCACTTACAAGCGCCGAAGGTACTGCCCCAGGACAGATCCTCTTTCGGCCTCAAGTAGTGAGGTTCGCCATCGGGCTCAACAGCTCTCCAGGCACCTCCTGCAGCGCAGTCGCCCCATCCGAAAAAGACATACCATATGGGCAGACATGGCACCGATCCGGCAGGAGACCCATGATCACAAGCAACCTGAGAACCAATCAGCTTTCTGCCACTGCGTACGAGTGGTACCTGACCTATCTGACGGCGCTCGATGCGAAGGATCTGCAACAGTACGAGCAATTCCTTGCCGACGAGTGCACCATGTATTCCAACAACGACCCGCCGATGGTGGGAAAGGCGACCATTGTGCAGGGGCTTTCCCAGTACTGGCCGAGTTTCGGCACCCTGGAGCACGATCTGCTCAACATTTACGGAACCGACGCAGCCTTCGTGCTCGAAGCGCTCAATCATTACACCCGCACAGACGGCCGGGCGATCACGCTGAGGGCCGTGGCTTTCACCGACCGCAACGCGGCCGGGTTGGTGAGTGGGGTGCGCTTCTACACCGACACCGGTCCGCTCTTTACCTAGCTCGGCTCTAAAGATCTTCCGGCAGCGACAGGCACAAACGGGATTCGATTTCTTCGATGCTGGGCAGGCTGCGCTTGATCTCCTCCGGGAGCAGTTCGTAGGTGGAGACACCCATCGGACGGCGGGCATCGCGCAGGGTGTACTCGGCAATTACCCGGTTGCTCGATTTGCATAAAATCAGCCCGAGGGTCGGCCGATCGTCGGGATGGCGCAACAGATCGTCCACCGCCGACAGGTAAAAGCCGAGCTTACCCGCGAATTCGGGCTGGAAGCTGCCGGTCTTGAGATCGATGACCACGAAGCATCGCAGCTTGAAGTGATAAAAAAGCAGGTCGATATAAAAATCTTGATCGCCCACCTCCAGGTGGTACTGGCTGCCCACGAAGGCAAAGCCCCGGCCTAGTTCCAGCAAAAACTTGCGGATGTGTTCGAGCAAACCCTGCTCCAGGTCGCGCTCCCGTGCCGCCGGCCCCAGCGATAAAAAATCGAACAGATAAGAGTCCTTGAGCGCCTGCTGCGCCAGATCCGACTGCACCGGCGGCAGCGTGGCCGCGAAGTTGGTGGCGGCACCGCCCTGGCGCTCGAAAAGCCCAACGCCTATCTGGTGGGTAAGCACGCTGCGGCTCCAGCCCTGGGCAATCGTCTGGCGGACGTACCAGGCGCGGGCGGCAGGCTCTTTGACGGCATCGAGGATGGCACAGTTGTGAAACCAGGGAATTTGTGCAGCAAGCTGCTGCACAAACCCTTCGTCGGGATAAGCCTCGGCGAAGGCGCGCATGTATTTGAGGTTGCGCACGGAGAACCCTTTGATCTCAGGGAATTCACGGCGCAGATCGCCCGAGAGGTGATCGATCACCTTGCTGCCCCAGCCCTGACAGCGCTGCTGCCGCAGCACGTCGCGGCCAATCTGCCAGTAGAGCGCCACCAGTTCGCGGTTGACCGCCAGGGCCGAGCGGATCTGGGCGGCGCGGATGCGCGCTTTGAGACCGCCCAGGTACTCCTCGTAACCGTCGAAGGTCAACTCACCGGCCACGGACCTACCCCCATCCGACCAAACATGAACGCTTGTCCATGATTTCATCAAAACACCAGATGGACAATTGTGCAACTGTGCGGGGACGGAAGCCGAAAACGGTAGCCCAGTCCACTACTTTTCGGGTGCCATTGGGCTGAAGTATGCGTATGAAACCTGCCAAATCCGCGCCGCGCCGGCTGGTCCGAGGCGACATCGACGGTTTTTTCGGCCTGGCCCTCGACAATCTCATTCAGGTTTTGCTGATCGTCGGGCTGTGCCGGGGGGTGCTCGGCTTCAGCTCCGAGTTGCTCTACGGGCGGGTGCTTCCTGGGGTGGCCCTCTCGCTGCTGGTGGGCAACCTGTACTACGCCTGGACGGCCGACCGCCTCGCCCGCCGCGAAGGACGCGACGACGTGACGGCGCTGCCCTACGGCATCAACACGGTCAGTTTATTCGCCCATGTCTTTCTGGTGATGTTGCCGGTGAAGCTGGCGGCGATGGGGGCGGGCCAGTCGCCCGAGCAGGCGGCGGAATTGGCCTGGCAGGCAGGACTGGTGGCTTGTCTCGGTTCGGGGCTGATTGAACTGGCAGGGGCGTGGGTCGCTGACCCCCTCAGAAAACTTGCCCCCCGGGCCGCCTTGCTCTCGACTTTGGCCGGGATCGCCCTGACGTTTATCGCCCTCGGCTTTCTATTTCGCACCTTTGCCGCCCCAATAGTCGCGATGTTGCCGTTGGGGATCATCTTGCTCACCTACTTTGGCGGTGTGCGCTTCGGGCCGCTGCCGGGGGGGCTGGTCTCGGTGCTGCTGGGGATCGCGCTTGCCTGGGGAACGGGGCTGGTCGGTTGGGACGATGCCCGCTTTGCGGAGGCCCTGGCTCCGGCAGGATTCTATCTGCCGCGGTTGTGGCTTGGAGATCTCTGGGAAGGGCGCGCCGCCCTGGGCGCCTACCTGAGCGTTATTCTGCCCATGGGTTTGTTCAATCTGGTGGGCAGTCTGCAAAATCTCGAAAGCGCCGAGGCGGCGGGGGATCGCTTCGAGACCGCCCCCTGTCTCGCCGTCAACGGCCTCGGTTCGATCGCGGCGGCCGTGGCGGGCTCGTGCTTTCCGACGACGATTTATATCGGCCATCCCGGCTGGAAGGCGCTCGGGGCGCGCGTCGGCTACTCGGTGCTCAACGGCGTGGCGATGGGCCTGTTGTGCCTGAGCGGTACGGTGGCGCTGGTGGCTTACTTTGTGCCCATCGAGGCGGGTATGGCGATTGTGCTCTGGATCGCGGTGGTGATCGCCGCCCAGGCTTTTACCGCCACCCCCGCCGCCCACGCCCCGGCGGTGGTGATCGGCCTACTGCCGGGGATTGCAGGCTGGGGCGCCTTGATGGCCAAGAATGCCCTGAGGGCGGCGGGCCTCGCCACCCCCGACAACCCGCTCACACCGGAATTGGCGGCCAAATTTCGCCTGAGCGACACGTACATCGAAGGCGCCTTTGCGCTGGAGCAGGGATTTATCTTCTCGGCGATGATCCTCGCCGCCGTCACCGTCTTCATCGTCGAGCGGCAATTTTGGAAAGGGGCGCTCTGGGCACTGGCGGGGGCTGTCCTCTGCTGGTTCGGATTGATGCACAGCTTTCGCTGGACGGCGACCGACACGATTATCGACCTGCGCCCCGGCGCGGGGGCCGGCTGGGCGATAGGTTACGTCCTGGTAGCCCTGGCGCTGCTCTATGCCCAGTGGGCCAAAGGGCGCAGCCGGACCGACAAGGCTTAATCGAGCAATCGGCCGTCCGGCAGGGTGGCGCCCCGCAGACGCGCTCCGCGCAAACTGGCGTCGTCGAGCAAAGCCCCGCGCAGCTGCGCCCCTTCGAGGTTCGCCCAATAGAGGCTCGCCCCGCGCAGATCGCCGCCGATCAGCTTGGCACCCTGCAAGTCGGTGCCGCTCAAATTCGCCCCGACCAACTCCGCGCCGCTCAGATCCGCCCGTTGCAGGCGGGCGGCGGCAAAATCCGCACCGACGAGCGACGCGCCCGTGAGCACCGCCGAGCGCAAACCCGTTCCCACCAACCGCGAACCGCTCAAGTTGGCTTCGAACATCCGGGCGCCGTCCAGTGCCGCCGTGCTCAAATCGTCGCCCACCAGCGCCACCTTCAAGAAACTGCGTTGGCCCCGCCGGTAGCGCGCAAGCAACTCACCCGCACCCATCGAACGCACCGGACGGCGCACAGCAGCGAAGGGCCGCCCGCACAATTCACACCGCTCGGCGCGCTGCACCCCAAAGCGCGCCTCAAGCCTGCACTCCACCTTCTTGATCTGGGGCCACTCCTCGCCGCCGCCGCCGGACCACTGGCTGAAGAGCAAACGACGGTGACAGCGCTCACAGACGATCGAAAAGCGCATCCAGTCGTGCCAGAGGACGTGGGGGTTGACAAGCATAGGCACCGACGGCAGAGGTTCCTTTTACTTTTCCTGTATCCTCCGTACCGCGAGCCTCTATCCGACGGTGGAAAACGTGGGGATCTCCCCCTCGGGGATCAATTCCATTCTTCCAAACGGCCGATTTGATCGCGCAGGCTGTAGAGAAGCTCTTCGTACCAGGGACGCACTTCCAGGTAGTCAACCGCGTCGCGCAACTCCTTCAGGCAGTTATCCAGGTGCTTCGCTTCGCCGGTGCTGCGGTACAGATAGATCTCACTCTGAATAAACAGGATCAAATTGGCGGTGTCTTGATCGTGGGGCATGGCAATCGCCGGCGACAGCGCCCGCGGTGGGGGGCGAGTCTGTCCATCCTACGCCAGGGGCTTGTGCGAGACTGGGATAGCTGCACCGTTGGCGAGGTGGGTTTGAGCGCTCTAGATACGCTGGTCTGGCCGGGTCTGGTCACCGTTGCCGCGCTGGTGGTCTACTATGGCCTTTCGTTGAATGTCGGCCGCGCCCGTGTGCGCTACGGCGTTGCACCACCCGAGACCAACGGCAATCCCGACTTCGAGCGGGTATTGCGTGTCCAGGAGAACACTACCGAGCAACTGGTGCTGTTCCTGCCGTCGCTATGGCTGTACGCGCTGTTTGTCAATCCGCTGTGGGCAGCCGTCCTGGGTAGTGTCTGGGTTGTCGGGCGGGTGCTGTACGCACTCGGCTACTACGAGGCTTCCGAGCGGCGCACCCCCGGCTTTGCCGTCTCCGTCGTCGCCACGCTCATTTTGCTGGGCGGCGCGCTGGTGGGACTGTTGCGGCGGCTGGTTCTCCCGTGACCTGCCGATGACCGCCGCGTTTTTGCCCCCGGGTGCCCGTATCCTGAGTGAACCCGGTTCGCTGGAGATGGCGCGGCGGCTCGAGCTGGTGTCGGTACGGCTGGAGGGTCGAGTAAACCGGACCGTGGCCACCGGCTGCGTGCATAGCGGTGCCGGAGAACCGCCCGCGCTGCTGCTGCATGGTTTTGACAGTTCGGTGTTCGAGTTTCGGCGATTGCTGCCGCTGCTGGCTGCGCGCCGTGAGGTGTGGGCGATGGATCTGCTGGGTTTCGGCTTTACCGAGCGGCCCGCGGGAATTGCCTACGATCCGCGCGCGATTGGTGACCATCTGGCAAGCTTCTGGGAGCAATACATCGGCCGCCCGGCGCTGTTGGTGGGCGCTTCGATGGGTGGGGCCGCCGCCATCGATTTGGCCCTCGCCCGCCCGGAGGCGGTGGCAAAACTGGTGCTCATCGACAGCGTCGGCTTTGCGAAGCCGCCCGCCGTCGGTCGCTGGATGGTGCCGCCCATAGACCGCTTCGCGGCGGCATTCTTGCGCAACCCGCGCGTGCGCAGGCGGGTGAGCCTCGGCGCCTACACCGACCCGACGCTGGTCACCGAAGATGCCCAGATCTGCGCGGCGCTCCATCTGGCGATGCCCGGCTGGGAGCAGGCGATTATCGCCTTTACTAGAAGCGGCGGCTACGCACCGCTGGGCGAGAAACTGCCCGCCCTCAGTCCACCGACCCTGATTCTCTGGGGCGAAGACGACCGCATCCTCGATCCGCGCGACGCCCACAAGTTTTACAAAGCGATCCCCGATAGCCGCCTGGTCTGGATACAAAATTGCGGCCACGTGCCGCATCTGGAAAAGCCGCAGGTGACCGCCGGGGCGATCGAACAATTTGCAGGAGGCGACTAGCCTTCCTGGTTGACAAACGGCAGCAGGGCCAGCAAACGGGCGCGCTTGATGGCCACGGTCAGGTCGCGCTGCTGCTTGGCCGTCAGTCCGGTAATTCGCCGGGGCAGAATCTTGCCGCGCTCGGTGATGAACTTGCGCAGCAAATCCACTTCCTTGTAGTCAATCTTGTCCTTGGGCGGGATCGGTGAAACCCGCTTGCCGCGATATCCGAACGACGTCATGGT
Organism: Gloeobacter violaceus PCC 7421; assembly: GCF_000011385.1. Classification (NCBI taxonomy): domain Bacteria; kingdom Bacillati; phylum Cyanobacteriota; class Cyanophyceae; order Gloeobacterales; family Gloeobacteraceae; genus Gloeobacter; species Gloeobacter violaceus. The sequence continues at coordinate 3,252,841 of NC_005125.1, forward strand.
TATTTGGTCTCTTTGTGTACGGTGTGCTTGTTGCAGTTGGGGCAGAATTTCTTCAGCTCCATGCGCCCCGTGGTGTTGCGCTTATTTTTGGTGGTGGTGTAGCGCGAGACGCCGGGCCGGCGCTTGGCCGTGTTCGTCCGGCACTCGGTACATTCCAGGGTAATAATGATGCGGGCACCAGGCTTCGCCATCGAACGGTCCTCTTTTTTCTTTGCGCGATCTCTAATTATTCCACAAAGTCCGCCCGATCGAAAAGACCACGCCCCCGCTTCCTCCGGGGGCCCGAGCGCTATCCAGTTGTGTTGCCGCTTCTTAAACGGCATTTTATCGAAATTTATCCATGTAGTCATTGATACAAATGAGTCGCGACAGATTCGCTTAACTCTCCTTATTCGCCAACCGGCTGAAGCTTTTCAGTGGGCGTGATCTCGCTCTGGGGAGAATGTTAATGAAATGTAAATGGAAATGGGGATTGGGCACGCTGGCAGCGGCTCTCGCCACTGCCGCCCCGGCGTTTGCCCAGGACGCGCCGAAGATCGACACCGGCGACACCGCCTGGGTGCTGGTTTCGGCCGCGCTGGTGCTGCTGATGACCCCCGGCCTGGCCTTTTTCTACGGCGGGCTGGTGCGAGGCAAGAACGCACTGAACACTTTGATGATGAGTTTTGTTGCCCTCGGGGTGATCGCGCTCGTTTGGACGCTGGTGGGCTACTCGATCGCTTTTGGACCCGGTAACGGTTACTTTGGCAGCTTCGCCTGGCTCGGCCTCAACGGGGTCGGGCAGGATCCAAACACCGCCCAGGCTGCCACCGTGCCGCACCTGGCGTTCATGATTTTTCAGATGATGTTTGCGGTGATTACCCCGGCGCTGATTTCCGGTGCCATCGTCGATCGCATGAAGTTCAAGACCTACGTCGTGTTCATCATGATCTGGTCGGTCGTGGTCTACTCGCCGGTGGCCCACTGGGTCTGGTCGCTGGGTAACCCCGACCCGACCGATGCGGCCAAGATGCTGCCTGGCTGGCTCGGGGCTATCGGGGCGCTCGACTTTGCCGGCGGTACGGTGGTGCACCTGACGGCCGGTATCTCGGCTTTGGTGGCGGCGATCATTCTTGGTCCGCGCAAAGGCTTTCCCAACCAGCCGATGACTCCCCACAACGTGCCTTTTGTGCTGTTGGGAGCGGGGCTGTTGTGGTTCGGCTGGTTCGGCTTCAACGCCGGTTCGGCGCTCGCCGCCAATGGCCTCGCTTCGCTGGCTTTTGTGACGACGAATGTCGCCACGGCGGCGGCTCTATCCACCTGGCTTTTGCTTGACACGTTTATCGGCGGCAAACCGACGGCGGTGGGTGCAGCCACCGGTGCGGTCGTCGGTCTGGTGGCAATCACCCCGGCGGCGGGTTTTGTCAGCCCGCTTTCGTCGATTGCGATCGGCGGTATCGCCGCGATCATCTCCTTCGCCGCCATTCAACTGAAGAAAAAGCTCAACTACGACGATTCGCTCGACGTGTTTGCCTGCCACGGCATGGGCGGTCTGACCGGCGCCATTCTCACTGGGGTGTTTGCCGACAAATCGCTCAATTCCCTGGGTGATAACGGCTTGCTCCTGGGCAACGGGGCGCAGCTTATTGAGCAATTGATTGGTGTCGGTGCCGTTGCCGTCTACGCAGCGGTCTGCACGACGGTCATTTTGCTGGCGCTCAAGTTCACCCTGGGACTGCGCCCGAGCGAGGAAGCCGAGCAGGAGGGCCTCGACACCGCCGAGCACGGCGAGGAAGCCTACACCGGCAGCATCGGCGGCCTTGGCGCCATGGAAGAAGCGATGTCCTCCACTTCCCAGGGCCAGGGTTTTACCCGACCGGCGACCCAGCAGCAAGAATAGTTTTTCTGGCAACTGATTTGCCTGCCCCCTTTGCCAGGGGGCATTTTTTTGGTTTATTAGCGAATTGGGACTTGGCACGACAGTCTGTGGAGCGAGAGGCGGAACCCCCTTCGGGTTCCCCTCTCGCGCTCTCCAACCTCCCCGCGTCGAGGGGCGTGCCACCCCCCCGACACCCCCCCGGACTCGATGGCGAGGTGGGCGTGAGAGTCGGTGGGTGGGATGGGCTTACTCTTCCAGGGCCTGCACGACGCGTGTCGACTGCGGCGAAGCGGCTGGCTGGTCGTTGGGGCACCTCACCTAAACACTGTCCGTGACGCTGGTGAACCGAAAAGCACCTGAGCGCACGGCGGGAACTACCATCGGGCCGTAGCGTTGGGCGGCACCTACCGCGTCGATGTCGCGCAGCAGGTGGGGCAGGCTCTGGTTGAAGCGCAGGTTGCGGATCGGGTAGGCTATCTGGCCGTCTTCGATCCAGAAGGTGCCGTCGCGGGTCATGCCGGTGACGGTCAGCTCGCGGGGGCTGATGGCCCGCACGTACCAGGCGCGGTGCACCAGTACCCCCCGCTCGGTACGGGAGACCAGATCCATCGGACTCGCCCCGGAGCCGGCCATCGTCAGGGGGAAAAAGGCGCCCGTGGGGGCGCAGCCTTTGCGGGCGGCCCAGTAGCGGCTGTGGTGCAACAGCTCGGGCACGCCCTCCCGGATGAGGGTGAGGGGCCGGTTGGGCTGGCCGTCGGGCAAGAAGGGAGCGCTTTGCAACAGCGGATGGGCCGGATTGCGCTCCAGGTGCACCAGGGGGCTGAACATGGCCTCACCCAGGCGGGTACCGCCGTCGGGGCGGGACATAAACGAGCGGCCCTCGTCCGCCGCGCGCGCGTCTAGATTCCAGCCCACCCAGGCAAGCAATTCGGCAAAGGCGGCGGGGTGCAGGATGACTGGGTAGAGACCGGGAGCAATGGCCCGCGGCGAGCGGGCGCGGTGGGCACGCTCGATCAGTTCTTCCGCCAGTTCGTCGCAATTGAGGGCGCCTAGATTCCAGGCGGTGCGCTCCCCCCAGCTCGAAGCGCCGCCGGTGCGGGCGGTGAAACCAAAACTGGCGGCGGTCGAGCGGCCGGCGGCCCGCAGTCCCCGGGAGTTGCCCACGGCCCGCAGGCGGCTTGCGGTGGCGAGCGTGCCTGCCCCTTCTATGCCCGCCGCCGCCGTTGCCCGGCACACCCGCTGGACGATCCGGCCGCGCTGCAGGGGCGAGCAGGCGGCTGTCTCCTCGTCGAAGGCCGCCTGGCGATCGTCGTAAGTCTGCAGCTCCAACAGCGGCACCCACTCGGGATCTTCCGGGGCGACGCGCGCCAGGGCCTCGCAACTGCGCAAAGCCGCCTCGATTGCCTCCGGATCTCCCGCAGTCGCAGTAGTCGTGGCACTGCGGGCACCGAAATAACTGGTGATGCTGATCGAACAGCGCTCCTGGTTGACGTTTTGGGTCATCTGGTTGCCGCAAAAGCGGCTCAGCGCTTCGTCGCTGCTTTCGAGGGAAACGAACACACCCTCGGCTTCGGATCTGGCCGTCACCTGCTCGATGAGTTCTAGAGCCTGGGTCTCAGAGGCAATCTCGATGGGTAGAGCGTACAGAGTCATTGTCCGGCTGTCGAAGTGCGTGATAGAAGACGGCTTGCTGAGCGCTCGCCGGTCGGGACCAGGTAAAGTCCTTCCGGCGGGGCGAGGGTGACGCCGCGGCGCACCGGCCGCAAAAGGCGCGGTTGCACCAGACGCAAATCCCGTTCCAAGAGCACCGTGGCGATCACCAGTTTCATTTCGTAGAGGGCAAAGGCCATGCCGATGCAGCGCCTGCTGCCGCCTCCGAAGGGGACAAATTCGTAGGGCGAAAAGGTCCGCTCCAAAAAACGCTCAGGCCGGAAGCGCTCGGGCTCGGGGTAGGTTTCGGGACGATGGTGGGCCAGATAGATGCCCGCAGCCAGGCGGGTACCGGCCTCGTAGTCGCGCTCCAGAATCCGCACGGTGTGCCGGGCGACGCGCGGCGAAGCAATCAGGGCCACCGGATAGATGCGCAGCGTCTCCGAGCAGACCGCCCCCAGGTACGGCAGCCGGGCGATCGCCTCCGGGTCGGGATCGCTGCCCAGGCTGTCCAGTTCCGCCAGCAGTCGCTCGCGCACTTGCGGTAGATAGTGAATCCAGTAGAGCGCCCAGGCCATCGCCGTGGCCGTCGTCTCGTGACCGGCCACGAGCAGCGTCATCAACTCGTCGCGCAGTTCGGCGTCGCCCATGGCCGCCCCCGCCTCGTCGCGGGCGGCCAACAGCAGGCCGAGAATATCGCCCGCCCCTGCGTCGAAGTGCTCCCGCCGCTCGCGGATTTCGGCGTAAAGCAGCTCGTCAATCGCACCCAGGTGAGCCTGCAATCGTGCCCGGGGGCTCCAGGGGCCAAAGTCCTCCGGCAACATCAACAACATCGCCATGCTCAACGGCGAACTCATCGCATCGAGCATGCTACCCAGTGCCTGTCGCAGCCGAACCAGGCGCGTTCCGTCGTGCAAGCCGAAGACCGCCTGCAAGATCACCGCAAGCGAGATGCGCTGCATCGCATTGCGTACCAGAAATGGTTTGCCCGGCTGCCAACGGACGATCACCTCCTCGGTGACCTGGCGGATGAGTTCACCGTAGGCGCGCATGCGCTCGCCGTGAAAAGGCGGGGTGAGCAAGCGGCGCTGCTGCTGGTGGCGCTCGCCATCGAGCAACAGCAGCGAGTTGGCGCCAAGGGTGGGCCTGAGGGCGACGTTAGAGGCACCGGCGTCGAAGGTGCCCGCTTCGGCGGTAAAAAGCTGTTGAATGGCCCGTGGGTCGCTGAACATCACCAGGGGCGGGAACACTCCGACGCGCATCGTGAACGGATCACCGTAACGCGCGGCCGTCGTATGCAGGTAGTCGGTCGGGCAGCCGATCCACTGCATCAGCTGGAACGGTGAGGGTGAGGAAGGGCCGGGGGGCAGGGACATGGCGGTAAGCCGGGATGGGGTTGTGTTGCTTTCAACCACCCTAACCGCTGGCGGCTGCGGCAGGGAGCGGTGCTGCTAGCAAGCGGGCAGCAGATCGCGATGACCGGAGCGCAGCGCTGTGGGGATCAGGTGCAGATCTTCGGGTGGGGCCAGGGTGAGCCCGCGGCGGACCGGCAGCCGGGGTCGCGGATCCGCCAGGCGCAGTTCCACGCGCGAGAGCACTGTGGCGAGGACCAGCTTCATCTCGTAGAGGGCGAAGGCCACACCGATGCAGCGCCTGCTGCCGCCTCCGAAGGGGACAAATTCGTAGGGCGAAAAGGTCCGCTCCAAAAAACGCTCAGGCCGGAAGCGCTCGGGATCGGGGTAGGCTTCGGGGCGGCGGTGGGCCAGGTAAATATTGGGGATGAGAAAGGTTCCAGCCGGGTACTCCCGATCGAGGATCCGGACAGGCCGTCTGGGCACGCGGGCAAAGGCAACCATGGCCACGGGATAGATGCGCAGCGTCTCCGAGCAGACCGCCCCCAGGTACGGCAGCCGGGCAATCGCCTCCGGGTCGGGATCGCTGCCCAGACTGTCGAGTTCCGCCAGCAGTCGCTCGCGCACTTGCGGCAGACGGTGGATCCAGTAGAGCGCCCAGGCCATCGCCGTGGCCGTCGTCTCGTGACCGGCCACGAGCAGCGTCATCAACTCGTCGCGCAGTTCGACGTCACCCATGCCCTGGCCTGCTTCGTCGCGGGCGGCCATCAGCAGGCTTAGAATGTCGTCGGCCCGAGGATCGGGGCGCTCCCGGCGCTCACGAATCTCGGCGTAAAGCAGTTCATCGATGGCATCAATCTGGGCTTTGAGTTGGCCCATCGGGCTCATCGGACCCGCATCCTGCGGGAAGATTAGCCGCAAGCCGAACAGCAATGGCGAGGCGGACGCATCGATCAGGTTGCCCAGCAACCGGCACACCCGCAGATAGCGCGTGCCGTCGTGCAGACCAAAGACTGCCTTGAGAATCACCCCGAGCGAGATGCGTTGCATCGAGCGGCGGGCCTGAAAGGGTGTGCCCAGGTTCCAGCGGGCCGTTACTTGTTCGGCAAGAGTGCGGATAAGTTCGCCGTAAGAGCGCATCCGCTCACCATGAAAAGGCGGAGTGAGCAGGCGGCGCTGCTGTTGATGACGCTCACCGTCGAGCAAGATCAGCGAGTTGGTCCCGAACAGCAAGTTGAAGGTGGACGAAGCGTTGGCCCCGCCGGAGTCGAACAACCCCGGCTCAGTGTTGAACAACTGCTGAAAAGCCTCCGGGCTGCTGAAAAAAACGCCCGTCACCGGCGAGTGGAGCCCCAACCGCATCGTAAACGGGTCACCGTAGCGCCGGGCCGTTCGCTCCAGGTAATCGGTCGGGCGGCCGATCCACTGCAGCAGTTGAAGCGGCGGCGGCGAAGCGGGACCGGCAGGCAAAGACATAGGGACGCTCCGAAAAGAGACACTTTTGCCTTCCAGGCTAGTGCAGATCCCCAATTGCAAGTAGAAGCACCCGGGTTCGCCATTGCCAGCCACCCTCCTCGGCGCAGTGACTCACCCAGGACCGTGCCGCAGTCGACACGCGTCGTGCACGCACTGGAAGAATAAACCGATCCCACCCACCGACTCTCCCGCCCACCATGCCGCTAAGTCCGGGGGGGTGTCGGGGGGCTGGCAGCCCCTCGACGCGGGGAGGTTGGAGAGCGCGAGAGGGGAACCCGAAGGGGGTTCCGCCTCTCGCTCCACAGACTATCGTGCAAAACCAACTGTCAGGCCTCAGGTAGCAAACCGTTGGCCGGGCAATCACAAACCGCTCTAGTTAGGGCTGCCCAGGGCGATATCGCGCACGCGCACCGGCACGCAGGCGTGGCTCATCTGGGCAATCTGCATCGGCTCACCCTTACCGCAAATGTCAGTACCCCACTGCTCAAGTTCGCCAGCCGGCCCCAATGCATCGACGCGGTTCCAAAAATCGGTGGTCATCGCACAGTAGGTGACATCTTTGAGCATATGGACGATTTTGCCCTTCTCGATCTTCCAGAACGCATCGCCGCCAAACTGAAAATTGCGCCGCTGCTGGTCGATCGAATAGCTGCCAATGCCGTCGATGAGAATGCCCTCTTTAGTGTCGGCGATCATCTCTTCGAGCGTAGCGGTGTACGCCCCCCCGTCGGGGCCGGGCTCCAAACCCAGATTTGGAATACGCACCATCGGCACGCCCGCCCAACTGTCGGCAAAAGCACAGCCGTTGCTCCCCGCGCGTCCCAGGCGGTGGGCCGTCTCGCGGTCGGTGAGGTAATCGATTAAAATTCCGTCTTCGACCACCCGCCAGCTCTGGGCCGGCACCCCCTCGTCGTCCCAGCCGCAGGTGGCCCGTCCCCCCGGCTGGGTGCGATCAGCGCGGAAGTTGACCCCGGGGGCGGCGTAGCGCAGTGAACCCAATTTGTCGGTGGTGGCGAAACTGGTGCCTGCAAAGTTGGCCTCGTAGCCGTAGACCCGGTCAAGTTCGGTAGGATGGCCGACCGATTCGTGGATCGTCAAAAACAAATGGCTGGGCTTGAGGACGAGGGTAGAGCACACACCCTCCGGCCCTTTGGGAGCGCGCACTTTTTGGATCGCTTCGGTTGCCACCCGCTCGACCTGTGCCAGCAGGTCCGCTGCATTGATGTGCTCGTAGCCGATATTGAGGGGTGGTCGCTCGTAGGAGCGCTCCTGGGCGTCGCCGTCGGCCACCGCCGTGCAGCTGAAGCCCGGATAACTTCGGTAAATCGTCTGCTCGATGAGCGCCCCTTCGGTGGAGGCGAAGAGCTTCTCTTCACGCCCGAAGCGCAAGAACGATCGCACCTTGCGGATGCCCTGATCGCCAAAACGCAACAGCCGCTCGTTGATCTCCAGCAGCAATTGCGCCTTATTCTCGACCGGCACCGCGAAGGGATCGATCCCGATGGGAGTGACGTAACTGCCCCGCTCGGGGGCAACCGGGACCAGCCGGACGCGCGCATTTTGGGCCAACCGGCTTGCCTTCGCCGTCTCCACCGCGAGCGCCACGATGCGCTGCATCTGCCCGGCACCGAGCCGGTGGCTTGCGGCGAAGCCCCAGGCACCATCCAGGAGCACCCGCACCCCAAAACCGGTGCTGCGCCGCTCGCTCAACTCGTCCAGCGATCGATCCCGGGCGGTGAGGCGCTGGGTCTGATAATTTGCAAAGCGCACCTCGCCGTACTCGCAACCCGAGCGGCGCAGACAGTCAATCGCAAGGGCTGCAAGTTCTTTGCGGGTGAGCGGGGCGGCCAGAACCATGGGGCATTCCTGCGGCGGCGGTGTGCCCCATTGTACCCAGCGGTGCTCCAGCCTTGCGCGAACCGGTAAAGCGCACAGTATCGGCGGGTTTGCGAACGATCGTTGCGCCGACCGTCAGCGGCGGGGGGTAGTTGATTAGCATGGCGAATGGGTAGAGCCACAAAGGCGAACGATGAAACTATTGACCGATTGGTTGGTGCTCGACGGTTGTTCTCTTGCTGTCGATGATCTCGTCGCCGTTGCCCGTGGCGGTGTACCGGTGAGGCTCTCGCCTGCCAGCCTGGAATTGGTCCGCCGCTCGCGCGCCTTTGTCGAAGCGTTGCTTGAAGGCGATGAGATTGTTTACGGGATCACCACCGGCTTCGGCTACTTCAAGAACCGGCGCATCCCCCGCTCGGCGGTCGAGCAGTTGCAGCAAAATTTGCTGATGAGCAGTGCCGCCGGGTTGGGGGAACCCTTCGGCCGCGAAGTGGTGCGGGCCATGCTGCTGCTGCGGGCCAACACCCTGGCGCAGGGGTATTCGGGGGTACGCCCCGAGACTTTGCAACTGCTCGTGGCGATGCTCAACCGGGGGGTGCACCCGGTGGTGCCCTGCCGGGGATCGGTGGGGGCGAGCGGCGATCTGGCTCCTTTGGCCCACTTGGCGTTGGTGCTCACCGGTGAAGGGGAGGCGGAGGTAGGGGGCGAGGTGCTTCCCGGGGCAGCAGCCCTGGCCCGCGCCGGTCTCGAACCGATTCGGTTGGGAGCCAAGGAAGGCCTGGCGCTTATCAACGGCACCCAGGCGATGAGCGCCCTCGGGGCGCTCACCGTCCACCGCGCCCAGCGGCTTGCCAAACTCGCGGATCTTGCCTGTGCGATGACCCTGGAGGCTACCCTCGGGTCGCGCTCGGCCTTTTTGCCCCATTTCCACCGCCTGAGGCCCCATCCCGGCCAGCAGTCGAGTGCGCGCAATTTGCTGGTGCTCACCGAAGACAGCGCTCTGATTGCTTCCCACGCGGGCTGCGACCGGGTACAGGACGCCTATTCGCTGCGCTGCGCGCCCCAGGTGCACGGGGCGAGTCTGGATGCCATCAGCTACGCCGCCGGGGTGATCGCAATCGAAATCAACTCGGTCACCGACAATCCCCTTATCTTTGCCGACACTGGCCAGGTGGTGACCGGCGGTCACTTCCATGGCCAGCCCGTCGCCATGGCCTCGGATGTGCTCGCGATTGCCCTCGCGGAACTGGCCGACATCTCCGAGCGGCGCACCGAGCGGCTGGTCAACGCCGATTACTCCAACGGTCTGCCGATGTTTCTCACCGAGGCAGGCGGTTTGCACTCGGGCTATATGGTCGCTCAATACACTGCCGCCTCGCTGGTCTCCGAGAACAAAGTGCTTGCCCACCCCGCCTGCGTCGACTCGATCCCGACTTCCGCTGGTCAGGAAGATCATGTGAGCATGGGGCTCACCGCCGCCCGCAAAGCGGTCACCGTCTGCGACAACTGCGAGCGGGTGATCGCTATCGAACTGATGTGTGCTGCCCAAGCACTCGATTTGCGCGGCAAACTCACCCCCGGCCGCGGCAGCCGGGTGGGTCTGGAGGTGATTCGCGCGGCCGTGCCGCACCTGGAATCCGACCGCATCGTCAGCCGCGATATCGAAAAAGTGGTTGAACTGATGGCCGACGGCCACTTGCTTGAAGCGGTCGAAGCGGCATGCGGCCGGCTCGATTAATCCTGGAGGGTCCAGCTGCTCCTGCCTGGAAGCCTGTTTTCACCCTGGCACTTGGCATCTGGCGGTTGGTTTTGCACGCGAGTTTGTGGAGCGAGAGGCGGAACCCCCTTCGGGTTCCCCTCTCGCGCTCTCCAACCTCCCCGCGTCGAGGGGCTGCCAGCCCCCCGACACCCCCCGGACTTAGCGGCATGGTGGGCGGGAGAGTCGGTGGATGGGCTCGGTTTACTCTTCCAGTGCGTGCACGACGCGTGTCGACTGCGGCACAGTTTTGTGTGAGTCACTGCGCCGAAGAGAATGGCAGTAGTGGTACAGATTTGTATCAGATTTTGTAGGCCTCACGCCCATACCCGAATCGGACACCCCCGAGAAATTGCGGCGGCTGTGTCAGGCTTCGCTCGGCAGTTGACGCCGGAAACTTCCTCTAATCGAACGAGATGAGTTCGTCGCCTTCGATCGCGTTCGAAGCAATGGGCCGGTTGTTGGGCAGCGGGCTGTGTTCGGGTACAGCCAAGCCGCCTTTGAAGACCGGGCGGTTGTTGATCATGGGCAGGTTCTCGGCCACCTCGACGGTACTCGGGAAGACCGGGCGGTAGCCGTAGGGCAGGTCGCCTTCGGGGTGGAAGCGTCCGGTCGCTTCGACAGGGCGCCCACCGGGCAGCGGCGTCGTATCGAGGATCTTCAAGTCGCTTTTGAACACCGGACGGCTGAAGACCGACGGCAGACTGGTGACTACCTGGGTCGGATCCGCAAATACCGGCCGTGGGAAAGAGTCGCGCAGCTTCTCGGGGGCTTTGAACTTGCTCGCCTCGATGGGGCGGCCGTTGGGCAAAAAGGTCTGGGGCAACACTTTCAGTTTGCTCTTGGCGATCGGACGGCCGCCGGGCAGATTGCTCTCGGGCATCATCTCGACGTCGTCTTTGGTGACCGGGCGGTTTTCGCCCAGCACATGCACAATATTGAGCTTGCTTCTTTCGATGGGACGCCCCTCGGGCAGCGGGGTTTCCGGCAAAATCTCGATTTCAGAAGGAAAGATCGGCCGCAGGCCAAGCTCGCGGGTGGTGCGGTAGACCGTCAGTTCGCCCGACGGCTGGGTCGCCTTGGACGATTCGACGCGCAGCGCCGGGGCTGTATGGTACTGGACCGGCTCCAGGTGCGGCTCGCCGCTGCCTTGGACAATCTCGGCCCCCGCCGGGTGGCCACCGCTCTCGGCATTCCCGTTCGGGAGATTCTCGCTGCTCGGTGCTTCCACCAGACTGTCACTCATACAAATGTCCCTCTTTGTTTACTGCGTCGTCCCGAGATGAAGCCGGGGTAAGTGTAACAATCCATCAAGAACTTCAACGAAGTTCCACTGGCATTATAGAGAGGAACTTCACAAAAAACACTGCCAGTTCCCGGCCGTGCCTGCGGGCCGGGGGGCGGTAAGATGATTCTGTCGCAGGAGTTGTCCATGCCGCCCGGATTGGTCTGGTCCCGTTGGAAGGTGAATGGGCCGCTTGCCCGTCCTGGCCCTTCGCCCCAGGCGGGGACGCTGATCATTTTTGCTGCAGCCCTGGGGACATTTTTCTACTGGGACAGTCCTGTTTTGCGTCTGGCACGCCAGATGGTCGACCGGCTGGAGGGCTTTTTCTATTACCTGCTGGTGGCCCTGAGCGGCACACCGGGCGCCGGGGGTACCCACCTGGTGCAACTGGCGGCCTCGGTGGCGGTGGCGGCGGTGGCGGCCTGGCTTGCGGCCAGTGCGCGCTACACCGATCGTCAGCGCCTCGCCGCCGCCGCCCTGGCGCTGTTTTGTGCGGTGCTGCTCATCTGGAGCGGCGAGCGCGGAGCGGCGTTCTGGCAGGCCGCGGGCTTGCTTTCGGGTTGGTTGACGGCCAACGTCGTGCTCGGACGCCGGGCCGTCTACCTCAATCTGGCGGTTGCCTACGTGTGGTGCAGTTGCATCGCCCGCGATTTTGCCGAACCCACCGGCGAAGGGTTTCGCCACGCGGTCGCCTTTGCCCGGAGCTGGGGTGTGGAGTTTCTCGGCTGGCCCCTGGGAGTTGGAATCTTGATGGTCGTCGGCTATCTGGTCTCCTGGACGGCGGGCCGTGCCTTCGGCGCCGCGCGCGCCGACCGCTTCATCCCCTGAAGCCGGGTCTACACTGAAGCCGGAAGCCTCGCAACCCAAGCCATGATGCCCACCCTCACCAAGCGCAACTGGCGGGTCATCGCCCAGCAGATGGAACAAATTGTCGGCAAAAGCGGCGTCGTCTGGACGCCGGAGGAATTGCTGGTCTTCGAGTGCGATGGGCTGACCAGCTACAAACAGCGCCCTGCCCTCGCCGTCCTGCCGCGCACCACCGAAGAAGTCTCCCGGGTTCTCGCTTTGTGCTATCGGGAAGGATTGCCCTTTGTGGCGAGGGGCTCCGGTACGGGCCTCTCGGGTGGAGCATTGCCGGTCGAAGGGTGCGTGCTGGTGGTCACTGCGCGCATGAACCGGATTCTGGCCGTCGACTTGGACAATCGCCAGGTGGTCGTGCAGCCGGGGGTCATCAACAACTGGGTCACCCAGGCGGTGAGCGGCGCCGGTTTTTATTACGCCCCGGACCCCTCCAGCCAGAGCATCTGCTCCATTGGCGGCAACGTCGCCGAAAATTCCGGTGGCGTGCACTGCCTCAAGTACGGCGTCACCACCAACCACGTGCTCGGCCTCAAACTGGTCCTGCCGGACGGCGAGGTGGTCGACGTGGGCGGTCGGGTGCCCGAGACGCCCGGGTACGACCTGGCGGGGGTGTTCGTGGGCTCCGAAGGCACCCTGGGGATCGCCACCGAAATCACCCTGCGCCTGCTGAAGTCCGCCGAATCGATCCGGGTGTTGCTCGCCGATTTTGCCGCCATCGAGGAAGCGGGTGCGGCGGTCACGGCCATCATCGCCGCCGGGATCGTGCCGGGAGGCATGGAGATCATGGACAACCTGAGCATCAATGCCGTCGAAGATGTGGTGGCCACCGACTGCTATCCGCGCGACGCCGGGGCGATTTTGCTCGTCGAAGTGGACGGGCTTGCAGTCGAAGTCGAGGCAGCGAGTGCCCGGGTGGAAGCCCTCTGCCTAGAGGCCGGAGCGCGCGCGGTGCGCACCGCCACCGACCCCGCCGAGCGGCTCAAGCTCTGGAAGGGTCGCAAGGCCGCCTTTGCCGCCATGGGCCAGCGCGCCCCCAACTACTACGTACAGGACGGGGTGATCCCGCGTACAAAATTGCAGTTTGTTCTTCAGCAGATTGAATTGCTGAGCGAAAAGCACGGCTACCCGGTGGCGAACGTCTTTCACGCGGGCGACGGCAACCTGCATCCGCTGATTCTCTACGACGGGCGGATCGCCGGGGAACTCGAAAAAGTCGAGCTTCTCGGAGGCGAGATCCTCAAGCTCTGCGTCGCGGTGGGCGGCAGCATCTCGGGCGAGCACGGCATCGGTGCCGAAAAGCGCTGCTACATGAGCGACATGTTTACCCCGGCTGATCTAGAGACCATGCAGTGGGTGCGCACCGTGTTCGATCCGAAGGGCCTTGCCAACCCCACCAAGCTCTTTCCTACCCCGCGCACCTGCGGCGAAGCCGCCCGCGCCGAATCCACCGCCCGCTTCCCCACGGTGGAACGGTTTTGAGTACTCCTGCGAACCGATCCGACATTGACTCCGCGCGGGTTAGCCCTCTGGGCGGCTTGTTAAAAGCTCTGCGTTGCGGCGCAGCAGATCGTCTTCGATAGCCTGCAATTCCAGATTCATTTCGCGCAGGCTGGAAGCGGCTGCCAGCAAAGAGCGGCGCAGCCGTTCACGGGTTTTGGGATCCGGAAGGCGAGGTACTGATTCGTCGTTCATGGTAATTGCCATGCAATTTTTACTTCCTGAATACTGCGGATGGCTGGTGCGATACGCTCTCCGGTCCGCAAGTACGCCTGCCTCAACAGTCTCATACTATCAACTGCGGTTCGTGCAGGCGAGCTGGCGATGTTGCTCATCAGGCTCGACATCCGCCGGTAGGAATCTTGTGCTTCTTCGCGGATGCTTACCAAAGCATTTAGGTCACCTTCGGTGCGGGTGGTTTCACCAAAGGCATCAGCCAGGTTGCGCTCAGCAGCGGCGGCTTCGTCGATGATCTCATTTAGCAAAATTGCCTGGAGATCAAGGATATCCCGCAATATTGGTTCATGTATTTTCATATATACATAACTGCAGGGATGCGTCCCGCTGGGTGGAACGGTGTTGATCCCCGTATAGTGGGAAAGCACCGAACGTCCGGGTGGCCGTGAGTAGTACTTCCAGACCGATCTTCCAGACCCTCGAAGCGATCGTGGGCAATGCCGGCTGGTGCACACTCAATCGATATTCCCCTACTGCTTTCCAGACCTCCAAGCAAACGGGCCTCGATCCCGAAACACCCGTGGTACTGCCGGACAGCCCCGCGTCGCTTGCCGAGGTGATGACCTGTGCCCATCGCGAGCGCTGGCGGGTTCTGCCCGCGGGCCGCGGATCCAAGCTCGGTTGGGGAGCCCTACCCCGGGCAGTCGATCTGTTGGTGAGCACCGCCAGACTCAACCGGCTCGTCGAGCACGCCGCCGGGGATCTGACAGTTACCGCAGAGGCAGGTATCGGCTTTGCCGTGCTGCAGGAAAAGCTGGCCAAGGCCAACCAGTTTCTCGCGCTCGATCCGGCCTACCCCGAGCAAGCTTCCCTGGGCGGGGTACTTTCTACCGCCGACAGCGGCCCTTTGCGCCACCGCTACGGCGGCGGGCGCGACATGTGCCTGGGGATATCCGTGGTGCGCGCCGACGGCAAAATGGTCAAAGCCGGCGGGCGCGTGGTCAAAAACGTGGCGGGCTACGACCTGATGAAGCTATTCACCGGCGCCTTCGGCACCCTCGGGATCGTTTCAGAACTGACCTTCAGGCTCCATCCGCTGCCTGAAGCCTGGCGCACGGTGGTGCTGAGCGCACCGACAGCTGAGGATCTATCCCGTGCGGCTGCCTCGCTGCTCGCTTCAGCCCTCACGCCGCTGGCGGTCGAAATCGTCGACGAAGGCACCCTTGCGGGATTGGGACTGGGCGACAAGTCGGGTCTAATCGTGCGCTTCGGCGGGATCGAGGCGAGTGTGGGTGAGCAAAGTGCACGGCTGTTGGCTCTTGCTCCCGCTCTCTCGCCGCAAGTCCTCGAAGGGCAGGAGGAAGGGAGGCTCTGGGAGCAGCTGCGCTCTTATTTCTGGCGCACAGCGACGCCCGAAGCGGTGGTCTGCAAGCTGGGGATGCCGCCCGCGCGGGCGGTGGCGGCCCTGGGGCGGGCCTGCGAGCGCGGTGCGCACGTTTGCGTGCGCGGCGGCAACGGCATCGGGATCGTGCGTTGGGAAGCTCCGAATGCCGCCGCGGTGGTCGCGGTGCGCGATTTTTGCCGCGCCGAGGGCGGCTATTTGACGATTCTGGAAGCCCCCGCCGCCCTCAAAGACGCCCTCGATGTCTGGGATATTGCCCCCGGCACCGCCGCCTTGATGGGCCGCCTCCGCCGCCAGTTCGACCCTGAACAGATTTTTGCCTGCCGCCCCTTCGGGTCGGGCTGATCCCGGCCGGGCACACCGTCCGGGTGTACCTTGCAAGCAGGCGCGATCCCAGCGAGTTGACCCATGGAGAACCAGCCCCGGCCCACCGTCCCCAGAGCCTTCGATGCGGACCACCCCCCCGATGCGCAGATCATCGACACCTGCGTACACTGCGGCTTTTGCCTTGCTACCTGTCCGAGCTACCGGGTGCTCGGCAAGGAGATGGACTCGCCCCGGGGCCGCATTTACTTGATGGACGCGCTCAACGAGGGACAGATTCCCCTCTCCCAGACAACCGCGGGCCATTTCGACAGCTGCCTGGGCTGCCTCGCCTGTGTCAGCACCTGTCCCTCCGGCGTGCAGTACGACCAGCTCATCACCGCCACCCGCCCCCAGGTGGAACGCAACGTCGAGCGCTCCGTGCCCGACCGGCTGCTGCGCGCCTTGATCTTTAACCTGCTGCCGTACCCGCGCCGGTTGCGCCCGCTGCTCGTACCGCTGGCGATCTATCAGAAACTCGGAGTGCAGAAGCTGGTGCGCAAAAGCGGCCTGCTGCAAAAAGTCGTCCCCCGCCTTGCCGCGATGGAGTCGATCCTTCCTGAAGTGCCCGCGAGCGCCTTTGCGGCCCCGATGCCCGAGCGGGCGGCCGCCCGGGGCAAGCAGCGCTTTCGGGTGGGACTGATCACCGGCTGCGTGCAGCGGCTATTTTTTGACCGGGTCAACCGCGCCACGCTGCGGGTACTCACCGCCATCGGCTGCGAGGTGGTCATCCCCCGCTCCCAGGGCTGCTGCGCAGCCCTTCCCCAGCACCAGGGCCAGAGTGGGCAGGCCCGGCAAATGGCCCGCGACCTCATCGACAGTTTTGCCGACAGCAATGTCGATTATCTGATCATCAACGCCGCCGGCTGCGGCCACACTCTCAAGGAGTACGGCCACATCCTGGCGGAGGACCCTGTCTACCGCGAGCGGGCCGCCGCCTTTGCCGCGAAAGTGCGCGACGTGCAGGAATTTTTGTACTGGGCCAAGATCCCCGTCCCCCTCCAACCGATTGCCGACGGGCCGCTTGCGGTCGTCTATCAGGACGCCTGCCACCTGCTGCACGGCCAGCGCATCAGCCTGCAGCCGCGCCAGTTGCTTGCTCAGATTCCTGGAGTGCAAGTGCGCGAACCGGTGGATGCGGCCCTCTGCTGCGGCAGCGCCGGGGTCTACAACATTCTGCAGCCGGAGATCGCCGAGGAACTCGGCCGTCAAAAAGTCGAGAATCTGCTCGCGACGGGTGCCGTGCTCATCGCTTCTGCCAACCCCGGCTGCGCGCTGCAGATCCGCAAGCACCTGGAATTGACCGCTCAGGCAGTACCCGTGAGGCATCCCATGGAACTCATCGACGCCGCCATTCGCGGGGTGAAAGTTGCGGATCTTCCCGCAGGCTGAGGCCGATCCCCGCGACAAAAGCCGGTAAATTCTCGCTGTACTATGAGGAGACGCGCACCAGCCGCTCTCCAGTCAAGTTTCGAGGATCTCCGATGGTCGTCACGCCGCAGCAGTTGTCCACCCTGCCCGCTTTTTGCGAGGGTATCCAGTACTTTGCCGAACCCGGCGACTTGTTCGCGATCCACAGCAAGCAGCCGGTGATCACCCAGGGCCAGGATGCCGTCGCCGATCCGGCCGACCCCGAGGCGGTCTTCCAAACCCTGCTGGCAGCCGACGCGCTGCGCTACTTGACGTTGCAAATCACCGCAAGCAAGGCTAGCGGTCACCCCGGCGGTTTTGCCAGCAGCGCCGAGGCGGTGGCGGCGCTGTTTATGCTCGGGCACAAAAATATGCCGACCGAAGTGGGTCACCACGCGCCCGGGTACTACAGTGCGATGTTCCTGGATCGCTCGCTGGAGGCGATGGGCATCGAGACGGTCGCCCAACTGCGCGAGCGCTACCGCGAAAGGCACGGGCTGCTGGGGCACCTGTCGGGCTTCATCCCCGGCATCCTCTCCCCTGCCGGTCCCCTCGGTCAGGGCCAGCACTTTGCGATGGCAGGGGCGAAGCTCTATCCCGGTACGCTCTTCCCGGTCACCATCGGCGACGGCGGCCTGGGCGAACCCTACGTGCTGAGCGCCTTCGGCCACTTCCACACCGCCTTTCCCGAGATCACCAACTTTCTGCCGGTGCTGGTCTGGAACGGCTTCAGCCAGGAGCACCACTCGATGGTCTCGACGGTCGGCAACGAAGCGATGATCAACCTCTGGCGCGCCCAGGGCTTTGAAGAGGTGTTCCTCGTCGACGCCAAGTCCTTCGACGATCAAGACCAGCAGGGCGGCCCTTACGTCGACAGCACCCGCTTCGGGTTCACCCAGCGGCTCGCCTTTACCGCCGCGGTGCTCGCCGCCGCCCACCGGGCCGCCCAGGCGGCCCTCGGGGGAAAATTGTGCGTGCTGATCATCAAACAGCTCAAAGGTGCGGGTGTACATGCCCACGGCGCCAAATCCCACAACCTCTACGCCCAGCACACCCTCGACAACCCAGACATCGTCTCGGCCCTGCAGAGCCGTGCCCTCCCCCCGGAGGCCTGGGCTCTGGTGCGCGCCAATTTTGAGCGCGCCGGGGGCGGCCCGGCGGCCCGGGTGGCGGTCACCGAGTCGGTCAGACCCCTGCCGCAACTGGGAGAATTGCCCTGCGAAGCATTTGAAGTGGGCGGCCCCGCGAAGGTGGCGACCACGGCCATGGGCAACCTGGTGGCCGCCGTCGGCCGCGCCGACCGCAGCTTTATCGTCAGCAACGCCGACGGCAACGAAGCCTCGGGCATCGCCAACATCAACCAGGCGCTGCGCATCGTGCACCCCACCGCCGATGCGCTGTACTACCAGGAGCCGGGCGGACAGGTCTACGAACCCCTCAGCGAGGACGCCTGCGCCGGACTTGCCGCCGCCCTGTCGCTGTTGGGCTGCCGCAGCCTCTGGTGCTCCTACGAGTCGTTCGCCATCAACGGATTGCCCATCTGGCAGACGGTCACCCAGGCGATGGCCGAACTGCGCCGCCCCACCCCTTCGACCGTCTGCCTGTTCACCGCGGGCGCCCTCGAACAGGGCCGCAACGGCTGGACCCACCAGCGGCCAGAGATCGAAAACTACTTTGCCGCCCTGATGCGCAACGGCAACGTCTATCCGGTATTTCCCGTCGATGCCAACAGCATCCAGGCGACCTACACCTGGGCTCTGGGTACGGTCAACAAGGGTATCGCCATCTTTGCCAGCAAGACGCCCCTGCCGGTGCGCATCACCCTCGATCAAGGCCGTCAAGCCCTGGCCGAGGGGGCGATCACTCTGCTCCAGAGCAGTGAGACGCCCCGGGTCACCTTTGCCGTGGTCGGGGACATGGCCCTGCTACCGGTCTTCGAAGCCGCCCAATCGCTCGCAGCGCTGGGCATCGCCGGCCGGATCGTCTCGGTGGTCAACCCGCGGCGGCTCTACCGACCGAGCGACGTTGCCTGGCAAAGTTGCTCCGAAGCGGACGGCGAATTTCTCAGCGACGAGGGTTTCGAGCGGCTGTTCGGCACCGAAGTGCTCGTCGGAGTCACCGGCGGCGCCGGCGGCATGCTCGAACCGGTATTCCTGCGCTCACAGGCCCGCCGACGCGAAACTTTCTGCTGGAAGCGCGGCGAGACCACCGCAAGCCCGGGCGAACTGATGGCCTTTAACGGCCTGACCGCCGCTTCCCTGTGCGAGCGTGTTCAGCAGCTGCTGCTTTAGAGAACTTTTGCCGGGCGCCGCTCGTCTCACTGGGCTATCGCAGGGAAAACCGCATCGGACCGTTTTCGGTCGAGCTATTCCCCAAAGTGGGATTTAATGGGACAGTCCCTCCGGACCTTTGGGCATCCTGACTTCCCCACGCGGTCAGTGCACTTTTGAAGCGGAAACTGCAATGAACGGCGGCACCCATGTGGCCATCGCCAATCTGGCCTACCTGGCTTTGGGTCTGGTGACCCAGACCCAAGGCTGGTCTTTGCCGGTCGACTGGTCCCATCTGGCAGTGGTCTCAGTGGCCGGGGTACTCGCCGATATCGACTGCCCCACCTCCTGGTTGGGCTTGCAGGTGCCGCTTTTGGGACGCCTGCTGGAGCGGAATCTGGGCCGCCGCGGGTGGATGCACACATTTTGGGCGGCCTTGCTGGTGAGCGTGCCCTGGCTGGGGGCCAGCTGGAGCCTCGCCCTGGCCGTGTTTGTGGGCTACACTTCCCACCTGGCGTGCGATGGGTTCACCTGGCCGGGTCTGCGCCCCTGGCCGCCGTTTCCACTGCCCTTCGGGATGGTGCTGTTTCGCAACGGCGGCTTTTGGGACGTGGTTATCGGCATGGTCGCTATTACCGGCAGCTGGATCTGCCTGGTCCACCGGGTCGGTTCCGCCGCCGCCCGCGCTATCGAAGATCCGCTGACCTGGGGCCTGATCTTGCTGCTGGTGGCACTGTTGCCGGGATGGTTGCTGTCCACTACGATCCGGCGCATCTGAATTTACTATGCAATTTACACAATCCCTTTCGAAGACCGGCCCCTTATTTCGCCTTCCTGGCCTTTAAACAGCGCTTGCGGCACAACCAAATGCATCCATTTTCGTTGCCCCGGGCAGACCTGAAGATGAGAGACAGCATTTTGTAGCAAATGCTACAGATTTTTTATGACACGGTATTGTATTAATCATTCTAAGTCCTTCCCCTGCTCTTGCTGGTTGTATGTCTCGATTATTTTTTTCTTATCGGTGCCTGCGTCGGCAGTCTTTGTCCAGGCACCGGGCTGTTTGTCTGTCGTACACCCAGCCGTCGCAGTACTTTCGCTGGATTTGCCATTGCGGGCCGGTGCTCTAGTGTTTCCGCAGGTCCGAGCGCTTTCACCAGTATTGTCGAGTGATTCGCTACATCGAGCTTCTTTGACTCCTGTATTTGAGGGGTGGCTGAAGTTGCTACCTCCAGCAATCTTTTTGTACATCCACGAAGGTACTTTGCGGGCCAACTGATAATCACCTCTAAAATTCCGCGGGGCTGGCCCCTACGCTTCAAATGCCCGAAGAGCGCTCTACGGAATGCACAGAGAGGATGATGCGTCTTCTGTCGGTTCAGTTCACTTCGAAAGGAGGAGTCTAAACATTGTCATCTACGGAATAATCTATTTATCTATCCGCAATCGACACGAGCCAATGGAGTCACACTATGTCTCGTTCAGCCACGGAACATGACAGCGCCAGGGTTGCGGTCATATCCGATCACCCGCTTACTGCGTATGCACTCAAAAAGCTTATTGAGGAATGCACACCGTTGGATCTGGTTCTGCATGTAACCACCGGCTCGGTTAGCCGCGAAATATTTACGCAGACTCCTATCGACTTTGTCGTCTTTGAGGTGCGCTCTGTCGGACCTTTCGAGCATCAGATTGTTCAGAATCTGCGAGCCTGGTCTCCGCAGCTGCGTCTGCTGGTGGTACTTTTGTCTGCGAACCTTGAAGAGGCGGCCAGGTTCATTGAATCGGGGGCCGATAGCCTCTGGACTGAGCAATCTTCGGTTTCGGTTCTGCTGCGGGCGATGCGCAAGACTACCCTGGGACAGCGGTGGGTGGATCCGGCCTGCGAGGTTACCTCCACGCTGCTTGAATCGAACCGATCGCCCCAGGTCGCTGCCGCGCCGGTGGTTCCAGGCCACCGCGCCGGGGTCACCCAGGCCGTAGCGCTCTCCCGTCGCGAGCGCGAGATTCTGCAACTGATTCAGCAGGGCCTTTCTAATCAGCAGATTGCCGATCATCTCTATTTAAGCGTCAACACCGTCAAAAACCATATGAGCCGCATCTTTACCAAGCTCAGCGCCACCAACCGCACCCAGGCGGTGCTCAAGGCGATGGGCACCGGCCGCGAATAGGTAAGGGTTTGTGCGTGCTAAGCTGACCCTCTATGCATCGCACTTCGGCAGCGGCGGGCGGTTGGGAACCGCAGGGCGAGGCGACCACCCTGATGGAGCAGACAGCGGCGCCGCTCATCTTTTTGAGCGCGGCCGATACCGAGATTCAGGCGCTCGCCGCCGCCCTTGAGCACCTGCCCGTTGGGCTTGGCCCCGTGCGGGCGGCAAGCCTGCTGCAGCTGCACCGGCAGGTGGCTGTCGACCACTACGCCGAGACGGTCCTGGCCCACAGCCGGGGCATCGTGCTGCGGCTTTTGGGCGGCCGGGCCTACTGGTCCTACGGGTTGGAGGTGGTCTGCGCGCTGGCGCGCGAACGTGGTATCGCTCTGGCGGTGCTGCCGGGCGACGAGCAGCCCGATTTGGATCTGCTCGCGTGCTCGACGGTAGGTCCGCTGGTGGCCGAACGGCTCTGGCGCTACTGCCGCGCCGGTGGCCCGCTCAACCTCGGCCGCGCTCTGCAACTACTTTGCGACTGTGCATTGGGGACCGCGTTCGATCCTGGCCCGCCCGTGGAAACCCCCCGCACCGGCCTGTACGAATGGGGAAGCGGACCCCGACCGGGACGGGCGGCGGTGGGGGTACTTTTTTATCGCGCTCACCTGCTGAGCGGCAACACGGCGGCCGTCGATGCGCTGTGCGCGGCGCTCGACGCACGCGCTCTGCAGGTGCGCCCGATTTTTGTCAATTCGCTGCGCGATCCGGACGCCGCAGCCCAGCTCAAATCGCTGCTCGCGGGTGTGCAGTGTTTGATCAACACGACCAGTTTTTCGCTGGCCCGCCTGCGCGGTGAATCGGACGGGGCAGAGCCGCCGGATCTTTGGGCGGTCCTTGACGTGCCGGTGATTCAGGCGATCTTCGCAGGCTGCACCCGCGATGATTGGCAGGCCGGTACCGCCGGGCTCGGGGCGCGCGACGTGGCGATGAACATCGCTCTACCGGAGGTCGACGGCCGCATCGTCGGCCGCGCCGTCTCCTTCAAGCACGCCGCATCGGTGGCTGCGTCCCTCGAAGCGCCGCTGGTAAGCTACCGGCCGCAGCCCGACCGGGTGGCCTTCGTGGCGGAATTGGCGGCGCGCTGGGTGGCATTGCGCCGCACGCCCGTCCATCGCCGCCGCATCGCCCTGGTGCTGGCCAATTACCCCAACCGCGACGGCAGGCTCGCCAACGGCGTCGGCCTCGACACTCCCGCCAGTTGCGTCGCCATCCTCGCCGCCCTCGCCGCCGCAGGCTACGACACCGGCCCTCGGGCCCTGCCTGCCGATGGCGACGCGCTGATGGCACTGATCACGGCAGGGCTTACCAACGACCCCGAGGGCTTCGACTGGCGCCCCCTCGGGCAGTGGGTAGCTTTTGACGATTACGAACGCTTTTTTGCGACTTTGCCGGTAATGGTGCAAGAGCGGGTGCGCAGTCGCTGGGGAGCGCCGCCGGGTGCGTGGGGTGTGCGCCCGGAGGGGCTGCCGGTCAGCGGAGTGTGCTTCGGCAATCTATTTGTGGGCGTCCAACCCGCCCGCGGCTACGACGCCGACCCCGCCTTCAACTATCACGCCCCGGATCTGGAGCCTCCCCACCCTTATTTCGCCTTTTACCACTGGCTGCGCGACATCTGGGGGGCGCAGGCAATCGTGCACATGGGTAAGCACGGCAACCTCGAATGGCTGCCCGGCAAGGCCAACGCCCTCGGGCCGGAATGCTTCCCCGAGGCGGTCTTTGGTGCGATGCCCCACCTGTACCCGTTCATCGTCAACGACCCGGGCGAAGGTTCCCAGGCCAAACGGCGCACCCAGGCAGTGATCGTCGATCACCTGACGCCGCCGATGGCCCGGGCCGAGACCTACGGCGACCTGCTCGATCTCGAAAACTTAATAGACGAATACCACGAAGCGGCCAGCCTCGACCCCGACCGTCTGCCGATTATCCGCTCCCGGCTTGCGGAATTGATTCACCAAACTCAGCTGCACCGCGACTTCGGCCGGGCCGAGCCTCCTTCTGAAGCGGATTTGCCTGCCTTTCTCTCCCTTGCCGACGGCTATCTGTGCGAACTGAAAGAAGCGCAAATCCGCGACGGTTTGCACATTCTGGGCCAGGCCCCCACGGGCGAGCAGCGCCTCGGGTTGCTCGCGGCCCTGGCGCGGGTGGGAAGCGGCGGACGCCCCGGCCTGACCCAGGCCCTCGCCCGCGATCTGGATCTTGAATTTGACCCGCTCGCAGCCGACGGCGCCTTGCCCTTCGGCGGCACCGCCCTGTCCGGCTGCCGCACGGTGGGCGATGCGATCGAAAAGCTCGAAGCGCTGGGTCATAACTTGCTGGACCAACTGCCGGGGCTCCCGGAGGATCTGCCTGTTACCCGCGCGGTGCTAGGTTGGGTGCGCGACTTTCTCGCGCCGGCCCTCGCTGCCACCACCGACGAAATCACCGCCCTGCTGCATGGCCTGGCCGGTGGTTTTGTACCACCTGGTCCGAGCGGTGCACCGACGCGGGGACGGCCGGAGGTGCTGCCCACCGGGCGCAACTTCTTTTCGGTCGATTTGCGGGCGCTGCCCACCCCGAGCGCCTGGGATGTCGGGCGGCGGGCGGCCGAGGCCCTCGTCGAGCGTTACACCCAAGATTGCGGCGAGTACCCCCGCGCGATCGGCCTTTCGATCTGGGGTACGAGCACCATGCGCACCGGCGGCGACGATCTGGCCCAGGCACTGGCTCTGCTTGGGGTGCAGCCGGTGTGGGACCGGACCACCCGGCGGGTGATCGATTTTGAGATTCTGCCGGTCGGTACCCTGGGTAGGCCCCGTGTCGATGTCACCCTGCGCGTGTCGGGCTTTTTTCGCGATGCCTTCCCGAACCTGATCGATTTGTTCCATAGCGCGGTACTGGCTGTGACCCGCCTGGAGGAGCCCGAAGAGGACAACCCGCTTGCCGCCGCGGCGCGCGAAGAGGCTGCCGAGGGCGATGGGTTGTTTCGGGTCTTCGGCCCCAAACCCGGGGCCTACGGTGCGGGGTTGCAGGGGCTCATCGACTCGCAAGCCTGGCAGGATGAAGCGGATCTGGCGCGCGCCTACTTGAACTGGAGCGGCTACGCCTACACCGGCAAAGGCGACGGGGTGGCCGCCCCCACAGCCCTCGCGCGCCGGTTGCGGCAGATCCAGGTGGTGCTCCACAACCAGGACAACCGCGAGCACGACCTGCTCGATTCGGACGATTACTATCAGTTTCAAGGGGGCATGACCGTCGCTTCCCGGGTGCTCGCGGGCCGCCAACCGCAGACCTACTTCGGCGATCATTCCCGCCCCCAAAATCCCAAAGTTCGTGCCCTCAGCGAAGAGGTCTCCCGGGTCTATCGATCGCGGGTGGTCAATCCCAAGTGGATCGCGGGCATGCTGCGCCACGGCTATAAGGGAGCCTTTGAACTGGCGGCGACGGTCGATTATCTGTTTGCCTACGACGCCACCGCCCGCTGCGTCGAAGATTTTATGTACCAGGGGGTAGCCGAGCGCTATCTCTTCGACCCGGTGGTGCAGGACTTCGTGCGCGCCAAAAATCCCTGGGTGCTTCGGGACATGGCCGAGCGGCTGCTCGAAGCCCACCAGCGCGAGCTGTGGCAGGACGCCCCGCCCGAGTTGCTCGCCCGCCTGCGCGAACTGGTGCTCTCTTCTGAAGAAGCAATCGAAACCCGCAGTGCCCCCCAAGCGGGAAGCAGCTAAGGCATTGTCAGATCGTTCACGGTGATGTGGGGCAAGCCGGTGTTGTCCAGGCCGGAAAGCACCCGAATACTCTGCCAGGTACCGTCCGATCTCGCCTCTTCGTGCACATGCAAGGTTCGTCCCTGCACATCCAACACCCAGTAGGTCGGCACCCCGGCCCGGGCGTAGGCAGCGGCCTTCGCGCCGAGATCGAATCCGAGGCTCGAATCGGCCACTTCAACTACCAGCAGCAGATCTTCCGGCCGTGGGTGCCGCTCCAGGTAATCTTTCAGCTCACCGCGCACCACGCACACGTCAGGCGAGGGTTGGCTGCGTTCTTCCAGACTCACAGGCCGGTCGGTGAACACTTCGAACTGAGCGAAGGCAGCGGTAAGAATCTTGGTGACAAGGCGCACCAGTGCTGCGTGCAGCGGTCCCTGCGGACTCATCTCGATGATTGCCCCATCGACCAGTTCGAGACGCTCCTCGTGACCGAAGATGCCGAGTCTGGCCATTTTTTCAAACTCGTCGGCTGAAACCAGTCTCAGCCTGGGGGTCTGTTGCTCGATTGCCTGCACAAGCATGATCCATTGGCTACACCAACAGGGTCCACTTTACAGAATTTATTCGAATAAACGTACCAGCCAATCGGTAAATTTTCGCGCGATGCTTGTTTGAGGCTGAAGCGATTGACTTGTGATTGCTTTTCCCAGAGGATAGCCCGGCTCATCGCACCAAGCAAGATAGGTATGGATAACTGCTTTGCTCCGATGCACCTCTTTGAAAGTTGCTATTTGCATTGCACTGGCATCGTCAACACATTTTCGCGCGAATTCGAGCGATGCTGGCTCTGCAAGCTGTGCGCAGAAGTCCTCTAGCATTGCACTATCTTGATTGTTTGGCATGAGCCAGAATCCAAGCTTAGGTATATCTGTGTTGCTTGTGACTATAGTTCCATCAGGATCAGGAGTCTGTGGCAATATATAGTCATACTGATTCAATTTTGCATTTACGCTCTGCCATCTGCTTTGAATGGAAGGGTTGTCTGCATCAAGCATGACACCTATCGCTTGTGGCGGATCAGGACGCACAATGAGGGCATTCATTCGGCTCAAAACCCTTTTATCTGAACCACATTGGTAAATGCCAAAAGTTTCCGGAACATTACGTGCTTTGCACAAAGACATGACAACATGGCAATCATTAACTCCTTCAACGAGCAATACTTTGCCTAAATCTTGTTCGCAAATTTTGCTCATGCCTACCGCACTTCAACATCCATTTCAATGGCATCGGTGAGCGTTTCAGATGTATACTCAGTCGCTTTAATGAATTGATCTTTTACGTCTAGCCTGAAGAATGCACCAAGGGCAGGGTATTTATTCCACGCAATATCAAATCCTTCGATACAATCACGGCTGTGCGTTGTTGCAAAAACTTGAACATTAAGTCTTTTCGATAGTTGGAAAACAATGTCCCAAACTTTTGGTTGAATACTCCAATGTAATCCATTTTCGAATTCATCGATTAGTAAAAGTCCGTTCCCCGCGTTTACAAGAGCAACGATTATATGGAACAAACGAGTCATACCGTCTCCCATACTTTTGAGAGGAATCGGTTCATCTATCCCTTTGATCTTTACTAATGGAATACGTCTCTCGGCTGAGCGTCCTCTGTTTAGATCTCTGCTGATATCTTCTACAAAAGCAATTCCTGAAACTCGCTCATCAATCAGGCCAAGTGCAGAAATGACTTCAGACTCCAAGTCGGTTAAACTTGTTAAATCCCAGAGAGCTGCTAATTTTCGCGTAGGCATGTTCTCAGTTGGAACAAATTGCCATTTATAATTTATACTAGGCTCTTGTCGTTCATAAAAAATCCGCGAACTCCGCTGAATTTCTCTTACATCTCTATCAAGCCTGAAAAGTCTTCTAGTTCTCTCGCCCTGTTCCACTACAAGAAAAATCTCAGCATTGGATGGATCTTCATCAAATTGCTCATTCGATATGCGAATTTTTCTTGTTGTTCCTGCGTTATCGTTTTCGTCTAAATATGCTGCAGTACCAATGTGAAGCTTTGAGCCGGAAGATATTTCCCCAAGCGTAATGCCCTCCCCTTGCATTCTCGGTAGCTTTCGATTGTAGAAGAGATGCCTCGCGGAATGACCAAGAAAATTTTGAAAATGATTCTGAACTTCGCCCAACCAAATTTCTTGCCTAGATTCTACAAGTTCAATAAGTACATTGGATGAAGCATTACTCGCATAGAGCTCCACTGCTTCAAGAAATGCGCTTTTTCCAGCATTATTTTTACCGACAACTAAGTTGACACGACTTAGTCTGCCCACCTCAAGGTGTCGAAAGAGCCTGAAATTGTTAATCATAAAGGATTTCAGCATGGGACAGCCCCTAACCCTTTGCCACTAGTGTACTAGATGAGTGCATGGGCTCCGATAAGTTCGAACAGCCGCTGGCCGCTCCAACCCATCAAACGAATCTCCAGATACCCTTCAACTGAAAGCACAGCCAGTAGCTTGCTGCAGGTGCTCGAACCCCGAGCGCTCCAATCGGGTAGCCAGGCTCGCGAGGATGCGGCGTACCATCCAGGGGCCTTCGTAAATCCAGCCGGTGTAGACCTGCAGCAGGCTGGCGCCATGGGCAATTTTCTCCCAGGCGTCCTCGCCGCTGAAGATACCTCCCACGCCGACAATCGGTAGCTGTCCCCGGGTGCGCCCCCAGATATGGCCGATCACTTCAGTGGAACGGTTGCGCAGAGGCGCTCCACTCAAGCCTCCTGTCTCCTGAAGGTCGCTTCTCAGGCCCGAACGGGCAATCGTCGTATTGGTGGCGATCACACCCGCCAGGCGATGCTCGCCACACAGATCGACTACCGCATCGACAGCATCCCAACCTAGATCCGGGGCAATCTTGACCAGCAGCGGTTTAGATTCGCGATTTGCACATTGCAAACGGGCCAGAATTTCCCCCAGGCGGTCCGCCTGCTGCAGTTCGCGCAGTCCCGGCGTGTTGGGGGAACTGACGTTGACGACAAAATAATCGCCCAAGTGATAAAGCCGCTCGAAACTGTACAGGTAATCGTCGCTCGCCTGCTCCAGCGGCGTCACTTTCGACTTGCCCAGGTTGATTCCGATCGGGATCCCCCACCTGCGCCCCGCCAGCCGCAACGCCAGGGCATCGGCCCCGTCGTTGTTGAAACCCATCCGGTTGATCGCCGCCTGGTCCGCGGGTAAACGGAACAATCGCGGGCGCGGATTGCCAGGTTGGGCGTGGCGGGTGACGGTGCCCACCTCCGCAAAACCGAAACCCAGGTGCTCCCAGGCACCGACAGCCTCGGCGTTTTTATCGAATCCGGCCGCGAGCCCCAGTGGATTGGCAAAAGATAGTCCCCAGAGCTTTACTTCCAATCGGGGATCTGGGTACCCAAATACTGAGTCCAACCACCCGGCCCATAGCTGCTCCGCCGCCCAGGCCAGTGCCCCGAGCGCCCGGCGATGGGCATCCTCCGGATCGGCCCGAAAGAGCAGCGGACGCGCCAGCCGATACAGGTCCACTAGACCGGCCCGGCAAGGGCGGCCACTTCGAGCGCATCGCCCAGAGCGATCCGGCCGGGGGAGGCATGGACCATGTTCTGGCCGAAGATTTGGCCCTTGTCGATTTGCCGGTAGGTGGCCAGGGTGCGCAGGGGCTCCTCGCCCGTGGGACGGGCGGTCTGTTGATCGATGGTCGTGATCTTGCAGCGCACACAGGGTTTGGCGGCCCGCAGGGTCACTTCTCCCACGCGCACGGCGGGCCAGGTGTCTTCGGCATAAGCTTCGCAGCCTGTGACCACCAGGTTGGGCCGGAAGCGGTCCATGGGAAGCGGCTCGGCGAGGCGAGTATTGAGGTCCGCCAGCGAAGCTTCCGAGAGGACCAGAAGCGGATAGCCGTCGGCAAAACCCACCTGGGAGCCGGGCGGGGCGTAGCGGGGATTGACCGGCCGCACCCAGTCGGGAGCCATGCGCACCAGACGGCAGGGGGTCTTGAGCAGCTCGCCGAACCAGCGGGCCGCTTCTTCGCCCTGATCCACTGCTGCGCAGCGGTCGCCCCAGACGGTCACCTCAGCGGCGGGGCCAGGCTCATGGGCGAGAGGCACTTCGATATAGCCCATCTCCGGGGCGCTCAGCCGCAGCCGCGCCTCGGTGAGCGCCGTTTCGACCAGGGCCAGCCGCACGTAGCTGCGCTGGCTGATGAAGGTGCCGCGCTCGTTGACCACCATCCACTCGCGGTCCAACCGGATGCCCCGGGTACCCAGTTCGGCCGCCTCCAGGGCGATCCCCCGGCAAGATTTGACCGGATAGACGAACAGGCCCGAGACGTGGGTGGCCATTTATGCTTCCGCTTCCTCTTCTTCTTCGGCGGCAAAGGCACTGCCGCCGTCTTCCGCCGACTCCGGCACCACGGCGACGCCCACGATCGTATCGTCTTCGTCGAGGCGCTGCACCCGCACCCCGGTGGCCGCCCGCGACTGCTGGGAGATTTCTTCGCTCTGTTGACGGATGATCACCCCCCGGGCGGTGACGATCATCAGCTCATCCTCGCAGCTCACCACGCGCAAGGCCGCCAGTTCGTCCCCCTGGTCGCGGAACTTGGTGGCGATCACCCCCATGCCGCCCCGGTTCTGGGCACGAAACTCGCTGAAGGGCACGCGCTTGCCGAAGCCGTCGGCGGTGACCACCAACACCCAGGGGCCGCACTCGCCGTTCGCCTCGGCCCGCTCGCGCTGCTCGCAGCTCAAGATGTCCATGCTGACCAGCTCGTCGCCCTTGCGCAGTTCCATCGACTTGACCCCGCGGGCGGTGCGACCCAGGGGCCGCAGCTGCTCTTCGTCGGCGCGAAAGCGAATCGCCATCCCGGCGCGCGAACCGACCAGGATGTCGTCCTCGGCGCGCGCCCGGCGCACCCAGCGCAACTCGTCGCCCTCTTCGAGGCCGATGGCGATGAGGCCGTTGGCCCGCAGGTTGGCAAAAGCGGCCAGGGCCGTTTTCTTGATAAAGCCCGTGCGGGTGAGCATCACCAGAAATTCGTCGCTCGCAAATTCCTGCACCGGCACAATTGAAGTCACCTTCTCCTCGATCGGAATGGGCAAAAGCTGCACGACGGGCGTGCCCTTGGCGGTGCGCGAACCGGCCGGGATCTGGTAGCCGCGCAGGGCGTAGACGACGCCGCGGTTGGTGAAAAACAGCACCGTGTCGTGGTTGCAGCAGGTGATAAAGTGCTCGACCGCGTCGTCCTCGCGCATGCGGGCGCCGGATTTGCCGCGGGTGGCCCGCCGCTGGCGATCAAAAGTGTCGACGGGCAAACGCTTGATATAGCCTTGCTCCGTCACCAGCACCACCATCTCCTGATTGGCGATGAGGTCGGCGTCGTCGATCTCGCCCTCGGCTTTTTCGATGATCGTGCGGCGTGGGTCATTCAGGCGCTGCTTGGCTGTCAGCAACTCGTCGCGGATGATCTGGTCGATGCGCTCGCGCCGCTCCAGCACATCGCTGAGATCGGCGATTTTGGCGATCAATTCGCGGTGTTCCGCCTCGATGCGCCCCGCCTCCATGCCGGTGAGCCGCCGAAGCTGCATTTGCAAAATCGCTTCTGCCTGGGCCTCGCTCAGCTCGAAGCGGTTCACCAGTTCGGCGCGCGCGGAGGCCGTGTCGTCAGCGGCGCGAATCAAGGCGATCACCGATTCGAGGTTGGCAAGCGCCACCAGCATCCCCATCAAAATGTGGTCGCGCTCGCGGGCCTTGCGCAGCTCGTAGTGGGTGCGGCGGGTGATCACCTCGGCGCGAAAATCGATAAAAGTCTGCAGGAACTCTTTTAAATTCAGCAGCCGCGGCTCGCCGTTGACCAAGGCCAGCATGTTGCAGCCGAAGTTGGTCTGCAGGGGTGTCAGTTTGAAAAGGTTGTTGAGCACCACCCGCGGGTAGGCGTCGCGCTTCAGTTCGATGACCGCCCGCAAGCCGTCGCGGTCCGATTCGTCGCGGATGTCGCTGATGCCGTCGATGCGCTTGTCGTTGACCAGTTCGGCGATCTTTTCGATGAGGGCCGCCTTGCAGACTTGATAGGGCAATTCGGTGATCACGATCGCCTCGCGGTCCGGCCGGCCGCGCACCTGGATCGTCTCGATGGCCGCCACGCCGCGCATCGTGATCGAGCCGCGGCCGGTGGTGTAGGCTTCGCGAATGCCCGACTGGCCCAAGATCGTGCCGCCGGTCGGAAAATCGGGGCCGGGGATATAGCGCATCAACTCGGGAATGCCCAAATTGGGGTTGGCGAGCAGCGCGGTGACCCCGTCGACCAGTTCGCCCAGCTGGTGGGGGGGAATATTCGTGGCCATGCCGACGGCGATTCCGGCGCTGCCGTTGAGCAACAGCTGCGGCAGGCGCGAGGGGAGCACCGTGGGCTCCTGCTGCGAACCGTCGAAGTTGTCGCTAAAATCGACCGTCTCCGCTTCGAGATCGGCCAGCAGCGTGTCGCGGGTAAGGGGGGTCAGGCGGCACTCGGTGTAGCGCATCGCCGCGGGCGGGTCGTTGTCTACCGAGCCAAAGTTGCCGTGGCCGTCGATGAGCAGATAGCGGGTCGAAAAATCTTGTGCCAGGCGCACCAGCGCGTCGTAGACCGCCGAGTCGCCGTGGGGGTGGTACTTGCCCAGCACGTCGCCCACGACGCGGGCGCATTTGCGGTAAGGACGGTCCGGTCCCAGACCCAGTTCGTGCATCGCAAAGAGAATGCGCCGGTGCACCGGTTTGAGCCCGTCGCGGGCATCGGGCAGCGCCCGCCCGACAATCACGCTCATCGCATATTCGAGGTAGGAGCGCTGCATCTCGTTGCGCAAGTTGGTCGGGATGATCGTCGTCATGTACCTGTGGGCTCCCAGATAAGATGACCGCCCGCTCCCCTGCGCTCATGGCGTCAGTGAAACGGGCGATCAATGCGGCTCAAAATGTCCAATGCATTACATTATCTTAGCATTTTGCCCCGCCCGCCGGGCCGGGTTCAGGGCTTGAGAGCGAGGCTCACGTAGGCGTGGACGGTGCCGTCGGGATCGTTCAAGTGCAGCGCCGGCAGCGTCGCGGGCAAATTCTCCTCGGTCTTCTCGTCGATCGGGTTCATCACCACTCGCCCGGCCTCGCGCTCCACTTCGATGTAGCGGGTCAGCTGCTCCGTGTTCAGCCCAAACGCTTCGCCGATTGCCCGCAACGACACAAAGGGATAACCGAATTTCCCTTCCTGCGCGTCTGAAAGTGCTTTGAGCCGCTTTTGAAACTCCCGCTGATTCACGCCCTGTCTACAACGTCGGTACGCCCAGTGCCACCTGTTTATCATCTCCGTAGATCGAGCGCACCAGTTCATCTGCCACAGTAAGCGAAATCTGCTCCGCCGCCCAGACGATGCTGTCGAAGACCGTCGCCCCCGAGCGCACCACGCAGCCGTCGCCGATGCAGCTGTAGCCCATCACCACCGCACCGCGCTCGATGTGGCAATTCTCGCCAATCAGCGCATGGCTGGAGAGAATCGCCCCCGGCTCGATCACGGTGCCTTTGCCGATGCGCTGCTTGAGGTGCGGGTGGCAGAGCAAATCCCAGTGGGTATAGAGGTACTGGCCCAGGGTGCCGACATCGGACCAATAGTCGCCTGTGCCCATCGCAAACACCGGTGCGCCCTTTTCGACCAGGGCCGGGAAGAGATCTTTGCCAAAATCGTAGAATTGCCCCTCGGGAATCCAGTCGAAGACCTCCGGTTCGAAGACATAGATGCCCGTATTGGCCAGATTGGAGCGCTCGGTACCAGCGGCGGGCTTTTCTTGGAATGACTGGATTTGACCCGCTGCGTCGGTGACGACGATGCCGAAGCGGCTCGGATCGCCCACTTCCTTAACCGCCATGGTTGCAATAGCCCCATGGGCTTTGTGAAAATGCACCAGACGGGTGATGTCCAAGTCGGTGACCACGTCGCCGGAAATCACCAGAAAAGTACCATCCCCCAAGAATTCTGCCTGACGGCGCACACCGCCCGCCGTGCCCATCAGCTCTTTTTCCCAGGAATAATCCAGGCGCACACCGTACTGCGAACCATCCTCGAAATGGCGGCTGATCTTCTCGCCTTTGTAGTGCAAGTTGGCCACGACCTCATCAAAACCGTGGGTGCGGCACAGATCGAGCACGCGGGCCATCACGGGCCGGTTGAGCACCGGCACCAGCGGCTTGGGGATGTCGTCGGTGAAGGGCCGCAGGCGGGTGCCCTTGCCGGCGGCGAGCACGAAGGCTTTCATGGATGGTTCCTCGCACGAAGGTTGGCTGACAGGTGCAGCGAATAATGCAGCATTTCGACCTTATACATTTCGTTAATGCCGTTCATGTTCCTATGGGAACATCGTAAAGGCTCAGTTACCTTCTGTCCTACACCAAAAGCGTGAAGACTTCGTTGGACAGCAGCAGTCCCTCCGGGACGCTCAGCCGCAAGCGGCCGTCGTATAGTATCAACAGTCCCCGCTCCAGGGCGCTTTGCAACGCCTCGAGCTGGTGCGTGACTGCAAGGTGGCCGAAGCGCTGCACCAGCGCATTCACTTCCACCCCTTCGAGCAGCCGCAGGCCCAACAGCAGCGTATCGGCTAACTCTTCTTCGGGCATGACCGGTGCACCCGCCGGAAACTCGCCCCCCTCGACCCAGGCAAAATAATCGTGCAATCGGCGCGGTCTCTCGACGCGCGCCCCCCGGACATAACCGGTCGCACCGTTGCCGATTCCGTAGTAGGGCCGGTTGTCCCAGTAAACCCGGTTGTGGCGGCAGCGAAAACCGGGCCGGGCAAAATTGGCAATCTCATACTGCCGGTAGCCCTGCCCCTGCAACCGCTCGCAGGCGCGCAGGTACATCGCCACGGTGTCGTCGTCACCCGGCAGGGGCGCCTGACCCCCCAGGAACTCCCGGCCAAAAGGGGTCTCTTCTTCGAGAATCAGGTCGTAGAGCGATAGATGGGTAGGCTCCAGCCGCAAAACTTCAGAGAGCGAAAACTCCCAATCGGCAAGGCTCTGGTGGGGCAGACCGAAGATGAGGTCGAGGTTGAAATTCTCGAAACCTGCCGCCCGCACCGTAGCCACGGAGGAGTAGACCTCCTCAAGTCCGTGGGAACGGCCGCAAAGGGCCAGTAGGTGGGACTGAAAGGCCTGGACGCCGACGCTCAGGCGGTTGACCCCCAGCGAGCGGTAACCGGTGAGTTTCTTGCAATCAAAAGTGCCGGGGTTGGCCTCCAGCGAAATTTCGGCATCGGGGGCAAAACCGCCGAAGTGCTCCCGCAGAGCCGCCAGAACGCGGCCGAGTTGTTCGACCGACAACAGCGACGGCGTGCCGCCTCCGAAGTAGACCGTGTCCAATCCCTGGCCCCCGCTCGGGGTCAAGGCGATCTCCGCGAGCAAAAAGCGCACGTACTTTTCGATCAGCCCTTCGGTGCCGACGGTGACGGCAAAGTCGCAGTAGCGGCAGCGCGTGCGACAAAACGGAATGTGCAGGTAGGCGGCGGTGGGCAGTTCACCGAAGCGCCCTGGGCAAGTTTGAGGAAGTGTTGCACAGGGAGGATGCGGGACGGTAGAGGCTATAATCTGTGTGTTCGCCTCGTCCTGTCGTTCCATTCGCGAGCGGAATTGTTCCGGATGTTAGATGTCGCCATCGTTTGCCTTTTCATCCTAGCAGGGGCAGGAATCGGCTTTAACAGCATCGCTTTTCTGCCTTCCTCCTGGACGGCAAACGCCGACATCAGCGGCGTGCGCTGGGTGACTTTGGGGTTCGGTTTTGTCTTCGGTGCCGCCCTTGGGGCCGTCGTGCGCTCCGCCTACCGACGCCTGGAGCGCAACATCCGCGAGATGCCCACCGACGCCCTTTTGACCCGCTCGGTCGGTCTGGTGGGCGGTCTGTTGCTCGCGAACTTTCTGCTCGGTCCCATCTTTTTGTTTCCGTTTCCCGAGTCCCTCGCGTTCATCAAATTTCTCGCGTCGATTTTGGCGAGTTTGGTGTTTGCGTACCTGGGCATGACCCTCTCCGATGTGCACGGGCGCACGCTGCTCAGGCGCTTCAATCTCAACAGCCTCAATGCGGGCTCCGAGTCGGGGCAGTTCCGGGGGGACGCCCGCCCCAAAATCGTCGACACCAGCTGCATCATCGACGGCAGGCTCGAAGAATTGCTGGGCACCGGATTTCTCGAAGGCTATCTGGTAGTGCCGCGCTTTGTGCTCGACGAATTGCAATTGCTCTCCGACAGCGCCGACGCCGACAGGCGCTCCAAGGGCCGCCGCGGCCTCGACATCCTCAGCCAGTTGCAGACGGGCTTCGGTGAGCGGCTCGTCCTGCACGAACTCGATTACCCGAAACTTGCCACCGTCGACGCCAAATTGGTGCGCCTCACCCAAGATCTCGAAGGGGCGCTTGTCACCAACGATTTCAACCTCAACAAAGTGGCCAACCTGCAGGGGCTCACCGTCCTCAACGTCAATGACTTGGCCAGCGTGCTCAAGCCGCGCTTTCTGCCCGGGGATCTGTTGCAGGTGAAGGTGCTGCGCGAAGGCAAAGAACCCCATCAAGGCATCGCCTACCTCGAGGACGGCACGATGGTCGTCATCGAAGAAGGCAGCGGCCACATCGGCGAGCAGGCGAGCGTTTCGGTGACCTCGGCTCTGCAGACCTCCGCCGGCCGCATGATCTTTGCCCGCCTACAAAACCGCCCTGTGCCCAAGGCTTGAACCGGCAGCCGGCAGAGCGCGCGATCAATTGGCGCCAAGATTAATCTGTATCAAAAGTGACCAAGTTTGACTGACTTTGCGCGGACTGTTTCTCCCCTTGCGTTTGCGGGAAACCAGTCATAGAGTCGGTTGCTTGTGCGTGGGCAGTCCATACTTGATTGCAAGGATTGAGCGACATCCGTGCATACGGTATGAACTTTATGGTTCAATTTCCATTGAAGTCGCGGTGAGCTTTACTTTGCTACCCAATTTTGCTGCCCAAAGATTCCGAACTACTGCCTTGCGTTTTCAGGCCATCGCCATGTCTCTGGCCGTCAGCCTGCCATTGACGACGTCCCCACTGTTGGCGGCAGAGCGCCTTCCTGTCGGTTTTCAAAAGAAAGTGCCGTTTGCCCAGACCCAAAATTTGCTGCGCTCCTCTGCCGGGCGGGGAGTGGTGCCCGCGGACTCTCAGGGCCGGGTGCGCGCGATCGTCCAGTTTGTCGAAAAACCGACGGTTCTAATGCGTCGGGGCGCCGACTTGCGCAGCGCCGAAGCCAGGGATTATGGCGAGCAGCTTGCCCGGCTGCGCGCTGCGCGGCTGGAGCAAATCGAGCGGCTCGGCGGTCGGGTGCAAAGTGTGCTGTCGAATGTACTCAACGCCGCCGTCGTCGAGGTGGCCCAAGAGCGCATTCCCCAGATTCGGCGACTGGCCGGGGTGAAATCGGTGCGTCCGGCGCGCGTCTACCGTCCCGATCAGAGCCCGCCTGGAAGCGTCGGCGAACTGATCGGCACCACAGCTTTGCAGCAGGCCGGGATCACCGGCGAAGGGGTGGTGATCGCGGTGGTCGATTCGGGGGTCGATTACACCCACGCGGCCCTGGGAGGTACGGGCACCGTCGCCGCCTATCAGGCGGCAGTGAGCGGTTCGGCTCCGCTTGCCGTCGGTGATTCGCCGGATTTTCCGAACGCCAAGGTCATCGGTGGTTTTGATTATCTGGGCGAGACCTGGACCGGTAATTCCGCCGATCCGGGCGGGCTTGCGGTCACCCCCGATCCGGATCCGGTCGACAACAAACAGACGGATACCGATTTTGCCGGTCACGGCACAGCAGTCTCTTCAGCCTCGGCGGGCCTGCCGCTGCCGCAAAGCGGGCTGGCGGGAGGAACCGCGCCCGGGGCCAAGGTGCTCGCCTACCGCGGCTGCAGCCGAATCAGCGCCAGTTGCGAAGGCAGCGCTTTGCTCAACTCAATCGAAGCGGCGGTCGCCTTCGATGTCTCGGGGGCCTTCCCCGGCTACCCGAACCCGGTGCGCAAGGTGATCAACCTTTCGCTGGGGGCGGCCTTCTTCGACCCCTCCGTAGACGATCTATCGGAGGCGGTGCGCAACGCGGTGGAGGCGGGTGTGGTCGTCGTGGCCTCCGCCGGCAACAGCGGCGATCTTCCTTACGCCACGGGCACTCCCGGTTCGACGGAGACGGTGATCGGGGTGGCTGCGAGCCTGCCGCCGCTCAACATCGGACCGGGATTGGAAGTGCCTACTCTGGGTGTCACCTATCAACTGGGCGTCGCCCAGTTCGGCCCGGCGCTGACGGAGCCTTTGACCACCACCTTCAAACTCGCGGGCAGCGCCGAGATCAACCTCGCCTGCAGCAATCCGCCCAACCAGAATCCGCCCGCTCCCGCCGAGCCGCCGATTGCCGATCTGAGCGGCAGCACCGGCATCGCCGATCGCGGCGATTGCGAATTTTCTGAAAAAGTCTACAACCTTCAGCAGGCAGGCGCGCTCGCCGGGCTCATCGTCAACAACGCCCCAGGTGTGCTCACCATGGCCCCGGGGGCGGCGGCTTCGCTGGTAACCATCCCGTCGTTCATCATCGACCAGGAGCAGGGCACCACCCTCAAAGCGGCCCTTGCGGGCGATCCTGGCCTGACGGCCACCTTTATCCCCCAGTTGTCGATTCCCAATCCCAACTTCGATCAAATTGCCGATTTTTCGTCGCGCGGCCCGAGCCCGGCGCTCAACCGGATCAAACCCGACATCACCGCCCCGACCAACACCTTTGAAGCGAACATCGGTACCGGCAACCTCGGAGCGGAATTTGGCGGCACCTCCAACTCCGCTCCGGTGACCTCCGGCGTTGCGGCGCTCGTTCTCTCCAAGTACCCCGCCTACACCCCCAACCAGGTCAAAACCGCTTTGATGAACAGTGCCAATCCACAAGTTTTCGCCGACAAAGCGGCGGGGACGGTGGTGCCCATCGCCCGCCAGGGCGCAGGACGGGTGCAGGCGGACCGGGCCGCCAATTTGCAGACGCTTGCCTTCGACGCCGCCGATCCGGCCAGGCCGGCTTCGCTGTCGCTGGGTTACCGGGTCTTCCCAAAGTCCGAGACTCTGACGCGGACTGTCGCCGTTCAGAACCTGTCCGGCAGTGCGAAAACTTATACCCTTTCAGTACAACCGCGCTACCCGGAGGATGCGGGCAAAGGGGTGAGTTTCCAGGTGCCCGACACGCTCAGCGTACCCGCAGGCCAGACGCGCACCTTTGCTGTC
Source organism: Gloeobacter violaceus PCC 7421 (assembly GCF_000011385.1). Lineage (NCBI taxonomy): Bacteria > Bacillati > Cyanobacteriota > Cyanophyceae > Gloeobacterales > Gloeobacteraceae > Gloeobacter > Gloeobacter violaceus. Next base: position 3,291,234 of record NC_005125.1, read on the forward strand.
ACCGTCAACGTGCGCAGCGACCTATTGCCGGCAGGCGGTCTCGACGCGGGTCTTGGAGGCAACGACACCGCCGCCTTCAGCGCCTTTGAGCAGGACGGCTACATCACCATCGACGGCGGGGCCGACAATACGGTCTCGCTCCCTTACCTGCTCCTGCCGCGCAAAGGCTCCGAGGTCCAGGCCAGCAGCCAGGCAGGACCAAAAGCAGTCCTTGTCAACGCGGGTGTGGCCGCTACCACCGCCCAGGTCTTCAACCTCGCAGGCAGCGACCCGCAGGATCTACCCGGCCCTGAAGCAGGTGAGAACGCCATCAACACGGACATCAAAGAGGTGGGTTTGCGCTTTTTGCCCGCCACGGGCGACACCGCCGAGACGATCGAATTTGCAGTGAGCCTGTACCGGCCGTTCACCAACCCGCGCAATGCACCGGTGCAGATCGACGTCGATGTTACCGGCGACGGCATCGCCGATTACTTCGTCTTCAACTACGACCTGGAACTGTTGACCGGGGCGACCACCGGCCAGAATGTCACCTACATCCTGGAGGCGGCTACGGGGTTATTGATCGCGGACTTCTACACCCAGCTCAACTACAACGCCGGCCAGTTGGTGCTGCCGGTCCTGGCAGCTTCAATCGGGGCCACCGCTGAGACCCGGTTGCAGTTGCGAGCGGTCACCGGCTCGACAGCCCTGGGGTTTTTCGGGCAAACCGACCTCGCCCCCGACTCCGGGCTGTACGCCTTCACACCGGCCAAACGGGTGACGGCCGCCGCGGCCACCTCGGTGGCGGTGCCGGCCCTGGGTACGGCCAGTGTCGATTTCACCGTCGAGCGCACCAATGCCGGAGCCTCCCCCTCGGATGCGGGGCTGCTCTTTGTGTTGCCGGACAATCCGCTCGCCTCCCAGACCGACTCCCTGCGGATCGCCCGCTGACCCTCCTCAGCCCGCTACCTTCTGGGCAATCGCCTCGGCCATCTGGCGGGTACCGGCGGGGGTCGCTCCCGCCGGGGCCAGGTCGTAGGTAACGCTGCGGCCTTCGGCGATCACGGCGGCCACGGCCTGCTCGACGCGCACGGCGGCCTCCTGCTCGCCCAGGTGCCGAAGCAACAGCGCGCCGCTCAGGATGAGTGCCGAGGGATTGACCTTGTTCTGACCGGCGTAGCGCGGCGCCGAGCCGTGGATCGCTTCGAAGACGGCGCTGCGATCGCCGATATTGGCCCCCGGCGCCACCCCGAGACCGCCCACCAGCCCGGCGGTCAGATCCGAGACGATATCGCCATAGAGGTTGGGCAGCACCAGGACGTCGTAGGATTCCGGCCTCTGGACGAGTTGCATGCAAAGGTTGTCCACGATCCGATCTTCAAACTCGACATCCGGATACTCCGAAGCCACCTGGCGGGCAGCCTCCAGAAACAGACCGTCGGTGTGCTTCAAGATATTCGCCTTGTGGACGGCGGTAACTTTGCGGCGGGCGTGGCGGCGGGCGTACTCGAAGGCGAAGCGGGCGATCCGCTCGCTCGCCTCGCTGGAGATTGGTTTGACCGCAAGGCCGGATCTTGGAAAGATTTTTTTGCCGCCCAGGCGCATGAGCATCTCGATTACTTCAAGAGCCTGGGGAGAATTTTTTTCAAACTCGATGCCGCTGTAGAGGTCCTCGGTATTTTCGCGCACGACCACCAGATCGATATTGTCGTAGCGCGAGTGCACCCCGGGCAGGGTGCGGGCCGGGCGCAGGTTGGCGTACAAGTCGAGGGCCCGACGCAAGGCGACGTTGACCGAACGGATGCCCGAACCTGCGGGGGTGGTGATCGGGCCTTTGATGGCGGCGTCGCTCGCGCGCACCGCTTCGATCACTGGGGCCGGAAGGGGTGTGCCGGACTTCTCCATCACCTCGGCGCCGGCATCGACCACGACCCACTCAAAGTCGATCCCGGTGGCGTCGAGCACGATCCGGGCTGCCTGCGTCACTTCCGGGCCGATCCCATCGCCGCGGATCAGTGTGACACGATATGGGGACACGGACGAACTCCCGCAATTCTACAGAGTTAAGAACGCCCCCATACGATACCGCTCCTGAAGATGACCCGGCAGTCCCAGGGGGCGGCATTTTTCAACCCCGGACGGGCGAAGGGAGGGAATCGGCGTTTTAAATTGAAATGTTGGCCGATCACCCACACCTGCACCTGCACCATGCCGCTTCCCGCCGCCGTCCTCACCACCCCCCATAGCGGCTACCACTGGCCGGGTTCGCTGCTGTCGCCCCGCAATCGCCGCTTCTTCGAAGGCTGGTACTACCGGGTGAGCCTTGCTGAGGAGGGCGAATCGTTCGCCTTTATGTACGCAATCGAAGACCCGGCCGGGGGAGCGCCGACCAGCGGCGGTTTTGCCCAGGTGCTCGGTCCTGAAGACGGCCGCACCTACCAACTCTTTGGGGGCGTGGAGGGCTTCTGGGCCACCCCCGACCGCCTTGCCCTCGGCCACCGGCAAGATCCGCCCGGACCGGCGGGGTATCTGGAGCCGGAGGATTTTGAAGCGAAAGTGCGCCGGGGCTACCAGGCCACCGACAGCCTCAACCAGGGCTGTATCGAGGACGAGACAGGAGAGATCACCCGCTGGTGCTACCGGCTCCGGCCGGTGCACGGTTGGGGAGCACCGGGGCGACCGGTGGCGACGATGGGCTGGCTGTCGTACCTGCCGGTGTTCGAACCCGGCTGGCAAATCTTGATGGCCGACGGCCTGGCGGAGGGCTGGATCGAATGGCGAGGACGGCGCTATACTTTCACCGGCGCCCCCGCCTACGGCGAAAAAAACTGGGGCGGAGCCTTTCCCACCCAGTGGTTCTGGGTGCAGGCCAACGCCTTCGAGGGTTCCCCGGGCGCGGCGCTGGTGGCGGGGGGCGGACGGCGCGGGGTGCTGTGGTGGGAAGAATCGGTGGCGATGGTCGGCTTCTACTGGGCCGGGCGATTCTACCGGTTTACGGCCGGGCAGGAAAAGCTCACCTGTACCGTCACGCCCTGGGGCCACTGGCACATCGAAGCGCTCTCGGAGCGCCACCGCATCGAAGTCAGCGGCACCGTCGCCCCGGAGGGCGGCATCGAGCTGTTGGCACCGACGGCGAACGGCTCGCGCTTCGTGTGCCGCGACACCCTCAAGGGGGAGGTGCGGGTGCGCCTGGAGCGGCGCTGGGGCGACCGGGCAGTATTGTTCGACGGACGGACACCTCTGGGAGGGCTGGAGACCGGCGGCGGTCCGTGGGACGGTGAGTGGCGTATTTCTTGTTAGATGAGGCGGCAATGGGCGAGCGAACGGTTCTCAACGAAAATATCCGGCGGTTCTACGACGCGTCCTCCGGGTTGTGGGAGGAGGTCTGGGGCGAGCACATGCACCACGGCCACTGGGAAGTGGGGGAAGCGGACAAAGATCGCCGCGTCGCCCAGGTGGATTTGGTCGTCAGGCTCCTCGACTGGGCGGGGATCGACCGGGCCGAGTCGATCGTCGATGTCGGCTGCGGCATCGGCGGCAGCAGTCTGTTTCTGGCGGAGCGCTTCGGCGCCCGGGTGGAGGGGATCACCCTCAGCCCCGTGCAGTGTAAGCGCGCCGCCGAGCGCGCCCGCGAGCACCATCTGGACGGGCGCGCGCACTTTCAGGTGGCCGACGCCCACCGGATGCCCTTCGCCGACGGCCGGTTCGACCTGGTCTGGTCGCTCGAAAGCGGTGAGCACATGGCCGACAAGGCCCAATTTTTGCGCGAATGCCACCGGGTGCTCAGGCCCGGCGGCCGCTTCGTGTTTGTGACTTGGTGCTGTCGCCACGGCGCCTTGGACGCGCGGGATCAAAAATGGCTCGGGGCGATCTACCGGATCTACCACCTGCCCTACATCCTCTCGATCGAGAGCTACACGCAGTTGCTTGGTGAGACGGGGTTCTCGGGCATTCGGACCACCGACTGGTCCGATCGGGTGGCCCGCTTCTGGTCGCTGGTCATCGATTCGGCCCTCGAACCGGCGGTGCTGTGGAAGGTGATCGCCCAGGGACCGACGGTAATCAAAGGCGCGCTCGCCATGCAGTTGATGCGGCGCAGCTACGCGCGGGGGCTGGTGCGCTTCGGCGTGTTCGCGGCCCAAAAGGCGGAGGGATAATGCTGCTGGGGTTCGCCTGGATGGAGTTGTTCGTCGAGTCGGCACAGGCGAGCGCCAATCGCCTCTGCGCCCAGATGGGCTTTACCCCGGTGGGCTGCTTCGAGGATTGTAATACTTTTAGTCTTGCGATACGCAATGGCGGTGCGCTGCTGGTGGTGAGCGAGGCGCTTGGAGCGACCGGTCCGGTGCAGCGGTACCTCGATGGCCACCCCCAGGGGATCGCCGATGTCGCTTTTTGGACGGAAGCGTTTCCGGGTGGCCCCGGCGCTCTCCCCGGTCGCCTGCCCGCCACCGGACAAATCGTGGGGCCGGCGGGGATCACCCATACGTTCGCGCCTCCCCAGCCGGGCGATCTGCCGCCGGGTTTTCTTCCCCTGCCGGGCGCCGCGCTGCGCCGCGAGCTGGCTGGGATCGACCACGTCGTGCTCAACCTCGGCACCGAAGCCTTCGAGCCTGCCATCCACTGGTACCGGCAGGTGCTTGGGCTCGAAGCGAGCCGCTACTTTGAAATTTCCACCCCCCACTCGGCCCTCAAAAGCTGGGTACTCACCGACTCTGCCCATCGCGTGCGCCTGCCGCTGAATGCCCCGCTGACTGCCAACTCCCAGGTGAGCGAATTTCTGGAGGCCAACGGTGGCCCGGGAGTGCAGCATATTGCCCTACGCACGACGAATATTGCCCACACGGTCGACCACCTGCGCACCCTGGGGGTGGAATTTCTCGACGCCCCGGCTACCTACTTCGAGCGCCTTGGAGATCGCGTCGATCTGGCCGGTCTGGACATGGAGACCTTGCGCCGATTGCACATCCTCGTCGACCAGGACGAAAGCGAAGGACGAATCTTGCAAATATTTACCCGACCGCTGTTCGCGGAGCCGACCTTGTTCTTCGAATTTATCGAGCGCCAGGGAACAGCCCTCGGCTTCGGCGAAGGTAACTTTCAGTCGCTTTTTGAAGCAATCGAACGGGAGCAGCAGTCGCGCGGCACCCTGGAGGCAGAGCGCAAACCCGCCTTCGTGCAGGACGCGCTATAGAAATCTGGGGTAAGAGTGTCGCTGCCGCTACACAAGCTGAAATCACTGTGCCGACGGTCGACGGCTTGATCACCGCAACAGCCGCCCGCCACGGTCTGGCGGTTGCTACGCGCAATCTGCGCCACTTTCAGATGTTCGGAGCAAGGGTGGTAAACCCCTGGGAAGGACAGAAGATCCAGTAGATGCGGATAGCGCGGCGGCTCTGCTCACGTGGCGGTGCGATCGGGTTCTGCTATTCATAAGGTCTTGAAAACCGGCTCCGTCCGGTCTGCTGTGAACATGGCGATTTCTAGCGAGACAGGAGCCAAACGGTTTCCAGCTATGTTTGTGAATCCCACGTACTTGGAGTTATTTCTGCCGACAGATGCGATGGCCTGCGCAGGAGCCTAGATTAAAACTACTATCGACAATCACAAAAGTAGATTTCAATCAAACAAAAACGGATTTCAATCATCTTTGCTACCTGTTTGCCCTGGGAGTTCGGGGGCTAGAGTGTCGTGCGCGACGTATTGAACAGGATTAGACATTGAATCGGAGATATACCCTGAGCAAGATTTCCATCGGTTTTGCGGTATTTGGCCTGTTTCCGGCTCTCCACAATACGCCTTCGCTTAGCAATCAAATAGTCCTTTCTTGGGCAGTGAGGCAATACCTTCGGCAGCTCCAGCCCTGGTGCCGCACCGACCCGGACTCCCAGAACCGAGGCCGACAATCAAGAATGCGCAAGGTAGGATGCCCTGGCCCGAGAAGGGCGCAATCTGCCCTGTTGCAAAACCCAAAGTAAGGGAGGCCGCTGTCTGGATCCACGGCCTTGACCTGAGTAAAAAGTTTAAATAACTGGCTCCGCCACCGCTTGAGGTGGTAGATCCGTTCCGACAAGCAGATAGATCTTGCCATCTGGGCAACACCTTCAACGAAACACATTGAGATCACAAAGGAACTTGATTATGTCTCACTTGAGCACTTTACCGACCAAATTGAATAACGTCCAACTTTTGATCGCGTCTTTGCAAGACCTGGGTGTGCAGGTCAAAATCGACGCCGAAGCCCGCGGTGGTTGTGGTCGAAATTTTCGTGCCGACGTGGTAGCCGTTCTTGCCGGTGAATACGATCTCGGTTGGGCTCTAAACGCCGAAGGCAATCTCGACCTGGTGGGAGATCTTCAGGGCGTAGCCCGCTACCACAATCCGACTGAATTCATCGATGCCGTCAACCAGAAGTATGCGCTAAAAAAAGCACTCCATCAGATTCAGACTTCCGGCTACACGGTGCTTGCTCAGCAAGTCGGTGTGCACGGTACCCATCGCTTAAGTGTCGGCCGTTGATCTGTCATTTGGGAGGGAATTATTTATGGACGGACAAATGTGTTGGTTGAGGGTCAGCAATTCGCCCGATCCCAGAAAAATCCTTCATCTGCGCATGCTTCCAAGCCAGCCCTGGACACCCTACACAGAGTGGCAACACTTGATGGTTCCCGACTATCGCGAACCGGGGGGTGCCAAAGGGTGGGCGACTTATCAAAAGCTTATCCGGGTGGGTTGGAAAGTCGAAAAGAGCACAGAAAACTCTCCCAGAGAACATCTTGTCAGGAGCAATCCATCCTTTTCGATTGCCGATGGGCGCTAACAATCAAAAAAGTGGGTATGGAGCCTAACGATGAAGGACAATGAGTCGCTTGAAGCGACACTTTTTCTCAACACATTGCAAAAGGGAGTCTGGGCGCTAGGGATCGTCGGGTGGTGCTTTGGGCTATGCGAAAGGACAACCGTCGCGCTGTCCGATGGTTATCTTTCGGCAATCGACTTGGTCCTCCTATTTACGGCTTGCTTTTTCTTTGTTTGCTGGTTGTTGTTGAAACCCTCAAAAGCAAACCCAAAGGGCGCGATCCAGCATTCAAGTAGCTTGCTTGAATAGTTGAGGTGAATCGATGACGGAAAATTCGGCTTTAATACCTCCCAGGTATCAGGAAAATCAGTCCGTCTCCTTCCTTGGAGGAGCAGGACGAATTAGAGATTGCCACTTCATCAAAGGCACCTGGGACTATATTGTCGAAATGGAATTCGGCCAGGCCGACCGGGGCCGTCTGGGCGATGAAACTGCGGTCCTCTTACCCGAGAGCGAATTGGAGCCTCGGATCTGCTGAAGCGAGTACTGCAAAGCGTCCAATGGTCCGGCTTGCTTTGGGCTGTTCGGCATCCAACTCGTCCGCACCCTGACAGGCTTTGTGCAAGTCGCCAGGGTGCGTGGAGCGTGCCTCCGCTCAACGCATCCGACCGCTCTCTTCTTTGGAGGAAGTGAGTGGCACGCGGGGTTCGCAGGCGTTGAAAATCACTTCTGCCTTGCTCAATCTTTCGAGCGTTTCGCGCGCGTCGATGAGGCGCTTGAGGAGCACCTGGGCAATGCCCTGGACGGCGGGGTTGGTGGTTTGCTCGGTGCGCTTCACTTCGACCATCACCACCGCTTCTTCAGTCCGGTAGAGCCAGAAAGTCTCTCCCTGCTCGATGATCCCCAGGTTGATGCGCTCAAGCTGGGGTTTGCGCCGCTGCACCAGATCATCCCAAACCCCTGCGCTATCCCACACGCGGCCAACTCTCCACCCTTCAGCCAAAAAAAAGTACTTCATAGACAAACAATCCGATGAATCTTGCGTGGCATTGCATCTATGCCCAACTTTACATGGGTCGCCGCGAAAAATCCGTCAACGGCCGGCGGAAGATTGAGGTTGTCCTAGAGTTGGAACGTACAATCCGGCGATCCCGTGGGCAATGGGCGACGGGTTGGCTTGCGCCAGATTGGTGAGGACGATGACGGTGAGTTTGTCGTCGACGTAGCGGGCGATGTGGGCGGTAAATCCCTGCCACTGCCCTGCGTGCTCGATGAGGCGGCGCCCGGCCACCGATCCGAGCGCCCATCCAAAGCCATAAGGGTACGTCTTGCCGTCGTTGAGCGTCACCGGCGTCCACATCCGCTCGAGGCTGGACTTTTTGAGTAGTTTTTCGGTGTAGAGGGCTGCGTCCCACTTGACCATGTCGAGCACCGTCAGATAGAGCGAGCCGTCGGCGGTCCGATTGAGCGACGGGGAAACATACGCTTGATTTTTGAGGGCGTCGTTCTCCAGGCGGTAGCCGGCGGCGCGGTTGGCAACGATGTCCGCCTCGGTGATCACCCGGGTGGCCTGCATGCCGAGGGGTTTGAAGACCCGTTCGTCGAGCAAATCCCCATAGAACTGTCCCGAGGCATTTTTGACAATGATCCCCAGTAGTACATAGCCGGTGTTGCTGTACTTCCACTTTTCACCCGGGGCAAAATCGAGGGGCATGGCGGCGGCCCGGGCGACCAGTTCTTCGTCGGTGTAGTCGCGGCGAAAATCGATGGCCGGTCCGTTCTCGCCCTCGTAATCTCTGATGCCCGAGGTGTGGGTGAGCAGATGACAAACGGTGATCCCCCGCCAGGCGGACGGCGCTCCCGCCAGATAACGGCCGATCTTGTCGTCGAGATTGATTTTGCCTTCTTCCACCAGCAGCATCACCGCGGTGGCCGTGAACTGCTTGCCCACCGAGCCCGACTGAAAGACACTCTCGGGAGCGACCGGGACGTTCAATTCGACGTTGGCCAGGCCGTACCCTTTGGCCTTGACGAGGCGGTCGTTCTGCACGATCGCCAGCGACAAACCAGGAATGCGCTGCTCGCGCATCTGGTTCTGGACATAATCGTCGATCGCATCGGCCCGGCCAGGAATGGTCATTGTGCAGAGCAGCAGCAATGTCAGCAGAACGGGCAGCCATTTTTTCATGACAATAATTGAACGCCCAGACCGGGCGCTTCGCGGGTGGATAGGTAACCGTCTTTGAGCACAAAACCGCCCGTCACCACGTCGCGGGCTAGATCCAGGCTGCCGTCGAGGTCGAGATAGCGGGTGGCGGGGCAGGCGAGGGCGGCGTGGAGCGCCGCGGTGATGCTGACGATGCTCTCGTCCATGCAGCCCCACATCAACTCGATCCCGGCGATTTCCGCCAGGCCCGCGATGGCTAGAGCCGGGCGGATGCCGCCGCACTTCATCAGTTTGATGTTGAAGATGCCGCAGGCTGGGGAGGGAGTCAGCAGCTTCAGCGCGTCCCGTTCATCCAGCAAGCTCTCGTCGGCGGCGATGCGGAGGCGGATGTCGGGGGGCAAGGCGCGCAGGGCGGCGATGTCCCCGGCGGGGATGGGCTGCTCCAGAAATTCGAGAAATAGATGCGCCGTGCGGCGCACGAACTGCTCCACCTCGGCGATGCTGTAGCCCTGGTTAGGATCGACGCGCAGGTGAACGGCGTCGCCCACCTGTTCACGCAGGCGGGCAAGCCGCTCGATGTCCCCTTCGAGATCGAGGCCGGTCTTCACTTTGAGGATACGAAAACCCCGCCCGAGATACTCCCTGGCCTCGGCGAGCGTCTCGTCGAGGGGTTTGATGCCGATGGTGATCGAGGTGGGCAGGCCGGTGTGGACGCGGCCCAGCATCGCCACCAGCGGCACCCCCAGGTGCTGGGCCAACAGGTCGTGCAGGGCGATATCGACCGCCGCCCGCGCGGCGGGCCTGCCTGCCATCCGCTCGCCCAGCCGCCGGCAGAGCTTCGGCAATTCTCGGATGTCCTCGCCCACCAGCCAGCCGATCGCTCCGCCCAATAGCGCTTCGCGGCAGGCTTGATCGCTCTCGCCGGTCACGTCCGCAGCCGCAGAAGCCGCCCCCAGACCGATCAGCCCCGATGCGGTCTGCAATTGCACGATCACGTTCTCGACGGTGCCGACGTGCCGCAGGGCGATGGTATAGGGCCGCACCAGAGCGAACGCCTCCACCCGGGCGGTGGCCTGGGCGATTTTCACCGGGCCGTCTCCGCACGGAGGAATGCCCGGATCGGTTCCACCAGGGCGCCTATACCTTCTTCGAGGGGGCGCACCACCGGCAAGGCCAGCTGCTCCACCAGTTGCTTCTGAGCGCGGATAAGTTCGTCGCCCGTCAGTGCTTCGCCGTTGAGTGTGACTGCCAGAACCCGGGCTCCCAACAGCTCGATGAGGGCGATCTCCTCAGCGATGGGCGGGATGCGGATGCCTTGCGCCTCGAAGCCGCTGAAACAGAGCCTTCCCGGCGCGTGCTGGAGGATAACGCCGCGCGCTCCGCCTGAGAGGATAAATTCGGACCCGCAGGGACCGGCGGGGTTGCGCAGGGCCGACTGGCCTTCGAGCAAGATGAGTTGCGGGGCAAAGCGCTCGGCGCAGCTCAAGATGGCGTGTTCGATTTCGCCGCTCACAAAATCGTTGACCACCGAATCGAGCACGAAACCGCAGGGAGCACCCTGCATCCAGCCGGTCTGGCCGGTGAAGATCAATTGGGTGCGGATCCCCGCTTTGGTGCAAGCGTCCAGCAAAAAGCGGCTGGTGGTGCGTTTTCCCAGGGCGCAGTCGGTGCCCAGCACGGCGATGCGGGGGGTCAAAAGCGCCTCGATTTTGCCGGTCCAGAAGTGGAATTGATCTTTAGGTTTGGGCTTGCGGATGTCGGTAATCGTGAGGCCCAGGCGCTTGGCAGTCCCAGCCAGGGTCGCGTCGTCAGAAGCGTACTCGTGCAGGCCGCTCACGATGTGCATCCCGGCTTCGAGCGCCTCGCGCAGCTGAGCGCGCAGGCTGAGGGTGAGCTTGCCGCCATTGGTGGCGATGCCGACCACGGCGTAATCGGGGCGTACCGGGAGCTGTGCAAGGGCCTGGGCGATCGTGGCGTAAATCGGAATATTGCGGTGGCGGTCGTCGAGCGCCTGCCCGGCATCCTGCCCGGCGGTCGGCTCGTCGATCACCGCCAGAATTTTGTACCGCTCGCCCTCGCGCACCAGGCCGTGGGCCGTCTTGCCGCTGCCGGTGGCATAGAGGCCGTCGCAAATGACAATCGCCGTGCCGTCCACATCACTCATCCGCTTGCCTGCAACTACCGGCCGCCCATCAGCGCTGCGAGTACCGCCTTCTGGGCGTGCAGCCGGTTTTCGGCCTCATCCCAGATGCGCGAGCGGGGGCCTTCCATGACTTCGTCGGTGATCTCCTCACCCCGGTGGGCAGGCAGGCAGTGCAGCACGATCGCCTCCGCTGCGGCGCAGTTCAGCAGCGCCGCGTTGATCTGGTATTGCTCGAATAATTGCAACCGGTGCTGGGTCTCGGCCTCCTGGCCCATACTCGTCCAGACGTCGGTATAGAGGATGTGCGCCCCCCGGGCCGCCTCGAACGGGTCGCGCAGGATCTGCACCTCGGCACCGGTGCGCCCAGCAATTTCACTGGCGCGCGCACTCACGGCCGGGTCAGGGGTAAAACCCTCGGGAGTGGCGACCGCGATCGACATGCCCACCTTGGCGCAACCCAACAGCAGCGAGTGGGCGACATTGTTGCCGTCGCCCACGTAGGCGAGCTTGAGCCCGGCAAGCCGCCCAAAATTCTCGCGGATAGTGAGCAGGTCCGCCACGACCTGGCAGGGGTGCTCGTGGTCGGTGAGGGCGTTGATGACCGGGATCCCCGCGTAGTGGGCGTACTCCTCCAGTTCCGTCTGGGCGAAGGTGCGAATGGCGAGACCGTCGACATAGCGGCCCAGGACGCGGGCGGTGTCGCGCACCGGTTCGCCCCGGCCCACCTGGGTGTTGCTGGGACTGAGGTCGATCACCTGGCCACCCAACTGGTACATCGCGACCGTAAACGAGACGCGGGTGCGGGTGGAGGCTTTGAGAAACACCAACCCCAGCACTTTGCCGTGCAGGTTCGCCACCCGCTCGCCGCGCTTGAGCTGGTGGGCGAGGGTCAGAAGCGCGTGCAATTGCGCTTCGTCGAGGTCGTCGAGACTCAGCAGATCCGGCCTGAAGCGCGTCGCACCCAGACTCGCGCTCATGGCGTCGCCACCGGCGTCTGGTTCTCGGCGGCCACCGGCTGGCGCTCGGCAGGGAAAGGTTTGCCGGCCGCCGCCACCACCTGCTCGACGGGCATCCCGGCGATTTGCTGGCCGAGCACATCGACGGCGCGGGCGTACTGCGGGTCGGCGAGGGTGGCCACCTGGTCGGCCTTGAGGTTCTTGGCCATCTCTTTGGTGAGCTCGACTTTGATGTCCGGGTCGATGCCTTTTTTGTTGATGTCCCGGCCGGAGGGTGTCTGGTAGTGGGCGATGGTCACCGCCACCCCCGAACCGTCCGAGAGCGAATGCACCGACTGCACCAACCCCTTGCCGTAGGTGCGCGTGCCCACCAGCACCGCCCGGTGATGGTCCTGCAGCGCGCCGCCCAAAATTTCACTGGCCGAGGCGGAAGCACCGTCCACCAGTACCACCAAGGGTTTGCTGGTCATGGCGGGGCGGCTCACGGTGATGCTCTCGCGCTGGCCGTCGCGATCCACCGTCGAGACGATCGTGCCCTCGGAGAGCCACAGCCGGGCGATGTCGGCGCTGGCGTAGAGAAGCCCGCCGGGGTTGCTGCGCAGATCGAGGATGAAGCCGTCGGCCTGCTCGCGGGTGAGTTTCGCCACGGCGTTGCCCATATCCTTGGCGGCGTAGGCGTTGAACTGCGACAGACGAATATAACCGACGCGCCGGTCGCCCTCGGTGCGCAGCGAATATTTGACGGGTTTGAGTTCGATGCGGGTGCGCACCAGCGACAGGGTGAGCGGTTTGCCTTCGCGGCGAAATTTGAGCGCGACGCTGGTGCCCGCCTGGCCGCGAATAAAATTGACCGCCTGATCGATATCCATGCCCTTGGTGGAACGGCCGTCGATCGAAAGGAGCACGTCTTTGGGTTTGACCCCGGCAGTAAACGCAGGCGTGTCCTCGATGGGTGAGACTACTGTCAGTTCGTGGGTCTTCTCATCGAGGCCCAGCTGGATACCCACCCCCTGGTAGTCGCCGCTGGTCTCGACTTTCATGCTCTCGTACTGCTTGGGGTCCATAAAGCGCGTGTACGGATCGCCCAGGCCCTTAAGCATCTCGCGCGTGCTCTTGTAAGCGTCCTCGCGGCTTTTATAGTCTTTGGCCAGGTACTTGCGGCGGGTCTCCTGCCAGTTCTGGTTGTTAAAGGTGGGATCGACGTACTCGCGGTTGACCACCTGCCAGACTTCGTCGATGATCTCCTTCGGCGCGTCTTTAAAGTTGGCCCAACTGGGCATATTAAACGCGCTCAACAAACTCAGAACGGTCGCGCAGGCAAGGCCGACCGGCAGCAAAAACTTAGGCGTCTTCATAGGTAGCTATTCTCGGCGGCAACGGCGGTGGAGGCGGTGCTTCAATTGGGTAGGGACACTTTAGCACGCACTACCGCCTGCACTGAACTGGACGCCCGCCAAATATTGGCGTCTTCGTCCGGCCTTGTCCTCTACCTTTGGCAGGGTTTTAGGGAGGTGCCAACCGCTGTTTCACTCGGCAGCAGCCTTGAACCAGCCTAACCAGCCGCCTGTGGCAGCCGTTGCCCAGCAAGGTCATGGTGCCAGTTGCGGTTGAGTTGTGGATCCGGTGACCAGGAACCGAGGGAGACAGGCAAGTCAATCTCCTCGCCCGTCGCCACTTGCCCCACAATCTGAGCGATTGCCCTTGAGATGTTCGGTCCTGTCAGGAAGGTTCGCTCGAAGACGTGTTCGCCGTGGATGAGCTGCAGATCGTGTCCGCCCACAGGCACTGTCTTGACGGTGAAGCGGAATTGGAAAATATCCATGCCAATCTTAAGGAAGAGAAGGAATGCTCCCGGCGTATCTGTGGGCCGGATGTCAAGCAGCTGTACGTTCAGCAATGGCACGGTTTTCACCTCTGGAAAAGGGCTCCCCGACTCCAACATTCTAGGAAGTCTTGCCAGGTCATGGCATAGGTGGTTCCGGGTGGCCAGGGGTCACGGATTGCCAAGCGCTCCTCTGTCAGTCCGTCAATAACTACTAGTCAATAACTACTAAATGACTGATGCGTTGGCCTGGTTGCCACAGCAATGCGGCCCAGGAGCCAGCGGCACTCAGCGTTTGTAATAGTTGCTGGTCAGTAGCACCGGGTAGGCGGACGACACCACCGACGAACCACTTCCCCAACGAAGGGAGAACGAGCTGGTTGACAGCCATTGCCAGATCAACCAAAGCAACCGGTACACCGCAAACGGTGGCGATGGCGGCCTGGTCAATGTTCAAAAAGCCACGATCGCGCAAGAGCATCGTGGCACAAGCTGGTCCACAGTGCAGGGCGTCTGCCTGGCAAACAACAGACGGATTGGGCCGCTCGTTCTGGCGCGGCCAATCTCCCCCGGCCCCACCGATGGGCAATTCTGTATCCACCCGCTCCGGCTCCACGCCTCGTGCTTTTCAAGCATTACACCTAAAAGCTGGTCTGCAGTCCGACGCGGTAGGTCAGACCGGGCGAGTAGAACGTGTTGACCCGCTCGTACTGCACATCCGCCAGGTTGGCCAGGTAGACCGTCAGCGCCAAAGCCCGGTTGATCGGGATGGCGGCGCGCAGGTCGATCGTGGCGAAGGGGGTGGTGTAGGAGGTGAGCGCATTGGTGCGCGCCGCACCGCTGTTGTAGTTGACGAACACGTTCACCTGCAGGCCCTGGTTGTCGTAGCCCACGCCCACCTGCCCCACCGACTCGGGCAAAAAACGCAACAGGCCCAGGGAGCGGCCCTCCTCGATTTTGATCTTGGTGTAGGTGTAGCTCAGATAGCTCGACCACTGCGGATCGATCTGCCATTTGATCCCCGCCTCGACGCCGTTGGTGCCGACCGCGCCGATGTTGGTGCGCTGGGTGAGGGTCGGGTCGGCCGGCAGCGGTCCGTTGCCGATGCGATCCTGGATAAGGCTGCCGAAGTAGGTGACCTCGCCCCGGAGATTGTCGGCGAAGCGCAGGTCAAAACCGGCGTTGTAGACCGAGCCGCGCTCCGGCTTCAAGTCGGGATTGGGCAAAAATCCTTCCGCCGCGTCGGGCAAGAACAAAAAGTCCGGTCCGGGGTTGCGCTGCACCGAAGCGTAGCTGGCGCGCAGGGCTACCTCCGGGATAATCTGCCAGCGCAACCCGGCGCTCGGGTTGAGGTAGCTGCCGAACTTGCTGTCAAAGGTCTGGCGCAGGCCCAGATCCAGCTGCAACCCTTCCACGATCTGCCAGGTATCGAGGGCGAAGATGCCGGTGTTGGTGATCGCCGTGTCGGTGGTGCCGCCCAGCCCAAAAAAGATCGGGTCGGGGCTGGTGTTGTTCTGGGTGCTGAGCAGCGTGTTGTGCCTGGTGTCCACCCCCCAGCGCAGCGTGTTGCCCGGGCTGGTGCGCCAGGTGTGGTCGATGCGGGCCTGGTAGAACTTGGAGGCCAGTTGCACGGCCTTGAAGTAGTCGGTCTGGACCGGGCCGTAGGTGCTGAAAAAATCGTCAACGTAGCCCAGGGTGGTGACCAGCACCGAGTCGTTGCCCTCCCCAAGCAGTGTCCGCCAGGTGAGGCCGACATTGAGACCGTCGCGATCGAGCCGGTCTTTGGAGTTGCCGATAATCAGGCCCTTGCGGCTCAGGTTCTTGAATAAATCAAACGTCAGGTTGTTGCGCCGATCAAAGGTATAGGTGGCACTGCCCTGGTAGCTCGCGGTGTACATGTCGGCGTTCATCAGCCGCCCATCCTCTCCCCGGTTGGTGGAACCCACCGGCACCGGAAAGTTGTTGGTGGCCCCGTAGCTCTGATAGCCGAAGTTGTATTTGAGCCGTTCGCTGGTACCGCCGTAGGAGGTGCGGTAGATCGATTCGCCGTAGGAGCCGTACTCGGCGCTGCCGGAAAACGTCGGGACTGCCGGTCCCTCCTCGGTGATGATGTTGATGACGCCGCCGATCACATCCGAACCGTAGAGGGTTGTGCCGGCACCGGGACCGAGCAGCTCGATGCGCTTGATCCCTTCCACCGGGATGCTGTTGTAGTCGGTGGCGCCGTGGTTGGAGTTGAGGCCGGTTTTGATCTGGCGGCCGTTGATGAGCAGCGCCGACTGGTTGACCGTCGCCCCCCGGTAGTACGAGCCGTTGTGAAAATCCGCACCGCGCCCGGCGTCGTTAATGGCAAAACCCGGTACCCCCCGCAGCGCGTCCGCCAGATTCACCGCCGCCTTCTTTTGAATGTCCTCTCTGGTGATCGTGAACACCGGCGTCGATCGCCTGGGGGCGAGCCTTCCCTCCACCAGGGTTTCATCCAGAGTGGTTGCCCCGTCCGGATCGGCGGCGTCCGGTTGGGGAGTCGAAGGCACCTGGGCGATTGGCCCTACAGTCGGAGCAGCAAGCAGATCGCGGGCTGCCTGGGAAGGTTTGGCAAGGCTGTCGCGGGTAGGAATGATCTGGGCGGACGCAAGCCCGCCGACAAGCTGAAAGCCCGCCAGCACAAACAATGCATATGTACCAATCTTTGTTCGAATGCGTACCGACATAGAAATTAAAACTTTTCTAATGTGCCCACGGAGATTGTGCCCCTTCCCCCTACTTTGGGGATATACCCCCCCGGGGGACAGACTTTTTGCGCGCAGAGGCTTAGTCTTGTTGGGCCTGTGGCTTTTGCACAGCAGGACGTTTCTGAAAAGCTGGCCGCACCCGCCAAAACTATCCGGTTCTTTGACAACGATTCTCGTTCTTGAGTAGATTGCAAGCAAATCACAGCAACCGTTGTCCAGGGGAGCCTCCATGCTCGAAGCCGTCGACTTGACCAAGAACTACGGCACGGCCGTCCCGTCCCTCGATGGACTCAATCTGCGCATCGAGGCGGGCGAAGTCTTCTGTCTGCTCGGACCCAATGGTGCCGGCAAGACGACGACCATCAGTCTGTTTTTGGGCTTCATTGCGCCGAGCGCCGGCACGGCTCGAATCAAAAGTCTCGATGTGCAGCGCCACCCGCTGGAGACCAAGCGCTTTGTGGCCTACATTCCCGAGCAGGTGATGCTCTACCGCAACCTGAGCGGTCTGGAAAATCTCGAATATTTCAGTGCTCTGGCAGGTCAGGATCGCTATACGCGCCCGGAGCTGCTGGCTTTTTTCGAGCAAGTCGGGTTACCGGCGGAGTCGGCCGGGCGGCGGGTAGGCACCTACTCAAAGGGCATGCGCCAAAAAGTCGGTATCGCCATCGCCATCGCCAAAAAGGCTGAAGCGCTCCTGTTGGACGAGCCGACCTCGGGTCTCGATCCAAAGGCGAGCAACGAGTTTTCGGAGTTGCTGGGGCGACTGAGCCGGCAGGGGGTGGCGGTGCTGATGGCCACCCACGACCTGTTTCGGGCCAAAGAAGCGGGGACGCGCGTCGGAATTATGAATGCCGGTCGGCTGGTGACGACCGCCCGTACCGAAGATCTCAGCTACGAGCAACTGGAGCGGCTGTATCTGGAGAGCATGGTGGGCGCCTCGGCAGGTGGCGGGGTGCGGGAGGTGCGGCGGTGATCTGGCGCATTGCCCGCAAAGAGTACCTGGAGATGGTGCGCGACGGACGCTTCCGGGCCGGGGCGACC
The DNA here is from genome assembly GCF_000011385.1 of Gloeobacter violaceus PCC 7421. NCBI lineage: Bacteria > Bacillati > Cyanobacteriota > Cyanophyceae > Gloeobacterales > Gloeobacteraceae > Gloeobacter > Gloeobacter violaceus. The sequence goes on from NC_005125.1 coordinate 3,308,873, forward strand.
GTTGTATTGGGGCTGCTCGTGGTCTCGCTGCTAATGGGTTGGAAGCACTACAGCGACGTGAGCGCCCAGCACGCAGCCGCCCAGCGGGCCACCCGAACGCAGTGGCTCGCCCAGGAGCCTAAAAATCCCCACTCCGCCGCCCACTACGGGGTCTACGCCTTCAAGCCCAAATTGCCGCTGTCGTTTGTCGATCAGGGTGTGGACGACTATGTGGGAGTGGCAGTGTGGCTCGAAGCGCACAAACAAAACGATTTTCGCTACCGCCCTGCCCAGGATGCGACGGCGGTACAGCGCTTCGGCGAGTTGACCGCCGCCACGGTGTTGCAACTGCTGCTGCCGCTGGTGATTATTCTGCTCGGGTTCGGGGCGTTTGCCGGTGAGCGCGAGCAGGGAACGTTGCGGCAACTGTTGAGCCTCGGGGTTCCCGCCCCGACGCTCGCCCTGGGCAAAGCCCTCGGCATGCTCGTGGCCCTCGGCCTGTTGCTGGTGCCCGCCACGATCCTGGGGGTCGGTGCCCTGGCCCTGGCCGCTGGGCCGGGGGGGCTCGCGGCCAGCCTGCCCCGCTTGGCGCTGTTGAGTGCCGCCTATCTGGGGTACTACTTGCTGTTTGTGGGGGTCTGCCTCGCGGTCTCCGCCTGGGCCAAATCGGCCAGGCTGGCGCTGGTGGCGCTTTTGGGCTTCTGGATCGTGCAGGGTCTGGTCGCTCCGCGCCTGGTCACCGACCTGGCCCGCGGGCTGTACCCGGTCCCTTCCGCCCTGACCTTCACCGAGACGGTCGCCACCGATATGGCGGGCGGCATCGACGGCCACAACAGCCAGGATGCCCGCCGCGCCGCCCTCGAAAAGCGCGTGCTCCAGCAGTACGCTGCCAGCCGGGTTGAAGATTTGCCCGTCAATTTTGCGGGTATCGCCCTGCAGGAGGGCGAAGAGTACGGCTACCGGGTCTACGACCGCCGCTTCGGTGAACTGTGGCGGCGCTTCGAAGAGCAGAACGCCGTGCACCAACTGGGCGGGTTCGTAGCGCCGCTACTGGCGGTGCGCTCGCTCTCGATGGGATTGTCCGGCACCGACTTTGCCCAGCACCGCCACTTTGCCACCGCCGCCGAGCAGTATCGCCGAGGGCTCATCAAGACGATGAACGAAGCGATGACCCGCAACAAAGACGACGGCTACCGGGCTACGGCTGCAGACTACCGCTCGGTTTCCGACTTTCAGTACACCACCCCGCCCCTGGGCTGGGTGCTGGCCCAACAGAGCTTGAGCCTTTTGGGCCTGGGATTCTGGATCGTCCTGGCCGCCGCCGCGGCTGTTTTTGCTGCCGCCCGCCTGCGGGTGACCGGCTGATGCTCGCTTCCATCCTCAAGCACGAATGGCGCAACCTGATGGCCGAGCGGGTCATCTGGGCAGTGGGGGGGCTATTTGCCCTACTGGTGGCCTACGGCCTCATCAACGGCACCGGCTGGGTGCAATTTCAGCGGCAGACCCTGGCACAAGCCCAGCAGGAAGAAATCACCCGCCTGGACACGCTGCAATCGGCCATCGCCGACATCGAATCGGGCAAGGTTCGATTTACGGGCGACGCCTTCGCCGATCCGCGCCAGCCGCGCACCGTCGGCAACAACAAAGGCACCCGCTACGCGACTTTGACGCCGGGACCGCTCGCCCCCCTCGCCGTCGGCCAGAGCGATCTCTACCCTTACTATTTCAAAGTCAGCACCCTCAACAAACAGACATTCATCCAGAACAACGAACTGGAGAATCCTACCAATCTGCTGGCGGGCCGCTTTGATCTGGCCTTTGTGATTGTCTATCTCTTGCCGCTGTTCATCCTGGCGCTGGGCTACAACCTGCTTTCCGGCGAGCGCGACGAGGGTACCCTGGCGATGCTGCTCTCCCAGCCGGTGGGCCTGCCGATGCTCGTGCTGGGCAAGGTGCTGGTGCGCGGCGGGATTGTGATTGCCCTCGCGGCGGTTCTATCGCTGGCGGGGGCCGTCCTGGGCGGCGCGGATCCAGCCGAGCCCGGCGTCCGGCTGCGTCTGGGGCTGTGGGTGCTCGTGGTCATCCTGTACGGCATGTTCTGGTTCGCCCTGGCCGTCGCCGTCAACGCTGCGGGGGGCCGCACCCCCACCAACGCCGTCGTCCTGGTGGGGCTGTGGCTGCTGTTGGTCGTGATCGTCCCGGCGGTGGTCAATGTGGCGGTGAGCACTGCAAGCCCGGTACCTTCGCGCGTCGAACTCATCCAGGCCGTCCGCGAGGCCACCAATGCCGCCAACGCCCAGGGCAGCCGCCTGCTGGCGCGCTACTACGAAGATCACCCCGAACTGGCCCCCAAGGATAGCCGGGTCGATCCGGGCAGTTTTGCCCTGCGCAGTACTGCCGTGCGCGAAACGGTCGACAAGGCGATTGCTCCGGTTCTGGAGCGCTACGACCGGCAGTTGCTTGCCCAGCAGGCCCTGGTGGAGCGCTACCGCTATCTTTCACCCGCCATCGTCGCCCAGGAAGTCTTCAACGACTTGGCCGGCACCGGCCTTGGCCGCTACCGCCACTTCCAAGCGCAAGTCGATCGCTACCACCGCACCTGGCAGGGGTACTTCGTGCCGCGCATCTTCCGGCAGCAGACCGTCACTGCCGCCGAGATCGGCCGCCTGCCGAAGTTTCGCTTCGAGGAAGAATTGACGGGCGATGTCGCAGGCCGCGTGCTGCCGGGACTGGTCGGGCTGGCCGCACCGCTGCTGGTCCTAGTGGGCCTTACCCTGCCGGGCTTGCGCCGCTACCCGGTTGCGGCTTGATGGCGCCTGGAGACAGCGGCCGGTCGGCAATCCCGCTGGACGACCATTTAACACTGACCCCTGCTCTAGGGTTTGAGCGCCCTGACGAACTTGTCCTCAAAGAGCACGGCGGTGTCCGGTTTGGTTTTGGCAAGGCCCGATTTGACCAAAAAGTCGGCGATGATCTTCGACTGGTAGCGCAGGTTGATCGGGTCTTTGGTCTCGGGAGCGAAAGTGACGAGGTTCTGCTCCAGGTTGAAGATGCGCGTGCCGCTGTCGTAGGACTTGTACTCTGCCACGCTCGTACCCGCCTGCTTGGCCATGATCTGAAGCGACTCTTCGGGGTTCTTCTTGATGTAGTCGAGGGTGTCAAACCAGGTCTTGACGATTTTCTCGATCTCGCCCGGACGGGCTTTGACCACCTCCTCGCGCAGCACCAGATGATCGGAGATGGCGCCAGGAAATTCCTTGGAGCTGAAGAGTACTTTTCCCTTGCCGGTGCTCAGGGCCTTGGTGGTAAAGGGGGCAAATACCCCTACCCCGTCGAGGCGACCGGCGGCGAAGGCAGCGGCGGCGGCACCGGTTTCGATGGGCGTAAATTGAATGTCCTTTTGGGTGAGTCCTTCTTTTTGCAGACCTAACAGCAACAGATAGTGGTCCACCGTGCCCAGTTCGGCGCCGAGCTTTTTGCCCTTGAGATCTTTGATGGAGGCGATTTCTTTTTTGACGATGATCTGATCGTTGCCCGCGGAGTTGTCGTTGGTGAGGACGACTTTGAGTTTGGCCCCGGCGGCGGCGGGGGCGATCGTGTCGTTGAGCGTCTGGCAGTTGGCGTCCAGCTTGCCCGCTACCAGGGCGGTAATCGAGTCGGCGTACCCCTCGAACCAGACCATCTGCACCTCGACGCCGTTTTTCTTAAACAGGCCCTTTGCTTCGGCCACCTTCCAGGGGAACCAGCCTGGCCAGGCGCTGTAGCCGATTTTGAGCGGGGCGGCAAAGGCCGGGGTGGCCAAGCCCATCCAGAGCAAAGCGGCGACGACAATCCTGCGCATTTAGGCATCCTCCTTGGCGGGGCGGGGCGTGTGGCGCCATTGACCCACCCCGGCGGCAGGGAGTCCGTATTCGTTGCTACTGTACTTGCCGGAGGACTTTGCCATTAGTGATGAAACGCTCACAATATTCGCCATGCCGATCCACGCCGACCTGACGCGCCACTTCGAAGAAACGTTTTTGCCTTCGCTGCCGGAGCCGCACCGCGACGCCGCCCGCATCCTGCACGCCCAAATGCGCAAGCTCGACGCGCTGCGGGAGCGTTCGACCGGTTGGTTCACAGCCGGGCAGGAGACCGCTCGCGCCGAGTGCGCCAAAGAACTGGTGGATGTGGCCACGGAGATCCGCGAAGCTTACAAGATTGTCTTGAAGCTCGCCCAGCCGCAATGATGTTCAGCCCAAGATTCCATGGGCCTACGCCCCAGAACCAGGCAGCCGCCGTCACAAAGCGCGAATTGTCGGGTAACCGGCTGTTTTCCAGGCCGCCAGGCCGCCTTTGAGGTCGTAGGCCGTGTAGCCCTGTTTGGCCAACCGGTAAGCAGCCACCAGGCTTCGCCCGCCCAGCCAACTCACGCACACCACCGGCACACCCTTGTTGGGATTGTTGATTTCGAAGTTGCGCGCATCGAAGGGTACCGCGCCCGCAATCGTCATCAGCCGCCGCTCGGAGGCACTGCGACAATCGACGATGCGCACGCGGTTGCCGGCTTCAAGCACTGCCTGGGGATCGAGGCGGACCACCCGGTTGGGTCCGACAGGCGGCAGACCCGGGGGGATCTGCCTCGGAGTCTGGGAAGTTCGCTTGTTTTTTGCCATGTCTACATCTTGCCTGCAGTTGCCTCACCGGGATCATCCGGACTCTGCCGCAATGAAGAGGACAGCCGCCGAAGCCAGAGTCTATCGTGAAAATAGCAATATATTGTATGGATATTCTTAAGTCCGCTTACCCCTGTTTGATGGGCAGTTGATTTGCGATAATAAAAGAAGAGAGGTGCGGTAATTTATTGCGTTTCAGCGCCCCTCGATGTTGTCTTCTCGTCGTAAAAAACGCCGTAGGTTCGCACCTATTTTTTCTGGACAGGTATTTTCAAATGGCAAAAGAAGAAATCCTGGAATCGCCAACGGAACCGACAAGCGAAGCGAGGGACAGATCGCAGAAACTTCCCGCGCGCACCAAAAAAGCCCGGATCCTGGAATGGTTCGACTCCGGCCTGCGCGATCCTGTCGAGATCGCCGCCCACACCGAGGCCCGTCCCTCCTACGTGGCCCAGGTGCTCGCCCAGGCGGGATTGCTGGAGGGTTACTTCGACCTGTACACCACGACCGCCAAGGACCAGAACGCCTACTCGCCCTACTTCCGGGGTGTGCTGTCTTTTAAAGATCTCGAAGCGGCCCGCGCTTCGGTGGCCAAGATCGATGCGCTCTACCGGCACTTCGAAGCGATCGGTGACCGCGCCGGGCAGCACCAGGCGATGGTGATTGCCCTGACCGGCCAGAATCGGGCGCGCTGGATCGGCAAGCAGCGCGAGGCTGCGATCTTCCACGCCTGGCTCTGTACCCACTAATCCTGTCCGCAGACCACGGCGATTTGGGCGCAGACAGCCCCGGCACTCAACGCACCCGGCCGGCAAGTGCGTCGCGGTGCTCGAGTTCAGTAAGAGCAGAATCGCTCCGTGCGCAGGTGGGCCGGGTCGAAGCCCTGCTCCAGAAGTGCCCGTTTAATTTCGTCCACCCGGTCTTCGACGGCGCAAATATCGACCTGGAGCGCCTCGGGGCGTTTGATAAAGGCGGCCACGGCCTCCTCGGCGCTGCCCGGCTCGAATTCTTCGCCGGCCCCGGTGCGTACCGTCGGAATATAGCGAAACTTGAGATTGTGGGCAGCCAGATCCTTCCAGAGCGCATGGTAGGCAATCTCCCCCGGGTCGTTGCCGCCATAAAAAAGCCAGACGTTGGGCGGGTTTTCCTGCGCAAACAGCCACTCGATATGGGATTTGATGGGTGCGATCCCCGAGCCCTCGGCGACGTAGACCACATCGCGCTCGGGCACCGATTCGAGGGTCATCATGCCGTAGGGACCGCGCAACTCGATCGTATCGCCGGGTTTGAGCCGACACATAAAATTGGAGGCCCAGCCCACCCGGGAGATGCACAGTTCAATCTCCGGCACCAGCGCGGGACTGGAGGCAATCGAATAAATCTTGGTGAAGATGCGGCCCTCGCGCTCGAAGCGCGGCCAGACCGCCTGACCGGGCAAGAACCGAAAGGACGTTTCTCCTTCGAGCGCCAGATAAATCGACCAGATGGTCGGGGTCATCTGCAGGGTGCAGAGCACGTTGGCCCGGTAGTCGGCGGGTGCAATGGTGATCATCGGGCAGAAGCGGGTGGGAGTTGGACGTTGACGGCCCATTGGCGTCTGTGTAAATATGGAAAATGCACGTCTGGGGCTATAGCTCAGCTGGTAGAGCGCCGCAATGGCATTGCGGAGGTCAGCGGTTCGAGCCCGCTTAGCTCCATTGTCCACTCCCAATTGGCTTTCAGGCGACCGGCGTTTTGGCCAAGAGCTTGATGGCCGCGGCGGCAACCGTCTCGACCGGGATGCGCTCGACTTTGTCGCGCTCGGGTGAAACGAGGGCGACGTACTTAGGCTCCTCCGGCAGCAGCTTGGTGGGCAGGGTAGGGCCAAACAGAGCGACCAGGGGAGTGCCGGTGGCCACCGCCAGGTGCATCGGTGCCGAGTCGACGCACAACAGCAGGCGCGAGCGCTCGATGAGGGCGGTGAGCTTCCCCACGTCCGGGGGCTGGACAAAGCGGGCCTGATCCGCCAGTTCCCCCTTGATGGCCGTCACCAGTTCGCTGTCCTCCGGCCCCTGGACGACGAAAAACGGCAGGTCCGCTTCTTTGACGAGCAGTTTCTGCACCACCTGCGCCCATTGGGCGGCGGGGTAGAGCTTGCGGATGCCCTTCAGTTCGGCGAGCTTGCTGGCCCCCGGGTGCAGCAACAGGGGCTTGCGCCCGCCCAGCGAGGCAAGGGCCTGGGTGGCCCAGCGCTCGTCCTCGGAGTAGACCGCAGCCTGGGGCGGGGTGAAGGCGCGCTGGATGCCAAAACCCTGCAGCAGGTCGTGGTACATCTGCGCTGCGTACTGATCGCGGTTCAGCGGCACCGAGTCGGTCAAAAACCGTTCGGTGATCCAGGCGCTGTAGCCTACCCGCTTCGGGATGCCGGTCATCCACAACAGCAGAGCGACGAGGCTGGAGCTGCCCACCGAGAGCACGGCGTCGTAGCGCCGGTCGCGCAGGATGCCAATCAGATTCATCCAGTCCGCCAGACTCGGGTCGCCCTTAAAGTCGAAGGTCAGCGTTTCGTTGACACTCGGGCATACCCGGTAGGCGCCCTGCGAACGGGGTTCGACGACAACCTCGATGCGCGACTGGGCGAAGCGCTCGCGCAGTCCCCGCAGGGTGGGAAAAAAGAGCACCTGGTCCCCGATGCCGCCGGGATTGAGAGCAAGGATGCGGGTCATGGGTGTTGCGAAGCCTCGTTAACCAAGACCCATTCTAAGGCGGCAATCTTCAAGTCTCGCTGTAGCGGGCAATTCCGAAGACGTAGATGCCGTGGGCCACCAGGGCGAGCGCCCAAAATCCCAGGAGCCACCCCTGCCAGGGCCACTCGGCACTGTAAAAGCGCGCGAAAAACGCCACCCCCGAGTTGACGGCGGCAAAGATGCCCACGTGCAGGGCAAAGTTGATCTTGTCGCGCAGGGCGCGGTAGACGGGCGAGCGGGGATCCGGGGGCGAGGAGAGCTTGGGAGGCATGGCTTACTGGCTGTCGAAGCGGGCGCGGGGACGAAAGGACTCGGTGCGGGAGAGCTTCTCGTACAGGTCGCGCTCCTCCGAGGACAGTGCCGTCGGCACCTCGATGCGGATTTTGACCAACTGGTCGCCCCGGCCGCCCCCCCGGCGCGGCAGACCGCGGCCCGCGAGGCGCAGTGTGCGGCCGGTGGAGGTGCCGGCCGGGATCGTCACCCGCACGCGGCCGGTGAGGGTCGGCACTTCGACTTTGGTGCCGAGGGCCGCCTCGGCGGGGGTCAGGGGCACTTCACAGAGCAAATCGTCGCCATCGACCGCAAAAAACGGGTGGGTCTTGAGCTTGACGACCAGAAACAAATCGCCCCGGCCGCTGCCCTCGCCCGCCACCCGCACCTTGGTGCCTTCGTGGACCCCGGCGGGGATGTTGACCTCGACCACTTTGCCCGTGGCGGTGCGCACGCGCTTTTTGGTGCCGTTCAGCGCTTCTTCGAGCGTCAGTTCGAGGGACATCTCGACGTCTTCGCTGCGGCCCGGGCGCTGGGTGGTGCGCACGTTCGCCCGAGCCGCGCGCTCGCCGCCGCTCCCGCGCAGATTGCCCATCAGCGAGTCGATAAATTCGTCGAAGCTGCCGAAGCGGCTAAAGTCAAAGTCGAATCCCTCGAAGCCCCCCACGCCTGCCCCGGCCGGGGCGGCACCACCCGCCGGGGTGCCGCCGGAGCGGCCCGCCTGTTGCCAGTAGCGACCGTATTGATCGTAGCGGCTGCGCTTGCTCGGGTCGGAGAGCACCTCGTAGGCTTCGGAGATCGTCTTGAATTTTTCTTCCGCCTGCTTGTCGCCCGGATTGAGGTCGGGATGGAACTGCCGAGCCAGTTTGCGGTAGGTGCTTTTGATCTGCTGCTCATCGGCAGACTTAGGAACACCCAGTATCTCGTAGTAGTCCCGATATTCCATAGCGTTTCGATGTAATCGAGCGGATCTATTCCATCATAGGCGGTGGCTGCCCACCCCCGAAGCGCCGCCCTAGTGCGCTCGGCCGCGGCGACAGCGTTCGGAGCAGTACTTCACCTCGTCCCAACAGTCGGCCCACTTGCGCCGCCATTCAAAAGGCAAACCGCAGACCGCACAGATCTTGCTGGGCAGGTTGGACTTGGTATAGCGCACCCGCCGCTCAGCCATGGCCGCTCCAGCGATCGAGCCGTTCGACGGCGGCGGCCAGGGTCTCGTCGCTCTTGGCATAGCAAAAGCGCAAATTGCAGTTGGGATGACCCGGCGGCAAAAAACAATCCCCGGGCACCGCCGCGATCCCCGCTTCGACGGCGAGGCGTCCGGCCGCCGCCAGGGCGTTTTTGGCCCCGAGCACCCCGGCATCGGTCCAGACATAATAAGCCCCAGCCGGTCGTACCGGCTCAAACCCGCTGCGGTACAGCGCCGTCACCAACCGGTCGCGCTTGGCCTGGTAGAGGCGGCGCAAATCGGCGTAGTAGTCGGCAGGCGCTTCGAGGGCAGCGACTGCGGCATGCTGCATCGGTGCCGGAGCGCAGATGGTCAAAAAGTCGTGCAGCCTGCGGATGGCGGCGGTCAGGGGTTCTGAGGCGATCACATAACCCAGTCGCCAGCCGGTCACACAAAAAGTCTTCGACAGCCCGCTGACTGTCACCGTGCGCTCGGCCATCCCCGCGAGCGAGGCCAGCGAGATATGCTCCGCCCCGTCGTAGAGGATGTACTCGTAAATCTCGTCGGTGATCGCGTAGGCGTCATGGCGCTCGCAGTAGCGGGCCACCAGTTCCAGTTCCTGACGCGACCAGACTTTGCCGGTCGGATTGGCGGGGTTGTTGACAATCACTGCCCGGGGCGCGGTACCGGCAAAGGCCCGTTCGAGCACCGCCTCATCGACACGCCAGTCCGGGGCACTGAGCGGCACGTAGCGGGGCTTTGCCTCGACTGTGGCCAGATTCGGCCGGTAGTTCTCGTAAAAAGGCGAGAAGACCACGACTTCGTCGCCCGGGTCGAGCAATGCCATCAGCGCCAGATTGATCCCCTCGGTCGCTCCGCAACAGACCGTCACCTGCGTGGCCGGATCGACTGCCAGAGCGTTGTCCCTGGTGCACTTGGCGGCGATGGCCTCGCGCAACTGCGCCAGTCCCCATGGGTCACAGTACTGGTTGCGGTCGGCGGCGATCGCCCGCTGGGCCGCCTCCTTCAAAAAGGCGGGAGCCGCAAAATCCGGCAATCCCTGGGCCAAATTCAGCGCCCCGAGTTCGTCGCAGTAGCGCGAGGCGTCGCGAATCAGCGAGGGAACAACCGCGAGGGCGCGCTCCGACAGACGATGCTTGACAGGTGGAACCACGAATAATGCCCAATCTCGACTGTAGGCATTCTAGTCGTTGGCCCATTCCTCGCGGCCCAGCAACTCGGCCAGGGGATCGCAAAGCCGTACATCGAGCAATTCCAGCTCCTCGCACATCGCCTGCCATTCGGCGGGCGCATAAAAAGCGCCGAGCGCCGAGACCGGCTGGGAACGCAGCACCTTGCCAGCCTCGAGCCGGTGGCGCACTTCGCCGCGGATGTAGTCAATAGAGAATCGGACAGCCTGTGCCATATACCTCGAACCCGTCGAACCTGTTAAAACGGTCTTCTGTGCTGTAGTGAATTATACATTCTATTCAGTGGCAGCGGACCACCCCCCTGCGGTTCCCCGTCGGCCCACAGCGCTTGCAAGCCTTGTCATGCCACTATTGCAGCGTCGGGAGAACATTTTTCCGGCCTGGCGCGGGGGGTGATCTATCGGGGGAATGCCATGGCCTGGAGGAGGGGGCACCGATGAACGCGGGCAAAAAATGTAAGTTTTGTATGCGCCAGGATACGCTGCCGACTCGAAACGAGTCCTTTAGGCAGCCGGTCCGCGGTCCGGCTGCAGACCGAGCGAGCGCAATTGCACCTTCAGCCGCTCCATCTCCTCGCGCAACTGCTCGGCCTCTTGCTCGGCCTGCTCGGCTCGATGCCGCTGCTCCTCCTCGGGAGTCGCGATCCATTGGCCCCGCTCGTCAAACCAGCGCAACCAAGGCCGTTCGAGCTTGAGCCAGAAGCCCCGCCACAGACCAATCCCAATCCCCAACTCCTCAAACCAGAAGCGGGGCTCAGCGAGCGTCACCTCCTGATAACGGATGCCAAGCAGTTGAAATAGCCGCATTCGACCGACATCCCCGTCAAAGACGATGTAGTAGGGCACCCGCAGGATGCGCTCGTAGACCTGCCACTTGGTCGGCGGTTCGTCCGCCCCGCAGCTCGACCGGCCAAGATCCTCCGCTTCTGTACTTGGTGAAAGAAACTCAATGACAACCGTTGGGGCTATCCCTTCTTGCCATAACACGTAGCTGCGCCGCAGTTCCCGCTCTTCGTAAAGGCTGGGCACACCGATCACCGCAAACCAGTCCGGGCGTTTGTACCAGAGCAGGTGGCGCAGGTCGTAGTAGAAATTCAGATCGCCGGCGGTGAAAATTTCTTCCTGTGGGCAGGCCGTCGGCCGAAAGGTCGCCGAGAGCAGTTGCGGTTGGAGAATATGAAATTCGTCAGGCAAGCCTGGCTCCTCCAGCGCTTCGCTCGGTAGGTCGTACATGGTGGGTAAGTGGTCTTTTGGCGAGGGTGGCGGTGCCGATTGAGTCATTAGGCTGGCTCCCCTTGTTTGTCTTTGCAATGATTCGAACATGATGGATGCGAAGGTCGATTTTGAGGTAAAGTAGCGCTCATCGAACACTTCTGGGCACCATTGACGAAGATCATGCTCGAACTGTTCGCCTGTGACCTCGGCGAAGTACTTCTCAATAATGGCTTTGGCCTCGCTGGGATCGATCATCGCCGGGATCTTCAGGGTCTTTCTATTTTGACCGGTCAGTTGCGCCCGTGCGCGGAGTCAATGCTGTCCAGCAGACTGACCTGCTCGAAGCGCTGGGGCGGCGCATAGCCCAAGTGGCGGTAGGCGGCGGGGGAGGCCATCCGGCCGCGGGCGGTGCGCAGCAGGTAGCCGATTTGCATCAGATAGGGCTCGTAGACCTCTTCGATGGTCTGGGTGTCTTCGCCGGTGGCGGCGGCAAGGGACTCGACGCCCACCGGGCCGCCGTTGTAGTGCTCGATGAGGGTGGCAAGCAGGCGGCGATCGGTCCAGTCGAGCCCGCGCGGGTCCACTTCGAATAATTCCAGCGCCGCACAGGCGACCGGCTCGGTGATCCGCCCGTCCCCTTCGACCTGGGCGTAGTCGCGCACGCGCTTGAGCAGCCGGTTGGCGATGCGCGGGGTGCCCCGGGCGCGGCGGGCGATCTCAGCTGCTCCAGGCTCATCGATCGAAATGTTCAGTAAGGCAGCGTTGCGGACAATGATCCCCGCGAGTTCTTCGACATCGTAAAAGCGCAAACGCTGAATCAGGCCGAAGCGGTCGCGCAGCGGCGAACTGAGGGCACCGACGCGGGTGGTGGCCCCGATGAGCGTGAAGCGCGGCAGCGGCACGCTGGTAATCCGGGCGTTTTGTCCCTTGCCGATCGTGATGTCGAGGCGATAGTCCTCCATGGCCGGGTAGAGAATCTCCTCGGTGAGCCGGGGCAGGCGGTGAATTTCGTCGATGAACAAAATATCGCCGCGCCGGAGTTTGACGAGCAGACCCGCGATGTCGCGGGGACGCTCGAGGGCAGGGGCGGTGGTGAGGTGAATCTGCACGTTCATCTCGCGCGCCAGAATCAGCGAAATGCTCGTCTTGCCCAGTCCCGGCGGTCCATAAAACAGCAGGTGATCGAGCGATTCGCCCCGACTTTTGGCGGCGGCCACGGCGATGCCCAGGACGGCTTTGAGATCTTTTTGACCGGCGTAGTCGACAAGGTTCTTGGGCCTGAGGCTCTCCTCGTGCTGGTCCTCGTGGGCGCGCTCGGACTGCACCGCCGTGCGGGAGCGTTGGGCGGGTTCGGCGGGGGCGGTGCGCGATTTGGCCGGTTCGCCCTCAGCTCCGGAAGGACGGGAGGAGATGATCGCCATGGTCAACCTGCCGCGAGTGGTGAACGCTTGTCCCGATCGCAATTACGATAACACATCCCGGCGCCCACGGCGCACAGGGCTCCTGTGGGTCGCCGCCAACGTAAAGTACGATGACAGGTGACAGCTTCCGCAACAGGCGCAAACTCTGCCCATGAACATCGATCTGGCCGCACTCAACGCCGGGACACTCTGGCCCGAATACATCGTCACCATCACCCTGATTGTGGTGTTGCTGGTGGATTTGATCTCGGGCCGCAAGGCTTCCTGGTCGCTTCCTTATCTGGCACTTTTGGGGTTGGGAATTGCCACCGCCACGCTGCTGCCGATGTGGATTCTCGAAAATCCGGTGAGTTTTCTGGGCAGCTTCACCGCCGATCCGCTGAGCGTCGTTTTTCGCGCCTTTATTTTGATCTCGGCCGCCCTCACGGTGCTGATGTCGGTGCGCTACATCAACCAATCGAGTCTGGCGACGGCCGAATTTTATGTGCTGCTATTGGGGGCGACCCTCGGGGCGATGCTGCTGTCGGGCTCCTCGGAGATGGCGATGATCTTCGTGGCTCTGGAGTTGCTCAGTATCACCAGTTATCTGCTCTCGGGCTACGCCAAGCTCGACAAGCGCTCTAACGAAGCTTCGCTCAAGTATTTGCTCATCGGTGCGGCCAGTTCCGGTATCTTCCTGTACGGCATGTCGCTGCTGTATGGGTTTTCCGGCGGCCAGACGCAGCTGACCGAGATCGCCCCGCGCATCGTGAATCTGGGTTTTCCGGCCTTGCTGTCGCTGGTCCTGGTGGCGGCGGGCATCTGCTTCAAGCTCTCGGCAGTGCCCTTCCACCAGTGGACCCCCGACGTTTACGAAGGATCGCCCACGCCGGTGGTCGCTTTTTTGTCGGTCGGTTCGAAAGCCGCCGGTTTCGCCCTGGCCATCCGCTTTATGACCTCGGCCTACCCGGGCTTTTCTGAGCAGTGGCAGACGCTCTTTGTGCTTCTGGCCATCCTCAGTATGGTGCTGGGCAACGTGGTGGCCATCGCCCAGACCAGCATGAAGCGCATGCTCGCCTACTCGTCGATCGCCCAGGCCGGTTATGTGATGATCGGCCTTGCCATCGGCACCCAGGAAGGCTACAGCAGCATGATCCTCTACATCGGCACCTACTTGTTTATGAACCTGGGGGCGTTCATGGCGGTGGTGCTCTTCAGCCTGCGCACCGGCACCGACGAGATCACCGCCTACAGCGGCCTCTACCAGAAAGATCCGTTCCTGACGCTGGTGCTCAGTTTGTGCCTGCTTTCCTTGGCGGGCATTCCGCCGCTCGCGGGCTTTTTCGGCAAGTTGTACCTGTTTTGGGCGGCGGTGCAGTCCCAGGCCTATACACTCGTTTTCTTCGGCCTGGTCACCTCGGTGGCATCGATTTATTACTACGTGCGCGTCGTCAAGCTGATGCTGGTCAAAGAACCGTCTCCCCAGGTGCTCGCTTATTCCGAGGCGGGCGATCAAGACGGCATCCAGACCCTCAAAGCCGGCATGTTGATTACGACGGTGGCGACCGTCGTGCTGGGAATCTTGTTCCCGCCGCTGATCAGCCTCGCCGACACCTCGCTGCGGGCAACCCCTTCGCTGCAGCAGGTGCGGACCGCAACGCCCGTCTCCCGAGTGAGCACCGGTGCCCAAGCGCCTGCTGATCACGGGCGCTAGCGGCCTGCTCGGTTTTCAGGTCGCCTCCCGGGCACTGCAAAGCGGTTGGGAAGTGGTGGGTACGGTAAGCCGTCATCGCTGCCCGCTCCCTATCGAGCAACCGCAGTTGGACCTGGCCTTGGAGGATCTTTCGGAGCTTGAAGCTTTTGTCGGACGGTACCGCCCCGACGCCCTCGTCCATTGCGCGGCGATTAGCGAAGCGGCCCAGTGCGAAGCCAATCCCACCGTGGCGTTGCGCGTCAATGTCGCAGCGACCGAAGCGCTCGCCCGCACGGCCGGCCGCACAGGCTGCCGCTTCGTGTTCGTCTCCACCGACCTGGTCTTCGACGGCCGGGAGGCTCCCTACTGCGAGGAAAGCCTCCCCAGCCCACTCGGCTGCTACGGCCGCACCAAGATGGCGGCTGAGCAGCGAGTGCTGGAACTGGGGGACGGGGGGGCGTTGGTCGTTCGCACTTCGCTGCTTTTGGGACCAAGCCCGTCGGGCGCGCGCAGCGTCGAGGAGCGCCTGGGAGCCCAACTGGCCGCCGGAAAACGGGCGAACTTGTTCACAGACGAATTTCGCTCGCCGGTGTACGCCCCGGATCTGGCTGCGGCCCTGCTCGAACTGGTGGAGGCGGGACAATCCGGGCTGCTGCACCTGGGCGGGCCTGAGCGCCTATCGCGCCACGCCCTGGGGATACTGCTGGCGGGCCACTTCGGCTGGGACACGCGTTTGATCCTGGCCGCCTCGGGTAGAGACTATCCTTCGACCCCGCCCCGGCCGACCGATGTCAGCCTCGATTCGCGGCGGGCCTACGCGCTGCTCTCTTCTCCCCCCCGGCCCCTTGGCCGGGTGTTTGCTCCCCGAAACCAATAAGCGATCACTTCGCGGCCGGTAACGTCACCGTGAAGGTACTGCCTTTGCCGGGAGCACTGGTGAGACTGAGGGTGCCGCCGTGGGCTTCGACAATCTGGCGGCTCAAATGCAGACCCATGCCGCTGCCTTCTTTGTTGTGGCGGCCCTGGGCAAAACGGCGAAACAGATACGCCTGTTCCTCCGCGGCGATCCCCGGTCCGGTATCGCAAAAATCGAGGTGGACGCAGCCGCCGTCCTCTAGGCGGCTGCGCACGGTGACGCCGCCCTGGTCGGTGAATTTGAGGGCGTTGCCGAGCAAATTGGTCAGCACCCGCCGCAGTTCCAGACGGTCGGCCGGCACCTTGGGGGCCGCCTCCAGTTGGGCACACAACTCCAGATGCTTCTCAGCCGCGAGCGGAGCCAGTTCGTCGCACACCTGCCGCATCAATTCGATGACATCGACCGGCTGAAAATGCAGCTTTTTGGCCCCGGCCTCGTAGCGGTAGACATCCAGCAACGTGCGCACCAGTGCCAGCAGGTTGCTGTTGGAGCGGGCCATGATGTCTACCGTCTCGGCCATCGAGGGCGGCATCGGTCCGAGCGCTCCCTGACCCAGCAGGTTGAACATGCGGTCGGCGGCCACCAGGGGGGTGCGCAGGTCGTGGGCGAGGCGGGCCACAAAATCTTCGCGCTGGCGGGCGATGTTGTCGCGTTCGCTGATCGACCGCTTGAGGCGCAGCAGTGAACGCACCCGGGCGAGCAATTCGTCCGGCTCGATCGGCTTGCGGATAAACTCGTCCGCCCCAGCGTCGAGACCCAGGACCGCACTTGGGCGGTCAGAGGCAGTCACCAGCAAAATCGGCAAAAAGGGCAGATGCCCGTCGCTCTTCAGGCGACGGGTGACTTCGTAGCCGTCCATCCCGGGCATCATCACGTCAAGCAGCAGCAGATCCGGGGAATTTTTGTAAACCCGAGCAAGGCACTCCGCACCGGAACTTGCCGTTTCGATTTCGTAACCCTCGCTCGCCAGCAGAAATTGGACCAGGGCGATGTTGTCAGGCAGGTCGTCAACGACCAAGATGCGTTCGGCAGACTGGATCATAGGAGGGCAGGAGGCGGCGCCAGACAGGGTGCACCGTCACTAATACACATACGTGCGCCACCCCCGTGAAGAAGCGGGCACCCCCATTAGATTACAGAGACTGTCTCCGTCGCCATCTAACCTGGGGAGCACTTTGTTAATGCTCGAAGACGCTGCTGTAACCCAGAAGATCCAAATCCACCTGGGTCTCGAGGTGCGCGAAACAGCGCCGGGCAAGCTCGAAGCGCCCCTCGCGTCTAAGCATCGTCTCCAGCTTGCGCCAGGCGGGGATCAAATAGCGCACGTCGTTGGCGGCGTAGCGCAACTGTTCCTCGGACAATTCCAGCACCGCCCCCCAGTCCGAACTCTGGGCGGATTTGTCCAGTTCCACTCCCACCGTCTCCAGAACCAGATCCTTCAGGCCGTGTCTGGGGCTGTAGGTGCGCGCCAGCTTGCTCGCCACCTTGGTGCAGACGATAGGCTGCACGCGGATACCCAGGTGGTGGCGCAGCATGGCGACATCGAAGCGGGCGTAATGAAACAGCTTGATCACCGCGGGCGCTTCGAGCACTTTTTGCAACTGCGAAGCCTGGGTCAGACCGGCACTCAGGCGCACCAGACTCACCAGACCCGCCTCGTCGCACAGTTGCACCAGGCACAGCCGATCGCGGTGGGGCAACAGCCCCATCGCCTCGGAGTCTACCGCCAGAAGCCCACTTTGCAAGTACGTACCGGCCACCTCCGGCGAGAGGTCGTCGGTAAAAATCTGTGCCTGCTCGCTCACATCGTCTCCCCGGCCGTCGCTCAACTGTATCTGTTCCCCAGGCAGTAGAGAAAGTCCCGCCGAAATGTTAACCTTTATTACATGCGAGCCCTTAACGAGTCAACCGTCGAACCGCGCTTCGAGAGCGCCGCGCTGACCCGCCCGGGGGCCGGCCTCCCCAGCGCTGCCGCCCCCGACTTGCCCTTCAAGTCCTACGACCCGGACCTGATTGCCCGCTATGCCGAGCGGCGCTTCGGCCGGGTGTTGTGGCGCTTTTTTCAGACATTGCTGCCTTTTGTCGGTTTTGCGCTGCAGGTGCAGTGGGATCGCCTCACCGGTACGGTCGCCCGCCATCAGCTAAAGCGGGCGGTGCGCCTGCGCGAGATCCTCACCCGCCTGGGGCCGACCTATATCAAGATTGGTCAGGCGCTTTCGACCCGGCCCGATCTGGTGCCGCCGGTCTACCTTGACGAGTTGACGCTGTTGCAGGACCGCCTGCCGCCGGTGCCCAACGCAGAAGCCTACGCGCTCATCCGCGCCGGGCTCGGGCGCGATCCCCACGAAATCTACGCCGAATTCGACGAGGTGCCCATCGCCGCCGCTTCCTTGGGTCAGGTCTACCGCGCCAGGCTCACCACCGGCGAGCGGGTAGCCGTCAAGGTACAGCGCCCCAATTTGATTCCGCTGGTGAGCCTGGATCTTTATTTGCAGCGGGGATTGCTCGGCTGGGTCGAGCGCAACGTCCCTCAGGTCAAAAGCGATCTGCAGGCCATCCTCGACGAATTCGGCCGCAAGCTCTTCGAGGAGATGGACTACGTCCAGGAGGGCAAGAACGCCGAGCGCTTCGCCGCCTGTTTCACCGAGATGCCCGAAGTTTATGTGCCGCGCATCTACTGGGATTACACCTGCCGCCAAGTGCTGACCATGGAGTGGATCGACGGCCTCAAGCTCACTCGCCTGGAGGATATCCAGCGGGCGGGCCTCAATGCCCGCAAGGTGATCGAAAACGGTGTGCAGTGCTCGCTGAGGCAGCTGCTGGAGCACGGCTTCTTCCACGCCGATCCCCACCCGGGCAATTTGCTGGTGATGGCCGACGGCAGGCTCGCCTATCTCGACTTCGGGATGATGAGCGAGGTGGAACCCGCCCAGCGCTACGGCCTGATCGAGGCCATCGTCCACATGGTCAATCGCGACTTCGACGGGCTGGCGCGCGATTACGTCAAACTCGGTTTTCTCAAACCCGATCAAGACCTGAAGCCCATCGTACCGGTGCTGGCGGTAGTTTTTGGCCAGGCTCTGGGCTCTAGCGTCGGCAGCCTCAACATCAAGAGCATCACCGACAACATGTCCTCGATGATGTACGACCTGCCGTTTCGGGTGCCCGCCTTTTTTGCGCTGATCATTCGTTCACTGGTGACCCTCGAAGGGATCGCCATCTCGGTGGACCCGGACTTCAAGGTGCTCGAAGTCGCCTACCCCTACGTGGCCCGCCGCCTGCTCACCGACAACGCCCCCGAACTGCGCGCTTCGCTGAGCGAATTGTTGTTCAAGGACGGCTCCTTTCGCTGGAACCGCCTCGAGAATCTTGTGCGCAACGCCAGAAGCGCCAGGGACTACGACATCAACCGTGCCCTCGACCAGGCGGCCGAATTTTTGCTCTCCGAGCGGGGCGCTTCGATCCGCGAGAAGCTCATCGACGAACTGACCTCCGCGAGCACCGTCAACCCCAACGTCCCGGGCGGCAAAGCGAGCGGTCTACAGAATCTCGAAAGGCTCTGGTCCTTGCTGCGTGAGGATCCCAAGCTCGACTTGCGCAAATCGGTCTCGATTTTGGGCAAGCTCATCCTCAAGCCCGAGGGCCGCGACTTGAGCCGCCGGGTTGCAGGCCGCCTCCTGGAGCGCGAACTGGCTCGCCTGCTGCGCCGCACGCTTCTGCCCGCAACGCTCGCCTGACTTTGGCCGGGGCCTTACATCTCCACAGA